>CAJTZD010000022.1 GCA_910584235.1 uncultured Acetatifactor sp.
AAATCAAGGGATAGCGCCATTTTGCATTTCTTTAAGTGTTAAAGATGGGATTATACAGTAGTTTTCATTTTTTGCAATCTATTTTTCGGTTATTTTATTTTGGATAAACATGGAATTTGTTTGCCGGGCATTGCGAGGTGTCCGCGCACATGGTTTACTCGCATTCCCAAGACGGCAGGCGCCATGGGGCAGCCCCGGACGGTAGAGGTTATGGCCTGGATTTTCGAGAAAAGAATCATTTGACAGGCACAGGCAAGGTCGTTACAATAGAACTGATCGGTAAAAAATTATTTTGGAGTCCAATGAGACTATGAGGAACCGGAATGGGGGAACAATGGAGAACAGACCTAAGAAAGTAGAATTTTATCTGGGAGGCTTTGGAAAGGCGATCCCGCTTCTGACAGCGGCTGCCATGATTGCATGGGCGGCTTTCAGCCAGTCAAATGTAAACGGATATGTGATCGCGTTTTTTGCGGCGCTGGTGGCCGGGGTCCTGTTTGCAAAAGACGAAAAGGCATACGGCGAGGCGCTTGTATACGGGCTTGGCAAGCCTATGTTCGCTGTGATCGTGCTGTCCGTGGTGCTGGCCGCGATATCCGGTAAGCTGATTTCCTCCAGCGGAGCGGTGCAGACCATTGCGGCTTATGTGGTGGCGGCAGGTCTCACCGGCAGATTCTTTGTGGCGTCCACCTTTCTCATTACCTGCCTGCTGGCCTTTGCCACCGGCACCTCGGTGGGTACTTACTTCGTGGTGATTCCCATACTGTTCCCGGTGGGGGTCATGGCAGGGGCATCGCCGGAATTCATGATCGGGGCCATTGTATCGGGAGCGGCTTTCGGCGACAACTTAGGACCTATCTCGGATACGACAATTGCGTCTTCAACTACCCAGCACGCGGATCTGGGGACAGTGGTGAGGACCCGGATGCGTTACAGCCTGCCGGCAGCGGCAGGAGCGCTGGTTCTCTTTCTGATCTTCGCTAAGGATACGGGCACGGGCGCTGTGATTGACGGGGCGGAGGCGGTGGCAAAGCCTGTGAGTCTGGTGATGCTCATAGTGCCGGTGATCATTATTACGGCCTGTCTGATGCGAAAACACTTGATCACGTCATTGTCTTACGGTATTCTTGCGGGGATAGCGGCCGGGCTGTTTTCCGGCATTTATAAGGTAAACGACCTGGTGTCGTTCCCCGGCGGCTTTTCCGTGGACGGTCTGATCATCTCCTCCATTACGGGCACGGCGGGGACGGTGGCCATGCTGATTGCGGTGTTTTCCCTGCTGGGGGTGCTGGAGTGCAGCGGCCTCTTTGAGGATGTGGGAGCATTGCTTTCCCGCTTCGCGAAGAGTCAGGCCAGCGCCGAGGCTACCATTGTTCTGTCCACGGGAATCCTGAGTATGGTGACGGGGGTGATTTCCGTGGCCATTGTGGCCCTGGGAGATCTGGTGAACGACATCGGGGAGCGGGCCGGCGTGGACAGATACCGTCGGGCGAATCTGCTGGACTGCACGGGCTGCGTATTCTGTTTCCTGGCGCCATGGACAGTGCACTGTGTGATACCGGCGCAGCAGGCCGCCGCGTTCGGAGAGGGCTTTGCCATAGCGCCGGCCTCGGTGCCCCTGGTGAACTTTTATTCCATTTGTATGCTGGCGATTCTGGCAGCGGCAATCCTCACCGGATACGGCAGGAAACGTCGGAAATAAGGAATAATTCCCAAAAGGGAAGAAAAGAAAGAATTGTAAAAATTTTAGGAAGAGTCGGGAGCGCGGGATGGCGGGGAAGAAATATTATGCGGTAAAAAAAGGGAAAGCCACGGGAATCTTTCGGACATGGGAGGAATGCAGGGCCTGTGTGGAGGGGGTTCCCGGCGCGGCGTATAAGGGCTTTGCGGCGCTGGAGGAGGCGGAAAGCTATCTGGGGCTGGAGCCCGGTTCATGGCAGGCGTCCGGCGCGGTAGACGCGGGGCTGCCGGGGCGAAAAGAAAGGCAGGCTGCCAAAACAAAGCAGGCTTTCGGACAGAGGGCAGAAGTCCCTGAAACAGGTACAGGCAGAGGGGAGCAGGGCTTTGTGAGGGACGGAGACGAAATTCCACCGCCGGGTACACTGCTGGCCTACGTGGACGGCAGCTATGACAATTCACTGAAAAGATACGCTTTCGGCTGTGTATTCATCCTGCCGGGGGGCAGAATCTATACGGAATACGGAAACGGGGACAACGAACAGTCCCTGCGGCACAGAAACGTCACAGGCGAGATGCTGGGGGCCATGTACGCGGTGAGGACTGCCATGGCAAGTGGCTTTTCCAAAGTGGAGCTGTGTTATGACTACGAGGGAATCGAAAAATGGGTCACCGGCGCGTGGCGGTCCAAAACGGAGCTCACCGGAAAGTATGCCCTGAGCATGCGGGAGTGGAGAAAAAAAATCGCCATTTCTTTCCGGAAAGTGGCGGCCCATACGAATGTGTATTACAATGAATTGGCAGACCGGACGGCCAAAGCCGGACTGCGGCAGGGGGAGGGGATTCCCAAGGTGCGCAGTCTGGTTGGGGAAAGCGGCCCGGGGGACGGGATTCGGACGTGAGGAATGCAGCGAAACCATGGTCACGGCCGGGGATTTGAGCCGGGAAGACCGCAAAACAGGAGCCCCCGGGAAGTATTTTCGGAAAGGTGAGGTCATATTATATGGAACAAATGAGATTGAACAAATATCTGGCCCACTGCGGCGTCTGCTCCAGGAGGGATGCGGATAAACTCATAGAGAGAGGAGAGGTGCTGGTAAACGGCACACAGGCCACTTATGTCCGGCTTGTAGGGGATGGAGATGAGGTCCTGGTGTCCGGCAGGCGGGTGCAGGCCGGGCAGGAGAGGGTGGTGCTGGCATTTTATAAGCCTCTGGGGGTGACCTGTACGGAGAGGGATGCCCACGCGGAGCGCATCGTGTCCGACCTTATCGATTACCCGGTCCGGGTCACTTATGCCGGGCGGCTGGACAAGGATTCCGAGGGGCTTCTATTGCTGTCCAATGACGGAGATCTGATTCAGGCCATGATGAAAGGCGCAAACCGTCATGAAAAGGAGTATCTGGTCAGGGTTAATAAAGAGATCACGCCGGAGTTTCTGGAGAGAATGTCCCGGGGAGTCTATCTGGAAGAACTGGATATCACCACCAGGGAATGTGAAGTGAAAAAGCAAGATAAGTTTGTCTTGCGAATGGTGCTGACCCAGGGGGTGAACCGGCAGATCAAGCGAATGTGCCGGGCCTGCGGCTACCATGTAAGGTCTCTGAAGCGCATCCGGGTGATGCATGTGACGCTGGGAGACTTAAAACCCGGGGAGTACAGGGAACTCGGGAGCACGGATGTGGAGAGGCTGTACCGGGACTGCGGCCTGAAGAGGCAGGCCTAGCGCCGGAACATCTGCACCGCCGGGGCTGTGCGGGCGCCGGTGCGGACAGACAGATAGCCGGCCTGCGCGGCCTTGAAAAGCCGAGGGACGGGAGGACGGAATCAAATATCGTTATGGAAGGTGGTTAGTGGAATGGAACGGTCTGAGAAAATAGAACGGATCAAATATCTGGTGGCGACTTTGCAGGAGGCCTCCAAGGCTTATTATGCGGAAGACAGGGAAATCATCAGTAATAGAGAATACGACTCTCTCTATGACGAGCTTGCGGCCCTGGAGAGGGAGACGGGCATGGTAATGGCGGGCAGCCCCACGGTGAATGTGGGCTATGAGGCCGTGGAGGAGCTGCCCAAGGAGCGGCATGAAAGCCCCATGCTGTCCCTGGACAAGACCAAGAGCAGAGAGGCGCTGCGGGACTGGTTGGGAGGGCACCGGGCCGTTTTGAGCTGGAAACTGGACGGGCTGACCATTGTGCTGACTTATCGGGGCGGAAAGCTGGAAAAAGCGGTCACCAGGGGCAATGGGGAGATCGGCGAGGTCATTACGAACAATGCCAGGACTTTTGTGAATCTTCCCCTGGAGATCCCTTTTCGGGGGGAGCTGGTGCTGCGGGGGGAGGCAGTGATCAGCTACTCTGATTTTGAGAGGATCAATGCGGAGATTGAGGACGTGGAGGCAAAGTACAAAAATCCCAGGAATCTCTGCAGCGGCTCCGTGCGTCAGCTGAACAACGAGATCACGGCACGGCGCAATGTCCGGTTCTGCGCTTTTGCCCTGGTGGATGCGGCGGATGCAGGGGAAGCGGCAGAGTTCCGGGAGCAGGCGGATGGGGCGGCCGGCAGCGCATCTGGCGGGGCCGTTGATTTCGCCGGTTCCGTGGAGGAACAGCTTTCGTTTCTGGAACGGCAGGGCTTCGAAACCGTGGAGCATTATCTGGTGACAGAGGAGAATATACTGGAGACCGTGGAGCTCTTCGAGAAGAAGATAGATTCTTATGACATTCCCTCCGACGGACTGGTGTTAATTTACGAGGACATCGCCTATGGGCGTTCCCTGGGGAGGACGGCGAAGTTCCCCAGGAATTCCATCGCTTTCAAATGGGCGGATGAGCTGCGGGAGACCACCCTGCGGGAGATCGAATGGAGCGCCAGCCGCACGGGACTGATCAATCCTGTGGCGATTTTCGAGCCGGTGGAGCTGGAGGGTACTACGGTGAGCAGGGCCTCCGTCCACAATATCAGCATCCTGCGGGGGCTGCACCTGGGCATCGGCGACCGGATTACGGTATACAAGGCCAATATGATCATTCCCCAGATTGCGGAGAATCTGACTGTCAGGGAGATGCTGGCAGAGAGCCAGGGCGAAGCCGCCGTGCTTCAGGGGCATGAGGCAGGAGAGGGACAGGACGAAGCCGGCCTGCCTCAGGGGCATGAGGCAGGAGAAGAACCTGATGCAGAGGCGGTTCGACCGGGGAAAGACCCCGCAGAAAGCGCGGAAGCCACGGAGGCGGCGCTGGCCATGGGCGGACACAGGCCGGTGGAGATTCCGGACAGATGTCCCGTGTGCGGAGGAAAGACGGAAATCCGTCAGATTAATGACGTCCAATCACTCTATTGCACCAACGAAAAATGTGCGGCCAAGCAGATCAAGGCGTTCACCCTCTTTGTCAGCCGCGATGCCATGAACATTGACGGCCTGTCGGAGGCAACGCTGGAGAAATTCATTGACATGGGATTTATCCATGAGTTCGCGGATCTCTTCCATCTGGACAGATATCGGGAACAGATCGTGGAGACGGAGGGATTCGGCGAGAAATCATACCAGAATCTGATAGAGAGCGTAGACCGGGCCAGGCACACTACTTTGCCCAGAGTAATATACGGGCTGGGCATCGCCAACATCGGCGTGGCCAATGCCAAGATGCTCTGCCGCTTTTTTGACCATGACTTAAAGCGCATGCAGGAGGCGGATGTGGAGACTTTGAGCGCCATAGACGGCGTGGGTGAGGTTATTGCCACGGCCTTTGTCAATTATATGCAGGATGCCGACAATCTGCGGAAGATTGCGGATCTTGTGGGCGAGCTGGAGATTGCGGTTCCCAGGGTGGATGAGGGAAGCCAGACGCTGCTGAATCTGAGCTTTTGCATTACCGGTTCCCTGGAGAAATTCGCCAGCCGTTCCGATTTAAAAGAGCTGATTGAGCAAAAAGGCGGCAAGGTTACGGGGAGCGTTACCGGCAAGACCGCCTGCCTGATCAACAATGACGTAGCGTCCAATTCGTCTAAGAATAAAAAAGCCAAGGAACTGGGGATTCCCATTCTGTCAGAGGCAGACTTTCTGAAGCGCTACGAAATAGACGGCCCAAAGCCCCGTGTCCGCTGACGGCAGACAAAGGTGAAATATTAAGGAGGAAAGAGACATGCCCATCAAAGTGCAAAGCGATTTACCGGCAAAGGAAATACTGATTAATGAGAATATATTCGTCATGGACGAGATGCGCGCCATGCATCAGGACATCCGGCCCCTGGAGGTGCTGATCCTCAACAACATGCCCGTGAAACAGGATACGGAACTGCAGCTTTTGCGTGCTCTGTCCAATACTCCCCTGCAGGTGGATGTGACTTTCATCAATGTGAAGAGCCATGTATCTCTGAATACCCCGGCCAGCCATCTGAACAAGTTCTATTGTACTCTGGACGACATCAGGGACAGAAAGTATGACGGCATGATCGTCACCGGGGCTCCGGTGGAGGATATCCCCTTTGAGGAGGTGGATTACTGGGAGGAAATCTGTGAGATCTTAGACTGGGCCGAAACCCATGTGACCTCCACGCTGCACATCTGCTGGGCGGCCCAGGCGGGATTGTACCATTATTACGGCATCAATAAAAAGCTACTTCCCCAAAAGCTCTTTGGGATCTACGAGCATAAGGTGGAGAACCGCAAGGTTCCTCTGGTGCGGGGCTTTGACGACATCTTCCTGGCGCCCCAGAGCCGTCACACGGAGACGCCGTCGGAACAGATCCGCGCCTGCAAAGATTTGACGGTGCTGGCGGAATCCCCGGTAGCCGGCGTGTACCTTGCCATGGCTCAGGAGGGCAGGAAAATATTCGTCACCGGCCATCCGGAGTACGACAGGTACTCTCTGAATAATGAGTACTACCGAGATCTGAACAAGGGGCTTCCTATCCAGGTGCCCTACAATTATTATCCGGGGGACGACCCTAAAGAGAGACCGCTGCTCCAGTGGCGCTCCCACAGCAATAATCTCTACAGCAACTGGCTCAATTACTATGTGTACCAGATGACGCCTTATGAGTTGCAGTAATGCCCGAAAACACTAGAAAACTCAATGGTTTAGCGGGAAATCGGAACTTTATAAAATTCTTTAAAATTCTATGAATTTTGATAGGGTGATGGTGTAGTGTGGTGTAGTAACTAAAGAAATTGGTGTAGTAAAAACACAAACAAAGAGCCTTGATATGAAATTGATTGGAACGTGATATTTTCACGTTCCTTTTTTATGCCAAAATATAGGCATAAGGAGGACAGGGAGACTCAGTGAACTCGTGGGTATCTGATGAAGATGCCGGAGGATATCAAGAGCGGGACGGACGCGGTGGCTTGCAGGCTCTCTGAGATACCGACAGTGGAAATGCGCGTTGAAGAGTTCCTGAAATAACGGAAACAGCCGGAATGTCACAGGCTTGCTGTGTGGCATTCCGAATTTTTTTGTGGTTTTTCCACAATTATTTGAAAAAGACCTTTTTTTGTTTAGGAAAGTATGGTACAATTTCTTTATTAAAGATGAAAGAGCTGTTTCTGCAAAGCTCCTGTATAGAAAGAAAGGAGAGGGATGGCAATGGACTCATGCAAATATTATCTCGCCATTGATATCGGCGCCTCCAGCGGCCGCCATATCCTGGCTCATCTGGAAGACGGACGGATGGTATTGGAGGAAGTGCACCGCTTCCCCAATGGGATGGTGGAGAAAGACGGCGAGAATGTCTGGGATGTGGACGAACTGTTCGCGCAGATCAAGCTGGGCCTGAAGAAATGCGGGGAACTTGGCAAGATTCCCGTCAGCGTGGGCGTGGACACCTGGGGGGTGGACTTTGTGCTGCTGGACGAGAGCGGAGAGCGCATCGGCAACGCGGTTGCTTACCGGGACGGGCGCACCAAGGGGATGGACGAGGAAGTATACAAGATCATCTCCGAGGACGAACTCTATGCCCGCACAGGCATCCAGAAAGCGATCTTCAATACCATCTACCAGCTTATGGCCCTGAAAGTGAAAAAGCCCGAACAGCTTGCAAAGGCAAAGACCATGCTGCTGATGCCGGATTATTTCCACTACATGCTCTCCGGCGTGGCGGCCACGGAGTACACGGAAGCCACCACCGGGCAGCTGGTGAGCCCGGACACCAAGGACTGGGATATGGAGCTCATCGAAAGACTGGGATACCCGAAGCGGATTTTCCGGCGGATGGTCACGCCCGGCACCGTGCTGGGGGAACTGACAGAGGAGGTGCAGGCAGAGGTAGGATTTAACTGCAAGGTAGTGGAGCCCGCCACCCACGACACCGGCTCTGCTGTGATAGCAGTGCCCACGGACAGCGATGACGCGCTCTACATCAGTTCCGGCACATGGTCTCTCATGGGGACGGAGCTGGCGGAGGCCAACTGTTCGCCGGAGAGTAAGGCCAGCAACCTGACCAGCGAGGGCGGCTATGACTATCGCTTCCGATATCTGAAGAATATCATGGGGCTGTGGATGATCCAGTCCGTGAAGAAAGAGATCGGCGGGGATCTGGGCTTTGGAGAGATATGCGAGATGGCTTCCAAGTGCAGCATTGCCTCCATCGTGGACTGCAATGCCGACCGCTTCCTGGCGCCGGCCAACATGACAAAGGAAGTCCGGGATGCCTGCAGGGAGTCCGGGCAGCAGGTGCCGGAGGGCCTTGCCGAGGTGGCATCCGTCATCTACAACAGCCTGGCGAAATGCTATGCCAAGACCATAAAGCAGATAGAGGGCATCACCGGAAAGACATATGACAAGATACATATCGTGGGCGGAGGCTCCAATGCGGACTACTTAAACAGGCTGACAGCCCGGGCTACGGGCATTCCCGTGTACGCAGGGCCTACCGAGGCTACCGCTATCGGAAATATCGCGGCGCAGATGATGACTGCAGGGGAACTGGCGGATTTAAAGGCTGCCAGAGCCTGCGTGTTCGCTTCTTTCCCCATCAACCATTATGAGCCATAGGAGGCCGGGACAGAGATAAGGACATTCCTTTAACAGCTGCCCTTTGGCTGGCAGACAGGGCCAGCGGGGAGCGGCAGAGTTTAGCGGCCGTGACTGTCACCATAAATACATTGTGGCAGACATTTCGAATGGAAGACGGACAGTTTCCGGCAGGCACAAGTGATACTATAATAGAGAGGAAGAAAGGAAGAAAAAATGACAGCAAAGGAAAGATTTGAATCCGCAAAAGAGATTTACACCTCCTACGGCGTGGACGTGGAGGCAGCCATCAAAAAATGCATGGAGGCTCCCGTGGCGCTCCACTGCTGGCAGGGAGACGACGTGACCGGCTTCGACCATGACGGCCCCTTAACCGGCGGCATCCAGACCACCGGGGACTATCCCGGAAAGGCCAAGACCCCGGAAGAACTGATGCAGGACATGGATAAGGCTCTGAGTCTGATGCCCGGCAAGAAGAAGCTCAACCTCCATGCCAGCTACGCCATCTTTGAGCCCGGTGAGTTCGTGGACCGGGACAAGATTGAGCCCAAGCATTTCGCCAAATGGGTGGCGTTTGCAAAGGAGAGGAACATGGGCATAGACTTCAACCCCACATTTTTCTCCCATGACAAGGTAAAGGACGGCCTGACCCTTTCCAGCCCTGACGAGGAGACCAGGAAGTTCTGGATTGAGCATGGCAGGGCATGCGTCCGCATTTCCCAGTATTTTGCGGAAGAGACAGGCGTTCCCTGCGTCATGAATATCTGGACGGGGGATGGATACAAGGACATCCCGGCTGACCGTATGGGCCCCAGGGAGAGATACAAGGATTCCATTGAGCAGATTCTCTCTGAGCCCTTTGACAGGGACAAGGTAAAGCCCTGCGTAGAGTCCAAGGTATTCGGCATTGGCGTGGAGGCATACACCGTTGGAAGCGCCGAGTTCACTTTGAGCTTCGCCGCTACCCACGAGGGCTGCCTGCCGCTGATGGACAATGGTCATTATCACCCTACCGAGGTGGTGTCGGACAAGATTCCCGCACTGCTGTGCTTCTATCCGGAGATCGCCCTGCACATCACAAGGCCTATCCGCTGGGACAGCGACCATGTGGTGCTGTTTGACGATGAGACCAAGGAGATGGCAAAGGAGATCGTCAGATGCAACGGACTGGAGCGGGTCTATATGGCTCTGGACTACTTTGATGCCAGCATCAACCGGGTCTCCGCCTGGGCCATGGGATTCCGCAGTTGGCAGAAAGCTTTGCTCACCGCTATGTGCACGCCCAACGAGGCGCTAAAGAAGCTTCAGGACGAAAACCGTATGACTGAGCTGATGGTGGAGCAGGAGGCAGTGAAGACCCTGCCTTTCGGCGATGTGTGGAACGAGTACTGTGAGCGCTGCGGTGTGGTGTCCGACAAGGATTTCTATGCCGAGATCAGGAAGTATGAGAATGAGGTGCAGTTGAAGCGGTAAGTTTTCGAAGATTTTTTGGGTTTTGCGGCCGGGGTGCCAGGTTTTTGGCTCCGGCCGTTTTAGAATGGCAGGTTTGGTAAGGAGGATGACATGAATAGTATATTTGGCGTAAAGGTGATGGAGGACTATATCCGCATGTGCCATGACGGTGTGCGGCAGGGGTGGCATGAGCGGAACGGGGGGAATCTGACTTACCGGATGAAAGAGGAAGAGGTGGCGGAGTGCAGGCCTTATTTTAAGCATATGCCAGGCGACTGGGTGAAGATGGGGGTGGAGGCGGAGAACCTGAAAGGTGAGTATTTCATCTCCACGGGCAGCGGTAAGTTTTTGCAGAACGTGGGTCTGGAGCCCCAGAACAGTATCTGTATTGTGGAGATCAATGAGGCCGGCGATGCTTACCGCATTGTCTGGGGGCTGGAGAACGGAGGCAGGCCTACCAGTGAGTTCCCCACCCATTTTATGAATCATTCCGTGCGGAAGCGTGTGACGGACGGCGCGAACCGGGTCATTTACCATGCCCACACTCCTTATGTGATTGCGCTGACTTATGTGCTGCCCCTGAAGTCGGAGGTGTTTACCAGGATGCTCTGGAAGAGCGCTACAGAGTGCTGCGTGGTATTCCCTGGCGGCGTGGGCGTGGTGCCCTGGATGGTGCCGGGAGGGGCGGAGATTGCGAAAGCCACCTGCGCGCTGATGGAGAAATATGATGCAGCCATCTGGGCTTTCCATGGGCTGTTTGTGTCCGGGCCGGATTTCGACACGGCTTTCGGCCTGATGCATACCATCGAGAAAGCCGCCCAGATCGCGTCCGTCGCACTGGCCGCCACCGGCGGAAAGCCTCCCAGACAGGTGATCACGGATGAGAATCTGCGGGATATCGGCAGGGACTTTGGGGTAACGCTGAATGAGGAGATACTCAATTACGTGTCAGAGGATGATTTGTATTGCTGATGTACAGGGGAATTTAGAAAAAGCCGCTCTGCCGCATACCATAAGACATGTTGCGGGGCGGCTGTTTGTGCGTCTGGCGATTAAAACGCATTTTGTAACAATATCTAGGCAATTTGGCGAAGATATGCCCTTTTCCGTATCATGGTCGCAATCACGGCTATGGCTCCGAGACAATAAGCCGCAGGGGGAATCCCATTTCCGCAACCAGAGCCGAGGCCGAGGCCACATCGCCAATGTGTGTCCGGCCGTGGCTGTCGCTGGACAGGACGATGGGGCAGGAGAGGGCTTCGCAGGATTGCAGCAGCCGGATGGCATTGGCGCGGCAATCCAGGCGATAGCTGTCCGGAAGCAAGGACACATTGTTTAGTTCCGGCATCACGCCAAAGGACAGAGCGGCCTTTGCCAGTTCGCTGTAATCCACGGGAAAGCGGGAGTCGTCGCAGTGGCCGATGATTTTTACGTTCGGGTGGCGCATGGCGCGGATGTAGGCTTTGGTGTTCTCTACGGCGGAGCCGGAGGCGTAGATGGGACGGTGCATGCTTACGATGCAGTAGTCGAGATTCGTGAGAATCTCATCGGGAATATCCAAACGGCCGTCCTTGTCCAGGATATTGGCTTCCGCGCCATAGCGCAGATGGATGCCGAAGCGCTTTGGCTCGCATAAAAACAGGCTGCGGAAATAGGACAGGCCTGCGCTGCCCGGGCTGGCCGGGCCGTGGTCGCTGATGCCCAGCACTTTCATCTGCCGCTTTGCCGCTTCCCGGGCCAGGTCGGTGATGCTGTCTGTGGTGCCGTGGCCGCTGGCGCAGGTGTGGGTATGGAGGTCGGTCTTTTGATATGTAATTGTAGGATTTTGTATTGATTTCTCCATGTGTTATTCTGCCCTCTTGTGTCTCTATGGGAGCGGCTCTGCTGCATTGACAGGTTGAACCATCAGATAAAAAGGACTCGGAGAATTCGCATGTGTCAAAACAGATGAAAGGATGAAGCCGCAAAATGATTGTGTATACATTATAACAGATCAGAAATCCGGAGAATCAAGTCCCTGTAAATGCGGACGGGGATTTCGTCGTCAAAGGTATACTGGTTTGTATCGGATTCGTCCTCAAAATTATAGACCATAACGGTTCTGGTCTGGGGGTTCACAATCCAATATTCCCTGACGCCTGCCGTGCGGTATTTAAAAAGCTTGATGCCGTAATCCCTGTTGGAGTCCGTAGGGGAGGCGATTTCGATGATCCAGTCGGGCGCGCCGTTGCAGCCGTATTCGTCCGGTTTGCTTTGATCGCAGATGACGGAAATGTCCGGTTCTACATAGGTTTTATTGTCTGCGTTGAGGAATACGGCGAATGGGGCGAGGAATACTTCGCAATCGCCTTTTTTATGGTCGATATAATTCGAGATTTTTCTGGCAGTCGCATAGGATATCCGCTGGTGCACCGCCCTAGGCGGCGCCGTCATATACATCTGCCCGTCTATCAGCTCTGCCCTCTGTCCCTCAGGGAGGGCGTATATATCCTCAGTTGTATAAATTTTTTTCTGTGTCAGTTCCATTTATTTTTCCTCCATTTCCGGATTTGGAACATACATTTTCCGGATTTGGAACATACATTTTTCAGCAACTGCGATTGTAATGCTTCTTCGTATATAGTATTGATTATACGGTGAAAACGGAATAATTTCAATAGGGAACGCAGCTTGTATTTTGGGCTGATATGGCAGAAATAGGCTTGACATAAGTACGACATTATGTTATATTTTAAACAGCCAACACGATGTCGTATATTAAGGAGAGCGAAACTATGCTGCAGCAAATATCGGATGCCGAACTTGAAATCATGAAAATTGTATGGGGGAATACGGCGGAGGTCACATTGTTCCCCTATATCATGGACGGACTGGCGGCCAGGGGCAAGCCCTGCCAAAAGAATACCCTCATCGTGCTGCTGTCCCGGCTGATGAACAAGGGCTTTTTGAGGGCCAGGAAAATCGGACGGCGCAATGAGTACACTGCTTTGGTATCAGAGGCGGAGTACAGGGCGGTGCAGACGAGGAATTTTCTGGATAAAATCTATGAGGGGAGCGCAAAAGGTCTGGTTTCTAACCTGATCTTGGGGGATCTGCTGGCAGAGGAAGAATACGAGGAACTGGCGAGATTGCTGGAGAAAGGGAGGGAGAAAAGATGAGTACAGCTATGAAGATCTTTTTGTCCATGTCCTGCTCCGGCGGTCTGCTTATCCTGGCTCTGCTTTTGGGCGGGCGTGTTTTGAGAGACAAAATCAGTAGGCAGTGGCAGTATTATATTTGGCTTGTTGCGGTTTTGCGCCTGTTGCTTCCTTTCGGGCCACAGGTAAGCCTGCTGGGAAAAGCCTATCAGGCTGTGGATCAGGCCATAGCCCGGGCCGAGTCTCTGGCGCAGTCGCCGCAAGGGTGGTCGGCATCGTTGGCACAGTCACCGCAGCAGTCTGCATCACAGTCGGGGTCCGCATCACAGTCGGGGGCCGCATCGCAGCCGAAGTCTGCATCATTGCAGTCGTCGTCGAAACAGTCCGATACAGTCGCTTCCGGAGGCCTGCCTGTCCCTGCTGTCGATTTGGAACAGAAAAGTGAAAGCATCGACAGCCTGGAAGACGATAAGGCAGCAATCCATTCATTCCGTGACATCGGCAGATTGCTCATCCGTCATCTCTGGCTGGTTTGGCTGATAGCTGCCATGGGTTTGCTGGTACGGAAGATAACAATCTATCAGAGTTTTGTGCGGTATATCAATGCCGGATCCGCTCCGGTTTCCGATATGGAAACTTTGGACCGGCTTTCCATTGCGGTAGAACGGGCAGGCGTTAAAAAGCCCATAGAGCTATGCGTTAATTCCCTGATTTCCTCGCCGTTGCTGATTGGCTTTTTCCGGCCGTGTATCGTACTGCCCAGCGCAGATATTTCCGAAAAGGATTTTCAATATATCATCCTCCATGAACTGACCCACTACAAGAGAGGGGATATGTTCTACAAATGGCTGGTACAGATTACAGTCTGTCTGCATTGGTTCAATCCTCTTGTGCATCTCATGAGCCGTGAAATTGCCTGGGCCTGTGAGTTTTCCTGTGACGAAGCCGTCCTTGCCCAAATGGGCTGGGGTAGCGCCCGGGACTATGGCAAGACCTTGCTTGACGCCATGGCGGGAGTTGGAAGATACAGGGAAAATCCCGGCACTCTCACTTTGAGCGAAAATAAGAAGTTATTGAAAGAAAGGTTAGAGGCGCTTATGAAATTTCGGGAGCGGTCAAAGGCAGTTAAGAGTATAACAGCCGCGCTGACTGTATGCGTGGTTCTGGGAGCGGCCTTTATGGGTATTTATACAATAGGGACTGCCGCAGGGGATGTCCGGGCGGCGCCCCTCTTTGGCACGCTGCCGGGCGCAGTCGGGGTACTATCGGGCACAACTGGCACGCTGCAGGACACAACCGGAGCACTGTCGGGCTATATGACAGAGACGGAGGCGGCTGAACTGTTGGAAGACATGGGCGATGACGATGATGACGGGCAGGAAACCGCAGGAGGCAGAATTTGGTATCCGCAGGTCATCCCCGTCAACCTGGAGACAATGGCAGAGGGAGAGATTGTCTGGCTGGGGGAATATACATTGTCAGATGGGGACAGGATTTGGTACGCCGTCACTGCGGAGGCCGGAAAGGGGCTGCAGGTCGGCTTTGCTAAGCCTGGGGACGAGAGCCTGAATGAGGTTTACTATTCCATGCACAATCTGCGCCAGGAGGGCGAGCCACTGGAATGCATTGCCTCCACAAAGTTCGGAGATCCTGCAGAGCCCGGAACTTATAGGCTGTTCCTGTGGGCGCCGGACGGTGCGCTGGAAAATGTGAGAGGCAGTATTTCTATCGGATTTAAGGCGGAGGCAGAGGCATATTAGAGACGATTTTCATTGAATGTGGCGATTGCGGCCGGGCAGGTATCTTGTTGAAAAGTTTATTTGCAAGTGTCTGTGGCTTCCGGATTGCTGCTGTGAAAGGGCAAAGGAAATGGAGCAGATTGAAATTTTATTTGGAGAAGTGGAAAAGGCGGTTTCCGTGATGCGCGAGGTTGCTGCGTGGGGGCGGGGGCGGGGATACCGGGTCTGGCCTGATGAATGGCTGACGGAGGAAGAGCTGATTACTCCCAATGCCCGGCCGGAGAATTTCTGTGTCGGAATGATGGCCGGAGAGATTGTCTGCGCTTTTATTTTGCAATGGGCGGACTCGGACTACTGGCCTGACGCACCCCAATATGAGGCCGCGTATCTGCATAAATTCTGTGTGCGCCGCAAGTTTGCCGGGATGGGCATGACAGGCCTTGTCACGGAAGCGATCCGGGCAGAGTGCCGCAAACGTGGCATCCGATATATTCGCCTGGACACCGGATTAGATGAGGAGGCAGTCAAAAGCATTTATCTGAGCGCCGGCTATAAAATCGTGGACGTCGTAGATTGCCGGAACGGAAGAGCAATGGCATTGTATGAGTTGGAGGTGTAGCAGTGTCGGATCAACTGTTGTTCCGGTTTGAGGCCATTTCGCGGTAGTTCCTTATAGCAAAAAAACACTTGCTTTATAGTACTGAATATGGTACTATATAGAAAAGGAGGTGAGGAGGTGCCTGCGACAGAAAAATTATTGACAAGATGATAAGGCAGCCGAATGGGATTAGACCGGAGGAAGCAGATAAGGTACTAGCGGATTATAGGTATGAAGCGGTTAGGCAGAAAGGTAGCCATAAGCATTATCTAAATAAAGAGACAGGAGACCTAATTACAATAAAACAAGAAAATCCGCTGAAGAAAGCATATGTTATTGATATACTGAACAGAATAGAGAGATAACAGGTCTATTCTGGATATGATAGATACTTAAGAGATTGCCAGATGGCAAATGTGTTACTATGAAAGATTCTACTACTTAAATGAGAGGATAAAAATGCTGAGAGTCGAAGATTACATGAAGCTTCCGTACACAAGAATAGTTCAGGAAATGAATGATGAAAGCGGACATTATTTTTATGGCCGGATTCTTGAACTGGACGGATGCCAGAGCACAGGGGACACAATAGAAGAACTATATGAAAGCCTCAATGAAGCAATGGAGGGATATATCGAGGTGAAACTGGAAAACAATCTACCGATACCAGAACCTGAGAGGGCAGACGATTATAGCGGGAAGTTCAATGTAAGACTTCCGAAGACGCTGCACCAGAGACTGGCAATTGAGGCTCAGAATGAGGGGGTAAGTCTTAATACCTTAGTGCTGTATAAGCTGGCGCTTTGACTTTTGACGCGAATTATATTGCGATGTCGCAAGGAAATGAACAGAGGAGAAATTTATTAAAAAGCTGTTGCTTAGCGGATGAAATATC
Source organism: uncultured Acetatifactor sp. (assembly GCA_910584235.1). Lineage (GTDB taxonomy): Bacteria > Bacillota > Clostridia > Lachnospirales > Lachnospiraceae > Acetatifactor. The sequence goes on from CAJTZD010000022.1 coordinate 16,470, forward strand.
GCCAAGCAACAGCTTTTTCAATTGTTCAGTACTGCGGCTTTCAATAAAAATGGAAGCAAAGGGGCTCGAACCCTTGATTTTATGCCTGATAAACCCACCGTTCAAGCCATTTCCTTGATTCCGTGACAAATTCTGTGACAAGATTTGCTTATGGGAGGAGAGCGTCCTTGAATCTTTCGGAGATCTCCCTCTGCCTGGCTTTGTCCTTGTCCTCCATCGAGTGCCGGTAGATTCTTTTCATGACATGGTCCGTCTCCCATCCGCCCATGCGTATGATGTCAGCTTCTGGCACGTTCATGGCGCTCATCTTCGATGCGAAGTAATGCCGGAGCTTGTGGATGGAAAACTGCGGCATCCCTAGTGAGCGCTCTGTCCTTTTTAGATAATTCGTTATGCAGTTCGGGTATCCCTTATAAATATACCCCCTGGCCCTAATTTTGTCAGCTGTCTCCATTGGTATGACGACTTCCCTGGTGCTCGCGGTCGTCTTTGTGGATTTGATCACCCATTCCCTGTTTTCGTTCGGCACCATGGCTTTATTGATATGCACTATGTCCCCATCAATGTCTTCCAGCTGCAGGGCGCATATCTCTGACCGCCGCAGGCCGTAACAGGCAAGCAGTATCGGAATCTCGTACTCCGTATCCTTGGCATGTTCCAGGATCCTCCTGACATCTTCATCAGAGGGTATATATGGCTCTTTTTTCAGCTTTTGCGGAAGAGTGGTGGTAAGCTTCAGGTTTTGGGAAAAAACGCCCAGAACGGCTGATATGAGACTGTGGTGGTTGCGCACAGTCTTCGGGCCGCATTTCTTTGCAACCAGGTTGATTTCCTCCTGTACATCAAGGGCAGTGATGTCGCTGACCCGTTTATCCAGGAACTTCTCCGTGGTCTGCCGGATGATGGTATTATATCCCATTATGGTGCTTGGGGACAGCACATTTCTTTTGGATTCTATGTATCTTTCATAGGCCAACTTAAAAGTCATGACTTCGTGCTTTTGCTGCACTTTCTCCAATTCTTTGGCCATTGCTACCACGGCTTCTTTCTGCGTGGGCTTGCAGTCGAATATGACAGTGTACACCTGGCCCTTGTACGTCTTCCTGATCCGGTAAGAGCCGGACGGCAGCTTTTCGATTTTCATTGCATCACCCTCCTGAGTATGATATGATTTTTACAACAGAAGCCCCCACACCTCTCAATGATGTGTCCAATGGGGGCACATTTTAGGTACAAAAACAGCAGCCAGCGCATTTTACGCTTGCAGGCTGCCCCCGGAGATGATACAATATTCTTGTGTGTTGGTATCCCTCCGGGGTATATCATTGGCCGTCCGGTGCTGGTAACACCGGGCGGTTTTTTTCGAAGTTTTTATTGCAAATAGCTGAATTACAGTATATAATATGCTTAACGAGGAAGTCGGAGGGTGAGCGCACTTCACCCGACCCGGCGAAATATTAAGCTAAGAAATAGCCGTCTACTCTACCAAAGTCAGGACGGCTATTTCTTATTTTTCAGATTCAGAATTGCCACAATCAGCAGCGCCACGGTCAAGATCACCATGAATTCCTCATATGTACTCATAAGCATCATCCTTTCTGTAAGGCTCAGATCGGATGAAAAGCACGTCCCCCGGCTCCCCGGGTAAGCATATCATATTGTCATGGTGCGGGAGTTGCGACGTCGCAACTGGCTCTGCATATAAAAGGGCGTAACCACTGGCTACACCCTTACGTTCATCAAATCACAAGATGGGCGGCGTATCCATCATCTCAGGTACTCTTGCGAGTGTGTCGGAGGCCTTTCCGACCTTTGCGATTTGATTAATAGTTATTTTATGTACCCTGGTTATAACTTATGAAACATGCTTATTATATAATGAAAAGACCCCGCATCAATGCGAGGTCTTAAAGGATTGAATGAAATAGGTGGGGTGACAGTTCCCACATCTCCAACTTGGGCGACGGCTGCCCGTTCCGTCCTCTGCTTTCATTCATTATATCTTATGTCCTTACGACCTCATTATACTATATTCTGCTTAGTTCTTTCAATGTATCATTCGCTATGAAGTTTTTTGCTCGGTTTCAGATGCCCAGTTCTTTCATGGCCTCTTCGGAAGAGACAAACTCATGACAATCTGGGTTGTTCTGAATTTGTTCAAGCATGGCAAGATCGATCTCGTCAGGTTCTTCTTCCGGAATGGCATCCCATTCCCGGTTCCGGAAAGTGACCTGGATTATTTCCCAAAAGCGTGCAGCATCCTTTTCGTCCATTATGGTGACGGCTCCTATGATTCGTTCCTTTATATTAGACATATAAGCACCTCCATTATTTATAAACCTGTCCACGGTTATCTATTTGCTCTATCATTAGTATGATTCCGTCATTACTGAAAATTACCCTAAAGTTTCCCACACGAAGACGATATCCAGAACGGCCCTGTAGCTTTACGACATCACCAGCTGGAAGATTATTGATCGCGTTAGTGATCCTAAGCTTAGTAGGTCGATCCTGTTTTTTCAGAAACTTAAGTGCTTCTTTGGAATACTGAATCTTCAATGATATGTTCCACCTTTCCCTGATTTTTATTAAAACGCCGAAGCGGTTTAACCTCAAAATTTTCTTCTCAACTCTACTACTTTACCGATAATCCTCACTGGCTTTTCAAGGATTTCCTGGTTAGAGAATTCCAAAGGCTCATATGTAGGGTTATTGGCAATCAGTTCAATACCACCTTTATATTTTCTGAGCCGCTTGCAAGTAGCGTCTGTTCCATTAACGGTAGCGATGACAATTTCGCCATTTTCGGCATCATCCTGTTGGCGAACGATAACCACATCACCATCACAGATATTCGGTATCATACTGTCGCCTTTGATTTTAAGTCCGAAAAAGTCTCCGGTGCGGGCCATTTCGTCGGTAATCTCTTCGGTGTCGATGACCTCTTCTATGGCCTCGATAGGGATACCGGCGGCCACACGGCCCAGGACGTTGATGATGGCTCCCTTTTTCTTGACGGATGGCTCATTATCCCATCCTACCAATTCCCGAGAGGTCGTCCCAAGGGCTTTAGCAAACAATTCTATTTTGGACTGTTGTAAGTCTACCTGGCCTTTTTCGATTTTTGTGATAGAAGAGCGGTCAGTATATCCTGTTAATTTTGCCAGAGCATCTTGTGATAGGCCTTTTTCTTCGCGTAGTTTTTTTATGTTTTGGTATAATTTTAACATTTTATCCCGCCTTTCCTTTGCTTTATAATAACATGACTGTGAAAAAAAATCAACAAATCAGATAAAAATAGTTGACATAAATTCACAACAGTGATATAGTGAATTTAAATCAGCAAAGGAGGTATGAAATGACAGATGTAAAGGCGTTAAAAAAGTGCATTGAGGATTCTGGCATGACTGTTGTCGCTATCGCAGAAAAGTCGGGAATATTGCGGGAAACGTTGTATAATCGCTTGAAAACAGGGGATTTTAAACTTTCGGAGATTTGTGCGTTGTCCACTGTATTAAGACTTGATAGAGATGATAGAGACAGAATTTTTTTTGCAACAAATAGTGAATAAAAATCAGCAAACGAAAGGAGGTGAAATAAGCTGAAATTATCAGAAATCGGCTTGTGTAGAATAGAACAACAAGCAGACAAAACGAAAAATGTCAATCTGATGTTTTTAGTTCAGATACTAAAAGAGTTAAGGGAAGTCAGGGCATTACTGGAAATACATCAGAAGCCCGGTAACTGCGGCGATGACAGCTCCAGTGGCACTGATGACAGTGAAGATAAGCATGGCTAAATTGTAAGGTTTCTGCTTTTGCTTCTGCTCTTCCAGATATTGGATGACCTTATCCGAATCATCTATACACGCATCTAATATCGCTTTGTGTAAGTTTTCATTTAAATCCATGGCGGTGTTCCTCTCTTTATTTGATAAATGGATTATACCAAAGGCGGGAAGATGGTGCAAGGAAAACATATCAAACAAAAGGAGGTGAGGAAGATGTGGCAATGGCTACAAGAAAATCACCCCATAGCTTATGAGGTGATTTGGTGTGTCGTGGCAGCGATGGGAATAGTCTCAATCGTGATCAGCATCATATGTATTGCAGGCAGAGGCTGACGATGCTCAGAACGAATGCCGCGATGGCAATCAGAAGGGTGACCCATGCACGGAACTCGGTATGTTTGAAATTTTTCCGTTCTTTAAGGGCTTGGGAGATGGCGGCAATTCCTTTGTAAGTGATTTCCAAGGGAGTATCAAAGGAGATTAAATCTCTTTCAAGGGGCTCTATCTCTACGCTTTTCCTGATATATCCCAGAGACATTAGGTAGTGTACGGGATCCGATAACGAAAAGGGGTCTGCATTTAAGATTGCGCCCAGCTGAGTCAGGTTAAGGGTATGTCGTTCTTTAAAGAGCGTGAGCAGAGATAATGTTGTGTCATCCATAACAGTAAAGTCCTTTCTTGCGTACTCGGCCATGGCAGTGGCCTGTACCACCAGTATAAGGGAGATGGGGCGAAATAGCAAGACGAACATGTGGGCAGGAGTCGATATAGGAGGGAGGTGAGGGAAACGCAAAAGAGAGTGTATGTTTCTGAAAGAATAATTAATATTGCCCAGCTGGAAAATCTGCTTCGTGAGGAACAGATGCTGATTGGTCAAATGAAAAAAGAGGTGTCGGTTTCAGAACACTTTCAAACGCTATTGAATCAACTGGAACAGGTCAACAAAAAGGCAGTTAAATTTGAGTTCTGTATCGAAAGGAGGAAAACGCGGAGTCAGTAACCTTGCTTCCGCAAGTCTATAATACGGTCAAATTCATCGGAATATTTACATGAAGAATTAGGGCATCTTAAATATTTTTCGTTCTCAGTTTGCTCATATATAGGCTTATGGCTATTCTCTGTAATTGAGCAGACGGCGCTTTTGAACTTTGCTTCATAAGGATTTTGGGTGCTATCTGAAAGCTGGTATTTTCCAGTCAGCCATACGTTCATTTTTAGGTAAGGGCAGAAAAAAGATTTTGTTATTGTCGTGTAATAAGCCATATGTTTCTTTCTCCTAAATATTTTTCGATGTAGCAGTGCTGATAAGGAGATTATATCAAAGGCGGGAAGATGGTGCAAGGAAAAGCGGAATAACCGAAAAATGTTCCCGTTAAGGAGGTGAGAGATGGAGATAGAAAAACACATCCGGGAAAAGGAGCGCCTAAACCAGGCATTGGATGGAAAACTCACAACAGCACAAAACGAACTGGAGGAGCTTTTCAAAAAATACAGACTGGATGTAATGCCTGGTTTGGCACATGATTTCAGCAGTTTTGTTATTGAGGAATTATACCTCAAACGCTTCAGTCTGCCAAAGTGCTGACAGTGATTGCAGGAAAGGAGGTGGTAAGTATGCCAAGGGTGGCGCTAAGCGCGGAACAAAAGAGGGAGTACAAACTTCGGGACTTCAAGGGGTGGGTCATCATGCAGATGAAACTTACCGGGAAGACCCAGGCAGAGGTCGGGAGGGCTCTGGGGATATCACAGGGGACAGTCTCGACCATGCTTAAAATTCCGGACAGGAAGAAGCCGGATGGGAGGTCGAAGCCGGATCCATTCAGTTACGGACAGGTGCTCACGTTATGTGAACTCTTCGGGGTAGACGGAGAGGAAAGGCAGAGGCTCCTGACATTATAGGAGCCGGAAAGGAGGAGAGGAATGGAGAAAGGGGCACAGATGAAAGCATTCGAAAGTGAATCAAAATTTGACAAGGCCTATGAGAAGTTCCTGGCGGATCTGCCACAGGCGGGCGGCGTGATCAGGAACAGGCACGCAAGGATGGAGGACAGCTTCAGGAGCTACCTTGACGCATTTGAGAAATGGGTATTCCGGCATGCGTACGAGGCCGGATATGCCGCAGCGTTGGCAGGGGTAGCCGATGGGCAGGGCTGCCAGGGTAGGGAAGAGACGGCTATCGAGCAGCTGAGGCGCGAGGCGCTGTATGCGCAGCGGTCTTACTCGGAGGAGCTGCTGCACAAGATCTATGGAGGGGCGGTGATGGCAAAGAAACTTGGGGCGATCACGGAAGAGGAGTTCATGGAGATAAACGAGATGACCATCCGCTTCATGAGAAATGACCAGGAGTACATCCGGCGCAAGAACGGGGAGTCCTTACATGGCGCGGATGAGAACCCGGTAAAAGAATACCGTGTGAAGTTCTGGCGCAGTGACGAGGACGGCAGGGAGGACTACATAGAGTTCGACCGCGAGGAACAGGCAATGATCTTTTATAATAGCCTGGACGGAAAAGCGGAAGTCCAGAAGTACATCGGGGAGCGCCACGAGTACGAGGCGGTGGTGTACCCGGAATTTGAAGTTTAGGAGGGAGGCGTCTTGACACACAGGATATTCAATGCAAGCAACGTGTTCGGGACAATCGCATTTCTGGCGATCATCGCGATTCCCGGAGCCGTGGAGGAAGAGATGTACATGACGGCTGCAGCGCTGACAGCAGCCTGCGCGATATGTATATACCTGTCCATCAGGGAGGACGGCAAAAAAAGATAGGCCCCACCACCGACAAAAGCTGGGAGCCTACCAAGGACATAAATAATGTCGATGCATCCATTATAACGGATGCGGAAAGGAAAATGCAAGTGGAAAATCACCAAATTCTCCACCTGCACCGGAAGGAGGCCGGACATGCTATACAGAACATGCGAGTACTGTGGCGCACACCTGGATCCCGGAGAACCCTGCGACTGCAGGAACGGGGGGGCGGCCACGGACATCCAATACAAAACCAAAAAAGAGGAGGAAGAAGCAGATGACATTGGAGAAGAACATTGAGAGGATCGCGGACGCCCTGGAGGCGCTCGCAAGGACGGCGGGGGCCCAGACACCCCCCGAAAGGACGGGCACAGTGGCGCCGCAGACGGGCCAGCAGCCGCCCATGCAGCAGGCACCACAGGGGAACTGGCAAGGCCAGCAGACACCCATACAGCAGGCACCACAGGGAGGTCAGGTGCCGGTGTCCCTGCCAGCGGGCATGGGGGCACAGTGGCAGGGCGGAGCGGCACAGCCCGGAGGGATGGTCCAACAGCCGCCGGGAGCCGGGGCGGTGCCTACGACTGCAACCGCGCAGCAGTACACATTTGATCAGCTGGCCGTGGCCACGGCGAACCTCTCGGGCTCGGGCAAGGACGTGTTCGCGATCCTGGGACGGTTCGGGATCAACATGCTGATGGAGCTGCCCCGGGAGAGGTACGGCGAGTTTGCAGCGGCTTTGAGAGAGGCAGGTGCGGTGATCTAATGGCAAAGAAGTCTGAAGAAAAGAAACATGCGCTATTGTCCGCATCCAGCGCGAAGAAATGGCTTAACTGCACGCTTTCAGCCCGGTTAGAGGAGGCCATACCGGATGGGGGGAGCGAATACGCGGCGGAGGGCACCCTGGCGCACGAAATCTGTGAGCTGAAGCTGGCGAAACAGTTCACGGACAAGAACATGACGGACAGGACCTATAAGAATCGACTTGGGAAGCTGATGAAAGAACCGCTCTATGCCAAGGAGATGGACGGGTTCACTGATGCATACGTGGACTACATCACAGGGATCGCATACGGCTTCCCGAGTGCGCCTTACATGGCGGTGGAGAAGAGGGTGGACTACAGCCCATGGGCGCCGGAGGGGTTCGGCACCTGCGACTGCATCCTGATCCATGGGGAGGCCATGCATGTGTGTGACTTCAAATACGGGAAAGGTAAGGCAGTGGGAAGTTTCGAGAACCCGCAGCTGATGCTTTACGCACTGGGCGCCTGGAACGCGTTCCGGATGATCTACCCGGTCAAGACGGTGACGCTGCACGTCATCCAGCCCCGCATCGACAACACCTCCTCCTGGGAGGTGCCGCTGGAGGCGCTGCTGCGCTGGGGGGAGGAGACCGTGAAGCCCAGGGCGCTGGAGGCCTACCGGGGGGACGGGGAGTGCGTGCAGGGGAAATGGTGCGACGACTGCTTCTGCCGGATGTCCGCCACCTGCAGGGCCAGGGCGGAGGCCAACACGGCCCTGATGGCGGAAGCGGAGGACCCGTCCGCCCCGGGCGACGCTATGATGAGGCTGCCCCCGCGGCTGGACAACGGGGAGGTGGGCGCTCTGCTGAAAAGAGCACAATTTCTGAAATCGTGGGTGAATAAGCTGGAGGCCTACGCCCAGGGGGAGATCCTGGCGGGCAGGGAGGTACCCGGCTGGAAGCTGGTTGAGGGACGAAGCACCCGCACCATCCGCGACATAGACGCCGTCTATAAGGAGCTACACGAGGCCGGCTATCCGGAGGCGGCGCTGTACCGAAAGCAGCCACTCCCGCTGAGTGAGCTGGATAAGATCTTGGAGAAAGATCATAAAGTGATACTGGAAAAATATATTGTCAAGCCGCCCGGGAAGCCAACGCTGGTACCGGAGGACGATAAGAGGCCTGCCATATCGTCCGCGTCCATAGCGGAGGGGGCATTCGGCGGGGAGAACACATATAAGGGGGGAGAGTGAACATGGCGATAACGACAGGGAAAGTAAGGGCGAGCTACGTGCACATATTCCAGCCCCGCACCCCGGAGAGCGGGGGCGACCCGAAGTATTCTGTTACGCTGCTGATCCCGAAGACGGACATAGCGACCATAAACGGCATCTATGCGGAGATAGAGCGGGCGAAGCAAGAGGGCGCGCAGAAAGCTTTCAATGGGAGCATCCCGCCACAGTGCAGGACCCCCATCTATGACGGGGACGGATACCGCCCCTCCGGGGAGGCGTACGGGGAGGAGTGCCGGGGCTGCATGGTGATCACGGCATCGGCAAAGCAGCAGCCGGTCATCGTGGGGCTGGACATGCAGAACATCCTGAATCCGGCGGATGTGTACAGCGGATGCTATATCAGGGCAAACATCAACTTTTTCGCCTACAACAGTAACGGCAACAAGGGGGTAGGCTGTGGGTTGAATGCGGTGCAAAAAGTCGGAGACGGGGAGCCGCTTGGCGGGCGTGTCAGCGCGGAGGAGGCCTTTGGCGGCGCTAACGCCTACACTGGAAGCACGGCGGATGCCTATAGGCCACCGCAGGGAAGCCAGCAGGGCTATGGCGGATACCAGCCACCGCAGGGAAGCCAGCAGGGCTATGGCGGATACCAGCCGCCGCAGGGAGGCCAGCAGGGCTATGGCGGATACCAGCCACCGCAGGGAGGCCAGCAGGGCTATGGAGGGTACCAGCCGCCCCAGGGAAACCAGCAGGGCTACGGCGGTCACCAGCTGCCCATAGGGCAGATGACGGACCCGATAACGGGCAGGCCCTTGGCACCGGGAGGGGTGATGGGGATATGAGGATCCTCCACATAGACCTGGAGACTTATTCCAGTGTAGATATAAGAAAAGCGGGACTGTACAAGTACGTACAGTCCCCGGACTTTCAGATACTTCTGTTTGCCTATGCTCTTGACCAGGGGGCCGTGAAGATAGTCGACTGCGCCTGTGGGGAAACCGTCCCCGAAGAAATTGCAGCTATGCTCGGCGACCCGAACGTGACAAAAATGGCCCATAACGCGGCTTTTGAGATATACTGTCTGAACAAGTTCTTCCACAGCCCGGCATGCCAGTGGCACTGTACTATGGTCCATGCCCTCTATTGCGGCTTCCCGGCATCGCTGGACGCTGTGGGGAGGGCCATGGGGCTATCGGAGGACAAGAGGAAGATGGGGGTAGGGAAGCAGCTGATCCGGTACTTCTGTACTCCCTGCACGCCTACCACAAGGAATGGCGGGCGCACACGAAACCTCCCGCATCATGACAGGGCGAAATGGCAGCTGTTCAAGGACTACTGCTGTCAGGACGTGGTGACGGAGATGGAGGTTTACTGGAGGCTGGAAAAGTACCCCATTCCGGAGCAGGAACGCCGGAACTGGATCCTGGACCAGCAGATTAACACGGCGGGGGTAAGGGTGGACACTGAGCTCATCGCAGGGGCGCTGGACCTGTATGGCAGGATAAGCGTGGAACTGTCAGGGAGGGCGAGGGAGCTTACCGGACTGGAGAACCCGAACAGCGTGGCTCAGTTGAAACAATGGGTGGAGGAGAACTCAGGGATGGAGCTGGAGAGCCTGGACAAGGCCACTGTGGCCGGGATACTGGCGGACAAGGACGGAGAGGAGCTGGTGAAAGAAGTGCTGAAGATCCGGAAAGAGCTGGGAAAGACGTCCGTGAAGAAATACGAAGCCATGAGGTCCTGTGTCTGCGGGGACGGCCGGATCCGCGGGTTGCTGCAGTTCTACGGGGCCAGCAGGACGGGCCGGTTCGCAGGTCGGCTCGTACAGGTGCAGAACCTCCCGCGCAACTACATCGAAAGCCTGGACACGGCAAGGCTCCTGGTGAAGACGGGGCAGCCGGATGCGGTAAGGGCCGTGTACGGGGACGTGCCGGACCTGCTCTCGCAGCTGATCAGGACCGCTTTCATACCGGGGGAGGGGTGCCGCTTCATCGTGGCCGATTTCTCCGCCATAGAGGCCCGCGTGCTGGCGTGGCTTGCAGGGGAGGATTGGCGGCTGGATGTGTTCCGGACGCATGGGAGGATCTACGAGGCCTCCGCCAGTGCTATGTTCGGGGTCCCTATCGAAAAGATCAAAAAGGGGAATCCGGAGTATGCGCTGCGGGGCAAAGGGAAAGTGGCAGAGCTGGCCCTTGGGTACCAGGGGGGCGCCCGGGCGCTGGTCAGCATGGGAGCGCTGGCCATGGGCCTGTCGGAGGACGAGCTGCCGGACATCGTGAGGCGCTGGCGGAAGAGTAACCAGAGGATACAAGACTTCTGGTATGCCGTGGAGAACAACGCCGTGGACACGGTACAGTACGGGACTGTGCACGTCCTGCCAAAGGGGATCTGCTTCCACCGGGACGAGGACTACCTCTTTATACGCCTGCCATCGGGCCGGGAGCTGTTCTACTATCGCCCGGAGTTGGTGACCAATGCATATGGCAGGAGCGCGGTGGGCTTCCACGGCACCAGCCAGGCGACCAAGAGATGGGAGCTGACTGAGACCTACGGCGGGAAACTTACGGAGAACATCGTCCAGGCAGTGGCCAGGGATCTGTTGTGTAGCGCCATGATGAACCTCTACGAGGCTGGGTACGCCATCCGCTTTCACATCCATGATGAGGTTATACTGGAGGTGCCGGAGAGGAGCGCAAAAAGCCTAGAGGAGGCTATACGGCTGATGTGTGCCTTGCCGGAATGGGCGGCGGGGTTGCCTCTGGACGCAGCCGGGTTCGAGAGCAGTTACTACAGGAAAGATTGAGGGCAGGGTTATGTATTATGACAAGCAGATCAAGATAGCAACGGGCGGGAGTCGGAAAGCGGTGTCCTGGGTGGTGCAGGAGACCACATGGTCTGCTTTGCTACTGAAGCTCTCGCAGCCAGCCAGGACCACGGAGACCTTTCAGGAGTACAAGTCCCTGCCGAGGCCGAAGCAGGACGACCTGAAGGACGTGGGAGGGTTTGTGGGCGGAGTCTTGGCAGGGCCCCGCAGGAAAAAGGACGCTGCCGGGGAGCGTTACTTGGTCACTCTGGACGCGGACACCATAGAGCCGGGGGGGACACAGGGCGTGCTGAATGCGGTGTCCGGGCTGGGCTGCGCCTATGCTGTCTACAGCACCAGGAAGCATGAGGGGGCTGCACCCAGGCTGCGGATTGTGGTGCCGCTGGACGAACCCTGTACGGCGGAGGAATATGAGCCGATTGCCAGGAAGCTGGCCTCCTTTCTCGGGATGCAGATATTCGATCCCACCACGTTCGAGTCCGTCCGCCTGATGTACTGGCCCAGCTGTTCGGCGGACAGCGAGTTCATCTTCCTGTATGAGGACAGGCCTTTCCTGTCGCGTTCCGGGATGCTGGGGCTGTACCGGGACTGGCGGGACGTGGCCGAATGGCCGGAGGTGCCGGGGGCGGCGAAGATCCGGGACAGGTCCGCAAAGAAGCAGGGTGACCCGCTGGAAAAGGCAGGCGTTGTGGGCGCATTCTGCCGCTGCTACAGCATAGAGGCCGCCATGGAGGTGTTCATTCCCGGGACATACGAGCCCTGCGGGGACGGGCGCTACACCTATGCCGGCGGCTCCACGGTGGGCGGCGCCGTGCTCTACGAAGACGGGAAGTTCCTGTACAGCCACCATGCCACGGACCCCTGCAGCGGGAAGCTGTGCAACGCTTTCGACATGGTGAGGCTGCACAGGTTCGGGGACGAGGACGCGGACGCGAAGCCGGACACCCCCGCCGCCAACCTGCCGTCCTTCCTGTCCATGTGCCGGTATGCCGCCGCCCTGGAGCCGGTGGCGCAGCTGCTGAACAGGGAGAGGTATGAAAAGGCCGTGCAGGGGTTCGGTACCCCGGTGGACACCTCCGGGGAGGACTTCGGATGGCTTTCCCGGCTTGCGACGCACCCGAAGACCGGCAGGCCGCTGGCAACGGTGGACAACGTCCAGGCGATCATTGAGAACGACCCGTTGCTTAAGGGGCGGATCTACCATGACGACTTCAGCGACCGGCCCATGGTGTGCGGGCAGCTGCCGTGGGAGAAGTTCGCATTTGACGGCAGGCACCGCCTGTGGAGGGACCAGGACGATGCGGGGCTGCGGGGCTATATGGAGTCCCACTATGGCATCGGGACAAAGAACAGCGTGCTGGACGGCTTCGCGGTGTACGCCCTGAACCACAGGGTCAATTTCCTGAAAGACTACCTGGCGAGTCTTCGCTGGGATGGCGTACCCCGGGTGGACACCCTGCTGGTGGACTATTTCGGGGCGGAGGACAATACATACTCCCGGGAGGCGATACGGAAATGCCTGGCGGGGGCTATTGCAAGACTGCTGTCCCCGGGCGTCAAGTTTGACCAGATGCTGATCCTGGTAGGGCCACAAGGCGCTGGGAAGAGCACTTTCTGGAGGATGCTGGGAATGAGGTGGTATACGGAGTCCCTGTACACGTTTGAGGGAAAGGAGGCGGCGGAGCTGCTGCAGGGGTACTGGATCGTGGAGTGCGGCGAGCTGGCCGGCATGACGAAGTCCGAGCGGAATGCGGTCAAGCAGTTCATAAGCAGGTGCGAAGATACCTACAGGGCGGCGTATGGGCGGAGGACTGAAAACTATCCCCGGCGCTGTCTGCTGGTAGGGACAACCAATGAAAAGGAATTTTTGAAAGACGAGACCGGGGAGCGCCGTTTCTGGCCTGTGGACCTGGCAAAACACCCGCCGCGGAAAGACCCGCACCGCGACCTGCCGGGGGAAGTGCCGATGATCTGGGCGGAGGCCCTGCAGGTGTACCTTGGAGGGGAGTCCCTATTATTGTCGCAGGAGGCGGAGATGCTGGCCAAGGAGTCCCAGGAATGCCATAAGGAATCGGATCCCAATGAGGGGGTCATAGCCGAATTCCTGCAGAAGAAAGTGCCCGCGGGGTGGTACCAGAAGAGCCTTGCGGACAGGAGGAACTGGCTGGACAACGCGTTCAACCAGCAGCAGGCGGACGAAAGCCGGCTGGTGTACCGGGACAGGATATGCGCCCTAGAGGTGTGGAACGAGTGCTACAGGCAGTTTACCCGCATGAAGAAGTCGGAGGCCAGGGAGATCAATGCGGCGCTTGGCAGGATGCCCGGGTGGAAACGGGCGGAGCAGCCGTTGCGGTTCGGAAAGGATTACGGGGTGCAGAGGGGCTTTGTAAGGGATGCGGGCGGTTCCCTGCCGTAACAACATGGGGGCAGAAATTGTTGCATCCGGCGTAACAAAAGGCAACATTGTATCATTTGGATGTTATGCCATGAAGCCCGATAAACACTGGATTTACGGAGGGTTATAACATTGTAACATTCTTCTATATATAGATAATATAAAAAGGGAAATAAGGATATATATACCCTTGATACCCTTGATTTATATAAACAATACGCGTGCATGCGCGAGGAAAGAATGTAGCAGGTCGCCGCGCCATGGGGACGGGGCGGACAGGATGGACGATGAAAGGAGATACGGCACGATGAGGGAAAAAGAGATCGAAAAGTACCTGGTGGACAGAGTGGCACAGATGGGGGGCATGGCACTGAAGTTCATCTCCCCGGGATGTACGGGGGTGCCAGACAGGCTGGTGATCCTGCCGGGAGGGAAGATCGGCTTCCTGGAGCTGAAAGCCCCGGGAATGAAGCCCCGGAAAGAACAGGCACACCGGATCCGGCAGCTGTGGGGCTTGAGGTGCTGTGCGGATGTCGCGGACACCAGGGAAGCGGTAGACCTGTATCTGGCGAGCCTGTCAAAGGGGGCCCCGTTTCCAGCCGGGATGTCCCATATGCTGGAAACGGAGGCGCACCAATGATCTTCAGGCCGCACAGCTACCAGAGGTACTGCATCCAGCGGATGCTGCAGGAGCCGGCTCTGGCGTTGTTCCTGGGGATGGGGCTTGGAAAGACGGTCACCACGCTGACCGTCCTGAACGACCTGAAGTACAACCGCTTCCAGATGCGGAAGTGCCTGGTCATAGCCCCGAAGAAAGTGGCAGAGGACACCTGGAGCAGGGAGCGGGGGAAATGGGACCACCTGCGGCTCCTGCGGGTGGTGCCGGTGTTGGGCAGCCTGCAGAAACGGGTCAGGGCACTGGCATCGCCGGGAGATGTGTATGTGATCAACCGGGAGAACGTGACATGGCTGGTGGACCATTACCGGAACGACTGGCCGTTCGACACGGTGGTGATTGATGAGTCCAGCAGCTTCAAGAGCCACCAGGCGAAGCGGTTCAAGGCCCTGCGGAGCATTCGGTGCCACATAGACCGTCTCTACGAGCTGACTGGTACCCCGGCATCCAACGGGTACATGGACCTGTGGGCACAGATCTACCTGCTGGACGGGGGGAGGCGGCTGGGACGAACCATAACGGAGTACCGGAATCAGTATTTTATCCCAGGCAGTCGGAACGCCACCACGATCTTCAGCTACGAGCCCCGGGATGGCGCACAGGGACAGATACAGGAGCGGATCAGGGACATCTGCATTAGCCTTTCCGCGGAGGACTACCTGGAGCTGCCGGAGCGCATGGACAATACCCGGTACATAAAGCTGGATGCAAAGGCCCAGAAAGCCTACGACGAGATGGAGCGGCAGAGGATCTTGGAGTTCGGCGACACGGTGTTGGATGCCGGGAGCGCCGCGGTGCTGAGCAACAAGCTGTTGCAGCTGGGGAACGGGGCCATGTACAACGTGGGGGAGGACGGAAAGCGCCGAGTGGTCGAAATCCACGGCAACAAGGTGGAGGCTTTCATGGAGTTGGTGGAGGAGCTGAACGGGAAGCCGGCGCTGGTGTTCTATAACTTCCAGCATGACCTGGAGAGACTGGAGCGGGCACTGGGGAGGACAAAGCTGAGGGTCAGGCGTCTGGAGGGCAGCCGGGACATAGAGGACTGGAACGGCCACCGCGTGGACATCCTCCTGGCGCATCCCGCGAGCGTGGCCTACGGCCTGAACCTGCAACAGGGCGGCAGCGATGTAGTGTGGTTCGGGCTGAACTGGAGCCTGGAGCTGTACCAGCAGGCCAATGCCAGGCTTCATCGGCAGGGGCAGGAACATACCGTGTTCGTCCACCACCTGGTGGTAGTGGGGAGCGTGGACGAGGACGTCATGGAGGCGCTGGACAGAAAAGGCGACTGCCAGGCAGAACTGCTGGAGTCCTTGAAAGCGAGGGTGGAGAGGATCCAGAGAAAGGGATAGAGGAACGAGGTGATTGGAGATGGATGCGATAGACAGATACCAGGACAGCGAGTATAGAATACTGGACGATGCGATCAAGCATGCCATAAAGCGGTCGGCGTGCGATGCGGTGAGGCTGGGGCACCTGCTGCGCCGGATGATGGAGGAGAAGCTTTGGGTGGGGTACTATGACAGCCTTGACAGTTACCTGCGGCAGGAACTGCACATGGACTACAGCATGGCATGCCGGTTCGAGGCGATCAACCGCAAGTATTCCGTTGGTGGCCGCAGCGGCAATATCGATGAGAAGTGGGAGGACTACTCCCAGGGCGTGCTGATCGAGATGCTGAACATGTCGCCGGAGCTGGAAGCAAAAGTGACACCGGACATGACCGTCAGGCAGGTCAGGGAAATAAAGCGGCAGGCACGGCGGGAGAAGCAGAAAAGAAAGGCAGAAACGGAAACGGTGGTCGCTGCAGAGGGTGAGGCCCCGGAAGCATGCAGCATCTCGGCGGAGGTGCCGGTACAGGAGACCGATCCTCTGACTGAAAGCGAGGAGGACGGCAATGGGGCGGAAGCCTTTCCTGCAAAGGATGAAGTGCCGGATGCGGAATACAGGGAGCTGGATCCTGTGGAGGAAGTTGCGACGTCGCAACCAGCTGGATCCATGCAAGAATCTGAAGCAGGCAAGGAGGGAGATGCCGTAGCGCGGGAGGATGCCGCTGAAGACGTATCTGGGGCAGAACCAGATGGGCCTGAACCAGAAGCAAGTTCAGAAAGGCATATCGCCCTGCAGATGGCTACTGGCAGCGCATATGAGGAGGAGCCGGACAGCCATGCCATAGACAGGCTGGCAGAGGTGAAAGAGATACTGGCCAAGGAGCAGAAGATGCTGGACGACTTCATGGAGGCAGCATCGGAAGATGAAAGCGTCCTGGAAAGCCATATGTACAAGCGGCTGGCCGTCATAGTGGCAGCCCTGACGGCCATGGTGCGCAGCCTGGAGGAGGCGGAAGCTGCCGAACCGGATACAGAGGAGAGGAAACAGCCGCCCCTGCCGCCCCTGAAGAACAACGACCAGCGCAGGGAATGGCTGAAGTCCTACAAGGACTGGGGTCTCTGGTACCGGGACGACAACATAGGGGTGGACTACTACAAATACGATTTTGAGAACGGAGCCAGGCTGGTCGTGGAGGTGTACCAGGAGGAGGCGACAAGATACTATGACGCCCATGAGATCAGCTTCCTGCACCTGGTGGGCGGGCCGGAGCCGCAGAAAGGGCAGCATGGAATCTGCAAGTGGCAGAGGCAAGGAAAGTACACCAAGTACCCAAACAGCGAGACGGAACTGGTGGAGTTCCTGAAAGAGATCCAGAAGAAAGGAGGCGCAGTGCAATAATGGGCAGGTTAACACATAAAGAAGCATCCGGCAGATGGCAGGTAAAGGGGATTCCCTGGGAGCAGCTGCAGGCGGGGGAGACGATTACTGAAGAGGTCAGTCAGGCGCTATACGGATGCCTTTGCAAGCTGAAAGATTATGAGGACAGCGGGATGAGCCCGGACCAGCTGAAAGGCTGGCAGAACGAACTGACTGACATGGCGGTCCAGGCCTGTGACAAGCTGTGCCGCCACCCGCGGGAGATAGCAGTTCAGGAGGATCTGGATGCCATTTGTGAGAACTGCCTAATCAATGTATGCGTAGATCGCATATATGTCAGAGAATGATCGGAAAGGAGATTTAAGTGAATGTTAATGGCGAAAGCAAAGTTATTTGGATTGTATCAGTTGATGTATGGAATGGTAAAGTTCTTAACGTACAAATAAAAGTTATTGATAAGAACCTTTCTATTGGTTCTGATGGAAATGCAGATGGGACCGCAGATGTTTGCTTATATCCGTCAAAAGAAGAGTATGAAAAATGCGGATATGATAAGCAAAGGGTGCTTGAAATGATTAAAAAATCAAGTTGGTATGAAATGAATGTTTTAAGATACGTTTATGGTGCTACAACATTAAGATATCCATCATCTATGGCGGAGAACACTGCAAGCTATACAGGGAATCGAAAGAGAGGATAGGAGATGCACAGGGTATTGAAATATTCGGGAAGCAAGTGGAACATAGCAGGAAAGCTGGTTGAGCTGATACTGCCGCACAAAAGCTATGTGGAGCCGTACTTTGGCAGTGGGGCCGTGCTTTTCAACAAGGAGCCGTCCGCTATCAAGACAATCAACGACCTAGACAGCGATGTAGTCAACCTGTTCCGATGCATTCGGGAGGAGCCTGAAACCATGGCCAGGCTGGTGATGACGACTCCTTACAGCAGAGAGGCATATGATGCATCTTTTGCGGAGACTCCGATTACGGGGATACCTCCAGAAGATAACAGGTTCCGCAAGGCCTGCTGGTTCTTGACCAGGATGTGGCAGGCCTACGGCTCCCGGAATGACGGATACAGGTCCGGATGGAAATACGACGCCGTTGGCCGGGAAAGGATGTACGCCCTCTGGGACTGGTACGCCCTGCCGGAATGGATAGTGGAAGTGGCGGAACGGCTGCGGAAAGTCCAGATCGAGCACAGGCCGGCGCTGGAGGTGATAAGGCGGTTTGACAATCCCGGTGCGTTTCTCTATCTGGATCCGCCATATCTGCTGGGAACCAGGAGCCATAAGCAGTACCGGCACGAGATGGAGGATGCCGACCATGAGGAGCTGCTTAAGACCATCCTACAAAGCAAGGCTTGGATCATGATATCCGGGTATGAGTCGGAGATGTACAACGACTATCTGCACGGGTGGCACAAGGCCAGCTTTTCCAGCTGTGCGGATGGTGGAAGACGGCGGCAGGAAGTGGTCTGGATGAACTATGAGTGTGATGCACAGATGGCACTAGGTGATAATGTTTAAAAAGTAATTGTGATTACCGGCTACCGCATCACGCAGAAATAGCCGTATCGTAAGAAAATGGGGAAAGACATACCTGGGCACTCAAACAGTACCTGGATACCAGGAAACGGGAATCGGAGGCGCTGTTTTTGTCAGATCGGAGGTCACACGAACACATGCAAATATGGATACGACCGTCAAGTATTACCTGATTGACGATTTGGACGACATGTAGCATGTATATAACATTGCAAATGGATAGTTGCACCGGTGCAGCAGGGAGCGAGAGGAGGTTTTGGCATTGGACAAAGCGATTCTGCAGGACTACATAGATGCCTGTGAGATGGTGAAAGAGACGGAGGCCGAGATACGGAAGCTGAACCGGAAGAAGAGGACGGTCGTCCAGACCAACGTGAAAGGCTCCTCTCCCGACTTTCCGTACATAGAGCAGCACTTCAAGATTCAGGGAACTATATTCACCGTTAAGGACGACAGCCACCTACGGTACGAGGAGAAAGCCCTGGAACAACGGAAAGCCAGGGCGGAGGAGGTCAGGCGCCAGGTAGACGAGTGGCTGCTGACGGTGCCCATCCGGATGCAGCGGATTATCAGATATAAATTTTTTGAGGGAGACACTTGGGAGATGGTAGCTAGAAGACTTGGCAGAAAAGCCTCAGGAGAGAGCGTAAGAAAAGAATTCGAGAATTTTATCAAAGGCTGAAAGTTTTTCCGGATTTTCCGGATTTTCCGGTTTTAAAATGATATAGTGTAAACTGCCATGAGTGGAGTTTACCAGATTTGTGGCGCATGACTTTATTAATGTATGTCTGAAAACATCCTGTAGAAATATGGGATGTTTTTCTGTGCAATTTTGCCATAGACAAATAAGAACAAATGTTCTATTATGTATGCACAAATAAATTTAAAATATTTGTCACCATTTCCTATCGATATATGTGATATAATGTAAAAAATGGCGATAGGGGGATTTGCATTATGTCAAAAAGAGTTGATTTTTATACGATTTCATTAAAGCAGAATGGGGTTGCCACGGACTATTCAATAAGTACCTTTTTTGAGGATATTTATGTTAGTCTTCATAACAATCCAGATGACGTGCATATACTGAGAAGAATTGGAGAAAAATTTATTAGGCTGTTTCCATACTATTATTCATTCAATCATCATCAGATAGTGATACCGTTTGGAAAATTTAAAGATAAAAATAAACCTTATTGCTTTAATGATAATAATCGTCTGGAAGAGGTTAAAGCAGATTTATATGACATAAATTCATTGGCATATGATACTGATTATAACGTAATGCTCTTTACAACAAACAGAGAGGGGCCGAGCGTTCGAAATGTAGAGGAGTATTTAAATACTTTTATTCCTAACAATACAGGGCTGTCTGTAGAAATCAATCCCATAGTATATAATACAGGGATAGAAAAAGTAAGAAATGCGGAATTGGTGCGAAATGTCACATTAAATCTTGACTTGGGAAGAGCATTGAATAATTTTTATGCACAAGAAATACGAGGAAATGCGCGAGGTGGATTGATAGAAGCGTTTAGGCAGCTTGCAGTAATTGCCAAAGACGAAGGGGAAGGAAAGACACTCTCACTGACATTGGGATTGGGGAAAAATGCTAAAAAGTATGATACTTTGAATATTGGCAGCATGGTACAACTATTAGAGCTTATCAACATTGGTGAGGAGTTTGTAAGGGAGATAATAGTACATTATAAGGATGGTAATGATGAAAAAATCGATCGGGCAAAATTAAAAGAGTCCAATATGCTGCTTTATTATTTATGTAAAAGCGAAGAATCGCAGGTATCGCCAGAGGATTTGCTCCAAAATATAAATAATGCTGTTGCAGACAAGGTAATTATAATAACAAGACATAATGCAGACTATTTTGTGAACAGGATTCCATATAATGGCGGAGCATTTAAAATAATGGTAAGCTGGGATAATGGTTGAGGCTAATAATATGGCGGGGTGTAATATGAAAGGTATTATAGGTACTCTTCGTAATTTAAAAAGCGAAATAGGGGTAGCGATAGTGTTATGTGTACTATGTACATGGAACGAATGCGCCCCTTTAAAGTTTCTATCAGACATAGATTTATCTTCATATCTTAGCCAGGATAGATTAAATGGAATTGCTGCCTTTTTTGCTATAACGATAGGAGTTTATATAGCAGTGATAACAGTATTGGCTACCACTGAGATTGGCATAAGTAAGGAGATGTTAAAGAAAAAATTGGATAGGCCCCTTATAGATGTAATGATTGTAGGGATGATTGAAAATTTTATTGCGGTAGGATTGGCAGTATTTATTCCTTTGAATACGATTACAGGATATGTTTTAATAGTTTTTTTGTCTATAGCCATTATTTCATTTCTTAAGTTTACCATTTTGCTGGTGGTTATATTTAAAGCTAATATGAATCAAATGGCGAGAGATATAGATGCTGAAGAACAATATAAAGACAGTATATTAGCATATCTCAATAATATATCCCGTTATTGCCGAAAGCATATGGAAGATTAGGAAAAAGTGCGTTTCTGTATAGGGTGTTCTTCCTTTTCAAGAACGTTGGATTGAGAGTGCTGTATTTTCAGGACTGAACATTATGCAAAAAGAATGATAGATAGAGGGGCAATTTGGGTTGTCCCTTTTCAATTATCCAAAAAACGAAACGAATGAGAGGTGGTGATGATTGGGTGAAGACATAAGGAATCAGGCCTTTGAAGACTATAAAAAGGGAATGAAATACAAGGATATCGCTGAAAAGTACGGTGTCAGCCTTTCGGCGGTGAAGTCCTGGGCAACAAGGTACTGGAAAAGGGAGAGTTGCAACCAGGCAGAGAAAAAGTTGCAACCGAAAAAGAGAAAAGTTGCAACTAGGGGAGCACAACCGAACAACCGGAATGCAGCCGGCCATGGCGGGACGGGGCCGCCCGGAAACAAGAACGCATTAAAGACGGGAGAGTTCGAGGCTCTCTTTTTTAATACCCTGGAACCGGAAGAAAGGCGTCTCATAGTTGCCATGCCCACGGACAAGGAGAGCCTGCTGCTCCATGAAATACAGCTGCTCACCGTAAGGGAGAAGCGGATGCTGCAGCGGATAGAGGATGTCCGCACGGCAGCGGAGTCCGGAAAGGATGGGGAATCTGTCCCGGGTATGACCATTGTCAAGCGTCAGTCCGGCATCGACAAGGACAAGGAGACCGACCTGAAAGAGTATCAGGGAAAGCTTGGACAGATCCAGGCCATTGAGGATGCCCTTACCCGCGTGCAGGCCAGGAAACAGAAAGCGATCGACTCCCTGCACCGCTTTGGGTTCGATGAGGCCAGGCTGGAAATGGAATTGCTGAAACTTGAAATCATGTCTGCGAAACTAGGAGGCCAGGATACGGATCCGGCTGATGATGGCTTCCTGGATGCGCTGAATGCCGAGGCAGGTGCCCTGTGGGGAGACATCGATGGAGATTAGGGAACGCATTGCAGGCCTGAAGCAGAGGATGCAGCAGATAAAGCAGAACCGGCAGAAACTGAACCGGATGCAATTCTTCAAGTTCAAGCCTTTCTCGGAAAAACAGAAGCAGATACTGACATGGTGGATGCCGGACAGCCCAGTGAAAGACTATGACGGCATCATAGCGGACGGAGCTATCCGATCGGGAAAGACGGTCTGCATGTCGCTGTCTTTTGTGTTCTGGGCGATGAGCGGCTTCTCCGGCCAGAACTTCGCGATGTGCGGCAAGACCATAGGTTCTTTCCGCCGAAACGTGCTCTTCTGGCTGAAGCTGATGCTCCGCAGTCGCGGCTACCGGGTGTCCGACCATAGAGCCGACAACCTGGTTGAGATAAGCCGTGGGGATGTAACGAACTATTTCTATATCTTTGGTGGAAAGGATGAACGGAGCCAGGACCTGATACAGGGGATCACATTGGCGGGCGTGTTCTGTGACGAGGTGGCGCTGATGCCAGAGTCTTTCGTCAACCAGGCCACGGGCCGCTGCTCCGTCACGGGTTCCAAGTATTGGTTTAACTGCAATCCGGACGGCCCCTACCATTGGTTCAAGGTTAACTGGATCGACAAGGCCATCGGATATCTGGGCGGGAAAAAGGCTGCGGCCCTCCGGGAAAAGGCTCTTCGGGAGGGAAAGGATCCTGACCTGAAGAAGCTGCTGTATGTCCATTTCACGATGGACGACAACCTGAGTCTGTCAGAGGAGATCAAGGCCAGATACCGCTCCGTGTATTCCGGCGTGTTCTTCAAGCGGTACATCCTTGGTCTGTGGGTGATGGCCGAGGGCATCATCTATGACATGTTCGATGCAGACCGACATGTGATGGACATTGCCGACGTGGCCCTGCCGGAGGAGCCGGAATATTATGTATCTTGCGACTATGGCACCCAGAACGCCACGGTCTTCCTGCTCTGGGCGAAAGATATAAAAGGGAAATGGGTCTGCCTCCGGGAGTATTATTACAGCGGGCGGGATGAGCAGAACCAGAAGACGGACAGCAGGTTTGCGGATGATTTGAAAAAATGGCTTGATGGAATACATCCGGAAAAGATAGTGGTGGATCCATCGGCGGCCTCTTTCATTGCGGAACTGAAAGGGCGGGGCTACCGGATCCGGAAAGCGGCGAACGATGTGGCTGACGGCATCCGGTATGTTGCATCCCTCCTGTCCCTGAATAAGATTGCGGTATGCAACTGCTGCGAGAATACGGTCAAGGAGTTCGCGTCCTACATATGGGATGCGAAAGCGGCGGAGCGCGGCGAGGACAAGCCGGTCAAAAAGTCCGACCACTGCATGGATGCCTTAAGGTATTTTGCATATACGGTCATCCGAAAGCCGAACGGGATGTCCATCCTGAAATAGGGAGGTGCTTTTGCATAATGGAACTGGAAGTGATGAAGAAGCTGATAAAGAGGTACGAGCCCCGCCATAGCCTTTTTGCCAGAATGTGTGAGACGGCGGAACGCTATTACCGCAACAAGACAGATATCTTCCTGCAGCAGAAAAAGGAGGATGAGGAGGGACATCCAATGCGGAACGCGGACAACCGGATTCCCCATAATTTCCACGGGCTGATCGTCAACCAGAAAGCATCATATGCCTTTACGGCGCCGCCGCTCTTCAATGTGGGCGGAGTGGCAGCGAACCAGAAAGTCATGGATGCCCTGGGGGATGAATATAAAAAAGGCTGCATGGAATTATGCGTGAATGCGGCCAACTGCAGCATTGCCTGGGTACATTACTGGCGTGGGGACAACGGTTTTGAATGGGCGGTCGTGGACAGCAAGGAGATCATCCCCGTGATGTCCAGGAAGCTAAAAAGGAAGCTGATGGGCGTCTTCCGGGCATATACGGATATTGATGAGACAAACGGGGACACCTATATGATATATGAGTACTGGACTGAGACGGAGTGCCAGGCATTCCGCCGCAGGATAGGGGATTCGGTGGATGAGGGCCTGCTCTACTACGACATGTTCACGGATCCGGAAACCGGCGAGATGACAGCGCTGTATCGGCATGATATGGAGGAGGTGCCGTTCATCCCATTCCGGAACAACAATATTGATACGGATGACCTGGTAAATATTAAGCCGCTGATTGATGTCTATGACAAAGTCTTCAGCGGCTTCGTCAATGACTTGGACGATATCCAGGAGTTGATATTCATCCTAGTGGGGTATGGCGGACAGCAGCTGAACGGGTTCCTCCAGGACCTGAAAAAGTATAAGACCATCAAGCTGGATGCCGACGAGGGCTCCGATGCGAGGACGCTGAGCATAGAGATTCCGGTGGAGGCCCGGAACGCGGTGTTGGAAGCCACCAGAAAGGCAATTTTCGAGCAGGGGCAGGGGTTCGACCCGCAGCCGGAGAACTTCGGCAACCAGAGCGGCGAGGCCCTGAAGTTCATGTACGCCATGCTGGAGATGAAGACCGGACTGATGCAGACCGAATTTGAGACCGGATTCGCGAAGCTGGTCAGGGCAATATGCCGCTTTCACGGCCTGCAGTGCGATAAAATCGTACAGGTATGGACCAGGACGTCCATCAAGAACGATACGGAGTTGGCCCAGATATGTCAGCAGAGTATTGGTATCGTGTCAAGGAAGACGATTCTGGCAAGCCATCCGCTTGTGGAGGACGTAGAAGAGGAGCTGAAGCAGCTGGCGGCCGAGGAGAAAGAGGAGCAGGAAAAGGCGGAGCAGTATGGGGAGGCTTTTGGCACCGCCGGAAAGGGTGATGGAGGAGGCGAGGATGGTGTAGACAACCATGGAGAATAAAAGATACTGGGCAGAGAGGTTTTCTCAGCTGGAAGCGTCCCAGAATGCCGTATCGGAAAGGCTGGTGGAAGAGATCCAGCGGCAGATGCGCAGGGCAGAGGCGGAGATCGGAAAGAAGATTGACGCCTGGTATGGGCGGCTGATGGCAAACAACGGAGTGTCCATGGCAGAGGCTAGGAGGATCCTGAACAATAAGGAATTGGAGGAATTTCGCTGGGACGTAAACGATTATATCAAATATGGCCAGGAGAACGCGCGCAACCAGAAGTGGATGAAGCAGCTGGAGAACGCATCGGCCAGGGCGCACATCAGCCGGCTGGAGCAGCTAAGGATCCAAGTGCAGCAGGAGGCGGAAAGGCTGTATGGAAATTACCTGGACAGGGTAGACTGCCATATCAAGTCCCTGTATGAAGAGGGATTCTATAAGACCGCCTATGAGGTACAGAAAGGCATCGGTGTCGGATGGAATCTGTCCGGTGTGGATCCTGGTAGGCTTGAAAAGATCATCAGGAAGCCGTGGGCGGCAGATGGCAAGAACTTTTCGGAGCGCATATGGAGCAGCAAACAGCAGCTGATCGAAAATGTACATACCTCGCTGACGCAGATGTGCATCCTGGGGCAGTCCCCTGACAGAGCGTTCGACTCCCTTTCCAAAGCTATGCGGACATCTAAGAGCCAGGCAGGGAGGCTCATTATGACGGAGTCCGCTTTCTTTGGATCGGAGGCCAGGAAAGACGGCTTCCGGGAACTGGGGGTGGAGCAGTATGAGATTGTTGCAACACTAGATTCCGCTACCTCTGAAATCTGCCGGGAGATGGACGGAAAGGTGTTCTCCATGTCGGAGTATGAGTCGGGCTCCACGGCGCCGCCGTTCCATGTATGGTGCCGGACGACCACGGTTCCGGCCTTTGGGGACGAGTTTGACCATATCGGAGAACGGGCCGCGAGGAACCCGGAGACGGGGAAGACTTATTATGTGCCGGCGGATATGACGTATCAAGATTGGAAAGCTTCTTTTGTTGACAACGGAGACAAGTCAGGCTTGCAAGGGATTAGACCTGATGATAAAATTAGTTCCATGAATGATATTACACAGGAATGGACAAGGACAAAAGGAATAAAGGGCAGTGTAGCTGAAAAGCAGGAATACACGGTCAACGGCACTACATACCAGGTGGATGGGAAACACGTCATACTTCGACCGACCGCCCAGGAAAGAGAGATTGCAGACGTGCTGGGCAGAAAGTATGGGAAAAGAGTTGAGCATGTGCCACAAGTGGTTTTTCCGCAAGGCATACAGACTCCGGACTATCTAATAGATGGGGAGCGGTTCGATTTGAAATCTCCAACTGGCAGAGGGAAAAATCTTCTTTATGGGATGATTGCAAAGAAAAAGGAGCAGTCGCACAATTTCATCATCGACATAACGAACTGCCCTTTGAGCGTGGAGGAATTGGAAGAACAGGCAGAGAGGTTATATGGTTCATGGAGGGTCAGCTTTCTGGAAAAACTTGTTTTTATGAAAAATCGTGAAATCGTGAAAGTATTGAGCAGAAAGTAAAAGAACCGTTCATAGGGCCAATCAACTAATTCCGAAGAATTAGGACACAGGGGCCCGAGGACGGTTCTTCCTTACTTAGTTTATACCACATCTCTAAAAAAAATACAAGGGAAAATGTGGATGGAAATCGAAAAGACCATCTTCCCGCCCGGTCAACCGATTCAATGAATCGGGACAAATGGGGGCAGGAGATGGCCTTTGCTTAATTAGTTTATACCACATCCACAGAAAAATGCAAGGAAAAAGCATCTGGCAACGGTTTTTTCATGCCTTTTCTGATTGAGTATTCTACCCATCTATTGTATAATTTTGGTAAAATTATATGAAAGGATGTGTGGCTTAATGCGTGATGATGTTAAAGAATTATTGGAGAAATATGAAATTAGTTCTTTTGGCAACAAAAAGAATATTGAAAAGGCGGAAGAAAAGTTACAGGTAGGGGAAACTGTAACGCTTGTATTACCTACTAATGCGGTCTTATATACAGTGAATACTGGGAAAAAGAAAAAGTTGCCGGGAGTCTTTCTGCTGACAGACAAAAGAATATTATTTTGCTATAAGGCTGGGGTTTCTGAAGCAGTAGACACAATTAGTTTATCAGAAGTAAAATCAGTAGACTATTCAGGCAATGGGATTTCAGGTGGACATATTATAATTCATGCCTTAACAAAGTCGCTTGATATATTAGTTACTTATAAGAAGAAAGTAATGCAGGAGATGGTGGACACAATTAATAAAGCGGTGTTTGAATATGGGCATTATGTACAAACTCCTGAATCGAATGATAATATTCTACAAATTGAAAAGCTACATGAGTTATATGAAAAGGGTATTGTCACACGAGAAGAATTTGAGGAAAAAAAGCGGCAGTTGTTAGGATTATAAAAAATAGGACTTGACTTTTGTGGGAACATATTATAGTATTTATGTGTGAACAAAAGTGAGGTGATGAAATGAGTCCACGCACTGGCAGACCGACAGATAATCCTAAAACAACAGAGATTAAAGTTAGGGCGACAAAGGAAGATAGAGAAAAACTCTTGTATTGTTGTGAAGAGACTGGAAAGACCCAATATGAAGTTGTTATGGAAGGGATTGATAAGGTATACCAGCAAATAAAAAAATAGAGCGTTGCCCCTCGCAAAGTCGCAAACGCTCTATCAACACAGAGGTTTCCCATCTGATAAATCTATCATATCAGAATGGTAAGCTTCTTTCAAGAACAATTTTTGAAAGGAGATTTTTATGCGTAAAAGTGGGATTAATGCAGTAAAACAGCTCGGGGGGTATTTCCCAACGAGGAAGTATTTCAGGAGATTTATAGTGAGTGCATTGAAGACCAGTCACAGGCATCTGAAGCCGTCAGGAGCAGCTACAGGGGGATGATAGAAGCGTTTGAGGAATACCTGAATGCGACACAGGAGGATATG
Organism: uncultured Acetatifactor sp.; assembly: GCA_910584235.1. Classification (GTDB taxonomy): domain Bacteria; phylum Bacillota; class Clostridia; order Lachnospirales; family Lachnospiraceae; genus Acetatifactor. Next base: position 44,413 of record CAJTZD010000022.1, read on the forward strand.
TTCCGCTATGCCTACCAGTGCGGCTATAAGGCAGCAGTGATAGCTTTCGGGAAAGGCGGTGCGGCGTGATGGGCGAAATAATGAAAACAGCAATAGTTTCCACGGAAGTCGCGCAGATGGTGGGAAAACAGCATGGTGATTTGTTGAAAGATATCAGGAGATATATTGAGCAATTAGGAAAAGGGAAAATTCCCTTATCCGATTTTTTCTCGGAATCAACCTATGTGACAGAGCAGAATAGGACAATGCCCTGCTTCCTCGTCACCAAGAAAGGCTGTGAGTTCATCGCCCACAAGCTGACTGGCCAGAAAGGCACAGAGTTCACCGCCCGCTACATAAACCGGTTCCATGAGATGGAAAAGGACTTGATGACCCCTCAGCCAGCGGAAATCCCGATTGGAGAAGTGGCCAGCTATCTGAAAGTGATGGACAGGGTCGCGTTCAGGCAGAACCTGGCTCCGTACAAGATAGCCGAGAATTTTAAAAAGGTATCCGAACAGTTCGGGGTGCAGCTCACGGCGGACTTCGTAAAGGTTCCAGAGTATGAGCAGATGTCTCTTGATTTTGGAAAGGGAGGTGGCGCGGCATGAACAAACACAGTTTACTAATAGAACTGGATGAAATCCACTACAAATATGTACGCCTGACATCCCTGATCTGTTTGTTGCAGATGATGACTGCCGAAATGATAGACGTTGCAGGAGTGCCGGAAGATAGTATTACGAATGCCCTGTTTGAGATTGAATTGGGGATGGATGAAGCAAATAGCAGACTGAAAAAACTGATCGAGCAAAAAGAAAATGTAGTATAAAACAATGGTAAATGGGACGCCTTTCCGATGGAGGGGCGTTCTTTTTATACAAAAATTCAGAAATGGAAAGGAGAGGCAATGAAGAAAGAGGAATTTATAGCCCTGGGCATCAGCGAGGAGCTGGCGGCCAAGGCGGAGGCGGCATCCCAAAAGGAGCTGGAGGGGTATGCCGCAAAGGAGCAGCTTGACACGGCGAATGCCGAGAACAAGACCCTGAAGCAGTCCGTGGTTGACCGGGACAAGCAGCTGGAGGAGCTGCGGAAGTCCAGCGGAGACAACGCGGATCTGAAGAAGCAGATCGAAGAGCTCCAGAAAGCGAACAAGGAGGACGCCAAGAAGCATGCCGATGAACTGAAAGAGCTCCGCCTCACGAATGCCATAAAGCTGGCCGTGGCCGGCAAGGTGCACGACGAGGATATGGCCGCGGCTCTGTTCGACCGGTCGAAGCTGGTCCTGGCAGAGGACGGCAAGGTGGCAGGGCTGGAGGAGCAGCTGAAGTCCATCAGGGAGGCGAAAGGGTTCTTGTTCAAGGCGGCCGGCCCCGGCCAGGGATACGATCCTGCCGGAGGCGGAAGCGGCGGGACGGCGAACCCTTTCGCCAAGGACACGTTCAACCTGACGGAGCAGGGGAAGATGCTTCGGGAGAACCCGGCGCAGGCCAGGGAGCTGGCAGCGGCGGCAGGGGTGAGGCTCTGAGAAAGAAAAAGGAGAAAGAGAGGTAAAAAGACATGGCTATCACAAAAATTGCGGACGTAATCGTGCCGGAGCTCTTCAATCCGTATGTCGTAAACAGGACGATGGAGCTGTCCGCGCTGTTCCAGTGCGGCATCGTGACCAACAACGCAGAGTTCGACAGGCTGGCCAGCGAGGCGGCCAGGACCCATAACATGCCGTTCTTCGAGGATCTGAACGGGGAGTCGGAGCCTACCCTGGAAGACAAGAAGATGACCCCGGCGAAGATCGGGTCCAACAAGGACGTGTCCACCACGATCTTTCGGCAGAAGATGTGGGCATCCACCAACCTGGCGGCGGCTCTGGCAGGCTCCGACCCGATGAAAGCGATAGGCGACCTGGTGGCGGCGTTCTGGGCGCGCGACATGCAGAAAGAGCTGATCGCGCTGCTGACAGGGGTGTTCGGGACAGTGCCCGCCTCCGAAGACGGCACCAAGGAGGCCGAGACCCGGATGCAGAACCATATCCTGGACTTGGCATCCATGACGAAAGCGGAAAGCAAGCTGATCAGCGCCGCGGCCATCATTGACGCCTGCCAGCTTCTGGGGGACGCCCAGAGCCAGCTGACGGGGCTGGTGATGCATTCCGCCACGAAGAGCTACTTGAAGAAAAAGGAGCTGATCGAGACCCAGAGGAGCTCAAACAACGTGGAGTTCGACACCTACCAGGGGAGGCGGGTCACGGTAGATGACGGCTGCCCGGTGGACAAGGACGGCGTGTATACCACTTACCTTTTCGGTAATGGCGCGGTGGCAATGGGGAACGGCTCCCCTGTGGGGCATGTGGCCACGGAGACGGATCGCGACAAGCAGACCGGCGCCGGCATCGACTACCTGATCAACCGCAAAGCTTTCATCCTCCATCCCCGCGGGATTGCCTATACCGGGGCGGTCCGTGAGCATGTGGAGACGCCCACCCGCGCGGAGCTGGCAATGGCTGCGAACTGGAAGCCGGTATATGAGAGCAAGCAGCTCCGCATCGTGGCGATTAAGCACAAAGTCGCCTAGAGAAAGGGGAACCGATGGAGAATGGGAATCTGACGGAAGTGTGCGCGAACCTGGAGGGAATGGGGTCAGCATTGCCGGAAGCTTTCTGCCGGATGGTTGCCATGCGGCTGGAGCTTCTAGGCTATACGACATGGGACGCGCAGGGACTGTGGAACCTGGCGTTCAGTGTCAAGAAAGCAGAGCAGGAGGTGCTGGATTACTGCCATATCAATGAAATGCCAAAGAGCCTCTATCCCATGCTCTGCGACAGGTCATGCGGGCAATTCCTGTATGGCATGAAGCAGTCAGGCAGACTGGAGGTCGAGGGGATCGACCTGTCCGGAATCCTCACGTCTCTGTCGGAGGGCGATGTGAAAGTGGAGTTTGACAAGGGCGCGTCCGATGAGGCTCGGCTGGATGCCCTGCTAGGGGCGCTGATGGGTTCCGGAAAGGAGCAGCTGGCATGCTATCGAAAACTCAGGTTCTGAAAGCACGCAAGGCAATAGAGAGGATGTACACGGGCACCTGCAGGGTCACAGAGCACCAGAAAGTGAAGAGCGAAACATCCAAGCTCGTGAGTTATTGTGACAAAGTGGTCCTGGAGGACCAGCCCTGCAGACTGTCCTTTCAGAGATCGGATCCTACACAGCAGACGGAATCGGCGGCAGGCATCGAACAGGTCATCAAACTATTTTTGGCACCGGAGGTCACGGTCAGGCCGGGGTCGAAAGTGACGGTGACGCAGGACGGCGTTACGGCGGACTATAAGCGCAGCGGCGTCCCTGCGGTCTATCCAACGCATCAGGAGATCGTCCTGGAGCTGTTTGAAAGGTGGGCATGACATGGGAAAGATGGGGAGGTTCAGCTTTGAGGGCTTGGAAGACCTGCAGAGGGAACTGAAAGAACTGGACAGGGAGACGGATGCTTTCCTGCAGTCCTGTGCAAAGGAACTTGCGGCCAGGCTGCTGCGAATGGTGGTGAAGCGCACTCCGGTGGGCGAGTACGGAAAAAGTTATGTGACTGATACGGACGGTAGCCATGTAAGATACAAAGCGGGGAAAAACAAGGGCAAGGTTAAGCGGGTGACCGTAAAGAAAGGCGGTACATTGAGGCGGGGGTGGACGGCTGGTGGTTCGGCCAAGGGATATGGCGATTTGCTGGCCGTCCATCATTTTGGAGACACATACGCCATCGAAATCGTGAACCCGGTAGAGTACGCAAGCTATGTCGAGTATGGGCACAGGACGGCAAATCATAAGGGCTGGGTCAAGGGGCATTTCATGATGACAATATCCGAGCAGGAGCTGCAGTCTATTGCCCCGCAGATTCTGGAACGTAGGATCAGGGAGTTCCTAGGAGGTGTCGCGAAGTGATAGTTTCGATCATGGAGGCGGTCAGCGCCGCCTTGGACGCCGAATTCGGTGAGGGATACGAAGCCTACATTGAGGAGATGCCCCAGGACATGGACGGGCACAGCTTCTTCATCCAGTGCCCGAACCCGACGAATAAGCTCTTCAGGGGCAGGAAGTACTTCCGGCGCAACCAGTTCTGTGTGCAGTATTTCCCGCTGTCAGAGGATGACAGGAACCGGGAGTGTCATACCGTGGGGGAACGGCTCTTTTCATGCCTGGAATATCTGGAGATGGACGGCAGTCCAGTCAGGGGCACAAATATGAAATATGAAGTGATTGACGGCGTCCTCCACTTTTTCGTGAACTATGACATGTTCGTCTACAGGAGAGGCGGGCCCATTCCGGTCATGGAGGAGGTTGCCGCCGAAACCCATGTGAAAGGATAGGTGATGAAATGGCGGGGAAAAAGAAGATGTCCAAAGAGGTGCCGGAGAGCGCCAGGAAAGCTGAGAACGAGTTCTCAAAAGAGCAGCTGACCGCTTCGGCGCGCTTCCGGGAAAGGCGGGACATTCTGGAGGCCCTCCTTGAACCTGGGAGGACGTATACAGTGAAAGGCGCGGAGGAAAAAATCGAAAACTATATGAAAGGTAAGGTGAAATAGGAATGTCTTTAGGAGGAGGCACTTTTGTGGCGCAGAACAAGGAACTTCCGGGCGCCTATATGAATTTTGTCTCAAAGTCCGCTGCCAGCGCGGCCCTTTCCGAAAGGGGCATCGCGACAATGGCCCTTGAACTGGACTGGGGCAGGGATGGAGAGATCTTCGAAGTGACGAACGGAGACTTCCAGAAGAACAGTCTGGAGATCTTCGGGTATGGATATGCCAGCGATAAGCTGAAAGGGCTCCGGGATCTGTTTTTGAACACGCGGACTCTTTATGCATACCGGCTGAACGGGAAAGGGAAGAAAGCGGCGAACGACCTTGCGGAAGCGGCCTATTGTGGCATCCGTGGCAACGACCTGAAGATAACGGTTCAGGTGAACGCCGATGACGAGTCCCTTTTTGATGTAAGGACTATCCTAGGGACGGACGTAGTCGATGAGCAGACGGTTGCCGACGCCGGCGGCCTGACAGACAACAAGTTCCTGAAATGGAAATCCGGGATCACGTTGGCAGCAGCGGCAGCGCTCCCCCTGACCGGCGGTGAGAATGGGACGGTGAGTGGAGCGGACCATCAGACGTATCTTGACCAGGCGGAATCCTATACGTTCAACGCCATGGGGGCAACGGTGACGGAGGAAGCCACCAAAGCATTATATGCGGCCTACAACAGACGGCTGCGCGATGAGATGGGAGTGAAGTTCCAGCTGGTGCTTTATGACTACGCAAAGGCAGATTTCATGGGCGTTATCAGCGTGAACAACAAAGTTCTGGACGAGAGGGAGAGCGCAGCGAGCCTGGTATACTGGGTGACTGGTGCTTCGGCCGGCTGCGCGGTCAACAGGAGCAACCAGAACAGGAGATATGATGGCAGCTTCATGGTAGACACTCCTTACACCCAGAGCCAGCTTAAGGAGGCGATCAAGGCCGGAAAGTTCACGTTCCACCTGGTAGGGACGGACGTCCGGGTGCTGGAGGACGTAAACACCATGGTGACTGTTTCAGACACTATGGGTGACATCTTCAAGGACAACCAGACGGTTCGGGTGAGCGACCAGATCGGCAACGACATCGCGGTACTGTTCAACACGAAGTACTTGGGCATCGTTCCAAATGATGATGCAGGGAGAATCTCCCTATGGTCGGACATTGTCAAGCACCATGAACAGCTCCAGAAGAGCAGGGCGATTGAGGGCTTCTCCGATGCGGACGTGACAGTGGCTCCGGGAGAGACGAAGAAGTCTGTGGTCGTGACTGACTCAGTGACTGTGGTGAACGCCATGGGCAAGCTGTACATGACCGTGACGGTGGCATAGGAAAGGAAGTGGAAAAATGGATAACGTGACAATGAAAGCCAGTGATACGCTATGCGCCGCCCTGGCAGAGTGCTTCATCACAATTGGGACGCGCCGCTATAACTTCATGCAGGCCATCAACCTGGAGGCCACGTTCAAGAAGAAAAAGACAAAGGTTCCACTTCTTGGCAAGACTGGGAAAGGGAACAAGGCATCCGGATGGGAGGGGACGGGTAAGGCAAAGTTCCATTACAACACCTCTGTCTTCAGGCAGATGATGCTCCAGTACAAGGAGACAGGGGAAGACGTCTATTTTGAGATCCAGATATCAAACGAAGACAAGACTTCCACGGTCGGGCGTCAGACCATTATCCTGATGGACTGCAACATTGACGGCGGCGTTCTGGCAAAGTTTGACGCTGACGGAGACTATCTGGATGAAGAGATGGACTTCACATTTGAGGACTTCAAGATGCCGGAGGCTTTTAAAGACCTGGAGGGCTTCCTTACCAATTAAGCAGTCCTGACCCTCTTATGCGGCTTTTATTTAAGGCCGCATAAGGGGCTTTTTATAGCAAGGAGAAAGCATAAGGAGGAGAAGAAATGTCACAATTCAGTAAATTCATGAAAGCCAATAAGGCAGAGAAGAAGAACGGGTTCTATGCCCCAACTAAGTCCCTCTGTGATGATGATGGAAAGCCTCTTGTATGGGAGTTTCGGCACATCACATCAAAAGAGAACGAGAACATCCGGGACGAATGCACGATCGATGTGCAGGTCACCGGGAAGCCCAACCTTTTCCGGCAGAAGATCAGGTCCGGCCTCTATATCCGGCGAATGATTGCCACCTCTGTGGTCATGCCAGACCTGTACAACAAAGAACTACAGGATTCCTATGGCGTGGCGACTCCGGAGGAGTTGTTGCTCGCCATGGTTGACGACCCGGGGGAATATAACGACCTGGCAAGCTTTGTCCAGAAATTCCAGGGATTCAACGTGACTTTTGAGGACAAGGTGGACGAAGCAAAAAACTGATCGAGGGAGGGGATTGGGAGGCGAACTTTGCCTACTATGCCCTCCTAAAGCTTCACATCCTGCCGTCCGTCTTCCTTGCCCTGGATGCGAATGAAAAAGCCTTTGTGGTGGCTGCGATCAAGGTGAAGATCGAGAACGACAGGGAGAAGGAAAAGGAAATGGAGCGCAGGGCGAACAAAGGAAAGGGAGGCAGGTGACGGCATGGGGAGCATAAGAACGGCGATTGAACTGCATGATAACTTCACGGGCATCCTGTACCAGGTCATCGACTCGGTGAACCTGGGGCTTTCCGCCATGGAGGATCTGCACGGTGCCATGGACTCCCCCATTGACGCCAGCGCTTTCCAGGGTGCCAGGGATTCCATCAACCAGGCGACCATGTCCGTCCAGGAACTGATCGCGGAAATGGGCCGGGTGGAGTCTCCGGAAATCGCTCCGGCTGTCAGCTGGCAGTCGCCGGCCGTGGAGGTATTCGGCGGAAGCGGAACCGACCGGTTCCAGCAGGAAGTGCAGAGTGCAAACGCCATGCTGCAGCAGCTAAGCGCCACGCAGGACGCTATTGCAAGGCAGGCATTCAACACCAGTATCTTCCCGCCGGAGGCTATCCAGAACCTGAACAGCATGGCTGTCAGAATCGACAATATCCGGGAGCGTATCCAGCAGATTGAGAACAATCCACTGAACATGGGGACGGATGCCGCAAACATAGAACTGGAGATGTTTCGGGGACAGCTGGCTCAGGCGCTTCAGGAGCAGCAGAACCTTAACCGGGCCATGGAGGGTATGGACATCCATGCGGCAAATGAGGCCTATCTGAGGCTGAATCAGGTCATAGGGGATACGGAAAGGCACATCCGGGACAACGTGGACGAACAGGGGCGCCTGAACCGGGAGATCGGGGAGGGAGCCAATGAGGCAAATGGGCTGATGGGCGCTATCAGGGGAGCGGTAGCTGCATACGCAACGTTCCATACTCTTTCGAACGCTTTGAACCTGTCCGACCAGCTTGCCTCCACAACAGCCCGCTTGGACATGATGAACGACGGACTCCAGACGACGCAGGAGCTGCAGGACATGATCTACCTTTCGGCAGAGCGGTCTAGGGGCAGCTACCAAGCAACGGCGGACGCGGTGTCGAAGCTGGGGCTCATGGCTGGGGACGCTTTCGGCAGCTCGGAGGAAATCATCGCGTTCATGGAGCAGGTGAACAAGCAGTTTAGGATTGCCGGGACGGAAGCGGCGGGTATTGATGCGGCCATGCTGCAGCTGACACAGGCCATGGGATCCGGTATCCTCCGCGGGGAGGAGTACAACAGCATCCTGGAGCAGGCCCCGAACATCATCCAGGCGATTGCGGACTACCTGGAAGTGCCGAAAGGGGAACTAAAGGACATGGCAGCGGAGGGAGTGATCACCGCCGACATCGTAAAGGCGGCCATGTTCGCCGCGGCCGATGAGACCAATGCGAAGTTCGAGAGCATGCCGATGACCTTTGAGCAGATTTGGACCTCCTTTGAGAATACTGCACTGATGGCCTTTCAGCCTGTCCTCGAACGGATGAATGAGATCGGAAATAGCGAGACGTTTCAGGGGCTCGCGGACAATGCCATCGGTGCCTTGTCTGTTGTGGCGTGGTTCGCGCTGGAGGTTTTTGATCTGCTTATCGCCGGAGCGCAGCTTGTGGCAGACAACTGGTCCTGGCTGTCGCCCATCATCTATGGCGTGGCGGGTGCCCTAGCTGTCTATTATGGGTGGCAGATGCTGTGTGCCGTGGCAACAGGCACCATGAGCGCGGCCCAGGCGGTACTGAATGCCATAATGGGTGCTAATCCTGTCATGATAGTCGTTCTGGCTGTCATTGCCCTGATAGCCGCTTTTTATGCAGCAGTAGGGGCAATAAATCATTTTACGGGGACATCTGTCTCTGCAACGGGAATCATCTGCGGGGTAATCGCAATGGCCGGGGCAGTAGTCCTGAATACGGCGATAGGGGTAATAAACGCGATCCTCCAGGCCGTATGGCAATTTGTGACACCTTTTATATTCATTGTGGAGTGGATTCTGAACGTTGCAAATGGGGGATTTGACAGTTTTGGGGGAGCGGTTGCCAACTTGATAGGAAACATTATTTCCTGGTTCCTGTCTCTGGGCATGGTAGTGACCAAAATCATTGATGCCATTTTCGGCACAGACTGGACTGCCGGATTAAGCAGTCTTCAGGACACTGTCCTGGCATGGGGGAAAAATGAGGATGCAGTCACGCTTGACCGGACGGCACCGGAAATCGATTACAGGATCAACTATGAAGATTCCTGGGATGCAGGTTATTCTTTCGGCAAAGGAATTGATGAAAGCATAGCGGACTTTGACCCGGCCTCCCTGTTCGACACCAATATCCCTGATGCCGGCAGCTATGCGAATCTGGAGGGAATCTGGAGCGGGGTTGAGGATATCGCGGGCAATACCGGCGCTATGGCAGATTCCATGGAGATAACCGGGGAGGAGCTGAAGTATCTGCGGGACATGGCGGAGCAGGAAGTGGTCAACCGGTTCACCACAGCAGAGATCAAGATTGAACAGACAAACCACAATACGATAAAGAACGACATGGACCTGGACGGCATCATGTCGGGAATGACAGACATGATGAACGAGGCCATCGACATTTCAACGGAAGGGGTGCATAACTGATGTCCCAGAGCGGATATGATTTCTATTTGGGGAAGTGTCTGCTGCCCATAGCACCCCCGAAGCTGATCGTGAAGATCAACAACGCGAATGAGACCGTTACCCTGGTAAATGAGGGGGAGATCAACATCCTGAAAAAGGCGGAGCTGACGGATATTGAATTTGAGTGCCGGATACCACAGGAAATGTACCCATTTGCCATTTACAAGTCCGGATTCAGGAGCGCCGATTATTTCCTGGACTATTTTGAGTCGCTGAAGACGGGTGCAAGGCCTTTCCAGTTCATCGTTTGCAGGAGGCGACCTACCGGAAAGCGGCTTTTTGACACCAACATAAAGGTCTCCATGGAGGACTATAGGATTGAGGAGGATGCCGAAAACGGCTTCGATGTCCTGGTGAAGATAAAGCTGAAGCAATGGAGGGACTATGGGACAAAGACGGTGAACATCTCTTTCAACATGCAGAAACCGAAAGCAAGCATTGAGCCGAAGCGGGAAGCAACGAGTTCTCCGGCTCCGGCAGCCGCGCAGACTTATACGGTGGTAAAGGGGGACTGTCTCTGGAACATTGCGAAGAAATTTTATGGAAATGGCGGTAAGTACACGGTGATCTACAATGCCAACAAGAGCGTGATCGGAGGGAACCCAAACCGGATCTATCCGGGGCAGGTCCTGACGATCCCTGCAGCCTGATGAGGGGGGACGGATGAACGTTGAACTGTTGATTGGGAACGAAATGGGGACAAGGGCATTTCTTCCGGCTGTGGAAGAGGGGATTGAGTGGACGACAGAAAGAAAAAATGCCCCCGGACGACTGCGCTTCAAGGTGCTAAGGGATGCCGCGCTTGACTTTTCGGAGGGCAGCGCAGTGAGGATGAAAGAGGGCGGAGATGCGATCTTCTTCGGCTTCGTGTTCAAGCAGCAGAGGGCGGATGAACGGTTCATAACCGTCACCGCCTACGACCAGTTGCGGTATCTGAAAAACAAGGACACTATAGTGTATGAGGACAAGACCGCGGATCAGTTCCTGCGGATGCTGGCAGCGGACTATGGGCTGAATACCGGCATGCTGGAAAATACGGGATATGTGATTCAGTCGAGGGTGGAGGAGAACACATCCCTTTTTGAAATGGTACAGAATGCTCTTGACCTGACCTTGACGAACACGGGGGAGATGTTCGTGTTGTACGATGACTTCGGCAGGCTGACCCTGAAGCACTTATCCTCCATGGCGGTTGGGAGCCCGGGAGCCTACCTGATGGTAGATGAGGATACATGTGAGGCGTTCGACTATACTTCATCCATTGATGACAATACGTTCAATAAGATAAAACTGACCTATGACAATGAGGAGACCGGATTCAGGGAGGTCTATATTGCGCAGGATTCCGGGAACATCAACAGGTGGGGGATCCTGCAGTACTTTGATACCCTGAAAAAGGGGGAGAACGGCCAGGCAAAGGCGGACGCGCTGCTGAAGCTGTACAATAAGAAGACCCGCAGCCTGAAGCTTACCAATGTCTTGGGTGACAATCGGGTGAGGGCCGGCAGCATGATTGTCGTGAACCTTGACCTGGGGGATATGAAGCTGAGGAACTTTATGCTAGTGGAGAGCTGCAGGCATATATACAGGGAAAGCGTGCACCGGATGGACCTGACGCTTAGGGGAGGTGAGTTTGTTGGCTGACGCGAATGGACTGGTGGAGGCCATGAAGAGGGCGGCACGGGACGAAAGGGAAGCGTCAAAGCCCGTCAATGTGTATTTCGGGGAGGTCGTTTCAAAATCCCCTCTGAGGATAAATGTTGAGCAGAAAATGGTGCTGGGTGAGCAGCAGCTTGTTCTGGCGAGGAACGTTACTGACTATATGACAACAGTCACTGTCCAATGGATAACGGGGACAGGGGTACTTCCCTCAAATGGAGGGACTGCGGTTCCGCCTCCACACGTCCATGGTGTTGCGGGAACCCAGAGCCTCACGGTGCACAATGCACTTGAAGTCGGTGACGAAGTGATATTGATACGGCAGCAGGGAGGCCAGAAGTTCATCGTGGTCGACCGGATAGGAGGCAAGGAATGATTCCGTCAACAGTTGGCTTTTTGGACAAGGATTTTGAGATTGAGGAGCAGCCGAGCCTTACCTATAAGATGCAGATGGACAGCAAGATGGTTCGCGGCTATGCGGATGGGCTGGAGGCAGTAAGACAGGCCATCTTCAAGATTATCATGACGGAACGCTATCAGTACATCATGTACAGCTGGAATTATGGGATCGAGCTCAATGACCTTTTTGGCGAGCCGATGACCTATGTATGTCCGGAACTGAAGCGCCGTATTACGGAAGCACTGCTTTGGGACGACCGGATACAGAGCGTTGACAGCTTTGAATTTGATTTTCCGCAGAAAGGAGTCGTCCAAGTGGCTTTTACTGCACATAGCATTTTTGGGGATGTGCAGGCAGAAAGAGAGGTGAATATCTGATGTATGAGGATACCACATATGAAGTAATCCTCCAGAGGATGCTGGGCCGTGTGCCGGACAAGTTCGACAAGAGGGAGGGATCGCTGATCTGGGACACTCATTCGCCTACGGCCATAGAACTACAGCTCCTTTATATTGAGCTTGACGCCATATTGAGGGAGGCATACGGCGACACGGCCTCCAGGGAGTTCCTGATCCTGCGCTGCAGGGAAAAGGGGATCCGTCCGCATGAAGCCACCAGGGCAGTATTGCGTGGAATGTTCGTTCCTGATGGCCTGGTGGCGCCAGGAGAGCGCTTTAACATAGGCAACGTGAACTATGTATTCACAGGAAAACGGGCAGGAGATGAAAAGGGCGGATGGGAGGTTGAATGCGAAACGCCAGGGAGGATCGGAAACCAATTTTTCGGTCAAATGATACCAATGGAATACATAAAAGGGTTGCAGTCCGCTGAACTGACTGAAATCCTGGTTCCAGGGGAAGACGAGGAGGATACGGAAGACCTGCGGCAAAGGTATTTTGCTGCCTTTGATGAATATGCCTTTGGCGGGAACCGGGCCGATTATCTGAAGAAGACGAATAGCATTCCCGGAGTGGGCAGGACAAAGATCACAAGGGTATGGAATGGTAATATCTCTCCGGCCGATATGGTGCCAAAAGAAAGCGTTGAAGAATGGTACAACGGGATTATAGGGACGCTGACTGGAGAAGTCCGGGATTGGCTGAGTACGCTTTTCCGTGCCGCAAAGGAAAAGAAGCTGACGACTGGGGGGACAGTGCTTTTGACGATCATCGACTCGGAATTTGGCCCTGCTTCGGATGCCCTTATTCAGACGGTGCAGACAGCCATCGATCCAGAAGAAAACGCTGGAGATGGATATGGGATCGCGCCTATCGGTCATGTAGTGAGGGTGGAAAGCGCAAAAGCGAGAGAGATTGCCGTCAAGACTAATTTGGCTTTCGAAGACGGATATGGGTGGGGAAACCTCCAGAGCTCCATCGAAGAAGCGGTTTCCACCTACTTTCTCGAACTTAGAAAGGAATGGGCTGATGCTTCGCGCCTTATCGTGAGGGTCAGCCAGATCGATACCAGGCTCCTGGGCGTCCAGGGTATCATCGATGTCCAGGGAACCACCCTAAATGGCGAAAGGAACAACCTGGAGTTGGGGGAATATGAGGTGCCGGTGCTAGGAGGTGTGGGTGCATGATACGAGAAGTTGACCTTGTTTCCTACCTGCCCCCGTTTCTGGCAGATTACAAGGAAACCAATGTTACCCTGGCGGCGGAGAATCCGGAATTCATGCTTGCCTGGCAAGCAGCTGACCGGGCTTTGAGAAACGAGTTCATTGAGACCGCTGACGAAAGCGGAATTTCACGGTTTGAGAAGATACTGAGGATCAGGCCGTACGAAAGGGACGTCATCGAGGCACGCAGGACAAGGCTGCTGAGCAGATGGCACAATGAGGTCCCTTATACCATGAGGATGCTGGCATTTAAGCTGGAGCAGCTCCTTGGGGGGAGCCACAATTTCTCCCTGCATCCCCGCTTTAAAGACGGCTATATGCTGCTTGTGGTGGTATATTCCACGGATGACAGTCAGGTAGGGGAACTGAAATATCTGCTGGAAACGATACTGCCACTGAATATGGTGATTGACATCATATATGAGCCGGTGACCTCTGGATTGACGGTATATGGTGGAGGGATTATGGAACAGGCTGACATACTGGAACTAAGACAGATATAGGAGGGAAAGGAAATGGCATGGACTGGACTGAAGTTAACTGTGGACGGTCAGAATGCATTGAGCATGGCGCAGCTTGCAAATGGAATAGATATAAAGTCAGTTGTGGTTGGTGATGGGCAGCCGCCAGCCAACTTTCGTACGTTGAAAAGGCTTGTCCACCAGTTGTATGAGATTACGGAATTAAAAATCGATACAGGGGAAAACGGGACGTGTACGATAACCGTAGATATACCTAAAGTAGAATACGATTATTATTTCCGGGAGATTGGGGTCATCATTACAACTGTCAGCGGTGAAAAGCTGTATGTGTATGATAACTGTGCTGACGATGCCCAGTATATAGTAAGCACTACGGGTGTGGAAACAACAAAGAAAAGAATTCGCTTGACGGTTAATGTGTCGGATGTGGCTGATATAACGCTATCCAATCCAAGCATCCTGTATGTAGGGTACGATGACTATGAGCAGACAGTGGTGCGCCTGGAAGAGGCTATTGCTGCCACGGCGGAGGAGGCTGCAGAAGCTTTGGATGCCCATGTCAAAGATATGGATAATCCTCATCAGGTAAATAAATCCGATGTAGGCCTATGTAACGTGGATAACACGGCCGATACGAAAAAACCAGTGTCTGAAGCCCAGCAGGCAGCCATAGATGCAGTGAAAAAGCTGCTGAATGATGCATTTAACAGCCATACAGGAGACAAAAGCAATCCGCATAAGGTGACAAAGGCGCAGGTAGGCCTTGGAAATGCAGATGACACGGCCGATATAAACAAGCCTATATCTACGGCCCAGCAGGCGGCACTGGACGCCCTGTATCAGCAATTGACAGCGTACACCAACCAGAAGATCGCAGACCTGATAAATGGAGCGCCCTCCACACTGGATACCCTGAAAGAGGTGGCGGATGCCATCGCAGCGCACAAGACCATCATGGACGCCCTGGACGCAGCCATCGGCAAAAAGGCATCGGCGGCCGAGTTTGACAGCCATGCGCAGGACACAACTAAGCATGTAACCGCGGCGCAGCAGGCATCATGGACCGGAAAGCTTGCACCTACAGGGGATGCCAGCAATGTGATCTCCGCCTTTTCGCAGGCATCCTCCAGAGCGAACCTCACCTCAAAGGAAAAGCTGTCCGTATCGCTTGGAAAGATTATGAAGTGGCTTGCGGATCTGGCCAATGGAGCGGCAAGCAGCCTGCTGGGAACCAATCTGACGGCAAACCGGGCGCTGGTGGCGAATACCGGCGGCAAGGTAGCGGCGTCTTCCGTGACGGCCACGGAGCTGGGGTACCTGACGGGGGTTACGTCTGGGATACAGGGGCAGTTTAATGAGTTAAACACGCATTTGCAGAACAAAGATTTTATCAAAACCGGAAATGGTAAAACCTT
>CAJTZD010000023.1:0-31329 GCA_910584235.1 uncultured Acetatifactor sp.
CCATCAGGAACGGATAGGAGATCAGATTGGCGTTCATCTGGTTCTTGGCGCAGATCCCCACGATCATCCCCAGCACGCAGCTGGTCAGGGAAGCCACCGCGCTCACCAGGAAGAAAGGAATCCAGGGCACGATCTCCAGGGAAATCCCGCTGATGAAGAGCACGATATAGTTCACTGCCATCAGCATCACAAAGGGAATCAGGATGCTCCCGAAGAAATACTGTACTCCTGTAATAGAAGATGTCATAAGGGCCCGCAGCGTATGGTTCTCTTTCTCCTCCGCAATGGAGGTCCCCACCATGATGAAGCCCTCGGCGCAGATGTTCATGCTGATGCCGATGTTCAAAAGCATCCCGGTGAGGAACGGCACCAAAGTGCCCTCCGACCTGACTCCGTAGAGGATCTTGCACGCATACACCATCCCGATGACGATCAAAGGCCCTATCATGATCATCGTGTTCCGGCTGATGCACAGCCATTTGATCTGTGTCACCGCAGCCAATTTATGCAGGCTTCCTCCCCTCCCCGCAGCTTTGCCCATGCTCATCTGCGCAGGCCGCATCGCTCCATCCATACTTTTCATATCAAAAATCTCCTTTCCGTATGCTTCGTCCTACATTCAAATTCATACATTCAAGTTCATACATTCAAATCTTTCCCGGTGACCTCCAGGAACACGGTCTCTAAAGTGGGCTCGCAGGAATGGATCCGCATGATCTCGTCCCCCTCCATCCACCGGGTGATCTTTACGATGTTCTCCGGATTCTGGGCCAGCTCCAGCTCCCTGCCGCCTGCCAGCAGCACATGGTACTTTTTGTTCCGGTTGTACTTCAGGCAGATCTCCTGGGGAGAGCCGAACTCCACAATCTCCCCGTCGTGGAGCAGCGCCACCCTGTCGCAGAGCTTGGTGGCCTCCTCCATGTTGTGGGTGGTGAGGAAGATCGCCATCCCCTGCTCTTTCAGCTCTAAGAGCATCCGGTGGATGGCCACGGCTGTGGTGGGATCCAGGCCGCTGGTGGGCTCATCCAGAAACAAGACCCTGGGCTTGTGCAGCACCGCCCGGGCCAGGACCAGGCGCTGGGTCTGGCCCTTGGAGAGCTTTCCGGCAGGTTTGTTCTTATGCTCCGCAAGCCCTACCTGGTCCAGCACCTGCTCCACCCTCTCCCGCGGCACTTTCCATATCCTGGCGAACACGGCCAGGTTCTGCCACACGGTCATCTTCTTATAGATGCCGCTGCTGTCCGACACCACGCCGATGTTCTCATAGATGGACTCGTCGATGTTGGCGGAGTCCGTGCCCAGGAGCCTGGCCTCCCCGGAGGTCTGCCGGAGCTGTCCGGTGATGATCTTGATGGTGGTGGTCTTCCCTGCCCCCGAGGGTCCCAGGAAGCCCAGGATCTCCCCCTGGCGCAGGGTCATGTTGATGTCTTTCAGCGCCAGCTCGGTTTTGAAGCGCTTGGAGACATGCGACAGAGATAGCAGTACATTCTGTTCCATACATTTATCCTCTTTCCTTGTTTTTTATGCGGGTGCCAGTTCTGCCCCGCATACCAGCATCATATCACCCTCCCCCGCCCCTGTGGGGAATTGTGCCCCAACGGAACGGGGCGCTGCCTGAGCGGAATCTCACATCCTCTCCAGCAGCGCCCCTTTCACATTCCTTGCGAACAGGCATCTCTCTCCATTTTTCATTCGTATCTCTCTGCCCCGCAGATCCAGCTCCGCAATCTGTTCCACATTCACCAGATAGGCCCTGTGGGTCCGCAGAAACCTGCTGCCCAGCTGCTCCTCCAGCTCCCGCAGGCTGCCGATGAAGTCGAACCAGTCGTTCACCCCATGGAGGGCGATCCTGTGGGTCCGCTGGGTGGCCTCGAAGAACATGATTTCGTCTATGGGCACATGTTTTATCACATCCATCACTTTCACGGAGAAGAATTCCCTGTGCTCTCCCTGCTCCGCCCGCATGCGCTCCGTGATCACCGAAAGGCTCCTGCCAAGCCCCTCCTCCATCTTCTCCATGCTCTCTTTCACGATATAGTCCAGGGCCTCCAGATGGTAGCGGAACGTCTCGAACGCCAGGTTCCCATAGGCCGTCACATAGACGATGAACCCCCTGGGATCCAGCCTCCTGATCTCCCGCCCCAGGGCGAACCCGTCCATTTCCTCCCCTTTCAGCTCCACGTCCAGGAAGTAGATCCCCCTCCCCGGATTCTTTTCCACTGCCTCCAGAATCTCTCCGGGACAGCCGCTGGAAAGGGCGATCTCCATGTCATACCCCTGTATCATGATCTGTTTTTCCAGACATTCCCTCTGGATTCTGCGGACTTCCTCCTGGTCCTCGCAAATGTATACCGACAGCACCTTACCCTCTCCTTACCCGGCGTAATTTCCCGGCCCTCTATATTTCTTTCAAATCAACCTTTTATGACAATGTACGGCCTGAGCCTCATCCGTTCTGCTCCCGCACCTTAAACTCCTGGATGAAATATCCCTCCTGCACCGCCGTGGCAGTCAGCACGTCCTCATAGTCCGCCAGAATCTTCCGGTAGCTGGCAAGCCCCAGACCTCTGTCCGCCCCTTTGGTGGAATACCCCCGCTGCCAGATTTCATGGACGTCAACGGTATGGTACAGCCGGTTCTTCACCCGGAACGTGGTGTACCCCTCCTGGCTGCTGATCATGATATGCACCCGTGCGTCCTCCCGCCCCCTGACCTCCTCCATGGCATTGTCGATGAGGATCCCTAAGCATCTGCACAGATCCGTGGTCCTGCACCTGGTCCCCTGGAAGGGGTGCATCACCTCCAGCTCACAGACCGTGCCGTCCCTCTGCATCTGGGCCAGCTTTGTAAGGAGCAGCCCCTTTACCTCCGTCATGCAGACATTGCCAAGCTGTCCCATCTGCCTGATCCGGTCTCCGATCTGGCTGTCGAAGTCCTCCGTCATCTCCTGGATGAAGCAGTGCGTCTTCGCAAGCTCCCCCTCCCTTGCTGTAAGATACAGCCCCGACATCATATTTTTGTAATCATGCCGGAAGCGCCGCATCTCCTCCTGCATCCCTTCCAGCGTCTTTATATAGACATCCTGCTGCTGGAGGATGATCTGCTGGGAGGCGAATTCCCTGCGCTGCCATTCCTCCATTCCCATGTGGTGGAACAAGACCAGCGCCGCGAACAGCATGAGCAGCGTAATGCCCCAGCTGACATTGCGGCTCACCCCACTGCCCATGAGGAGGTCTGTGGCCCCATAGAACAGGATTGGATATGCGCTCAGGCAAATCATGCCCCGGCTCCAGAACTCCCCATGCTCCAGCCACCGGCGATACGCGTCTCCTATCTTCATTTTATACAGGAGGTACAAAAGCAGGAAAAATACCCCGGGCCCCACCCCATAGTTCACCAACATGTACACCCGGCGCTCTTCCGGGATATTCAGCACAAGGGGCCTGTCCGTGAAAATCAGAAAGGACAGCGTCCCCGAATACTCTACTACAATTTGCGTGAACAAGGTAATGCCCCAGCACCGCCGGAATTTCTCACGAAAGACCAGGCACACGCAGAGCGCATTCCCAATCAGCAGCACGTAAGCCAGCAGTATGTTGTTGAAAATATACGCCAGTAAGCCTTTCTTGTAAAAAACGGTAGCGAGCAATATGAGCGACACTTTGCAGACCGTCGCAAGGGCGATTCTGCAAAGTCCGTATTTCCTCGGATTGGCGGGCAGAATCTTCAGCACCGCCATGCCCACGAAGACCACGTACACCAAGCTCACAACAATCGACACCGTATTATGGACGAATACACTCAAAAAACTCATGGCCCGTCACAGCTCCACATCGTTCGGCGCCTCGTCCGTGCCGGGCCGGGAGACGCTGTCTATGCGCACCAGGCGCCTGATATCTTCCACCATGGCATCCTCATGCCCCTCCAGCCATGCGCTTACTTTTTCGTACAATCCTCTGTCCATGCCTGCTCCCTCTCATTCTGCGTTCTTATTCTCAATGTCATAGCGGTTGATTTCGCGGCTTTTCTGCAATCCATGACGCGCTGCATCCCTATGCCACGATATTGTTCAGCCACACGCCTTTCTTCACCAGCACGAACCCGATGACACATTTGATCAGATCCAGCATCTGGCAGCTTAAGTACAGCGAAGCTATGGCCATGGCGGTATGGCGGCTGAGCACATAGGCCACCGGAATGCTGACACACCAGAGAAACACGCTGTCGAACAGGAAAGTGATAATGGTCTTGCCCCCTGAACGCAGAGTAAAATATGTCGTATGCAGGAAAGCGAAGACCGGCATGCACAGCGCCGCTACCCGCAACAGAGTGGCTGCCAGATCCTTTACCTCCCGGCTGGTGTTATAAAGCTGCGGGAACAGGGGCGCTGTCAGCGCCACCACGGCTCCCATCCCTATGCTGCTCATCACCGCAAAGGCGATAAGCTTCCTGTCCGTGTCCTTGGCCTCTTCCATCTTCCCCGCGCCCAGAAGCTGTCCCACAATGATGGACACGGCGCTGCCCATGGCCACGAACACTACGTTGAACAGGTTGGAGATCACCGTGGAGATGTTTAAGGCCGCCACCGCGTCCAGCCCTCTGGTGGAGTAGCACTGGGTCATCATGGCCATGCCCGCGGACCAGAGAATCTCATTGACCATAAGGGGCGTGCCTTTCCCGACAATGTTCCAGGAGAGCTGGCCGGGAACTTTCCACTCTCTGTAGGCGCCCACGATGAAAGGCATCTTCTCCGGGTTCCTGTGAGTCCAGGCAATGACCACCACCATCTGCACGTACCGGGAGATCACCGTGGCAATGGCAGCGCCCACCACGCCCAGCTGCGGGAAGCCGAACTTACCGAAGATCAGCACATAATTCAGCGCCAGGTTCACCAGCACCGCCACCACCCCCGCTATCATGGGCACTTTCGTCTCGCCGCCCTCCCTCAGGGTGCTGGCATATATCTCCTCCAGCACAAAGGGCGGCAGCCCGGCAAGCATCACCCAGAGGTATTCTCTCCCATACCCCAGCGTGGCCTGCAGAGCCTGTTCATTGCCCTCCCCGTGGAGATACATCTGTATCAGCTGCTCTCCCCCGGCCATCAGGATAATCGTGCCCAGCACCAGAATTCCCAGCCCTACATAAATCTTGAACCGCAGGGTATGCTGGACGCCCTTGTGGTTCCGGCAGCCGAAGAACTGGGCGCCGAAAATACCCACCCCGGAAAGCGCCCCGAAGATGGCCAGGTTGAATACCATCAACAGCTGGTTCACGATGGCGATACCGGACATCTGCTCCGTGCCGATCCGGCCCACCATGATATTGTCCAGCAGGCCTACGAAATTCGTGATGCCGTTCTGGATCATGATGGGCACCGTCACCGTCAATACCATGCGGTAGAATGCCCTGTCTCCGAATAGCTTTTTCCTGATGTTCATTTCTATACCTCCCTGCGCGCTTGGGCGCGCATATTCCTCTCCTGTCTATGTACTCATGTACCGAAACCACAGCCCCTGCCTAAAGTGCAGCGATGTCTATTCTACACGAAAAGGCCCGGTTTTGTCTATGTATTTTCTTGACTTATTGACTTATCACACTCAGTTCCGGTGCACTAAAGCAGAAACATCACCCACTATACGACAGGCTTATATGACATTTGAAGCGTTCATTCCCCAATCCCGGTCTTCCATTGTCATACATCCTGCTGTCATGCATTAAAAAACGGCAGTATACAGGCCCCATTCCTGCAGCTGCCGTTTTCTCCTATCTCAAATTCAAAGCCCTGTACGCCAGGCCGCTCCTATGCCAGCTTCGCCAGCGCCTCGTCCAGCGCCTCCAATGTACCATCCTCCAGATGCTCCTCGAACTGCGCCGCCAAATCCCGGATACTGCCAGAACGCATATGCTCTGGCACCTGCCCGATCCAAGGTATCTTCTCCGTCAAGAAGTCCCGAATGGCCGGAACCTCCAAAAGCTCCTTAAGCGGCGTAGCCGTGCTGTAAATCTTGCGCAGAGGCGCTGTGGTCGCATAACTGACGCTGTACTGCCCCGCCGTCAAATGGCACACCCCGTCCGCCACATCCGCAAACATGGGATTCGCCTTGTCCTCGTACACGCTCTCCGGCGCATAGGGCAGAACCACATCCGCCTGGCAGCCAAACGGCACCGTCACCCGCACTTCCAGATGATAATCGTCCGGCGCATTCCAGGAGCTCTTCCACAGGCCCATGCCCGACTGGTAAGCCGCCTTCGCATGCCCCAGCCTGGAATCCACCACCGGACAAATGCACACATGACGGAAGCCAACGCTGTCTTCAGCCTGTCTGATCCCCGCCACATAAGCGTACATCCACTCCACAATGGAGCCGTAGGAATAATGATTGAAGCTGTTCATGCCCGTGGAGGATACGCTTCCGTCCGCCAGCATGCTGTTCCAGCGCTCCCATATGGTGGTGGCCCCCAGCTTCACCTCGTAGAGCCAGCCCGGGTACTCCTCATTGAACAGAAGTTCATAGGCCAGTTCGCTCAGGCCCGCCCTGCTCAGCTCTTCTCCTAAGATCGGCGTGCCCACAAAGCCTGTCTGCAGCTTTCCGTTGTTGTCGTCGAATTTCTTCTTCAGGCGTTTCGCCGTCTTCTCTCTGTCCACGGTCAGTCCGTGGCGCAGGCTCAGCAGCAGCGCCGTCTGGGTGTCCAGACAGCAGCGCCCGGAGGGCGCGAAATACTCGTGCCGGATTTCCCCCAGCATCTCGTCGGCCAGCGCGCTGTAGCGGGCTTCCTCCTCTTTCCTGCCAAGCACTGCCGCGGCTTTGGCCGTCAGCTGCGCGCTGTAGCGCAGATATACCAGCGCAATAAATGCATTCTCCGTAGCGCCCATGACGCCGTCTATGCCCCCGGGGCCGTCCAAAGCCAGCCAGTCGCCAAAGTGGAAATGCTTCCGCCAGCCCTGATCCTGCTGCTCCAGCCCATAGATATGGTCCACCCAGCCTCTCATGCTGTCAAACTGCTCCTCCAATATGGCCTTATCGCCGTAGAACCGATAAACCACCCAGGGAATCACGCAGGCCGCGTCTCCCCACGCGCAGGAAATGCCCTGCTCCCCAAAGGAGGGAATCATATCCGGCACGGCGCCGTTCCTAGTCTTCTGCTCCGTGGCCATGTCGTGGAGATACTTTGCAAAGAAAGCGTAGCTGTCCCTCTGGTAGCAGGCGGTAGGAGAGAATACCTGCGCGTCCCCGGTCCACCCCATGCGCTCGTCCCGCTGAGGGCAGTCCGTGGGCACATCCAGGAAATTCCCTTTCTGGCCCCACTCCGTATTCAGGATCAGGCGGTTCACCAGTTCGTTTCCGGTCTCAAGCCAACCGCTTCTGGGCAGGTCGGAATACATGGCCAGTCCCGTGAAATCCTCCGCTTTCAGATGGGCCACGCCCTCCACTTTGGCATAGCGATAGCCATAGAACGTGAAAAAGGGCTGCAGAACATGCTCTTTGCCGTCAGAAATGTAGATGTACTCCGCTTTCGCAGTGCGCAGATTGTCCCGGTAGAAGTTACCCTGCTGCAGCACCTCTCCCACCCGGACATGAATCCTTGTACCTTTCGGCTCGCAGACCCGCAGTCTGAAAGCCCCTGCGATATTCTGTCCCAAATCCACCACGGTCTCCCCGGCGGGAGTATGGATCAGCTCAGCCGCAGGCAGCTCCTCCAGCACCTTTACCGGGAGGCTGCGCCTGGCCGTTAATTTCCCCTTAGGCGGCTCCACCTCACAGGCCGCTGCCGGCGCCACAGGCGCCAGGGTATCGTCCCTGTGCTCGCCGTCATATATATTGGAGAAGCAGAGATTGCTGTAGGTCACCTGCCAGCTTACGTCCGTACCGATGACTTCTTCGGTACCGTCCTCATAGGCCAGATGCAGCTCCGCAATCAGTTTCCGCCCCTCTCCGTAGTAAGACCTCCCGTTCGGAGCATTGAAGCCGAATCGCCCGAAATACCAGCCGTTGCCCAGCAGAATGCACAGATCGCCCTCTTCCTTGAGCTGCTGCGTCACGTCATAGGTCTGGTACTGCACCCATTCATTGTAATTGTTGCAGTAAGGGGCCAGCAGCTCGTCGCCGATCTTCGCCTCCGCCCGGAGCTTGTCTATGGAGCGAGCGTCCGCGGCATCCTTTCCCGGGGCATAGTAGGCCTCATACACGCCCAGGCCGCAGATATAGAGCCTTGCGCTCTTCACGGGCTTTGCGGGGGCAATGTGCTTCGAATACATGGGATGACGTTCCTCGCTGTCCCCGATCCACTTCCCGCTCCAGGGCTCCTGTTCCTTTCCGGTCTCGAACCAGTTCTCCTGACTTTGCGCCTCCTCCCCGGCATCCGTGCACACGGTCACGGTCCAGGTGTAGCGAGTCCGGGGCGCAAGCTCCATGTCCACAGGCGCCGCCAGGTTGTCCAGCTGCAAGAAACCGGTATCCGCCACCGCCTCGCCGTCACGGCATACCACCAGACGGGCTTTGGTCTGTGCCTTTCCTTTTGCCTCCTCCACCTGCCAGGAGAAGACCGGCTTCTCCATCCAGTACCCCAGAGGGTTGGTCAGATGATTGACCTTACAGTTCGTGATTTTCATTCCTTTTCCTCCTTTCAAGGATGCATCACGCTTCGGATAGATCCTATCCCTCATCATAGCAGAAAAGCCGCAAATAGAACAGATAGAAAATAAAAAAAATTTACTAAAATTTTGCCGCGCGCCCTATACCCCGTTCCAGGATCTCATTGATCAGCGCCTCCACTTCCTTATAGGGCATCTTCTCCAACAGAAAGCTTTGTTTTCCGCCCGCTTCCTCTTTCCAGGAGCTCCTCCCCTCATCGTCCACGCAGATCTTTCCATGGGGATATAAATCCCAGTACCCGGCATCCGGGCGGATAGCGTAAAGCATGGTGGCGCCGTCCCAGCTTTCCCTTCCCACAGCGCCGCCTCCGTCTTTCCTGCTCCAGCTCTCGTAGCAGAGCCTCACCGGATTGTCTTTTGCTCCCCTTTGCTGGAGGCCGCCGCAGGTAATCATCTTCAGCCCGATCTCAAAACTGCAGAATATCAGTTCAGCGGGCCAGCGGTCACAGACTGTCTGCGCCGCAGGAATATCGCATTTTACATTCCATTCCGCCTCCACCTCATAGTCTCCAATCATCACCGGCTCCGGCCAGGCCTCTTTGAACCGTCCCGCCATGCACACCGCCCGCTCCACTTTCTGCCCCACCAGCTCTGCGCCGGAGAGAGGACTGTGCTCGTCCGGCCCGCTCTCTAAAAGCCTCTCAAGGCTGGCCAGGGATCCTGTGGCCACAAGGGTGGCTTTCCCCTCTGTCCGGGCCAGGGTCCGCCGCAGCAGCGCTACCGTATTTTCATAGCGCTCCCTTCTCCTGTAACGAGTATCATAAGCCAGCGCTACATCCGAAGCATAGACATCATGCCATTCGCTGGGCCTGATGCCGTCCCCTTCCCGGAACGTCCCCACCGGAACCTCCGGATGTCCATAGTAGTTCAAAATGGCTTCGATGCAGCCCGCTGCCGCTTCGCTCATGGTACAGTGGGTCACCGCGAGCAGCTCACACTCCCCGGCGTCCATCAATTCCAGCGCCAGGGCCAAGGCCGCCGCATCATCGCAGTCACAGCCGATATCCGTGTCAAATATGATTTTTGTCTTCATCCGAAACTCCTCTCTGCTTTATACTGTGCACACCAGTATAACTTGCTGCAAATCCCGACGGCAGATCGCCGGCAAGACGCACGTTTTCCTACCGTAAATCCCGGCGGCCCGCAGCATAAACATATGTTCGTTTTTTATTCCTCCCGCTACCCCAATACAATGCATGACCTGCACCAGGCTCAGCCTTTAAGCCCTGATGTCACAATTCCCTGCACCAGGTATTTCTGGAAGAAAAAGAAGAGAATGATCACCGGCAGCGTAAACAGAACACAGGCCGCCATCAGCACCGGCTCCAGTATGATCTCCGGCTTGTCGGGCAGAAAATAGATATTTCCGAACATAGCCGTGGCCAGCGGGAACTTGTCCCCGGTCAGAAACATCTGCGGCCCCATATAGTCGTTCCATGCCGCCACAAAGGCATTGAAGAACAGCAGCGCGTACAGGGGCTTGGACAGCGGTATCACGATCTGTGCGATCATGCGCAGGAAACCGCACCCGTCCACCTTGGCCGCATCGTCCAGTTCCCGCGGGAAAGAGGACATAAACTGCTTTACCAGAAAAATGTTGTAAGCGCTTCCGCCCAGCGCATTCAGGATAAAAATCCAGTAGGTATCCATCAGCCCCAGTGTGTTATACCATACAAACTGCGGAATCTGAATGGCAATATAGGGAATCATCAGCTGCAGCAGCACCAATTTGAACAGCATCTCTCTCCCCGGAGCCCGGAGCCTTGCAAAAGCGTATCCCATCAGAAAGTCCATCACCAGACTGCCGAATACCGAGATCACCACAAGCTTCATAGTGTTCAGCAGATACTTGAAAAACGGGATCATCGCCACTGCAAAGTAGTAATTTTCCACATGCCATTCCGTAAAGAAGATAACCGGCTTCTTGTTGATATAGGGGCGCAGGGAGTTGGCGGCCAAAAAGATCAACGGATAGAGAAACACGACGCTGAGGGCCACAAGGAACGCATACGCCAGATATTTCCGGATTTCTTTTTTTCTGTTCATGCCATGCGCCTCCTTAATCCGAGTAGAATACCCAGTATTTCTGTGTCTTCGTCACAATGACCGTCAGGATATTGATGATGAACACCAGCACCCACATCATGGCCAGCCCATAGCCAAAGCGGGAATAGCCCAGTATCTGCTGGTAGGCGTGGACCATATAGGTATAGGTGGGCTTCAGCGGAAGATTCAGGACCCCGTTGGATCCAGGCGCCAGCAGAACCGGCTGGGCATAGAGCTGGAAGCCGCCGATGATCCCCATGACCAGGTTAAAGAACAGGATCGGGGAGATCATAGGCAGGGTGATCTTGGTAAATTTCTTCCATCCCCCCGCTCCGTCCAGGGCGGCCGCCTCATAGAGCTCATTCGGGATTCCCTGCAAAGCAGCCAGGTTCAGAAGCAGCCCTCCCGTGGAGCCCCAGGTCATCATGATCACCAAAGCGGCCAGGATATGGTCGTACCCCAGCCAGTTCACCGGATTGATGCCGAAAATCCCCAGGAACTTGTTGAGCAGTCCCTCGTTTGCATTGAATATGATCCTCCACATCAGGCCTGCCGCCACCGTGGGGATAATGGAGGGCATGTAGATGATCGTCCTGAAAACCCCCAGTCCTTTCCTTGCTTTGTTCAAAAGCAAAGCGCAGCCCAGCCCCACGATCAGCCCCAGCGGTACAGTGATGCATCCGATCAGAAAGGTTCTCCCCAGGGAACTCATTGCCTGTGCGTCGGTAAACACACGCTGATAATTGTTTACTCCAACGAACTCCACCCTGTCATAATTATACCCGGTATAATTTGTCAGGCTCAAATACAACCCGTTCACGAACGGAACCAGCTTCGTTGCGATAAACAATATCACAAACGGAGCCACCAACACATAGAAAAGCGCAATCTCCCTTCTCTTCGCATTCCAGAATTTCTTTTCTGCCACCGCCGGAACCTCCTTATCTTCTATGATATCCCTGCGCCCATGCCATTCCCTGGGCGCAGGGTGCAGCATTATGTCAGGAACAATCGGTGCAAGTCAAAGCGCAAAAGCCGCGCTTGAAGAATGCCCGCACAAAGCGAATGCTATTCACTTGGGCATTCTTCTGTGTGCAACTTTGCACACTTAGTCCACGCCGCAGATTTCCTTGCCCTCTGCCAATAAGGTCTCAAATTGCTCCTGCATGGCTACAATGGCATCGTCCATGGTCATCCGCTCGTACAGCACTTCATAGAAGAACTGTTGGAAAGTAGATTCCATTCCCTGTGCGGTGATATAAGGGTTGGTTTTCAGCGTAATCATATTTTTCATACCGAATTCATTGGCGTCATAGGTCTGCTTCTGGAATTGTGTCTCCTGGGGCAGAAGCTCCAACAGATCGCTCTGGGCGGGATTTCCAAAGCCCTGAATCGCTCTCTTCTTTGCCCACTCCCCTCCATTGTACAGTTCAATGAACTTAAATGCCGCCTCCTTGTTCTTGCTGCCTCTCCAGATGGAAGCGCCCACGCCTGCCATACATGCGTTTGCCCCCTTGGAGGTGTCCAGGCTGGGAGCCTGAATCAGCATAAAGTCGTCCATACGGTCTTTTGCATTTTCGTTAAAAGCCAGGGTTCCGTTTCCGAACCAATAGCCGCAGCAGAGCATACCTACCTTGTCCAGCGCAAAGGAATCGCCGCCCCAGTCTCCCGGGGTGCTCATATCGCTGATGGCCGCTCCGGATTTATACATGTCCGCCCAGTAGTCAAAGGCCGCCCGGATTTCCGGCGTATCTATGTAAACCTCTGAAAGATCGTCTGAGAACATGGATTTTCCGACAGAGCATACCATGCCCGTGATGAGCTGGTACAGGTTGTTGGTTGTGCCCATGCCCCAGCGGATCTGTTCTCCGCTTTCGTCAAATTCCACACATGCTTTCGCCCATTCCCTGATTTCGTCCCAGGTATAGATCTTTGTGGGATCCGGGATCTCCAGGCCCGCGTCCGCAAACACCTTTTTATTCACCCAGATCTGGTTGTCCAGGCTCCAGTCTTTCACGATGCCGTAGATAGGGCCTGCCCCTACCTCTTTCCCGTCAAAGCGGTACAGATTCTCCACATCTGTAAAGTTTGCCTCATCAAACACATCGCTGGCGGCAATGTAATCGTCCAGAGGCTCATACAGCCCCCTGGCCGCATACATGGCGCCATGGCTGAACGCGGACAGGCACCATACGTCCGCCGCTGTCCCTGTGGCGACCATGCTCATCATCTTGATCTCGTCCGCAGAGACGATTTCATAAGTCAGGCCCTCTCCGTTCTCCGCCACATATTTCTCAAATTCCGCATTGTTCAGCAGATCCGTAGCGCCCCATACCCGAACCGTTACGCCGTCAAACCGCTGGCCCTCTACCCCCGGGCTTTCCGAAGCCTGTTCCCGGCTCTCGCCAGACGGCTCTGCGGATTCGCTCTGGGAAGATTCCGTCTCCCGGGATTCGGATTCCGAAGACTCCTCTCCCGGCAGTGCGGGAGCGGCACATCCGCCGGCCCCCAAAAGCATTCCCGCCGCCAATAGGATACTCAAAGTTTTTCTAAATGTGTTTTTCATACTTATACCTGTTCTCCTCTCTTTGTCTGCCGTTCAAACTCCTTTTATTGTTCTTCAGTTCCTTTTCCTTGGCCTGTTTCCCTTACATACAGCCCCTTTCCCTTACACACAGCATTCCGACAGGGTAGAAACCGTCTTCGCTTCTGCCCTCAAGGGGCAGGCGGATGTGCTCCCCTCCGTATCCGCAGACTGCAAATTCCACCGGATACGCCCCCGGTTCCAGCCTCTCCGGCGCCTTCGCGACTTTACTGTTCTTCTTTAAATCGCTGCGCCATGGCTCTGAAAGGTTAAGTCCTTTCCCGTGCCTCCACCTCCCTGCGATACGGCAGCGACTCCTGCGCCCCGGCGCGGGTAACGGCGATGCCCGAAGCGCAGATGGCAAATTCCACTGCCTCCTGCTCTGTTCTCCCTTCAGCCAATGCCACGGCTACTGCCGCGTTAAAGCAGTCTCCCGCCGCAGTAGTGTCCACGGCCCGCACCTGTTTTGCCGGGAACCAGGCAACATGCCCTTTTCGAAAGACACCGCAGCCTTTTTCTCCCAGCGTCACGATCACGGTTCCCACTCCTTTGTCCAGGAGCCTGCGCGCTCCTTCCTGTATGGCCTGTCCGTCCCAGGTGCCGCCCGAAACTTCTCCCTCCATGCCACACAGCTTCATCAGTTCCGTTTCATTGGGCGTCAGATAGTCCAGTCCCCGGTAAATCTCATCCGGAATATGCTCCGGCGCGGGAGCGGGGTTTAAAATCACTTTCCCGCGGGCAGCCCTGGCATCCAGAATCGCACTATACAGCGCCTTTTGAGGAATTTCCATCTGGGCCAAGACAATACCGGCGGATCGGATGACTTCCCTTTTGCTTTTTATGTAATCCTCATCGCAGGAAAGGTTCGCCCCCTGGCTGACCACAATACAGTTGCCTCCGTTTTCCTCCACACAGATAAAAGCGCTCCCCGTGGAGGCGGCCCTGTCGGTTTTGATATCGGAAACATCCACGCCCGCCTCTCTTAGCGCCTGGGTATGCTTCCTCCCGAAGTCATCATCGCCCACACAGCCCAGCATCCTGACCTTTCCTCCCAGCCGTGCGGCTGCCATTGCCTGATTCGCCCCTTTGCCTCCAAGACCAAAGGAAAGATCCCTCGCAAGGATGGTCTCTCCGGTCTTCGGCAGTTCTTTCACCCTGATTGTCATATCTACGTTCATGCTTCCGATCACAAGGATATCACCCATTGCATTACTCCCTTTCGCGCCGGGGCGGCCGCCGGCGGCTTGCCATTGTTCCGTAAGCCGAAACAGGAAACGGAAACAGCTTTCGTCACAATGTTATGATAAATTAGTTTCGTAAAATATTTTACTTACTTGATTTTTTCACATAAATAGTGTAAAGTCAATATTAAATATACAATATGCACAAGAAAGTATTTTCTTAACAATTTTTCCTATACTTTCTTGTGCAGAAACAGCAAGCATAAGGAGGCAAAGAACTATTATGACCATCAACGAAATCGCCCGACTGGCAGACGTGTCTATTTCCACTGTGTCCAAAATCATGAACCACAAAGATCAGAACATCACTGCCGGGACCCGGGAAAAAGTATTGCAGATTGCAAAAGAATATAACTATGTCCCCTATGCTTCTGCCCGCAGCGCGTCTGTTTCCAAGACCTTTCTTCTGGGCGTGCTCATGCCCGACCTCTCCCAATGCGGAAAGCTGCTGGAAGGAATTCTGGACAGGGCCGCGAGACAGGGCTACCGCGTCATACCCTGCAGCAGCCAGGGCGATGCGGAAACCGAACTCAAACATATCTCCGCCCTGTGCAGGGCAAAGGTGGACGGTGTGATCTGGGAGCCCGTGTGCACGGAAAGTCTTTCCCGACAAAGGTATTTTGAGGAAGAAAGCATCTGTGTCACCAGGCTTTGTGCAGGGACAAAGGACTGCTTTTTTATGGACTACAATGCTATAGTCTTCCGTGCCGCAGAGGAACTCATCCGGCTAAAGCACACGCAGTTTTCTCTGTTGGCAAATTCTCTAAATCCTGCAAATGCCCTGGCCGGCTTCCGCTCCGCCCTCTTCAGCCACCAGATCCCCTTTGATCCCGACCGGCTCCTTGGGCAGGATTCCCGGGACTGGATCCCAAAAATAAAGTCCCTGGGGCTCACAGGGGCCATCTGCACGGATTATCGTGACGCCCTGGAGCTGCTGGCGCTGTTAAAGCAATATCAGTATCAGGTGCCCGGCGATTTCTCCGTCCTGGCGGTCACGGACGACAGGACGGCTCCGGTGCTGGCCGGATGTGTATCCACGCTTGCAGTCCCTTTCTATTCGTTTGGGATGCATCTGTGCGCCCATCTGCTGGGCCAGTGCGAACAGCACATCGCGCAGTATGTCCCCTTTGTCCCCGACTGCAATCCGGACTCTTCCCTGACGCTGGACGTGCCGCCCAGCGTAAAGCTTCCCCATATCATTGTAGTCGGCAGCCTCAACATTGACACCACTCTGAACATCGGGCGGCTCCCAAAGCCCGGGGAGACCATTACCGCCCGCCAGACCATCACCCCCGGCGGAAAGGGCACCAATCAGGCCGTAGGCGTGGCCAAACTCAACCACAAGGTCACTCTGCTGGGAAATGTGGGAAACGATCTGGAAACAGGACTGATCTATTCCTGCTTAAAAGAATACGGCATCGACACCGCGGGCATCCAGAAAGATAAATCCGCCGACACCGGAAGAGCCTACATTCAGGTACAGGACAGCGGGGAGTCCACAATCACGCTGCTCACCGGGGCAAACGGCACGCTGACGGCCAGAACCGTGGAGGAAAACAGCCATCTGTTCTCCCATTGCGCCTACTGTCTGCTGCAAACCGAGGTAGCGGTGGAAGCCATTGAGGCGGCGGCTGCCATTGCCCGCCGCCATGGCGTAAAGACTATCCTGAAGCCCTCCTCCGTCTCCCGCTTAAGCGATGGGCTGCTGCAGAACACGGACATCTTCCTGCCTAACAGGGCGGAGATGGCAATCATATGCAACGAGGCTCCGGCCTTTTCTTCAGAGGCATTGAACCGACAGGCAGACCATATCCTGGAAAAAGGCGCCGGCGCAGTCATCATCACGCTGGGAGAGGACGGATGCTTTTTAAAGGATGCGGATCACTCCGTGCTCTTTCCGGCAGCGGATTTCGCCCCCATGGACAAAACCGGCGGCAGCGATGCCTTTATCAGCGCCCTGGCCTCCTATCTCCTGTACGGCTATGACCTCCATGCCGCGATCCGCATTGCCCACTGCGCCGCCGGCTTTTGCATCTCCAGGCAGGGCATCGTCCCCGCCCTGATCGATCAGACATCGCTGGAGAAGTATATCCACAATACCTGCCCGGAGCTGCTGGGGAAAAAGTGAGTCCCGCAGGACGGCATCCCCTGACTGCAGACCGCAAACAGGAAAGCCATGTCACATACCGGCTCCCGGTCCCGCCCAGATGGCAAAAGCCGCAGAGTGTAATGCCGTCAGAGAGCCTGATCTTTCCGGCTTTCAGCACCACGACTTTGTCCGCCTGCCTGCAGATTCCTACCTTGCGGGAATGCTCATGCAGGGGAAAGAATAAAGTTGGGGCGTGTCCAAATATTCAGGCACGCCCCAACTTTTTATCCGCATTTCTTTCAGTCCTCCAGGTATTCTCTGTAATCCGCCTCGCTGGCAAAGAGCAGGTATCTGCCATCCACCAGTCCCATGTATCCGTCTGATGTGTTATATCCTTTCATACTATTACCTCCTGTCCAAAATCAGTTGTCAACTGCTGTTCTGGATAGAAGATAACATTTTTTGAGAGTCATAAAACTCCCTCAAAATTCCGGAATACGGTTTTCGTCTCTTTCCCTCTGCAGACACGCCCGCCGCAGGTCCATGATTTCTGAGCATTCACCGAGGCACGGTTCCCCCGGCTGTCCGGCGCTCTCTTTACCCCGCCGCGTCCGGCACATCCTCCAGGAACACTTCCGCTTCTTTCAGGAATTCCTCCGTCCTCTCCATCAGAAACTCCGCGTCCTTTTCTATCAGCCCCGTCTTCTTATATTTAAAGGTAAAGGAGGGCTTCCCGTAGGCCGTAAAGGTCAGGCTTTTGCCGTACTTGCCAAGGAGCTCGGGAATCTTCGCCGGATTCACCTCCGCGTCCGGGCGGAAAAGGAATGTAATCTTCTCGTTTTTCCCCTTGATGTCCGTCATGTACAGCTTGTGGGCGGCCACCCGGATCAGGGCGATGCGCAGCAGATTGTCCACGGATTTCGGAATCTCCCCGAAGCGGTCCAGCAGCTCATCCCGCATGTCGTCCCGCTCTTTCACATTCTCAATGCCGGCGATCCGCTTGTAGATATCCAGCTTCTGTACCTCATTGACGATATAAGCAGGCGGGATGAACGCGTCCACGTCCAGGTCGATGATTGTAGCAAAATCCTGGGGCGCTTTGCCTCCTTTCAGGCCCTGCACGGCTTCATTGAGCATCTTGCAGTACAGATCGTACCCCACGGCCTCCATATGCCCGTGCTGGCGCACCCCCAGGAGGTTCCCCGCCCCCCGGATCTCTAAGTCCCGCATGGCGATCTTGAAGCCGCTGCCCAAGTCGGTGAACTCCCGGATGGCCGAGAGCCGCTTCTCTGCCACTTCTTTCAGCATCTTGTCCCGCTTGTACATCAGAAAGGCGTAGGCGGTGCGGTTGGAGCGGCCCACCCGGCCCCTGAGCTGGTAGAGCTGGGACAGGCCTAAGTTGTCGGAATCGTGGATAATCATGGTGTTCACGTTGGAGATGTCCAGCCCGGTCTCTATGATGGTGGTGGACACCAGCACGTCGATCTCCCCGCCGATAAAGTCGAACATGATCCGCTCCAGCTCGTTCTCTTTCATCTGGCCGTGGGCGTAGGACACGTTGGCCTCGGGCAGCAGCGCCGCCAATCCGGCGGTGACGTCCGCGATATTGTTCACCCTGTTGTACACATAGTATACCTGTCCGCCCCTGGCCAGCTCCCTGGAGATGGCTTCCCGCACCAGCTCCTCGTTGTACTCGCAGACAAAAGTCTGGATAGGCTGGCGGTCCCCCGGCGGCTCCTCCAGCACGCTCATGTCCCGTATGCCGATGAGACTCATGTGCAGCGTCCTGGGGATGGGGG
The DNA here is from genome assembly GCA_910584235.1 of uncultured Acetatifactor sp. Lineage (GTDB taxonomy): Bacteria > Bacillota > Clostridia > Lachnospirales > Lachnospiraceae > Acetatifactor. Next base: position 18,413 of record CAJTZD010000023.1, read on the forward strand.
TGGCGGTAAGGGTGAGCACGTCCACATTTTCCTTTAGCTTCTTGATCTTTTCCTTATGGGTGACGCCGAAGCGCTGCTCCTCGTCTATGATCAGCAGACCCAGATCCTTGAATTTTACATCCGCCGACAAAACCCTGTGGGTGCCGATGACGATGTCCACCAGGCCTTTCTGGAGGTCCGTTATGGTCTTTTTGATCTCCCCGGCGGTGCGGAAGCGGCTCATGAGCTCCGTGCGGATGGGATAGTCTTTCATGCGCTGTACGAAAGTAGTGTAGTGCTGCTGCGCCAATATGGTGGTGGGCACCAGGTACACCACCTGCTTACCCTCCTGGACAGCCTTGAACGCGGCCCGGATGGCGATTTCCGTCTTGCCGTAGCCCACGTCCCCGCAGATGAGCCGGTCCATAATCTTGTGGCTCTCCATGTCCGCTTTCGTGTCCGCAATGGCCGCCAGCTGATCCTCCGTCTCCTCAAAGGGAAACATTTCCTCGAACTCCCGCTGCCAGACCGTGTCCTTTTCATAGGCATGGCCCTGGCTCTGCTGGCGCAGGGCGTAGAGCTGCACCAAGTCTGCGGCCACCTCGTTCACGGCACTGCGGACCTTGCTCTTGGTGCGCTCCCATTCCTTGGAGCCCAGCTTATTTAACTTGGGCTTCCTGGCATCGGCGGAGGCATACTTCTGGATCACGTCCAGGCCCGTAGCCAGCACGTAGAGATTGCCGCCGTCCCGGTACTCTATCTTGATGTAGTCCTTGACCACGCCCTCCATCTCTACCTTTTCGATGCCCTGATAGACCCCCAGGCCGTGACTTTCGTGGACCACGTAGTCCCCCACTTTCAGTTCGCCCCAGTCCTTGATTTTCTGTCCTTCATAGAGCTTCTTGGTACGTTTCTTCTTTTTCTCTACGCCGAAGATGTCCGTCTCGGACACCACCACGAATTTAAGCATGGGGTACTCGAAGCCTTTGTTCACATGCCCGTAGTACGTCACCACCTCCCCGGCCTGCACCTCCCGCAGGGGATCCTCCGTATACACGGCGGTGAGCTCCTGATCCCGCAGATCCTCCGCCAGGCGCTTTGCCCGGGTGCGGGAGCCGGACAGCAGCAGGACGCGGTATCCGTTTTTGCGAAAGAGTTTCAGGTCTTTCACCAGGGCCTCAAAGCTGTTGTTGTAGGGGGCAAGGTTCCTGGCGGCCACATCCATCTTCCGGTCGGGTTTGAAGTATCCCTTTGCCTCCATGGTGGACAGGGTGACTACGCTGCCCTTTAAGAGATTGGCAGCCACCTGCTCCCCGCTGTAGAGGACATTCATCTGTCCGGGCAGGATATACCCTTTCTCCGCGCGCTGCCGCATGCTCTCGGAGAACTCCAGCTCTATGGCAACCGCCTGTTCCCTGACACGGTTAGGCTCGTCTATGAAATACACCGGCCCGGCATTGCCCGCAGCCGCGCCCAAGGTACCGCCCACCGACCTCCCGCCTGCCTCACCCAAAGCGCTGCCTCCGGCCAGCCTGCCGCTCCCCGGCCTACCGCCCTCGCCCGCGGCAGAGCCGCCCCTGGCGATCCGCCCCAAAATCTCCGGCAGGGTCATGGTATCCTCATAGAAATACCGGATATACCCCTCCAGATTCGCCTTAGCCTTGAATTCCAGAAGCTGTTCCTTTAATTCCTTTACCTGGGATGAGATGCGGTGGGCCTCCTCGGTCTGAAAGGCCTCCCGGAAAATTTTCTGCTGCTTCGCGCTCTCGGCCTCCAGTTTTTTAAGACCTGTCCGGATGCGTTCCTCCTCCAGCACGAATTCCGAAGCCGGGAAGACGGAAATCCCCTCCAGGTTCTCGATGGAGCGCTGACTTAAGATGTCGAAGCTGCGGATGGACTCCACCTCGTCCCCCCACAGTTCGATACGGTAAGGGTTCTCCTCAGTCAGGTCGAAGATGTCGATAATGCCGCCCCGGACGGAGAACTGTCCCTGGCTCTCCACCTGGTAGCTCTTCTCGTAGCCCATGTCCACCAGCCGTGCACACAGCGCCCTCTCGTCCAGGGTGCTGCCCTTGTATACATCTATCACATCCCTGTCTGCATCCCACAGGACCTGGGGAGCCATGAGGGCGGCAAAGGTAGTGACCATGGTCACTGGCTTCTTCTCCATGAGCCTGCGCAGGACTTTGACCCGTTCCTTTACCAGTTGGTTGCCGTGGATGTCCGCCTGGAAGAAGATCAGATCCTTGGCGGGATACAGCATGACATTCCTGTCGTAAAATTTATATTCCTCAAAGATTTCCTTTGCTTTCAGGTCACTGTAAGTGACGATGACCTTGATTCGAAAGCCATCGCCCAACCCATAGATCATATGCAGCTTCTGGGAATCCACGCAGCCGGAAAGAGCCGTGATGCCCGCCCCTTTCCGGATAGCCTCCCTGATATTGCCGTATTCCGCCAGCTCCTGCAGCGGCGCCAGTAATGCCTGCATCGTTTCCTCCTATTTTAAGTCGCTGCGCGACAGCACTAAAGGGTGTGGTTTCTTCGGCGCACACACAGGAGAGACAAATTTCATTCGGAAGTACCCTCATGAAATTTGCTCTCGTGCGCCTTCGCACCCCCACCTGTCCAGCTAAACATTGATAATAAATGGCTTGACGGGCTCTTCGGACTGTTTGGCTTTATCAGGCTTTTTTGCCTCCCGCCTTTTCGACTCCTTAGGCTCTTTCGCAGGCTTCTTCACGGTGTTGAACTGATTCATGGCGGCGTCCGGCCCTTCCGCAATGATCGTCCTGATAGCCTCCGCCGCCCGGTCCGCCGCCTCATCCATGGCCTCCCTGTCTTTCGGCGAGAACCGCCCCAGCACATAGTCCACCAGATCCCAGCCCGCGGGCTTCTCGCCCACCCCCATCTTCACCCGGATAAAGGAATCGTGGCCCAGGTGGGCGATGATGTTCTTCAGGCCGTTGTGGCCCCCTGCGCTGCCTTTCTTGCGGATGCGGATCTGCCCCACTTCCAGACTTATGTCATCGGAGATGACGATCAACTCCGCGGTCTCGTCCACCTTGTAGAAGTCGATTAGCTGCCGCACGCTCTCACCGCTCAGGTTCATATAGGTCTGAGGCTTGGCCAGAACGCACTTTTGTCCTGCCGCCATGCCCTTGCCGATGATGGCCTTATGCTTCTTCTCCAGAATGGAAATATTCTCTTTCGCCGCCAGCTTATCCAGCACCAAAAAGCCCACGTTGTGCCGCGTGCCCTCATATTCCCTGCCGGGATTCCCCAGCCCTACTATAATAAACATGGTAAACTCCTATCTGTCCGCCTCCCCAGGCAGGACAAGTCTTTCTCTGTCCATATACCCTTTCAGCCGCTCCCTCTGGGCGGGGATGCATCTGTCCGAGTCAAAGAAACGAATCAACTCTTCCTTTCCTATCCATCTGTATCCTATGGTCTCCCCCTCCTGAAGCGTTACCGAGTCTTTCGCGGCATCCGTAACGCACAGATAGCCGTAATGGATCCCATGGCCGGCATGGCTTACAGAGCGGTATATCTCCTCCAGTTCCCCGGCCTCTATTCCGCTCTCCTCCCGAAGCTCCCTGACGGCGCCCTGCAGGGGCGTCTCTCCTTTCAGCGCACTGCCTCCCGCGCCGATTTCCTCGTAACCGGGATAGGCCTCTTTTCCAAAATCCCTCTGCGGCAGAAGATAGTCTCCGTCCCTGTGCCGCACCACCACCTCGCAGACCAGGTGGTACAGGCCCTCTCCAATTTCTTCCCCTCGTATCAAGTCCTTCCCGGTCTTCACTCCCTGCCTGTCATAGGCATCCCAAATTTCCATATGCAGCTCCTGTGGGTTTTTGTTTATGATGGTAGAATCCTGCTTTTGGATTCTATTTTAGATCTTTGATAATAGAATCCTGCTTTTGGATTCTATTTTAGATCTTTGATAATAGAATCCTGCTTTTGGATTCTATTATACATACCCCACCGCTCACTTGTAAAGCGAAATGGCGGATATTCTAAAAAATCCCCGGCACTTGCCATGCCGGGGATTGTCCCAAAGCCTTTCTAAAATTATGTCCGTTCATAATGGACTTATGTACCCAAAGTGTTTATGCAATTCATTCAAATACTCTGCATTTATCTTCTCTTTTAAACACCCCAAGAATAAATACTCCCCATTCCATTCACTCTCGCCACAATGAAAGTCGAAATCTTTCAGAATATCCATTCCTATGAGAATATTACTGGTTCTGTCATAGTTTACGGCTATGTCATGTCTAATCCTATATCCGTTTAGTGTAATCGGAATATCTTTATGCGTAAACTTAAGGGCCGTACATTCCAATAAACGATTATCTTTTACCAGATTTTTATCCCTCGCCTTTACTTCGTCTGTATCGCTTACCCCATAGCTACGCTGGAATGCTAGTTTTGAATCTATTGCCAGTTGTTTATATCGCAACGATGTATTATAAGATACATTATATAGCACTCTATATGGAACGGTCGAATAACTACATCCAGTATCCAGCTTAAAACGGTTCTTAATTGTCTTCCCATGAAGACAAATCTCTGCTTTTACATAAAAGCAATTATTCTCCAATGTCGAAATCAGGTAACCTTTACTCATCATATGTTACCTCTCCTTCAACTTCGTCTATATCGTTATATATGGCACAAATGTTATCATTTTCGGCTACAGCTCTGTCCGCCTCTTCGTTCAGGTCCCTGCCAATATATGCAATTCTTCCGACAATGTCTTCTCCCACAATCTTTGAATCCACAAGTGTTATATAGACGTTATAAATGCCACTTAAGCTGTTTTCTGACACAATATCACCGACTCTAATATCCTCTAATCTCAGCTTCGCAGATTTCATTGAAAACTCCTTTCAAATCCCGCTGTTCTCCAACGTTCCATCATGCTTCTTACATCAAAATTCTATTATGGAATATGCAACTTCTGATAAATTGTATTATATCCTTTTCTCAAAAAGATGTCTACCTCTTACCAAAATTCGCAGAAAAATCCACTGTTTTCATACTATCTTTTTCCACCCAAATAAGATATAATAAAGAAAGATGACAAATACAAAACACCCCACAGATGAAAAAGAGAGGCCTTATGAAATCAATCAAATATCTGCGCTCTCACCTTTTATGGAAGATGTTTTTCTGGTTTGTCCTGCTGCTTTTATTGCCATGCCTGCTTTTGCTGGGCATCTATGCCGCGGCCAACGATTACCACTACGCTCAGGAAACCGCCAAGCTGGAGCATGCCGCCCTGACCCAGTGCATGAACAGCATCGAGCAGGACATGGACTCCTGTGCCGAATCTTTCTGGATGATACAAAGACACAGCAATTTTCTGCGTTTTTTGAACGGCGGCTATCCCACCGTAGCCCTGCAGCTGGAAGCCTATGTAAAGGAATTTTACAATATATTCTCCTACGCCAAAAGCTTCTCCCCATACATCAAAAAGGTACAGGTCTACGCCATGCGAACGGATCTTGTGGAGATTGACGACAGCGTGATATACATAGACCAGTTGGGGGAATATGCTCTGGACAAAGAGACCACTTACGGGTACTGGCGCTATGACCCGGATGCCGACCTGCTCATTTACCGGAAGCTGATCAACAGTCTGTACGATTCCACTCCCGTGGGCGTGCTGGAAATCTCCTGCCTCTCCAGCCTGTTTTGTGACAAACTGGGGCCGATTTCCGAATCCGTCTCCCGTCAGATGTATATCGTATATGACGGCAACGCCTACTTTCTAGGAGACTCCTGCCTGTTGCCGGGCGACTTGCCGAAAGCGGGGGATGACGACCTGTGCCTGTCCCTTGTGTCCCTGCCTATGGAAATAAGGGCCGGCAGGTATCTTCCCAGCACAGCCCAGCGGCCCATAAATATACTTTCCGTCATTGCCCTGGCAGGCTTCCTTGTGATCCTGGGCTGCAGTTTTTTGTTCTTTTTCAGCATTTACCGCCTTTCCCGGCGTATTGTAAATTTTTCCAGATACATTTCCAGCGCCCTCACCCAACTGCCCGGCACCTATACGGATTCCTGCCATGATGAGCTGGGCCTGGTGGTCAGAAACTTCAATCAAATGCTGGAACAGAACAATGATCTCATCAACCAGGTGAAGCTGGAAAAGCTGCGCCAGAACGAAATGGCCTACCGGGTCCTGCAGGCCCAGATAGACCCCCATTTCATCTACAATGCGCTGGAGAGCATGCGCATGATGGCCGAGATGCATGACGACCCGGAAGTGGCCAATGTAATTTTTGCATTCAGCAAGCTCATGCGGTACAGCCTGTCCGCAAATACGGCCCCGGCCACTGTGGAATATGAACTGGATATCGTGAGCCAGTATCTGCAGGTGCAGAAAATCCGGCTGGGGGATCATCTGGAATACGAGATAGACTGTCCGGAGTCCCTGTATGCCCTGGACTGTCCCCAGTTCGTCCTGCAGCCCCTGGTGGAAAATGCCATCAAATATGGCCGCTGCCAGGAGCATCCCGCCATCTTTGTGAAAATCCGCCTGGCTATGGAAGCGGATCTGCTGACTGCCGTCGTGGAAAATACCGGCGCGGAGCTTGCGCCGGAGAAACGCCTGGAAATCAACAGGCGTCTGGCCATGGGCCAGGATCTTTCCGATCTGTCCTCGGGTACGGGGGTGGGGTTGGACAGCATCAACAGCCGCATGCGCTACCTCTACCCGGAAAGCTTCCAAATGGAGCTTTTGCCCCTTTCGGGTCAGGGCCTGCAGGTAATTCTGATTTGGCGGCCTGCCGCCGGAGGGAAAGGAGACTCAAATGAAAATCCTGATTGTTGACGATGAAAAGTTAATCGCCCAGGGCGTAGCCTATGTGATCAAACAGTTTGGAGCGGAGTACGGGGCGGTGGATACGGCCTTTTCCGGCAGCGAGGCCCTGGAAAAGATGGGCGCTGCCCGGTATGATCTGACCATTACAGACGTGTCCATGCCGGGGCTTTCCGGCCTGGATTTGATAGAGGAGGCCAAAAAGCGGGGGCTGTGCGGCGACTTCTGCGTTCTCTCCGGATATTCCGAATTTGAGTACGCCCGCACCGCCCTGCAGCTGGGCGTGGAGGACTATCTCCTGAAGCCCGTGGACAAGGGGAAACTGAAAAAAATGCTGGAGGCTTTTCGGGAAAAGCAGCTAAGCCGCAGCCGCGCCCTGCGCCGGAACCTGGAGAATCTCCTGGCCGACTGCCTTTTCGGCAGCGTGGAGCCAAAGGACGCCTGGCCTTTCGGGAGTCCGCTGTCCGCCGTGGTAGTGGAAAGCCTCTTCGGTACCCCCCGGGGATTCGTATCCCGCCAGGACTTCTCCCGCTTTTTGGATGAGGGGCTGGTTCAGGCCGTGGTGCATATCCGCCACCTGCCCGCCTTTGTCCTTTTCGGCCCTGCCGAAAGCCGGCCCCGGCTGGTAGAGCTTCTTTCCGCAGGTTTCCCCCACATGTCCATAGGCTCTGCCACCGGCAGTTTCATGCCGGCAGGTGCCGACGCAGGCTATGGGGCAGCACTCCGCTCCCTCTACAGGGACGCCCTGCACGCCGCCCTGACAGCCCACTGCTTTTTGGACAGGCAGTGTCTGGACGCCGCAGAATTCCCCCGTCCAAAGGAACCGGCGCTTTTGGCCGAAGCCCTGAAAGCAGGTCTGCGGGCAGATGTCCCTCAAGACCGTCTTCTGCTCTATCAAATCTGCTGGCAGAGCCTGGACGCGGCGGGTTCCGAACCTGTGCAGAGAGATAAGTCCAATCCTTATGTGGCCAAAATGGTGGCTCTGGTGGACGAGCATTTCGCCGAGGATCTGACTTTGGCCAGCGTGGCCAGGGACATCGGACTGAATCCGGAGTACGCCGGGAAGTTGTTTCGCGCGGAAGAGGGACAAAGCTTCGCCGATTATCTGAACCGCTACCGCATTGCCAGGATCTTAGAATGCATTGCCCAGGACCCCGCTCTGAGCTTTGAGCAGCTGGCCCCCTGTATGGGCTTTCAGAATCTCCGGAATTTTTACCGGATTTTCAAGCGGCTTATGCAGACTACACCGGGACAATACAAAGCATCTCTGTAACCGTCCCTGCGCTTTTCTCTCTCCCTTTCCCGACGGGGCAAAAATCCAGCCAGTCATCGGGGGACTTATACCTCATGGCTTAGCGTGCAAAGATTTTCTAAGCCCGCAAAATACGCGGACTAAGAAAATCTAAATTACACGCGTAAGAATGCCCAGGCGAATTTTATTCGCTTGGACATTCTTACGGTCTTGCACCGAATTGTATTGTTTTTGGTGACAGAACTGCGTTCTGTTGTATGGGCCTTTCAGAGCGGCGCCGGAGGTTTATAATACATTGGCGGTGACGTTTGTGCTCCAGCTGTTGAAGTAAAGGGCGTCGCCGGGCGTGCCGGGCACGCCCCGGATGTCAAGCTGTTCTTCTTCCAGTTCTTCGATGACCTGGATTTTTCCTTGGTACAGGTCCTCAAGCCTTTCCAGACAGCTTTGAATCCGTCTGGAAAGACCGCCCAGGCGGATGTCCTGGACGTCGAAGCCATGGGGTTTGTTCTCGGAAAACCATTGTTTTTTATAGGTTTTGTAGAACGAATCCAATTTGTCCAAAAGCTTCCGGTAATCTGACAGCAGCTCTTCCATTTCTTTCCTGCTTTCTGCCATTTTGTCCCCGGCCGCTTTCCATGCGGCATAGATTTTATGCGTGCGTACTCCCAGCAGGGCTTTCAGTTCCAAGACCTGACAGAGGGCTTTCTGGGTCTCGAAAAGGAGGCTCCACTCCCCTGTGTGCTCCACCTTTTCCAGATTCTCTTTGCAGACCGCGTATTTTGCTCCCTCATCCCCTGCCAGGTTGGCATCAAACAGCCCCATGAAGCAGTCATTGTACAGCAGATATTTCTCCGCGTCGCGCACATGGTCATCCGACACGCCCGGCGTGCCCGGGAGATCCAGCAGCAGGAATTCGTCAAAGGCAATTCCGTACTTTTGCCGGAATTTTTCCTTGATTGTATTTATGTCCTCATTTCCCTTGGCCAGCTCCGCCGCGTAAAACAGTGCCGGAAGCATAGCGAACTTTGAACACTCTCCCCCATTGTCGCCCCACATAGTCAGGAACACATCCTGAGTGCCCTGCTCCCTGCAGCTACACAGCGCCGCCCGGGTGGCTTTTATGCTGTAGCCGTTATGGGGCGCGAATCCCATCCAGGTCCACAGTCCGCCTGCAAACCAGGTGCCTTCCTTTAATTTATTGTGGGCGGAAAGCATGCCGTCATACCGGGATTTGTCCGTGGAATAATAGTCCCAGTAAATCAGCTCCACATTTTTCGGAATCTGCTGCCGGATGCTCTCATCAATATTGACGTCCTGGGCATAATATTCCCCGCCGGCCGCCAGCCGGAAGAACATATCCGACCACATGGCCAGAGTCAGTCCGTACCTTTCCCCTATCTGCGCCACCCGCTTCACATGCTCTATGAGGATCTGAGACCTGTCGCTGTCGCCATGCAGATCATAGTATTTCCCTCTGCCGATCATATGAGCCTCGTCCATGCCGATGTTCACTGTGCGGCTTTCGAAACACCGGGAAACGGTTGCGAACATTTTGTCAATCAGCTCATAGACAGCCTCGTCGCCGGCCAAAAGGATGTCTCCCGTGTCCACATGCCCCTGGTAAGCGGGCCACCGGACGATTGCGTTCAAATGGGCCAGTGTCTGAATACAGGGAATCACCTCCATCCCCTTAGACCTGGCATAGCGGTCGGCTTCCCTGAGTTCTTCCTTTGTGTACCTGCCCCGCATATACCCGAAATAAGGCTCCCCCTCAATCTCGTAAGTGTCCTCCGTATACAGCAGCAGTGTATTGTAGCCCAAGTCTGCGGTCAGGTCGATCCACCTCTTCAGGGCCTCTACCGTCATCACCGCGTTTCTGGAACAATCCAGCATCGTCCCAAATCTTCTAAATCCAACTGTCTCTTCCAATCGCTCCATTCGTTCCCTCTTGCTCCTTTCTCTGGATTTTAACGCAGGCCTCAGACATTTTCCAGGTAGTCCTTGTCCGGCAGCGGCGGAAACGGCGCGGCCGGCAAGGTCTGGTACCAGTAGGCCACCGAGGCAATATCGTCCTGCAAAGGCAGATACCTGCCGCCCTCTCTCCAGCCCAGGGCCTGAATGGTGACCCTTATATCACTCTGAAAACGCACCGGATCCACAATATGCCAGCGGTACAGTCCGAACCGAAACTGGCTGGAATACAGTCTGTCGGGCTCGATGATCTGGTGGAGTCCGGCATAGGGCGTGAGGAAAGGCCTGTAGCGGTCATGGGTATCCGGATCCTCAAAGCCGTAGGAGCCGCAGAAGTAGTCCTCGGTGCCTGTGCCGCAGATAGTGGGATATTCCCTGTCGCCGTCCAGGTAGAATTTAATCTCTCCCTCTCCCCACCAGCCGCCGTTGTTCACGCCCCAGGCCAGATAGGTCCCCACGTAATGCCCCTGGCCCCGGACCCCGTCCAGGATGGTGTAATCGGACTTGTAGGGCAGCGGGTTCACCCGGCGGAACTGGGCGTGGAAATAGGCCGCGTCCTCCGGAATCTCCGTGAGGGCATAATCGATTTGATAATAGCACATGACATTTTCAGGGCCGATATCCTCCAGGGTAATCCGGCAGCTTTTGCGGAAAGGCATCTGCCAGTAGCAGTTGTAGGCAATGCCCGGATTGATGCACACCGCAAGAGAAGTCAGCTGCACGGGATGGTCCCAGGTGGAGGCGAAAAAGTCTCCCACAGGACATTCCACCGCGGGAGTCTCCTGCCCGTCCCAATAGAAGCGGATGATGGAGTTGCGCCCTTTGCTGGTGGGCACCATCCATATGTGCTGAATCACCCCCGGCCCCTGAATGTTTGCAAGTTCTTTGGTCTCTCCGGGAGGAATGACTACATAAGGATTTACTTTCCAGCCTTTTCCCAGATCCCTGGCCGCCTCTCTGGCGCTGCCCTGCTCCAGTTCGCACCTGGCTCCCATCCCCGGCTCTCCGGTAGGGTTTTCCGCGCTGATGGACCTGCTCCTGGCGTTTGACAGACGGGTCAGATCCGCCATGCCTCCGACAATTCCGTTAAATTCCATTTTATTATAACTCCTTTCCTCTATGAAATCAATTTTTGAAGAAATCAATTTTTGAAGAAATTAATCTTTGAAATCAATTTTTGAATCAATTTTTGAATCAATTTTTAAGTAAATTGAAAGGCAGACCAGTGCCCCTAACCTGCCTTTCAACGTTCAACTATGTATCATTTTTTCTGTCGATTCCTGTCTCATTACTTTCCCAGCTGTTCGGCCATCCACTGGTTTATCGTGGAAAGTCCCATTTCCTCTGCCTGCTTATAGAGCTTGTCCAGGGCAGCCTGGCACTCCTCCTCGGTCTCGGCAAAGATTGCTTTCTGGGTTTCCGAGTAGCACATATCATTGATGGAGTTCCAGAGATTGGCCATGTCTCCCTCCGTGGGAATACACTTATTCAGTTCGGACATGACGCGGGTATGTTTCACGGCACTCTTTAATCTCTCATAATAATCCAGCTGGTCCGGGTCGGATACCGCGGAGTCGATAAACGCGTTCTCATCGCCCTGGTCGCCGAAGATCCACACGCCTACGCCGAAATCATTCTGTCTGGACTTGCCTGCTTCCAGGCCCTCTCTGTAAGCGTCGGTGGTCATGGTATTGCCGTTCTCGTCATAGTCCCAGTGCTCTCCCTGGATACCCCAGGCGCCCAGCCTGCGGCCCTCTTCGCTGCGGGCCCATGAGATGAACTCGATGGCTCTTTCAGGGTCTTTGCAGTTCTTGGAGATGAAAGTTCCCGCCCAGCCGATACCGGTATTCACATTTACAAGGGCATTGTCGCTGAGCTCATGCGTAAGCAGCTTCCAGCGGTAATCCGTACCTGCCTCTTTGGCAGCCGCATTGGAGGTCTGGGCCTCGTCGGTACTGCGGATCTGCATGAATGTCTTGCCGCTGTTGCGCACTTCACAATATTTGTCGTAGCCATAGGTCATGGACTCGGGTGTGATCAGCCCCTCGCGGTAGAAACGGTTGAGCAGCTTGTAGTAATCCTGGATGCCCTCCATGCTTAAATAGTGGCAGGGCTTTCCATCCTTGTCATAGCCTAAGCTCCCGCTGCCGTTTACGCCCATCTGCTCGGCAAAGTACCACTGATTGCCCTCCAAAGGCAACAGGGGAATCACATCGGGGAATTTCTCTTTGCAGGCCAGCAGAGCATTCTCAATATCCTCAATGGAATTGAACTCAGGAGAGCCGATAGCTTCCCAGATGTCCAGCCGGTATGCCAGGCCTCTGGTTCCGCCGGAGAGCAGGGTATTGCCTTCGTCAATGGCTTCCTGTGAGGTATAGGCGTTGAGCAGAGCGTAGTAATTGCCGTCGCTTCTGGTATTGTTGGCAATGACGGTCTCATTGGCGTGGATATCCACCCCGGTCTTCTCCACCAGCTCATTGTAACTGTAGCAGACGTCCGGATCGCTGAGCATGGTCTGACGGCCGCGGTTTTCACAATAGATCATGTCCGGCAGGTCGTTGGAGTTGATCAGCATGGCAATCTGCTCGGCGCTGTCCGCACGGATGATGTTGAAGCTGACGCCGGTCAGTTCCGTGATCTTGCGGGAAACCGGTTCGCTTCCCCACTCTGTCAGCCAGAACCAGGGAATGTCGATGAACAGATCGAATTCGATAGGCTCCCTGGACAGTTCGGTATTGCCCTCTTCCTGCTGAGCCGATTCTTTTTTGTTGGCGGAAGCGCCGGCATCGTTAACGCCACATCCTGCCAGACAGCCAAGCAGCATACTGGCCGCCGCACACAGAGAGATAACTTTTTTCATTTTCATGTTTTTCTTTCCTTTCTTTT
>CAJTZD010000023.1:31429-58864 GCA_910584235.1 uncultured Acetatifactor sp.
ATTTGCTTTTATTTGCTTTTATTTGCTTTTATTTGCTTTTATTTGCTTTTATTTGCTTTTATTTGTTTTGATTTTCTTTTCCTCTAGCTGTTCTATGTGAACCCGGTGCACCGGGCCCTCACCATTGTAATGCTTTGGGACTATCATCCTTTCACCGATCCGATCATGACGCCTTTCACGAAATATTTCTGCAGGAAAGGATACACCATCAGGATCGGGACCACACCGGTAACCATTGCCGCCATCTGCAGGGAGGTGGTGGTGCTCTCCATGGCGGAAGCTGCATAACCCATGGTCTGGGCATTGGTCACAGCCTCGGCAGAGGCGAATTTGTTCACGATCTGCATCATCATATAAGCCATGGGGCGCAGCTCGGGTTTTGTCACATAATATACGGAGTCCATCCATGAGTTCCATTGCCCCACCGCGTAGAACAGGGCCACGGTGGCCAGGCTGGCCTTGGACAGGGGCAGTGCGATCCGGAAGAACACCGAGATGTCTCCCGCTCCGTCCAGCCATGCAGACTCATAAAGAGACTTGGGGATGGACTGGAAGAAGTTCACCAGAATCAGCATGTAATACACGCCCAGCATGCCGGGGATTACATAGACCCAAAAGGTATTGATCAGTCCCAGGGTTCTGATCACCGCGTAAAACGGGATGATGCCTCCGCCAAAGTACATGGTAAATATGTAGATTTTGTAGTAAATGCCCCGAAACAGGATATTTTCAAAGGAAAGGGCATAGGCTACGGCGCTGGTGACCAATACACCCAGGAAAGTCCCCAGCACTGTGCGGGCTATGGATACCAGCAGGGCATGCCCCCAGCTTGCATCAGACAATAGTGTAATAAAGTTATCCAGTGTAGGCCGGCGGGGATAAAAGTATACGCCTCCCAAGGTGGAATCCATGCCGTTATTGAATGCCTGGATAGTGATGTAGTAGAACGGGTACACGGTCATAATGATCACGATAATCATCACTATGGTCACCACCGTATCCATCACCCAGTCCTCTCTGGTGCGGATACGTCTGCGCTTTTTGCGGACGGTATCGGCATGTATGGTTTTCGGTAAAGCTACGCTTAAGTCAGACATGGTCAGCACTCCTTTCTATGTTAATATATGGCCGCGCCGGTGGCCTTGCGGCTCAGGGCATTTGTGGAAAACACCAGCGCCACGGAGATCAGCGATTGCATCAGGCCTACCGCAGCCGCATAGTCAAAGCGGAAGTTTGCCATGCCGATCTTCAATACATAGGAATTGATAATCTCGGAATAGTCCCTGTTTATGGTATTGCCCAGCATCATGGCCTGATCCAGATTGCCGTTTACCAGGCCGCCCAGAGACAGAATGAACATGATGACAATGATATCCTTAAGACTCGGAAGCGTTACATACCGGATTCTCTGCAGGCGGCTGGCTCCGTCGATTTCCGCCGCTTCATACAGTGTGGAATCAATTCCCGAAATGGCCGCTATGTAGATAATGGCGTTCCATCCCATCTCTTTCCACATCTCCGTACCCACGGCCAGTCCCCAGTACTGCTTCCCGTCGTATAGGATCGACAGGGGCGTGTCGATCAGTCCGCCCTTTAAAAGCAGCTCATTTACCACGCCGTTCACAGAGCTGAACATGTTAAAGCAAAGGCCCGAGACAATGATCCAGGAAATGAAATGGGGCAGGTAACTGGCGGTCTGTACCAGCTTCTTAAATTTGCCGGACCGCACCTCATTGAGCATCAGGGCGAACAGGATCGGCACGGGAAAGCAGACCAGAAGCTTCAGCGCCGAGAGCACTATGGTGTTGCGGATATACATACCGCTGAGCGGGCTGGCAAAAAATTCTTTGAACCATTTTAACCCCACCCACCTGCTGGTGAAGAATCCCATCACGCCCGAGGAGAGCTTATACTCTTTGAAAGCAATGATGATTCCCACCATGGGGATATAGGCAAAAATCAGCAGATACACCAGTCCGGCCCAGAGAATCATGTGCAGGGCCCACTGCCTTTTCAACAGAACCGCCTTATTCTTTGGCTTATTTTTCATGTTTGTCATATTATCATCCTCCGCCGGAATCTCTTTCCTTATCTTTGGCAACATTATAAACTTTCTTTACAAAAGATATAATGTCAATTTCCGTCATCTTTCATGACAAAAACGGATAACACTCCCAAAAAACCACTAATATATACAATGTCCTCTCTTGCCTCCTCTTCCTTAATATGGTACAATGTTGAGCGCAAGGACGATGCCCCGCAAAGTCACGGTACAACAGGAAAACAAAAAGTCCCCGGAGCCCGGGGAGAGGGAGAGGCAGCAAATGAATTTTGAACCACTGACCCGTTTCATGGATTATATGTCAAGAGAGAGGACTCCCGGAAACGCCATTATGGTCTATCTGGGAGGGAAATGCGTATATCGGTATGCCTGCGGATACGCGGAGCTGGAGTCAAAGACGCCGCTTACGGGCGAGGAATTTTTCAATCTGTATTCCTGTTCCAAGATCACCACCGTGACGGCGGGACTGCAGCTGTTGGAAAAGGGGCGCTTCCTGCTGACGGATCCCCTCTATGAATACATTCCGGAATTCCGGGAAATGTATGTGAAAACCCCCGGCGGGGAGCTGGTCAGGGCAAAAAATCCTATTACCATCCGGGATCTGTTCTGTATGTCCGCAGGCTTTTCCTATGATTTGAATTCCCCGGGCTTCCAGAAAGCACGGGCGCTTACGGGAGGGACAATGGACACCGCAAGCGTCGTCCGCTGCATTGCAGACGACCCGCTCCACTATGAACCCGGCACACGCTGGGTATACAGCATTGCCCACGATGTCCTGGCAGGCTTAGTCAGCATCATTGAGGGGAAGAAATTCCGCGACTATGTAAAAGAGGCCATCTTCGACCCCCTGGGAATCGAAAACTGCGTCTACCACCATACACCCCGGGTAAGGGAGCGGATGGCTGCGCAATACCGCTATGAGCCGGAAAAGGGGGACTCCTTTGACGCTTTTGTAAATGTGGGAAAGGATGTGGCCCATGTCCTGGGAGAGGAATATGACAGCGGCGGCGCCGGGATTACCGGGACGATGCCCGATTATGTGAAATTGCTGGCGGCTCTGGCAGGCGGCGGACTGGGCTTAAACGGGGCGCGGATTCTGTCCGGGGGGAGCGTGGAGCTTCTGAAGCTGAATCAGTTGAGCGAGGCTCAGATGAAAGACTATAACTGGGAGACGCTCGCGGGCTACGGTTATGGGCTGGGCGTGCGCACTCTGACGGACAAGGCGTCAGCCGGCTCCGTGGGCAATTTGGGGGAGTTCGGCTGGTGCGGCGCTGCCGGCTCCATGGCGCTGATGGACAGCAAGCTGGGGCTGGCCATGTTCTATGTGCAGCATGTTCTGAATCCCAGGGAGGAGTATTATATGCCCAGACTGCGGAATGTGCTGTATTCCTGTCTGGACTAAGGGCAGGGAATAAAAATACAGGGGGATGCTGCGGGGTTACTGTTCATGGGTAGTTCCGCGAAGTGTTTTCGTGCGCATTTTGCACGAAAATCACGAGACAGCAGGCGCCAAAATGAGCGCACTTTGCTCATTTTGTGTGCATCATGTTGCTGTGAGCGGCGAAGCCGTGAACAGTAACGCTGCGGGGTTACAGGTACGGCATACACGAAAAAACACTTGCCATCCCAAAACCAATATGCTAAAATGAATCCAGTCAGAAAGGTACCATTCGGTAAAAGGTGAGGGAATGAGCAGTCGATAACCGGATTTGGAATTGCAGACAGTTTTGTATAAAAGCCTGCGCCGCAGGCCTGTTTGTGTATGCCGAATCGGATTGTGCGCTCATTTCGGAAGCCTTTTTTCTTTGCCGGGATTTCGTCAGAACCCCGCTGTCATTCTTTCGGATTTCCAAAAAGGTCCGTTGAATTCCAGCCGGATTTCTGCCGCGGCAATCCTCCCAAGGACCCGATTTTCCCGAAGACAACACAGGCTTCCCAAAAAGAGCGGCTCCGGCCACACAACGTACCGGCGGCCCGGCCTAGAGAGGAGGCCTGTATGTTACAGATCAAACATTTAAGTATCACCCATAAAAAGGACCTGCGCCTTATCCTGCAGGATTTTTCTTTCGTATTGAATCCTGGAGACAGGGCAGTCATCATCGGCGAGGAGGGCAACGGAAAGTCCACGCTGCTAAAGTGGATTTACGACCCGGAGCTGACAGAGGATTATGCAGAGGCTATAGGAGAGAGAATCGCATCGGGGGAACGCCTGGCCTATCTGCCCCAGGAGCTGCAGAAAGCGGACGCAGAGAAAACGCTCTATGCATTTTTCGCGGAAAGCCCCGCTTTCTTTGACCAGACGCCCAGGGAGCTAAAAGCCCTGGCAGGCAGCTTTCATCTGCCCCAGGATTTCTTTTACGGAGATCAGCCCATGGGAAGCCTGTCCGGCGGCGAGAAAGTCAAGGCCCAGATAATGCGGCTTCTGATGGCCCGTCCCACCGTGCTTTTGCTGGACGAGCCCTCCAATGACTTAGACATCGGGACGCTGGAATGGCTGGAGGAGATGATTCTTAACTGGCAGGGCGCGGTGCTTTACATCTCCCATGACGAGACCCTCATCGAGCGCACGGCCAACATGGTCATCCACTTAGAACAGATTCGCCGCAAAACCGTCAGCCGAATAACCATAGCCCATGTACCTTATCCGCAGTACAAAAAGGAGCGGGAGGAAAAGTTTGAGAAGCAGGCCAGACAGGCAGTCAGCGAGCGAAAGGAAAAGGAAATCCGGGACGAAAAGCTGCAGCGCATCGAACAGAGCGTGGCCTGCCATCTGAACAGCGTCTCCAGACAGGCCCCCTCCAAGGGCAGACTCTTAAAAAAGAAGATGAAAGCCGTGAAGAGCATGGAGCACCGCTTTGAGCGCCAAGATGCGGAAATGACCCGGATGCCGGAGGAGGAAGACGCCATTTTCTTCAAGCTTGGTGACGCCGCTATCCCCGCAGGCAAGACCGTCATCGAATACCAACTGCCCTGTCTGCGCACGCCGGACGGCGCACGGATCCTTGCAAAGGACATTTCCCTGCACATTCGGGGCTCCGAGAAGATAGGCATCATCGGCGACAACGGCGCGGGCAAGACCACGCTGCTTCGCCTGATCGCAAAAGAGCTCCTCTCCCGGCAGGACATCCGCGCGGCCTACATGCCCCAGAATTACCAGGAGCAGCTGAACCCGGAAGCGACTCCCGTGGATTACCTCTCCCAGACCGGGGACAAGGAGGAGATCACCCGTATCCGGACTTTCCTGGGTTCCCTGAAGTACACCTTTGACGAGATGGACCACCCAATCGCGGAGCTCTCCGGCGGACAGAAAGCGAAAGTGCTGCTGCTGAAGATGAGCCTGTCCGGAGCAAATGTGCTGATTTTGGACGAACCTACCAGGAATTTCTCCGCCCTGTCCGCCCCTGTGATCCGGCGGATGCTGGCGGAGTACCCGGGAGCCGTCATCAGCATCTCCCACGACAGGAAGTACCTGCGGGAGGTCTGCGACAAAATATACCGGCTCACGGAGCACGGACTGGCCTGTGTGCCGGACTTTGCCTGAAAGCCGGAAAGCCCGCCCGGCATAAAGTCCCAAGCACAAAAAAGCCATGGCCTATGGCCATGACTTTTTTGTGTCTGGGGGATTTAACTGTCTATTTTCCTATGATGTCACATCTCACTCCCCGTCCGGCTCCTCCAAAGCTTTCCTGTAGCTTTCCAGGATGACCTCCTGGATGGCTTCCCTGGCGGAAGCATTGATGGGATGGGCAATATCCTTGTATTCCCCATCTGCCGTCCTCTTGCTGGGCATTGCGATGAACAGGCCTTTGTCTCCTTCAATCACCTTGATGTCATGCACCACGAACTCCTCGTCCAGGGTGATGGAGACAATCGCCTTCATCCTGCCTTCTTTCGCAATCTTGCGCACGCGAACATCTGTAACCTGCATCTTTTAAACCCCCTTATTTGGAATCTAAACCGCACACCAGTAAAATTTGCTACAAATCCCGACTGCCGATCGCCGGCGAGATGCTTTCGCTCATTTTCCTATTGTAAATCCCGGCGGTCTGCAGTATAAAGCCACCTATGTCACATCGTGTATCTTTCGTTTCTCTCAACCACAATGCGAACCTGCCCATCTTCCTCCACATAGCGGGAGTTTGCCCGAATGGTACTATGGCTTTCTAAGATGCAATTCTCGATGTAAGTGTTGTCGCCGATGTACACATCATTCAGAATGATGGAATTCTTGATGACACAATTATTGCCTATATAGCTCTTCTTGAATACTACGGAATTCTCCACCGCACCGTTGACGATGCAGCCGCTGGAGATAAGGCTGTTTCGGACGCTTGCCCCCACATTGTACTTGGCCGGGGCCAGGTCGTCCACCTTGGAGTAGATGTCCGGGTACTGCTTGAAGAAATAGTTTCGCACCTCCGGCTTTAAGAAGTCCATATTGGTGCCGTAGTAATCCTCCACGGAGGCTATGTTCCTCCAATAGTCCCGTATCTTGTATCCGTAGATCCTTTTCACATCCTTATAGCGGATCAGGATGTCCCTGACGAAATCGTATCTGTCCTCCTCAATGCACTTCTCCACCATCTCTATGAGCTGGCGCCTGCGGAGGATGTAGATGCCGCAGGAGATGACCCTGGATTTCGCCTGCAGGGGCTTCTCCTCAAATTCCTCAATACGGCTCTCCTCGTTCATGCGGATGCTCCCGAAGCGCTCCAGGTTCGCTTTCGGAGGCATGTCCCGGCAGACTACAGTGATGTCCGCCTTTTTCTCGATGTGGTATTCCATCATCTTGTTAAAGTCCATCTTGTACACGCCGTCCCCGGAGGCCACCAATACATACGGTTCATGACTGCTCCTTAAGAAGTCCAGATTCTGGTAGATGGCATCCGCCGTGCCTCTGTACCAGTTGCTGTTCTGGGCCGTCACCGCCGGCGTGTACACATACAGGCCTCCCTGCTTGCGCCCGAAATCCCACCATTTGGAGGAGCTTAAATGTTCATGGAGGCTGCTGGCATTGTACTGGGTCAGCACCGCCACTTTCTGGATATGGGAATTGGACATATTGCTCAGGGTAAAATCAATGCTGCGGTAGCTCCCTGCGATAGGCATGGCGCACACGGCGCGCTTATGGGACAGTTCCCGCATTTTGCGGTTATTTCCGCCGGCTAAAATGATTCCAATCGCCCTCATAGCTGTTCACCTGCCTTAATCAAAGATTTGCCGCTGGGCAGACAGGAGTTCTCATAGTCCAGACCTGTGGTAATACCGAAGATAACGGCATTCTTCCCCACTGTGATGCCATTGGGGACCACGCTGCGCTCCCCTACGGTCACAAGGTCGTGGTTGTAGATATGGGGAGCAATCTCGTTTTCCACTGCCGCTCCCACCCCCAGCCGCACATAGTCTCCTATCCGCACATCCTCGTCCACAATGGCTTTGTTCAGCTCGCAGTGATTCCCGATCTGGGTCTGGTTCATGATGATGGAATCCCGTACTACGGTGTCCTTTCCTATGGTAACCCCGCAGCCTATGACGGAGTGATACACCTTTCCATAGATATCCGTCCCCTCTCCGATGATGCTGGTCTCCACCACACTGTCCGCGGAAAAATACTGGGGCGGCTGGATCTCGCTCTTGGTATAGATCTTCCAGTATTCCTCGTAAAGATTGAACTCGGGTACGATGTTTATGAGCTCCATATTGGCCTCCCAGTAGGAGTGCAGGGTTCCCACGTCTTTCCAGTAACCGTTGAACTCATAGGCGTACAGGAACGCCCCTTTCCGGTGGCAGTAGGGAATCACATGCTTCCCAAAGTCCAGCGCCGGCTTCTGCGCCATGGCGATCAGGGCTTTTTTCAGGGTCTTCCAGTTGAAGATATAGATCCCCATGCTGGCCAGATTACTTCTGGGGTTCCCCGGCTTTTCCTCAAAGTCCGTGATCCTGCGCTTTTCGTCGGTTATCATGATCCCAAAGCGGCTGGCCTCCTCCATGGGCACCGGCATGACCGCAATGGTCACGTCCGCATTGTTGGCCTTGTGAAAATCCAGCATCAGTTCATAGTCCATCTTATAGATATGGTCGCCGGACAGGATCAGCACATAATCGGGATGATAGCTCTCCATGTACTCCAGGTTCTGGTAGATGGCATTGGCCGTACCTGTGTACCATTCGCTGTTGGAGCTCCTCTCATAAGGCGGCAGCACCGAGACTCCGCCAATGTTGCGGTCCAGATCCCAGGGGATACCGATTCCGATATGGGCATTCAGCCTGAGGGGCTGGTACTGAGTCAGGACACCCACGGTATCGATCCCTGAGTTGATACAGTTGGAGAGCGGAAAGTCAATGATGCGGTATTTCCCTCCGAACGCCACGGCAGGCTTTGCCATCCTGGATGTCAATACGCCCAGCCGACTGCCCTGCCCGCCTGCCAGCAGCATGGCAATCATTTCTTTTTTTACCATGGTTGTCACCTCTGTTTTGTGTATTGTCGGAGCAAGTAAATATAGGATAACCGATGTATTGAGTAAGGTCATTATAACATGCCGACCGACAAAATGGAATATTTAATGTCAAAATATTTATTTTTTATATTCTTATTTGTGTTAAAAATTAACATATTTTGCGTATTTTTTGCTATATATTTGTATATTTTTCTTTTTTTCTTATTTTACGTACACAATTTTCTCTATCTCCTTATGCAGCCGAGGAAATTGCATTTAATATTGATTTTTTTTCGCGCCAGGTGCTATAATAAGGAAGAAATCAAAATCCAATAAGGAAGTACAGAAATATGTATACAATCGACTTTAGCCATCCCTCCTCTCTGTATTTTGTGGGCATCGGCGGGATCAGTATGTCCGGTCTGGCAAAGCTTCTGTCGGACGCGGGCTTTCAGGTCTCCGGCTCCGACCGCGCTCCCAGCGCGGTCACGGAAATGCTGAGGGACCGGGGGATTACCGTATTCTATGGACAAAAGGCCGAAAATATGACTGGAGCAATCGACTGCGTCATCTTTACCGCCGCTATCCATCCGGACAATCCGGAGTACAGGGCCGCCCATGAAAGACAGCTCCCCTGTCTGACCAGAGGGCAGCTCATGGGCCAGGTGATGAAAAATTACCGGACGCCCATTGCCGTCAGCGGCACCCATGGCAAAACTACCACCACCTCCATGATCGGCGAGGTCCTGGTGAAAGCCAATCTGGACCCCACCCTGGCCATCGGCGGCATTTTAAAGGATGTGGGCGGCAATATGCGGATCGGCCACTCGGACTACTTTGTGACGGAAGCCTGCGAGTATACCAACAGTTTCCTGGACTTCTTCCCGAAAATCAGCGTTATCCTGAACATAGGCGAAGATCACCTTGACTTCTTTAAGGATCTGGAGGATATCCGCCGCTCTTTCCGGCGCTTTGCCCAGCTCCTGCCCGCGGACGGCTGCCTGATCATAAACGGGGAAGTGGAACGTTTAGAGGAGATCACCGGGGACCTGCCCTGCCCTGTCATTACCTTTGGCACTGAGACCTGCGATTATTATGCCACTGACATTTCCTATGACAGCCTGGGGAATCCCTCTTTCATTCTGCACGACAAAGCAGGAAATGCCCGTGCCGTCTCCTTAGGCGTGCCCGGCGAGCACAATGTGTCAAACGCTCTGGCGGCATTTGCCGTGGCGGATGTCCTGTCCGTCCCGCAGGCTCTGGCGGACGCTGCCCTGAAAGCGTACAAGGGCACTGACAGACGGTTTGAACACAAGGGAGTCATCGGCGGCGTTACAGTCATCGACGACTATGCCCATCATCCCACAGAGATCACCGCTACCCTGAAAGCCGCCGGAAACTATCCCCACAGGAAACTCTGGTGCGTGTTCCAGCCCCACACTTATACCCGCACCAAGGCCTATCTCAAAGAGTTTGCCCGCGCCTTAAGCTTAGCGGACGAAGTGGTGCTGGCTGACATTTATCCGGCCAGGGAGACGGATACCCTGGGTGTTCATTCCGAGGATCTTCAGAAAGAAATTCAGGCCCTTGGCCATACTTGCCATTATTTTCCCAGTTTTGACGAGATCGAAAATTTCCTTTTGGAAAATTGCATAAACGGCGATATGTTGATAACCATGGGAGCAGGAGATGTGGTAAAAGTCGGCGAAAACCTCCTCGGGATATAATTATCCACATTATCCACAGAAAAGATGCAAATCCGGACTGTGGATATTTTTTTGAAAAGCCCCTTTCAAAGCCTGGAATTAAAAAGTTATCCACTGTTTCCACAATTTCCACATATTCACCGCGGTCAGGATTTTTGAAACGTATTCAGGCAATTTGTCTATTTCTTTTTTGGGAACCTTATGCTATACTTTTTCTACTGCGTCAGCGGACGCAGTGTGAAGCGATTGTTTTGAGAGGCAGGGAGAGAATTCATGGCGCGATTGACAATTTATCCGGATAATCATGCGGACTCCACGGCGGTGTCCAATCTGTTCATTGACGAGTATATGAAAGATGCCAATGATGCCCAGCTGAAAGTTTATCTTTATCTGCTCCGCATGATGAACGCCCGTCTGGCTACCAGTGTGTCCGATATTGCGGACAAGTTCAATCATACGGAAAAGGACGTACTGCGCGCCCTCAAATACTGGGAAAAACAACGGCTCCTGAGTCTGGATTACGATGAGGCCAGGAATTTGGTCGGCATCCATATCCATGACCTGAGCCAGGAGAACCGGAAAGCCGGCAGCCCACAGGCGCTGTCCTCTTTTGTGCCTGTGCCCTCCGCCGGAGCGGAGCCGGCCGGGGCCGCCCCTGTGGCGGAGCCGGCCGAGGCCCCCGTGGCGGAGCTGTCCGGCCGGGAGCGCTTCCCGCAGCAGGACAGCCCCTCCTCCGCCCCCCGGGAGTCCTCTCCCTATGAAAAGCCCTCCTACTCGGCGGACCAGCTGAAAGAGTTTAAGAGCAGGCAGGAGACCACCCAGCTTCTCTTTATTGTGGAATCCTATATCGGCAAGCCCCTGACTCCGTCGGAGATTAAGACCATCCTGTACTTTACGGATGTGCTGCATTTTTCTGACGACCTGATTGATTACCTGATTCAGTACTGTGTGGACCGGGGCAAGAAAGACTTTAAATACATAGAAAGGGTTGCCGTGAACTGGGCCGAGGCAGGCATCACCACGCCAAAGCAGGCGCAGAAAAACGCTTCCCGCTATGACAAAAATATCTACACCATCATGAACGGCCTGGGCAAGAGCAATTCCCCCACTGCCAAAGAGATGGAATTTATCACCCGCTGGCTGAAAGACTACGGTTTTCCCATGGATGTCATCATCGAGGCCTGTGAGCGCACGGTTCTGGCTACGGACAAGCATCGTTTCGAGTATGCGGAGAGCATCTTAAACAGCTGGAAACGCCAGAATGTGCACCATAAATCCGACATTCAGGGCGTTGACGACATGTACCAGCAGCGCAGGAAAAATACCGCATCACCCGGGTCCAGGCAGCCCGGCAACCGCTTTCATCAGTTTGCACAGAACAATTATGATTTCGCCGCCTTGGAGCAGGAACTGGTCAGTAATTAAACGGCCAAAGTAAGGAGACAGAAGTGGCACTGAGCAATTCTCAATACGAAGTCATCATAAAAGGATATCAGCGCGTCCGGGACGAGAACAGAATCCTTGCAGAGTCCAGAAAGCAGGAGGTATATGACGCCATTCCGGAGTACCTGGAGCTTTCGCAGTCCATCAGCACCCTGTCCGTGGCCGGCGCCAGGCGCATGCTGGAGGGGGACGAGAGCGCTCTTTCCAGGCTCCGTCAGGAACTCTCACAGGTCACGGCCCGGCAGAGGCATCTCCTGGCCTGTCATGGCTTCCCTGCTGATTATCTGGAGCCTGTCTACCGCTGTCCCGACTGTCTGGACACCGGTTACATCCTCTCGGAAAACGGCCTGCGGGAAAAATGCCATTGCTTCAGACAGCAGGAGATTTCCATCCTTTACGCGCAGTCTCATATACAGGATATGATAGAGCAGGAAAACTTTTCCACTCTTTCGTACAGGTATTATCAAAATGACGACTTGCGCCGGTTTGAGGCGGCGGTGGATATCAGCCGGAAATTTATAGAGAAATTCCGAGAAAGCTACACGAATCTCTTTTTCTACGGCACCGTGGGTACCGGAAAAAGCTTTCTGTCCGGCTGCATCGCCAGGGAACTGCTCCAAAAGGGCAATTCCGTGATTTATTTCAGCGCTGCCGGCCTCTTTGATACTTTGGCAAGATATACCTTTGACGGAAAGTTAAAGGACAATCTCCACGACTTATGTGAAGATTTATACGGCTGTGATTTGTTGATCATTGATGATCTGGGCACGGAAATCACCAACAGCTTTGTGACCTCCGAGCTGTTTTCCTGCCTCAATGAACGGCATCTGCGCCGCCGTTCCACCCTGATTTCCACCAACATCAGTTTAGAAGAGCTCAGGGACCGCTATTCTGACCGGATTTTTTCCAGGATTACCAGCGGCTTTACCCTCTGCAAGCTCACGGGGCCGGACATCCGTATCCTGAAGAAACGCCTGTCCAATACCCCCGCACTATAAATACGGATCCAAAGTCCTCTTCCGGATACAGAAAATTAACGACAACGAAGCAAAAGAACAGAAAGGGACACAACATGGGCAACCGCGAAGAAAAAAGAAACCTGGAAACTATTCCCGTAGGCTCACTGGGAATCATCTCGCTGGAGGGCTGCAGGCCATTCTCCGAAAGGGTGAACAAATATCTGGTCAGATGGCGGGCCGAGCGGGAGAGCGAGCACAAAGATTCTCTGGCATTCTCCGGCTATCAGCGGGATTCCTATCTGCTGCAGACAAAGGTTCCCCGTTTTGGCTCCGGGGAAGCCAAGGGCACGATTTTGGAGTCCGTCCGAGGCTTCGATCTCTACCTGTTAGTGGATGTCTGCAATTATTCCCTGACCTACCGGCTTGGCGGTCATGAAAACCATATGTCGCCGGATGACCATTATCAGGACTTAAAGCGGGTCATTGCCGCCGTGGGCGGAAAAGCCAGGCGCATTACGGTGATCATGCCTTTCCTCTATGAAAGCCGCCAGCATAAGCGCACCAACCGGGAGTCCCTGGACTGTGCGCTGGCCCTGCAGGAGCTGGTGCAGATGGGTGTGGACAATATCATCACCTTTGATGCCCATGACCCCAGAGTTCAAAATGCCATTCCCCTGCACGGCTTTGAGACGGTTCAGCCCGCTTATCAGTTTATCAAAGGGCTGTTGGGCCATGTGAGGGATCTTCGGATAGACGCAGATCATATGATGATTATCAGTCCCGACGAGGGAGGCATGTCCCGGGCCATCTACTTTGCCAATGTGCTGGGCCTGGATATGGGTATGTTCTATAAGAGACGCGATTACACCAGAATCGTAGACGGGCGCAATCCCATCATTGCCCACGAATTCCTGGGCACCAGCGTCGAGGGAAAAGATATGGTAATCGTGGACGACATGATCTCCTCCGGGGACAGTGTGCTGGAGGTGGCGGCAGAGCTGAAGAACCGCAAGGCCGGCAAGATTTTCGTCTTCTCAACTTTCGGACTGTTCACCAGCGGACTGGACAAATTTGACAAGGCCTATGAAAGCGGCATTATTGACCGTGTCCTGACCACGAACCTGATCTATCAGACGCCGGAATTGCTGGAGCGGGAATGGTATATCAATTGCGACATGAGCAAATATGTGGCTTATATCATTGACACCCTGAATCATGACTCCTCTATCAGCGATCTTCTGAATCCCAACGAGAGGATACAGAACATTGTTGCCAGGTATAAAAACGGTGAATTGTAAAAAGAATACGTGAAAAAACACCGCCGGATGCCAGCTGTCCGGCGGTTTCTACATTGGGGTTCAGCCTGATATGTAAACCTGTTCAAATTATCAGTTGACAATTGTATTCAAATACGATATACTCTCAATTGTCAACCGCTTTAAACCAAGGTTAACAATTATACAAACAGAGAGGTAAACAAAATGAGCAATCCTATGACAGCACCGAATCCCAAACTGAACGTGAAGCAACTGGCTTTGACAGGCCTGATGACAGCGGTCCTCTGCATCTTAGGCCCCATCGCCCTGAACATCCCCATCAGTCCGGTTCCCATATCTCTGGGATTTCTGGGAATTTATTTTATATGCTCCGTACTGGGCATGAAGCTTGGCACCCTGAGCGTCATTGTCTACATTCTGCTGGGGCTGGTCGGTCTCCCTGTCTTCACAAACTTCACAGGCGGTCCCGCAAAGCTTTTAGGCCCCACAGGCGGATATATCATAGGTTATGTCTTCATGGCCCTGATCTGCGGCTTCTTTGTGGACAAGGGCGGCGGCAGACTCCTCTTCACCCTGGCGGGCATGATCCCGGGCACCGTCGTCGGATATCTCTTCGGCACGTTATGGCTGGCCCGCCAGCAGTCCATCGGTTTTGTGCAGGCCCTGCACATCGGAGTGGTCCCCTATATCCTCGTTGACATCATAAAGCTTGTAGTGGGCGTAACAGTAGGAAGCACGCTGCGCAAGCGGCTGCTGCAGGCAGGATTGCTTTCCTAGTCGGCAGCCCGTTTCCCGCCGGATGACTTTTACGGCTTTTCACCGGCTTCCCGCTTGCTTAGACGTTTTCCGGTTCATGCGCCTGTAAAGCTATCATAAAGCGTCACTACATTTTCCTGTGCGTCATACATGGTGATCGCGCTGCAGTCAATGGGAAGCACAATGGCAAAGGGCTCGTTGGAATCGACCTGGATGGTCTTCTTTTCCACACTATTGTCCACTACGATCTTACATACCTTATCTTCGTTCAAGGACAGCAGCGCGATACCCTTGTTTTCAAATACCAGACCCTTTACACCCTCTTCCATATAGGCATCCGTACCGCCCTGCCTGTAGAAATAGCCGTATGAGAGGCCGTCCCTGGTCAGATAGATGGAGTAGGCATATTCTCCTTTGTCCTCATCATAGAAAAGCATAGCGCAGATATTGTCGTCCACAGCCTGGGCCATCTCCCAACTGTTGGCGACATGCTGTCTCTCCCTGGCGTCCTGTTCCAGTCTGCCCTTTGACACGCCGAAGATCCCTGCCTGCCATATGATCAGAAAAGCCAGCAGAATAATCAGTACCATTCCTATCAGTACCGGTATCTTCTCTGCTTTCATGTTCCTTACCTCCTGGTTCTCGCGTATTCTTTTACCGGATATCTGTTCGCTCCGTTCTTTTCAGACATTTTACCATATTTTTCCCGATTCGTCCAGCCGTAAAACAGGTCTGACTTACTGATCTGCCCTCAGGTAGGTGATAAACTGGTTCCCGTTCTCCTCAAACCATTCAGCAGCCTCGCTGTTCTTCATGGTATATATGGTTCCTGTGGCAGGGTTCATGATGCCCACCTCCGCTTCGTTAAATCCCACAAGCAGCACGGCTCCGGCTTTTTCCGTCAAAGCCAGCACAGGAATATCCTGATTCACATAATACAGCACGGCATCCAGGCTGCAGCCCGCCAGATCCAGCACCACAGCGTCTGGCAGGTTCTCCCCCAGTATCTCTAAAATGGTATCTCCCCGTTCCAGATAGGGTTTTGTATTCCTTGTGATGCCCTCATAGGCCAGCATTGTATCCAGACAGACAGGCAGCACATTCTCCTGGGGCGTGACTTCGGTCTCCCGGATAGCCATAATCTGGTTTTTCGCCGCCCGATTGCCCCGCAGCCAGATCCGGCGGCCGTTTTCGTCAATGACCACTCCCGCAGCTTCATAGGCAAGCCCCACTGCATGAGCTGAAGAAAAGAAGATACCGTCCACCCCGTAGGCTCCATACACATAATATCTGTCTCTCTCCTCCCTTTGCGGCAGGGTAAGTCTCCGGCCTCCCTCGTACACCACCTCTTTGGGGGTCAGGATCATGACGGATTTGTCCTCCGTGCCTTTGCGTATCTGAATCTCTATGAGCCGTTCGTACCTCTCCGTGTCAACGGCCGCCACCACATTTTTGCCCGCTTCTTCCTCCATATTGTTCATGACATGGTCCTGCTCGATCTCCCGATAGTCCCCTTCTCCCGACCGCCTTACACGTTCCAGCGTGATCTGGTTGTCCGTCACGATGCAGTTCGTAACATAGACGTCCGGCTGGCTGTAGTCTTTTAGCAGTTGCCCGTCCGCATTGCAGATTCCTATGGTATGCATGGGATAAAAAATTCTGCCGGAATGCTCCTCCACCACATCCGCCGCGTGGGCAATGCCGTATATAATGTCCTCATCCATGAAACCCAAAGGACGGATGACCTCGCCCTGGGGCACTGTAATGCTCTCTGTGGTGTCGCTGCCCAGATTCCGGATATACAGCGCGTCACTGTGATAAATATCCTCATCGGAGGGCCATACGATGATCTTGTGATTGTCCGAAACCTGCAGACTTTCGTCCTGCGTGATCGCTATCAGCCCGGAGCATGTCCGATTCACCAGGTCAATGCCGTATACCACGCCGTCCAAAGTCAGATACAGCTTCTGCTCCCGGTTCAGATACAGCAATTCCTCCATCTGTGCCGCAAGAACAGAATATGGCCTGTCATAGGGAATGTAGAGCAGCTCTTCCACCGTATTCTGCTCGCTGTTGTAAGTGCACAGCTGGATGCCCACCTCTCCCTCATGCCTGCCTCTGTTCATGTATCCGTAGACGGCGAATTCTACGTTGCCGCCCTCATTTACATCCAGGATTTTGATGGCATGCTGGTCGTACATGGTGCGCGCATCCGCGTTTTCCTCATCATAGAAGCTAAAGATTGCCGCCAGCTTATTGGTGGTCACATTGTAGCAGTAGAGCTGGTTCGCCACCTGGAATACTACTACATTCCCATCTTCGCTCTCTGTCATGTCCACATCCGCCCCTGTGATGCCAAGCAGGATCCTGTCGTCCCCGCAGAGCTTCTCTCTGTCCGGGATCTGGGTCATGGTGCGCTCATAGGACAGCAGATAGATTCTGTCCGTGGTATAGCGGACGCGGTAATATTCCCGCACTCTGTAATAGGTGCTCCGGCCGTCTTCAGAGGTAGCCACCATAAAATCCATCAGCACTGAGGCTGTCTGTTCCCCGATCTGCGTCAGCCGCAGCATAGGCTCCCCGATCCTGCGCACATCCAGATTTCCCCAGGTAATCTGTCGGAAGCTGCTGTGGATGTTCACTTTGTGGAAAGAAGTATTGTCCTCCAGTCTGGCATTGGACTCCAGATACTTTGTCAGTTCCCTCGCCGCTTCCTTATCAAACAGGCGCTCATGAAAATCCCGACAGAACGCCAGCTTCTCCTCCACATGGAAGCCGGTACTCCAAATGACCCTGGTATAATAGGATATCTTCTTCCCATCTTCCAGTGTGAGCAGAATGGTGAGAGAATATTCGGTATCCTCCTCAATCAGGTCTTTCAGGGAGATCCGTCCGTGAACCTTTCCCTCCGCGGTCACATAATCCGTGATTTCCGTATCCTCAATGAGCCTTGTGCCGTCAGCGCTCCGCACCTGAAGAGAAATACCCGCCATCTGCACGCCATAAGTATCCACCACGAAGTCCGTGTCCCTGCTATCTCCTAATACGGTGACGGTATCCTGCTGGAACGCCACGTCTGTCCCCGCCGCATAGCCATGGAGCTCATTGCATTCCTGTCCGTCCGTCACCATGGTCACCAGCGGAAAAGTTGCAGGCGCCATCTCCATGGTCAGATTGTCATGGTCTCTGTTCATGAACTTGTTCACAATGACAGCCGCCAGCGCGAAGACCAGGCAGCACACCAAAAGCTTAATGATCGTCTTCTTCATACAACAGCTCCTTCAGCGTGGGATCCACATGCAGAAATTCCATGGTGCGCCAAAACGCCGCATCCTCTTCCGCCCCGGAATGCTTCGGGCGTATCCTTATCCCGTCAGGTATCCCGGCTGACTTCACTGCTCTGATCATCAGGTTCTTGGGCGTATGCTCCATATCGATGAATTCCAGAATCTGCACTTCGTATCCCTGATCCTCCAGCATATCCGCTCGCAGGGCATCCGTAATCAGGGCTGCCATGCGCTCCTTTATCACACCATAGCGCAGCACGGGCCGCAGGGACGTACACCGGATCTGTCCGTTCAGCTCATGCTGGCAGCAAGGTACTGCCAGGATCACCGAAGCCCCCCATTTTACGGCCTTTTCCAGCGCATAGTCCGTGGCCTTGTCACAGGCATGGAGGGATACCACCACGTCCACCTGTTCCGCATCCTGAAAATTGCTGATATCACCCTGCTCAAAACGCAGTCCGTCATAGCGAAGCCTCTCCGCCAGCTCACTGCAGTGCCTGATCACATCCGCTTTCAGATCCAGCCCCGTCACCTGAATATCCCTGCCTTTCTTTTGATGCAGGTAATAATACATGGCAAAAGTCAGATAAGACTTCCCGCAGCCGAAATCCACAATGCGGATGGTCCGGTCTGCAGGAAGCTTATCGCACACGTCCTCTATGAACTCCAGATATCGGTTGATCTGCCTGAACTTATCGTACTTTGCCCGGATTACCTGCCCCTGGGGCGTCTGCACGCCAAGGCTCACCAAAAAGTCCACCGGCTCCCCCTCCGGCAGGATATATCGCCTGGAACGGTTATGGGACATGTCCGGAGCTGTATTCTCCTGTTTTTTTGTTTTGATAGACACGGATCCTTTTTTGCTCACAAGGATCGTGGCCTCCAGTCCCGTGCAGCTGATCTGCCCCTGTCTGAACAGGCATTCCATATACTCTGTAAGGCGCCCGGCCAATTCCTCTTTCTCCAGATTCCTGTGAAATACCTGTTTGCCCAGGTAAAGGGTCTCCTGAAAGCATACTCTCCCCCTGATCGATACCGGCCGTACTTTCACCTTGGAGGCCCGGGCTGCGTCTCTCGTATTGCTCAGTGTAATCTGTATGATATTTTGATCCGGCAGCTGCCGGAAGAATTCTCTTAGTTTCTCCATGGGATTCCTTTCTTCCACCGGGAATCACCAGCGCCTAAAACCAGGTAAGGAAGCTCCCTCTGCGGCCTCCGTGGCGGCGCTTGTATACTTCGTTGAATAAGAGGACCTGTATCATGTCCTCCGCGGGCGCATTCTGCTCCTCGTTCTCCAGAACTTTCCGCATGGATTTCGCCAGCGCCTGGAGGCTGTATCTGTCCGGATACTCGTCATAGATCATGCTGCCCTCATAGTCTGTCTTATCCAGAATCTCCGCTATTCTTTTCTGATAGCGCCTGACATCCCCCGGATACATTTGCTGTAGATATTCCAGATCCTGCAATAATCTGGCCTCATTCTCCGCTCCGCGGTAATCCGGGTAGGTCATATAAAAAGGAAGGGGCCCGTTCCAGCCCCTTGTCCTGTCTTCCGAAAGCGGCTGTAACAGTTTTGAGTGAAATTCCATATGCAAACTCTCTCAGTTTTTTAACAGCATATGCGCTATTTCCTCTAACTGTTACTTCGCTTCGGTCATTATTACCAAGAATGGTTATCCATTCTAAGAATGGTTATCTATTCTTTATTACCTGAATACGCGCGATGGCCCTCTGCAGCGCTGTCTCGGCCCTGGCGATATCCGTGTTCGGCGCCTTGTCCTGTAAGCGATGCTCGGCCCGCTCCATGGCGGATTTCGCACGATTTTCATCAATCTCGCCGGGCCATTCGATTGTCTCTGCCAAAATCGTCACACCCTCCGGAAGGATTTCGGCAAACCCTGCATGCAGAGCCGCCTTTTTCTCCTCCTGCGCCTCATGGATGTAAAGGATGCCAGGCTTTACGATCACTGTCATGGGAATATGTCCCGGCAGCACGCCAATCTCTCCCTCTGTGGTATTGAATTCCACCATATCCGCCTGATTCTCATAGAAGACTCTGTCAGGCGTGATGATACGCAGAAGGAAAACGCTCTTATCTGCCATAGTCACCCTCCATCTTTATGATACCCTGGCCAGCACGTCATCAATGCTGCCGGCATTCAGGAAGTAGCTCTCCGGGATATCGTCATGCTTGCCCTCCAGAATCTCGCGGAAGCTGCGGATCGTCTCGCCTATGGGAACGTATTTTCCCTCCATGCCCGTGAACTGTCCTGCCACGAAGAACGGCTGGGACAGGAATCTCTGTACCTTACGGGCTCTGGACACTACTCTCTTGTCTTCTTCCGACAATTCGTCCATACCCAGGATTGCGATGATATCCTGCAGCTCCTTATAGCGCTGGAGAATCTCCTGCACGCCGCGGGCCGTCTGGTAATGCTCGTCGCCTACGATCCTGGGATCCAGGATACGGGAGGTGGACTCCAGCGGATCCACTGCCGGATAGATGCCCAGCTCCACAATGGAACGGGACAGCACGGTGGTGGCGTCCAGATGGGCAAAAGTGGTGGCGGGGGCCGGGTCGGTCAGGTCGTCCGCAGGCACATAGACTGCCTGTACGGAAGTGATAGAACCGTTCTTCGTGGAGGTGATCCTCTCCTGAAGAGCGCCCATCTCCGTCTGCAGTGTGGGCTGATAACCCACTGCGGAAGGCATACGGCCCAGCAGAGCGGAAACCTCGCTGCCCGCCTGTGTGAAACGGAAAATATTGTCGATGAACAGCAGCACGTCCTTGCCGCCCTTGTCACGGAAATACTCTGCCATGGTAAGCCCCGTAAGGCCCACGCGCATTCTGGCCCCGGGGGGCTCGTTCATCTGTCCGAAGACCATGGTGGTCTTGTCGATAACGCCCGACTCCATCATCTCATGGTAAAGGTCATTTCCCTCACGGGTACGCTCTCCTACGCCGGTGAATACGGAATATCCGCCGTGCTCGGTAGCGATATTGCGGATCAACTCCTGAATCAGAACCGTCTTGCCTACGCCAGCGCCGCCGAACAGACCGATCTTGCCGCCCTTCTGATAAGGGCAGAGCAGATCTACGACTTTAATGCCTGTCTCCAAAAGCTCTTTCTCCGTGGCCTGTTCCTCGAATTTCGGCGCAGGCCTGTGAATCGGCTCATAGGAGACGCCCTCCGGAGCCGGCTTGTTGTCAATGGGCTGGCCCAGGACATTGAAGATGCGCCCCAGGGTCTTCTCGCCCACGGGAACGGAAATCGGCGCCCCGGTGGCCACCGCGTCCATTCCCCTCACCAGACCGTCCGTGCTTCCCATGGCGATACACCTTACGGTGTCGTCGCCCAGATGCTGGGATACTTCCACGGTCAGTTCATTGCCGTCTCTGGTAGGAATGCGAATTGCTTCGTTGATTTCAGGCAGCTTACCCTCATCGAAGCGGATGTCCAGCACCGCGCCGATGACCTGAGTAACCTTGCCTCTGTTTTCTCCTGCCATTTCTACCTCTTTCCCGCCCGCTTGCGCGGGCATAACTCTCATTTCTAAATCTCTGACATATTATACAGATTGCCGCAATCCGGAAGAATGCCTCCCTTGGCATTCTTCCGCGTGAGATTGGCGTGCAGAGCGAACTCGTTCGCTCACGCGCCCAGAAGTTCTTAGTTTGCGTACTAAAGAGGTGGGCCAGCCCCCTCTTGCAAACTTAGAACTTCTTCTCACGCTTAGCCCAGAGCCTCCGCTCCGGCTATAATTTCTGTCAATTCCTGTGTTATGGAACCCTGACGGGCTCTGTTGTATTTCAGCGTCAAATCGCTGATGATTTCCTCCGCATTGCTGGTCGCATTGTCCATGGCCTGCATACGCGCGCCGTTCTCGCTGGCCACTGATTCTCTCAGCGCCCCATAGATCAGGCTGGTGACGTATTTAGGGATGAGCAGATCCAGCGCCTCCGTATCCTCTGTCTCGAAGTTCATGATGGGTGCAGCCTCATTGGAGGTCTCTTTCTCCCCCTGCTCCTCCACATCCACCGGAAGCAGGCGCAGCAGCGTAGGCACATGGCTCACCGTGTTCTTGAATCCCGTATAGGCCAGATAGATCTCGCCGATCTCGCCTGCCGCATAGGAAGCCAGAAGCTTTTCCGACAGCGCGGCGGCATCGGCATACATGGGACTTTCCACGATGTCATTGTCGCATTCCTTTACCGTATAGCCGTTACGCGCAAAGGTCTCCCGGCCTTTATTTCCCAGGCAGTAGAGATCCAGATCCTCTTTCTTCCACTCAGGATGTCTGGTCACCAGCTTCGTCACATTGGAGTTGTAGCCGCCTGCCAGTCCGCGGTTGGACGTGATCACGACCACTGCTTTCCTCCGGGACTCCCCCGGGATCAGATAGGGATGATCGATATGTCCCACCCGCTGCAGGATATTGTTCACCGTATCGTACATGCAGGTGAAATATCCTTTTGAGCGCTCCGCGCTGGCTCTGGCACGCTGCAGTTTCACAGTGGATACCAGCTTCATGGCTTTGGTAATCTGCTGCGTCCCCTGGATACTGGTCTTGCGACGCTTTATATCACGCATTGATGCCATATTCTATATCCTCTTTCTATTTGAACTGCTTCTTGAACTCCTCAATCGCTTTCTTCAGAGCGGTTTCCGTCTCGTCGGAGATCACCTTTTCGGACGCAATATTCCCCGGAACCTCGGGATACTTGGTATCCAGAAATTCGAAGAATTCTTTCTCGAATCTGGTAATGTCCGCCGTGGGCACATCCAGCAGGTACTTGCGGGTCACCGCGTAAATGATGATGACCTGGTACTGCACCGGCATGGGAGCGTACTGAGGCTGCTTGAGCACCTCTCTGATGCGCTCGCCCTGTGCCAGCGTCTCCTTGGTATTGTCGTCCAGCTCGGACCCGAACTGTGCAAAGCTTGCCAGCTCTCTGTACTGAGCCAGTTCCGTACGGATAGGAGCCGCTATCTTCTTCATGGCCTTGATCTGGGCAGCGCCGCCCACACGGGACACGGAAAGTCCTGCGTTGATGGCCGGACGGAAGCCCGAGTTGAACATCTCTGTCTCCAGATAGATCTGACCGTCCGTGATGGAGATCACGTTCGTAGGGATGTAAGCGGACACGTCTCCGGCCTGGGTCTCGATAATGGGCAGGGCCGTAAGGGAACCGCCGCCATACTCCTCGTTCATCCTGGCCGCGCGCTCCAGCAGTCTGGAATGCAGATAGAACACGTCTCCGGGATAAGCTTCACGCCCGGGCGGACGTCTCAGGAGCAAAGAGAGTGTACGGTATGCCGTTGCATGTTTGCTCAAGTCATCGTACACTACCAGCACATCCTCACCTTTCTCCATCCACTCCTCGCCGATGGCGCAGCCTGAGTAGGGAGCGATATACTGCAGAGGAGCAAGGTCGCTGGCCGTAGACACTACTACGGTAGTATACGCCATGGCGCCATACTCCTCCAGGGTCTTAACGATATTGGCGATGGTGGAAGCTTTCTGGCCGATGGCAACGTAGATACATTTGACGCCCTGGCCTTTCTGGTTGATGATGGTGTCAATGGCAATGGCCGTCTTACCAGTCTGGCGGTCGCCAATGATCAGCTCACGCTGGCCTCTTCCGATGGGAATCATGGCGTCGATTGCCTTGATACCTGTCTGAAGCGGGGTGTCCACGCTCTTTCTCGTGATAACGCCGCTGGCCACACGCTCGATTTTACGATATTTACTGGTCTGGATGGGTCCTTTCCCGTCAATGGGCTGTCCCAGCGCATTGACCACGCGCCCCATCATGGCATCGCCCACCGGAACCTCAACCACGCGTCCGGTAGTCTTGACAGTGTCGCCTTCATTGATATTGCGCGCACTGCCCAAAAGAACCACGCCCACGTTATCCTCTTCCAGATTCAGCACCATGCCGTAGACTTCTCCGGGAAATTCCAGCAGCTCACCCTGCATGGCGTTTTCCAGTCCATGGACACGGGCAATGCCGTCTGCCACCTGGATGACCGTACCCACATCGGCCACGTCCAGGGTAGAAGCATACCTCTTGATCTGATCCTTGATAACTGAACTTATTTCTTCCGGTCTTAAATTCATGGATCTGTCGCACCTTTCTTCCAGCAGGTCAACCTAACTGGATTTGTAATAGTTGTTTCTTCAAACCGTCTAACTTTGTGCGGACACTGCTGTCCACCACTCTGTCTCCTATACGGATAATCATTCCGCCGATGATAGAGGCATCCACCTCATAATGCATCTCCATGCTGGCATAGCCGCTGGTCTCTAAAAGCTTCGTCTTTACGGCTTCCCGCTGCCCCGGCGCAAGCTCCACGGCCGTGGTCACCCAGGCCACGGCGATGCGCTGCTCTTCTTTCACCTTCTCCGTAAAATAGGCGAATATCGCAGGCAGATCCCGGTAGCGCTCCTTGGAGACCACCACCTCCAGCAGTCCCGTCAGCTCGTCGCTGAGCCGGCCCTTGAAGACATTCTCCACAATCTGAAGCTTCTCCTGCTTGGGAACACCCGGATGCTCCATCAGCTCATCGAATCCGGGATTCGACGCCAGTATCTCTCTCACACAGCGGATTTCTTCCATCAGCTCCGATGTTTTGCCCGCTTCCGCAGCCACTTCATACAGGGCCTCACCGTATGTCTTCGATACTAATTTAGCCATGTTTTATCACCCATTTCTTTCAAGGTTTCATCTATCAGCTGATTCTGCATGGCGGTATCTACAGATGCCGACACAATCTTGCCGGCCATCAAAGATGCCACGACGATGATCTCTCTCTTCACATCGTCAGACATCTTCTGCTTCTCAAGCTCCGCTTCCACACGCGCTCTGTCCAGAATACGCGCCGCCTCTTCCTTTGCCTCGGCGACAATGGCATTCTCGTTGGCCAGCGCTTTCCTGCGGGCCTCGCTCAAAATGCTCTCTGCCTCCTTGTCGATTTCCTTCAGCTTCGCCTCATATTCCTGCTTCAGGCTCTGCGCATTGTCCATAGCGGTCTTGGCGGTATCCAGCTCATTCTGGATCTTTTCCTTACGGCCGTTCAGCATCTTCCGCGCAGGGTTGAACAGGAAATAGCTCAAGATCAGGAACAGGAAAAAGATGGCAATAATCATCAGGCTGGCATCAGCCAACAGCTGCCAGTCCAGGTCAAACAGCCTTGACATGGACTCACCTGTTAAAAGTATCATTTTTGCCTCCTTTCTGCCTCCTAAAATGCATTTGCAAACATTTTTAGTCTTTTCACACTATTAGGGCAGAAGAGGTTTTACAAACATCAAAAGGATTGCTACCAGCAAACCATACAGACCCGTGGTCTCTGCCACTGCCTGGCCAAGAAGCATGGTCTGCATAACCTTGGGCTGGGCGCCGGGGTTGCGTCCCACTGCCGCCGCCGCGTGTCCTGCCGCGATACCCTGTCCGACACCAGGTCCGATACCGGCAATAACCGCCAGACCTGCACCAATAGCAGAACACCCTAAAATAAAGTTTTCATTGAAATCCATTCTTTTTTCCTCCTAAATTTAAGTAAAATTTAAGTAAATGTAGTTACAACTATCTGGATTCTGAAAGAATGCCTGCCCTTCAGGCATTCTTTCGTGTGGGACCGGTCTGCAAAGCGAATCCTATTCGCTTGCGGACCTAGAAGTTCTTAGGCGGCGTTTTTTGACGCCTTAGAACTTCTTCCCACACTAGCGTCTGGTGCCATCACCAATCTCATTCGAAATGTATGTCATGGTCAGCATGCAGAACACATACGTCTGGATCGCCCCTGAGAACAGATCAAAATACACATGGAGCGCTGCGGGCCAAGCCGTGGCGAACCATCCTAACAGACCGTACAGCAATGCCATCATAGCCGTTCCCGACAAAACGTTTGCGAACAAACGCAGTGACAGAGAAATCGGCACCGCAATCGCGCTGATCACATTGATAGGCATCCAGATCGGCAGCCAGGGCGGCAGCGGAGAACACAAATCCGCCCAGATTGTCTTTGGTTTCTGATATTTCCATTTATTATAATGAATCAATGAAAATGTCAGGATCGCTAACGGAAGCGTTACGCCATAGTCCGCCGTCGGCGGCCGCAGGCCCAGCAGACCCGATATGTTGCTGACCAGGATAAAGATAAAAATGGTTCCGATGTAGTTAAAATACCTCGGGGCAGCCTGTCCCATGGAGCCGCTTACCATACCGTCCAGCTTCTCGACAATCATTTCCACCACATTTTGAAAACTGCCTGGCACTTCCGTGGCCTTGGCCATGCACCGGTTCGCGGCTATGGCGAAAGCTATCAGAAGAAGCATCACAATCAGGATACATATGTGCGATGTGGTGATCCACACAGGATGCCCGAAAAAGGAATACTGAAACACTCCGTGAATATTAAAATCCACTTCCGCACCGCCAGACAGCAGAATTCCATGTCCCATACTCTCACCTCACTTTCTTTTCAATTTTTTGCTTGCTTTTGCCATACAGCGGCGTCCCTGCCCATCCGGCAGGCACATCCTCTAGCTGGCAGGGGTTTCCCCCTCCTGTGCCGCCAGCTCCTCCTCCGAAAGAGGAACCGGATCCTCCTCGCGGAACAGCTTATTGCACAATTTATGAGTAATCGGCTGAAGATATGCCGTTACTTTCAGGCTCATATATCCCAGAAAAAACACCAAAGGATTCATCACATCCGTCAGGGCAATGATCACCAGCACCGCGGCCAGCAGAAAATACCGGAACAGATATCCTCTCGTGACCATACCGGAAGCGTTGCCGCCGCAAAGCAGCGCCCGGTCCAGGGTACGGCACATATGGATGCTGCCCGCAAGGGCAAAAGCCACACCGAACCAAAGGCTCAGGGCATAGCTTTTTTGGTCTTTCACCAGAAAGGCTCCCGCCGCCTGACACATCAGTCCGAAGAAAATCATACCGATATGCATTTCCAAAAGTGTCCTATTCATCCTTTTCGCTGCTTCGATCAACCTCATCGCGCACACGCTCCCCGTCCGTTTCCTCTGTATCAAACATGCCCATAACACAGCGGTACACATTCTGTCCCCCTGCCACGGCTCCAATTACAAAAAAAAGAATTGTGATCCAAGAGGTACCAAGCTTACCGTCCAGCCAGACTCCCAACGCGGACATCATGCCGATAGGCACGATCATATTCAGGCCGAACTGCATGACCATGGCAAAGGATTGGTACACTTTTCTTTGATCATTTTTTCGTTGTTTCATTCCCCAGATACCGCCGACTCCGTCGTTTCATACGCTGAAAGGGCAATTTTTGCCCCTTAATGATTATACTCATTTTTCCCCGAAATGTCTAGGCCATTTACAAAAAATTTCCTTACGCATTGACTATCCCTCTCCGGCGCTGTATCATGGAAAAAACGTATGAAAAAGGAGGCTGCCATGAACCGGAAGTTTGACACCTAAGAACTTCGAAATAACCCGCAAAGCCAGTAATGGCTT
>CAJTZD010000024.1 GCA_910584235.1 uncultured Acetatifactor sp.
GTATTCGCTGAAGTTGGTCTCCCTCTGGGAGCGGAAGGTGTCCGCATAGATGCTGGCGCTTAAGTTGTTCAGCTCCATCTTGGCGCCGTTTCGGATGTTGATGCAGGTGATGCGGATGGAGGCGTACAGCAGCAGGAAGGACACCAGCATCACTGCGCCTACGATAAAGAAGCAGGTGTAGATGGTGATGTCGCCTTTCTGGCTGCGGAGGAGTCCTGCAGCCCTGCTGTAGTTTCTATTCCGCCGATTGTGTTCCGCCAGTCTGCACTTTGGGGTGTAGGTGGGTTCGGTGGAGCTTTGTGCTGCTGTTTTTGAAAAAAATGGCATCATCATGGGCACCTCACTTCCAGTAATGCTCGCTGACGCCTGCGCCCCTGGAGACAATCCGGATGTTGACCAGGTTGAAGTTCCAGAAGCCGCCCAGCCTTGCGTTCCCCGTGATGGTGATGTAGAAGGGGCTGCCCAGCTGGATGGCCCGGCTCATGCCGCCCGGGGTGGGGGACTTGTAGGAGGCATCAATGGTGTAGGTAATGTTATTTGCCCCGTTAATCTGGGAGCAGAGGTACTGGAACAGGGCATCGGTCTCCCCATTGGTGCCGCCGGAGAGCTGGATCTGCTTCACCATCTGGTCGGCGCAGTGGTCGAGCTGCTGCTTGGTGGAGATGATGCCGAACAGGTCGATGATGAAGGCCAGCAACAGGACGGTGATGAAGATGAATACCACTGTGCTGAAGTAGTTGGCTTCTCCGCTGTTGTTTTTCAATAGCTTTTTCACATTGGGTACTTTTACGTGAGGAAATGCTTTTTCCTGTAACTGACCCTGTTTTATCGTATTACTGTTGGAGTGGGACAGAGGACTGTCGGCAGTTGGGATTGCCTTGTAGATTCTCATAAGCAAAGTTAAAACCACCACCTTTCTAACTAAAGACAGCCGTTTCCTGAGATGGGAAACGGCTGCATTGCAAAATTTTGACTGTACCAAGTATAGCAGATATGGATTTGCGGGGAAAGAGCAAAACTGTGCCAATGTTGTGCCAATTTTTATCAGATTCATTATGTGATATAGGCTTTTATCGGAAGGAGTTTTAGTTGCTGTTTAGTCTAGTCCTTTTGTATGGCTAATATAATTTTCACTCTTTTTGTAGCAATAATCATTACCACATAAAAAACAAGAAGATAAATAGGGAATATCCCCATATTGATAAACTGCCCCAGAACACCGCAGACAGCAGGTGCAACCATAATCCCGATGTAGGACATAGCCATCTGTGTCCCCATAACTGATTGTGAAATATCTGCCCCGAAATTCTGAGGGGTAAGATAATTGAAGTTCGGAAACATAGGGCCGTTTCCCAGACCAACCATAAAAAGGCATGCTGCGGAAATACCGGAAGATAACGGAAGGAGAAGGCCGATAAGCGCAATTCCTAAAATCCATTGCCCTATCCGAATGATTTGCCAGCTGTTTAAACGTGCAGCGAGGATACCGGATAAAAACCTGCCCAACGCCATACCCATGTAATACAGCATGACCATTCTTGCAGCTGTTACTGCATCCATATGCTTGTATTCTACCAGATAGGTGCTTCCCCATCCGCCGCAGGTGCATTCGATGGCGCATGAGGTGATGAAGAGGCACCACATAAGTTTGACGCCGGGTATCTGCGCAATCTCCCTGAATGGAAGTGTTTTTGTAGCATGTTCTGTTTCGCCGGTATCCTGGCTATGGGCCTTTTTCCAGATGGACAGGGTAAGAAACAGGATGAGCGCGATGCAGAGCTGTATTCCGAAAGCAATCCGATATCCGCCCCGCCATCCGGCGCTGCTGTTAATCACTAATGATAATATGTACGGGCTGACGGTAACCCCGATACCATAAAAGCAATGAAGAAAGCTCATGTGTGTTGCGGAATAGTGCAGCGAGACATAGTTGTTCAGTGCGGTATCGATAGCTCCGGCTCCTAGTCCCAAGGGGACTGCACACAGGCATAACAAAAAGAAATTGGCTGAGAGGGAAAATCCCAGCAGTGCTAGGGCGGTCATTGCCGTACTGAAAGCCGAAACTTTGTTTGTACCAAACAGGTTGATTGCTTTAGCGCTTATCAGGCTGGAAATAATGGTTCCGGAGGAAATGATGATGGAGACAAAGCTTGCAAAAGAGATGGGTAGGCAGAAGTCTG
The DNA here is from genome assembly GCA_910584235.1 of uncultured Acetatifactor sp. GTDB lineage: Bacteria > Bacillota > Clostridia > Lachnospirales > Lachnospiraceae > Acetatifactor. The sequence goes on from CAJTZD010000024.1 coordinate 2,181, forward strand.
CATAAATAGCCGGCCATGCTGTCCCGAAAAGGGAATCGGGGATTCCCAGTCCGATAAATGAAATGTATATTACAATCAATAAACTTGTTGCCATGTTTTTTCAACCTCCTACTTTTTTTGGTTTATTCTTTTGCCCATGGATGGCAGAGATAGTCTTCCATGATATTGACAGGCTTAATTAGTCGTTAGGGGATGTTTGCTGTTGCCGATATTGCCCGGGTGTCATATGGTATGTCTGCCGAAAACTGTGGATGAATTGAGAGACATCTTTATATCCCACGGAATCACATATCTGGTTTAAGGGGAGCGATGTCCTCTGTAGCAGATCAGCAGCCTTTTCCAACTTGTATTGTCTTAGGATATTAGAAAAGGTCTGTCCTGTCTGTTCCCGAAACATTCGGCTGAAATATGACTCGTTGTAATGAAAAAAAGCAGCAATTTCCTTTACAGTGACAGTTTGATAATGATTGGCAATATAGCTAAGGATGTCAACAATTTGAGTGCTCTTTTTTATGCGAGGCATCAAAATTGTCGAATTTTTCCCGTAGTTTTGTAGTATATAAAGGAGCAGGGTTTGGAGCAGATGAAAGCAGAGCTCACGGAAATAGAGATTCTTATTTTGTTGTTGGTAATACATACATAGGATGATTCTGGAAATGAAATCATCATTGTTGCATTCAAAAGATACAGGACAGGTAAAACTCAGCAAATCCGGAATGGTCATTCTGCGGAAAGTATTTGTACGCACCTTAATCGTGAGACATACACTGCTGTCTATTGGGTACAGGGTATGAGTCACATTTGGGGGGATATAGATAAAGTTTCCTGTATGCTGCTTAAAATTGAAGCCGTTGACATTATGAATACAGCTTCCGGTAAATACAAAAGAGCATTCGCAAAACTCGTGCTTATGGGGAGCGATGTCAATGTAATGAAGTAATCGTTCAACAACAATATTTTCGTCAGGCGGAAAGAAGTCTTTTTCTGTCAATCCTCCCATATGATATTTTTTGTATTGTTTCCGGATTTGATTTTGGATAAGCACGGATTTAGGTTGCATCAAGTCTTTGATATTTTTTTGATTCGGATTATTTATAAGATATATATATTGTGCATAATCCATATTATGGTTGTATAGCATATAGTATTCCCGTCCTAGGGTTTCCTCTTCTGTAAGCCTTTGAAGCTGTTCCAGCAGTTTTTCATACTCCAATATTTCCATGATGTTATCGCTTTGCCTCCTTCATAGGCAGTATACCATATAAAAAGGTAAGATTCAACCAATATAAGAGGTAATATATCAGTATATTATATCTGTTCACTATCTGTTAAACTTTATTATGAGGCATAGTCTTGCTATTCTTTGTAACATGGTGAAGGTTGATGAAAATATTGATGGTTTTTCGGGTAACTTTACGGTTAAAGGGGAGGACATATTGATGACAGATATAAATGAGATAAAGGAAAGGTTAAAGAAGGTTTCTATCACAGATGGCGAGATTGACAATATAGAAATGATAGTTGGAGGCGATATGGACTCTGTGCCTGGCATTCCGGTCAGAGATGTGCCGAAACATATAAGGGTTGATGTTACCTGCAGGCCGGAGGAGGGAAGCAATATTCATATTCAGGTCTGGCTTCCAATAGTAGCATGGAATGGCAGTTTTCTTGGGATAGGAAATGGTGGCGCAGCGGGAATGATACTTCCGTTTGTAATGGTTGGACCCCTAAAGCTTGGCTTTGCAGTGGCAAGTACTGATATGGGAACTTCCGCAGGAGCAGACTGTGGAATTGGCAACAAGGCTGTTTGGCGGGATTTTGGATACCGTTCCACACATCTGATGACTCTGGCAGCCAAATCAATTATTGAATGCTATTATGGTGTTTTGCCGAAGCATTCTTATTTCAACGGGATTTCCACAGGAGGACAGCAGGCGTTGTCGGAAGCACAGCGATATCCGGAGGACTATGATGGGATACTGGCCGGTGCGCCGGCTTATGACAGGACGAACTTGCATATGGGTTTTGTATGGGACTGGCTGGCAGTGAATAAAGGGGAAGGCGGCTTGTTTACCAAACAGGACGAGGAGCAGATTGTAAAAATAATTCTGGATAAATATGGCCATATGGGGGAGCGTCATCCTGGTGACAGCTTTATGTACCGGCCGGATAAAATCAAGGTGGAAAGAGCAGCCTTTGAAAGTTCCGGATTGACGGACCGCCAAATTGAGGGATTGATGAAAATATATGGCGGCGTATCAGACCCGGTAACAGGTAATCGGATTTATGAGCCTGTTATGATGCCAGGCAGTGAGGCATGCGATTTGGGTTTGACACACAGATGCGAACATCCAGGGTTTGAACAGTCATATTTCTATATTTTCCGGTGGATATTAGGAGCGGATTTTGATTTTAAAAGTTTTGATTTTCATAGAGATGCAAAAAAAGTACATGAAGAACTGGATGAATATCTGAACGCAACCCAGACAGATTTAGCAGCTTTTCGTGACAGGGGAGGAAAGCTTTTGGTCATCCACGGGACTGCTGACCCCATTATTCCCTATACCAGCTCAATACGCTACTATAAGCAGGTGAAAGAAAAAATGGGCGATGTTGATTCTTTTTTCCGCCTGTTTCTTGCGCCGGGAATGGGACATACTTCCGGCGGGCCGGGAGTACAGGATATTCTGTTTGGATTCCCTGCCACACCCAAGGATTGCAGGCATCTTGGTATTCTTGCGTTAAAGCAATGGGTAGAAGATGGCATTGCTCCTGATTGTCTGTATCCTATAGCATTTAAGGATAATAATCCAATGAATGCATTTTTGGATTCTTCTTTCGGTTATGAAAGAGTGATATATCCTTTTAAAAATGATGATAAAGGGTAGGTTACAGCAGAAAAAGGACTCAACCATAAAATAAAGCGGAGGTTATATTAATGGATAGACAGAAAAAAATGACGATGAAGACAAGATTGCTGATTTCTCTGCTCAAGCTGACGTGTTTCCCGGAATTACCCAGTAAACCTCAAAAAGGGAAGTTCTATAGAATACCTCTGCCTGGATATAAAAGTGCCAACGGGGATATCACTCACGGCAGTATACGGATTGGAACAGAAAATAAGGTGATCGTAATGTTTCATGGCGGCGGTGTCAGCTGGGACGAATATATGGCAGCCCGTCCGACCAGTACTTACGAGGAATCAGAAGGACAGAGGTTTTATGCCAGTGATTCGGAATTTGTAGGTGATATTGTGACAGGGCATGGCGTTGCGGGGGGAAAGAAAGAGAACCCATTTCACAGCTGGAGCGTTATAAGCATCCTTTATAATACAGGCGATTTCCATGTGGGGCAGAATGATTTTCCATACAGGGATCTTGATGGGAAAGATGCTGTTCTGCATCACCATGGATACAAAAATTATCGTGCTGTAATGAAAGAAGCGCTGAAGTGGATTGGAGATGAACCGGAAAAGCTTTTAGTGACAGGTTTCAGTGCAGGTGGATTTGGGGCTGCGCTTCTGGCAGATGATGTGATGAGCCTTTTCCCAAAGTGCCAGGATGTAATCTGTTATCCTGACAGTTGCTTTATGTTGTATGGAGACTGGAGAAAGGCTGCTGAGAAAGTCTGGAAAGCTCCGAGTGATATATATCAGTGTCTGCATAGTAATAATATTACCTTGGACAGTCTGGCAGCGCTAAAGCAAAAGCATGGTGAAAAGGTGAAAATATTGTTTTCCTGTTCTATTCGTGACTTTGAATTATCGAAATACTGGAATTATGTGGACAGTGGCAAGCTTGTTACAGATAGGGAAACGGGAAAGCGCTTTCAGCGCGATCTTGAAGAAATGTGCAGGCTGTTGAAAGAAAAGATACCAGATGTAGGAATTTATATTTTTGATACCCCTGTCAGTGGAAAAGGAATGGAAACTTTGGCGGAACAGGGACTTACTATGCACTGCATTGGTCTTGCAAGGGCAGCGGAGCAGCAGAGGACTGAGGGAAAAACGGTAGTGGAGTGGGTATGGAATGCGGTGAATGACAAAACGGAATGTATCGGGCTAAAGCTTTTGAAGAAAGCATAACAGGTACTTCTTTGCATAGTGTCCATATTGCAGGATAAGAAAATTGCAAAAACAGTGAACAGGAAAGCTTATGGGGGTAATGGTGTTGATTTATGATATGAAGGTAAACCATGTGGAAAGTCCAATGGGCTATTTTATGGACAAAGTGGTTTTTTCGTGGAAGGTACGCGGAGTTACGGGGAAAAAGCAGGAAGCCGCCAGAATCGTAGTATCAGGGGATGAAGAACAAAAAGATGTTATTCTGGATACCGGATTTTGCGAGGATGCAGATAGTCTCGGATGGAAGCTTGTTATTGAGCTTCGTCCTCGGACAAGGTATTTCTGGAGAGTGACAGTTCTCACAGATAAAAAAGAAATGGCACAGAGCGAAACAGCATGGTTTGAGACAGGGAAACGGGAGGAAGAATGGAAGGCGGTGTGGATTGGCTGTGACAGCACAGAACCACGGCATCCTGTTTTTGAAAAAGAAATCTGTCCCCGGGGAGAGATACGCCAAGCTAGACTATATATCTGTGGGCTCGGCCTTTATGAAGCATGGTATGCGTCTGCGGAAGGCAGGCGTACCAGGATTGGGGAAGAATATCTTACGCCATACTGCAATAATTATGACGAATGGGTCCAATATCAGACATATGATGTGACGGAAATTTTGCGGGAAAAGGGTACGCTGTCGGTTCTTTTGGGCAATGGCTGGTACAAGGGGCGATTCGGATTTCGGGTTCGGGAAGAGAAAGGATATTACGGAGATGCATGGAAACTGATTGCGGAAGTGGTACTGACCTATATGGACGGCAGTGAAGAGATAATTGGTACGGATGAAAGCTGGACGATGCGCAGAAGTAATATCATCTTTTCAAGCATATATGATGGGGAGAAGATAGATGATACGCTTCCAAGCCTTACACCGGAATCAGCTGTCAGGTGCAATCCGCCTAAAGGAATGTTGACAGAGCGGTATAGTCTTCCGGTAAGAGTACAGGAACATATAAAGCCGATCTCCCTTCTGCATACTCCGGCAGGGGAGTGGGTTTATGACATGGGGCAGGAGTTCGCAGGCATCTTTCGGATGAAGGCTAGAGTTCCAATAGGTGAGAGCGTTCATATTCAGACAAGTGAACTTTTGCAGGAAGGCAATTTTTATAATGAAAACCTGAGAACAGCCAAGTCGGAATATTGGTATATTTCGGGAGGAGAGGAAATCTGGCTGGAACCCCATTTTACATATTATGGTTATCGTTATGTGAAAGTGGAAGGAATTCCGCATCCGCAAATAGGAGATTTAGAAGGGCTGGCGATTTATAGTGATGTCAAACAGGTGGGAAGCATTGAAACAGGACATGAACTATTGAATCGGTTTGTTTCAAATGTGCGTTGGGGGATGAAAAGTAATTTTGTTGATGTGCCTACTGACTGTCCACAGAGAGACGAACGTATGGGATGGACTGGGGATGCGCAAGTGTTTCTGCCGACAGCACTTTATTTGAGTGACAGCTATGCATTTTACCGAAAATATCTCTTTGATCTCCAGACAGAGCAGAAAAGCCTTGATGGGGCAGTGCCGGATGTGGTTCCTTCCTTTGATGTCAAGGAGACTTCCAGCGTTTGGGGGGATGCGGCATGTATCATGCCATGGAAGCTTTACCTGATATATGGCGATCGCTCCATTTTAGAAGAACAGTATGACAGTATGAAGGCTTGGATTGAATATATTCGGAAAGTTGATGGGAATGACCATGGCTGGAGACATGTGTTTCACTTTGGAGACTGGTTGGCATTGGATGGGCATATCAGAAATAAACCGGCTCTGTTGGGTGGAACAGACGAAGAATTCATTGCCAGTGTCTACTATGCGGTAAGCGCTGGGCTTGTGGCAAAGGCGGCGAAAGTATTGGGAGCAGAGGCAGATGAAGCAGAGTATGGCCGCCTTGCAGCTGATTTGTTTGCCCAGGTGCGCAGGGAATATTACAGCGAAAGCGGAAGGTGCTGTTTCAGGACACAGACAGCACAGCTCCTTACATTAGAATATCACCTTTCAGAAAATGTGCAGCTGATAAAAAATCAACTGATAATGCTTATCAGAGAAAGCGGGGGAATATTACAGACGGGTTTTACCGGAACGCCGTTGCTCTGCAATGTATTATCGCAAAACGACATGGATGAGTTGGCATATCAGTTGCTCTTAAATGAAGAATATCCTGGTTGGCTTCATGAAGTAAAGCTGGGAGCAACTACGGTCTGGGAACATTGGGACAGTCTGGATGATGAAGGAAAGATTACTGGCATTGATATGAACAGTATGAACCACTATGCGTATGGTTCAGTGATAGAATGGTTATTCAAGTATGCGGCTGGCCTTTCCTTTGCGCAGGATGTTCCAGGGTGCAGAAAAGTGATTTTCCGCCCGGTATGCAATCCGGCTTTAAAGTTTCTGGAAGCTGTATATGAATCTCCGGCCGGCAGGTGGGAATGTGGCTGGAGATATCAGCAAGATGGCAGAATAAAAATTCGTCTTGTAATCCCCTTTGGATGTGAAGCGGAAGTAAAATTACCTTGTGACAAAAAAGAAAAGGAGGTATTGCAGACAGGAAGCCATATATTTGAAATGGAGACGGTTTGAGTCGCAGTTCATGCAAGGGAAAACTGCAAAAGAAGTAACTGTCTGAGGGATACAGAGATGGGAAATTAATTTACGAGGAGGAAAGAAGATGAAACGTGACAAAAAGAAAGCAAGGAAAAAGAATGATTTTTTCTTTGTATGTAAGCACATCAGGTTCAGCTGGGGGCTGATTGTCTTGGCGCTTGTTATTGGAAGTGCCCAGAGTGTTATTACATCCATGGTTCCGGATGCAACGGCAAACCTGTTTGATGGGGACTTTTCAACCAGCAAACTGCTGGGTGTTGCCCAAACGTTGACAGTATCCCTTATTCTGGGATTGGTTTCCTATATATTCAGAGTTTTTGCAGAAGCAAAATCGGTTCTTGCCGCCAGAACCTCTGTGTGGGAACGGATGATACACGCAAAAATGGAGTATTATGATGAGAATGATCCGGCCAGTCGTTTGAGTATGATAACAATGGATGCACAGACCTTTGGTGCTGGATTGGTTCAGCTTTTCGTCTATATTCCTACTATGGTGATATTGCTGATATCTTGTGTGTTCCAGTTGCTTGCCTATAGTTCAAAGCTTTTAATGATACTTTGGATTTTGGTGCCAATGCATTTGCTTTATATTTTTGTTGTGGGCAGATGGCAGCAGAAATTGGGGAAGGATCTGGCGTGGCAGATTGGAGATCTCACAGGGTATCTCGCAGAAAGAATCAGGAACCTTCCAATGATTAAGAGCTTTGCGGCAGAGGAGAAAGAGGATAAGAATGGTGTGGAAGCTGCGGGGAAACTGTTTCAGGTATATAAACGGTATAATGTTTATCTGCAGGTTGTGATACATTCCTATCAGACACTGATTGTTATGGTCAGCACAGTGATTTCTGTTTTGTGGGGAGCCTACCTTTTAAAGACGGGGCAGACAGATATTGCAAGCTTTCTTGCATTTACCATGTATGTAGCATCCATCAATTCTACTTTTCTGGTAATATCTATTATGTGGGGATTTGTGAAAGACTTTCAGGGAAGAGCAAACCGGCTTGCAAGACTGCTGGAAGCACCGACAGAGATGTCAGGCAAAAAGAATTCAGGCATGGAAGATATTCCGGCTGGGGATATACATGCAGAAAGAGTGGGATTCCATTATAAGGGAAATGATAATCCGGTGCTTAAGGATGTCAGCTTTGTGATCCCTAAGGGGAGGGTGACTGCTATTGTAGGACCTTCTGGCAGTGGTAAGACTACATTAATCAAATTGTTGGAAAGGCTTTATAGTCCTACAGAGGGCAGGCTTACCATAGGAAACATGGATGTAGAAGAACTGAATATCGATAGCTGGAGGAAAAAACTGTCTTATGTGGTTCAGGATGCAGGCATATTCAGTGGAACCCTGCGGCAGGCTCTCTGTTATAGTGTGGAACGTGAGATTTCAGAAGAAGAGCTGATTCAGGCTGTGAAAAAGGTGGACTTGTATGATTATATAAAGGAACTGCCGGAAGGATTTGATACGCCATTGGCAAACTGGGGTTCTTCTCTTTCAGGAGGTCAGAGGCAGCGCATCGCTATTGCACGGGCAATACTTCGCAGTTCAGATATCCTGATTTTTGATGAGCCTACCAGTGCGTTGGATCCCGAGACAGCAAATGCAATCAGCCGTATCATTTTTGAAGGATTTCAAGGGAAAACAGTTATTATTATTTCCCATGAACTTCATTATATCGTGAAAGCGGATCATATTGTAGTTGTCAATGAGGGAAGAATGGCGGGAAGCGGCAGTCATGATGAACTTATGAAGGGATGTAAGGTATATCATGACCTTGTACAGGAGCAGTCTTACAAGGAGGTGTTCAACGTATGAAAAGAATCAGCAAAAATGTGGTGGGAGACAGAAGATATACGGCGGACAGAGTTTCTTTGAGAGAGTGTCTTGGCATTTTTAAAAATATGAAGCTTCCATGGGGATTGATGGTTGCGGGCATCCTGATGTCGTTGCTGGCAAGCTATGCAACTTTACAAGTATCCAGTTTTTCCGGTGCAGCGGTAGATTCAAGTGGTGCGATTCCAATGCAGGAGATGGTAATCTACATTCTTACCTCTCTATTTGTAGTGCTCTGTACCGGAGGTATGATGTGGACATCTACTCTGGCAGGTGAGAAGATTAATTATAAGCTCAGACAAAAATTATGGCATAAAATTATCGTGGCCAAACAGAGCAGTTATGATCTGGACGGCGGAGAATCTATGGTCAGCCGGGTTACCACGGACTGTGATTATGCCAGTAAATTCTATAGTACTATTGTGAGCATAGCAGGAATTGTTATCAGCACCACCATGTATCTGGTGGCAATGTACCAGATTAATGTAAAGATGGCAAATTATGTACTGCTTTTCATTCCTGTCAGTATATTGCTCGGCGGAGGCTATGCATTCCTGCGTTTTCTGGTTGGACGCAGAGTCCAGGCAAAACTGGCGGCTTCTACTGCATATCTGGTGGAGAGGACAAAGGATCTTCCATTGATTAAGACCTGTAATGCCCAGCAAAAGGAGATAGAGGAAGGACAGAAGTATTTTAAAGAGCAGTATGATGCCCATCTGCGTATGGGTTTTGTTACCGCAGTTGCTACTGTGATAGATTCTTTGCTTCAGATGTTGTCTATTGCGGTTCCGTTTCTGGTAGGGGCTTATTTTGTAACACAGGGCGTTTTGACAATTGGAGCAATTATCACCTTTAATACTTTATTCGGAAATGTAAAGAATGTGTTTAAAAATCTGATTACATATGCGGGAGATTTTAAGGAGGCTAACGGTGCTTTGGCCAGAATTACTTGCTTTTTTCAGGCAGAAGAGGAATGCCCGGAGGCAGGAGAAGCGATACCGGATGCCGGACAGGAGACCATTTCTATTCAACAAGTGGACTTTGGCTATACAGATCAGTTAATCCTGAAGAAGTTTTCCTGCCAGATACCAAAGAATAGAATTACTGCAGTGGTGGGAACCAATGGCTCTGGAAAATCCACACTATTTAAGGTGCTGACCAGATTGTATGAACCGCAGGGGGGCAGAATTCTATATGGGGATAAGGCATGTACAGATTATAGCCTTCATTCATGGAGAAAAAAGGTGTGCCTGATTGCTCAGGGAAGTCCGATGATGGCTGGAACAATTAGAGAGAATATTTGTTATGGAAGAGAAGAACAGGTTTCTGAAGATGAACTCGTTGAAGTGGCAAAACTGTCCCATGTATATGATTTTGTAAAGGAACTGCCAGATGGTTTTGACACGGTAGTAACGGCTGGCGGAGGAAACTTCTCAGGAGGACAGAAACAGTGCATCGCGATTGCAAGGGCTATGATGAGCAAGAGTGATTACTTATTGTTGGATGAAGCCACCAGCAATCTGGATGTAAAGAGGGAAAAGGATGTAATGGAAGCTTTAGATAGGCTGATGAAAGACAGAACCACCGTTATCATTGCGCATTCCATTGCTACTATCAAAAATGCAGATCATGTAATTGTAGTTAATAAGGGCAAGGTGGAAATGGAAGGTGTGCCTTCAAGTATTCTGGAACAAACAGACAATTATCTGGAAAAGATGATGGAACGTAAATGGGGCGATGTAGTCGTAGAATAGAAAAAGGAGACAATCAATATGGTGGAGAATATTATATCGGATGCAATTATCCTTAATCTACAAAAGCAGTATTATAAAGGGGCTGCAGCGAATACTTTCGAACCTTTGGCAAAGAGTGAAAGGCGTAACTTGGATGGTGGAATAGCCCTTATCAATGAAGTATGCTTTTCAGAAAAATATCCGAACAGTTTTGCTGATATTTATTTTTGTGGCAGTGAGAAAGCCCCTACATTGGTCTACTTACATGGCGGAGGATGGTTTATGGGAAGCCGTACCGATGGAGATCCATTGGCATCCGCCGGGGGAGGGATTGCAAAACAGAACATTATGATGGCAAAGAAGGGTTTTAATATTATTAGTATGGACTATTGTCTGGCTCCCGAATACCGTTTCCCGGCTCAGCTACACCAGATAAATGAAGGACTCGGTTATTTTAAGGAAAACGAGAAAGAATACGGCATCAATATGCAGGATATTGTTCTTGTTGGCGGAAGTGCAGGTGCAGTATTGACGGCACAGCTCGGTCTGGTGTATTCTAATTCCGCCTATGCAAAGATTGTGGGTGTAGTACCTGCTGTTGATGCACAGACGATACGTGGACTGGCTGTTGATGGAGCGCCGATGAATCCTGCTCTTTTTGACCAGGGAGTACAGACCATGGCAAAAACATGGCTTGGCAGTAACGTCTTGGAGGGAGAGACGGCAAAACTGATACATGTCAGTGAATGGGTTACAGAGGATTATCCCAGGATTTTTTTGACGGCAGGAAATGAAGGCTGTTTTATGGAGCATACTGTTGAATTGGGAAATGCGTTACGCCATGTAGGAGCAGAGGTAGATGAGTACTATCCGGATCCTGAAATTTCAAAGGAAGGACATGGATACATGGGAGACTGGGAAAACAGCGCCCAGGCCAGAGAGGGATTTGAGAGACAGTTGGCATTTATCAGGAAAGTAACACAATAATCGGAGGTGGTATAGTGAAAAAAGAAAACTTCAACCAGGAGTGGATTTTTTATAAAGAGGACATGCCGCAGAGCAAGGAGAAGGTGAATCTTCCACATGATGCCATGATTAGGGAAATCCGCGGCAAGGATCAGATAACAGGGCCGGCAGGAGGATATTTCCCGGGAGGTAATTATGTTTACGAGAAGAAATTTCAGGTTCCTGCTGATGTAAAAAATGAGACATGGATATTGGAAGTTGAAGGGGCCTATCAGGAAGCGTTCGTGTTTTTAAACGGCAACTTTGTTATAGCAAACCATAATGGTTACATGGGGTTTTATGCGGATTTGACTTCTTTTCTGCATTATGGAATGGAGAATACCATTGAAATCAAGGTGAAGAATGACAGTCAGGTTAATTCCAGATGGTATTCCGGGAGTGGTTTATACCGCCCTGTTTGGTTATGGAGGGGTGGGACGGTCAGAATATCTCAGAATGGCTTGAAAATATCGACTCCAGAGGTAGAAAGGGAAGTAAGTCAGGTGCAGCTTTGCAGCAGACTGATCTATGAAGGGTGCAAGACTGAAAAAGTCCGGATGTACACGGTACTGAAAGATCAGCAGGGAAAAACTGTTGCGGCAGAAAGCACACCGGTTACATTGTTTAAGGGTGAGAACCCGGAGATTGTACAGAGGATGTATATAAGGAATGCAGATTTATGGTCGCCGTCTGCCCCCAATGTATATACTTGCAGAATAAAGGTCTGTCTGGAGGAAAATGAAAAGGTTTCCTCAATCGAAGAAGAAAGCTTCGGAGAGCTTTTAGATGAAGCAGAAAGTACTTTTGGAATCAGACATATTCAGATTGATCCGGTGAAAGGGCTGCGAATCAATGGCAAAAAAATATTACTTCGCGGTGCCTGCATCCATCATGATCATGGTATTATAGGAGGAGCAGCGTTTCCTGATGCAGAAGAACGAAAGATAGGAATACTGAAGGAGGCAGGTTTTAATGCGGTGCGCATAGCGCATCATCCTGCTTCAAAGGCATTGCTGGAGGTATGTGACCGTCTGGGCATGCTTGTATTGGAAGAAAGCTTTGATGTGTGGAATCATGGAAAAAATGGATACGATTATGCCCGGGTGTTTTCAGATTATTGGAAGCAGGATATAGAGAAGATTGTGGATAAGGATTTCAATCATCCATGTGTGTTTATGTACAGTATAGGAAATGAGATTCCGGAACTGATGTCAGAGGATGGTATCCGTTATAGCCGTAAAATTGCAGAAAGATTTAGACGGCTGGATGGAACACGGCCAGTGACAAATGCGGTAAATGGGCAGCTGGCAATAGGTGAGAATGTACTTCCGCTTCTTCTGGATATGGGGATACTCACGAAAGAAATGATTACGAATCTTACGGGAAGTGCGGATGCAGGCCAGGATCAGGTAGCAGGAGCAATTCTTGCCGCACTGGCAAGCGGTGACGTGAACGACATGATGACAGCTTTGGTTGGAAGCCTTGGCAGAGTAATAGAACATCCCTCGGTGGGATATAAGATGGAAGAAATCATGTCTCATCTGGATGTTTGTGGATACAATTATATGATGAAACGTTATGGAATAGACATGACACAGTATCCAAACCGAGTGATATATGGATCCGAGACAAATCCACCGGAGATTGACATGCTCTGGAGGTATAGTGAGGAGAATGCCGCATGTATTGGGGACTTTACATGGTCGGGCTGGGATTACATTGGGGAAGCAGGAGTGGGGTATACAAGGTATGATGGGAAAAAGGAGTTTTATGCCCCTTATCCGGTATATCTGGCATACTGCGGTGATGTGGATATTACCGGATACAGGCGCCCAGCCAGCTATTTTCGTGAGGTTGTGTGGGAGCTGAGAAAAGAACCGTATTTGTCAGTTCAGGAACCCCGTTATTTCGGGAAACCTGCCACATGCACACCGTGGAGTGTGCCGGAGACGATTGAGAGCTGGACTTTTCCCGGCTATGAGGGGATGCCGGTGAGGGTATCGGTATATGCGGCAGGAGATGAGGTGGCATTGTTATGTAATGAAAAAGAAATAGGAAGAAAACCTGTTGGCAGGGGACACCGATATCAGGCAAGTTTTGAGACGATTTATGAGCCGGGAGAGCTGAAGGCCATATCTTATGTGGACGGAAAAGAGGTGTCAAGATTTTGTGTTGTGACAGCAATGCCAAAGCTGCATCTCAGAACAAGTCTTTCCAGAGATATACTGTCGAAAGAAGGGAATGACCTGTGTTATCTGACGATTGAACTGGTAGATGAGAACGGTGTTCTTTATATGGATGGGGAGCATAAAGTAACCCTCCAAATAGATGGCAGCGCTGTACTTCAGGGGTTTGGCAGCGCTGATCCGGAGAGCAAAGAAAATTTCTTCGATTTTGTCAGGACAGCTTATAGAGGGAGACTTCTAGCTGTACTTCGCGGAAATTCTGAAGGAAGAGCAGTAGTGACTATTTCCTGTGAAGGATGCAGCGATGCAGTGATTGAACTGGATGTGAAATAGGAAGGTTGTGGGCAACAGAAAGGGAAGATGCAAAAGTGAGTGACATTGTTGAGACAAGGTATGGCAGATTGAAAGGTACAGAGGGGGAATATGCAAGGATTTATAAAGGGATTCCCTATGCGCAGCCTCCGGTTGGCAGCCTGCGGTTTCAGGTGCCCAAACAGCAGAAGCAATGGGAAGGCATTCTTAGTGCGAATAAATTTCCGCCAATGTGTCCGCAAGGGCTTCAGGAGGAAGGAAGCTTTTATCAAAAGGAGTTTTATGACAATCAAGAATATATGCCCCATCAAAGCGAGGACTGTCTTTACTTGAACATATGGGTGCCGAAAGAAGGAAAAGGCGATTATCCTGTGGCAATATGGTATCATGGGGGAGCATATGCAGGGGGATTTTGCTCTGAAATGGAGTTTGATGGAGAAGCATATGCAAAGCGGGGAATCATTCTGATAACTGCAGCATATCGGCTGGGGCTCTTTGGCTTTTTTGCGCACCCAAAGCTGCATGAGAGGGATGGGCATAGCGGAAATTATGGACTGTTGGATCAGATTGCGGTTATTGACTGGGTAAGGGATAATATTTCGGCTTTTGGAGGCGACAAAAACAGAATAACAATTATGGGGCAGTCAGCGGGAGGGATGAGTGTAAGAACACTGGTGTCGTCCCCCCTTGTAAAGGGAAAAATTTGTGGTGCCATCATTCAAAGCGGTGGCGGATATCAAAGTCCTTTTCCGGTGAATGTTATGGATGGGCGTAAACTGGAAGAAGCGTGTGCACTATATCTGGAGCAGAAAGGGATGGTATTAGAGGAACTATATGAGAAGAATTCACAGGAAATATTGCAGCTACAGGGAGAAATGTGGCAGTTTGTGGCCGCACAGACAAAATGCATTATGCCCTTTTGCCCCCAGGTTGACGGTTATTCGCTATTAAAGACCTGTGACCAAATACTGGTGGATGATGAAGTATTGAAAATTCCTTATTTGATTGGATGCAATCAGAACGATATTTCAAAAGAGGAGACTACATACATGCAGAATCCTCTACATATGAGTAATGTGGCTTTTTGTGAGATGCAGAAAGAGAATAAGGATGTTTATCTTTATTATTTTAAGAGGCATATGCCAGGAGATGATATGGGAGCTTTTCATTCCGCAGAATTGTGGTATATGTTTGGAACTCTTGAACGGTGCTGGAGGCCCTTGACAGAGGCTGATAAGGAGCTGTCTGAAGAAATGCTGGATGCATGGAGCAGTTTCATTCAATCAGGTACTCCTGGCTGGAAGAGATATAGTGAGGAAGATCCGGTGGTGAAAGAGTTTGATATCAGATAAATGGAAGAAAGGTGAGAAAAATGAAAAATATGATAAAGATTATTTTGATTATTATTTGTATTTTGATTCTTGCCGTGATTGGTATTGTAGTTGTCTTTGTCCTAACGCATAAAGGAAGAAATACTGATATCCTGGAGGGGTATCATGAAAAATTTCGTTCAGAGGCTCCATTGGAAATGAAATATTCCCAGCTGGGTTCCTATGAGACTGCATATACAGAGTTTACGTCCGATAACGAGTCTATCGGAAAAATCAGAGTGTGGTATCCAAAGGAACTTGAAAAATCTGACAGGACTTATCCGATGATTGTAGCAGTAAATGCAAGTGGAACACCGGCAGCAAAATATGAACCGTTTTTTAAACGTCTTTCCTCATGGGGGTTTATTGTTGTCGGTAATGAAGATCCGCAAACGGGAACTGGTGAAACAACTTCTGAGACTCTGGATTTTATGCTGAATCTCCCTGCCGACAGCGTAATTTTTGGCAGTGTTGACTATGAAAATATAGGTCTTGTTGGTTATTCACAAGGCGGTGCCGGTGCAATCTGTGCTTTGACAAATTATGATAATGGGAAATATTATAAGACCATTTTTACAGGTAGTGCGGCATATCCTTTGTTGGCAAAGAATTTGGGCTGGGAGTATGATGTCTCGAAGATTCAAGTATCCTATTTTATGACTGCCGGAACGGGGAAATCAGATGATTCAGGGACTGACCCCAATTCAAGCTTCGGTGGGGTGTCTCCGCTTTCTGCGCTGGAAGAAAACTATAACAACATACCGGATAGTGTAGTTAAGGTGCGCGCAAGGGCTGTCGGTGCGGAACATGAGGATATGCTGGCACGTACAGACGGCTACATGACTGCATGGATGCTGTACCAGCTTTACGGAGATGAGGAAGCGGGGCAGGCTTTTATCGGTGAAGATGCGGAAATATTAAGCAATGCCAATTGGCAGGATATAGAGAAAAACCAATGACTTACTGATAAATATTTATGAAAGAACATATATGAAGGGAAATCAGATATGGGTGATGCAACAGTAAAGAAAAAGCACTTATTATTAAAGATATTTACGATAGTGGCGGCTGTTATTCTGATATTGGTAATAGCAGGTGTTTTTTTCCTGAAAATGATATTTCTCAAGTCTTTTCCAGAGTTAAAAGGCGAGCCGGAGGTGGGAGCATGGTATCGAGTCACTCCGGAAAATGCAAAGGCTTCCGATGGGAGTGAGTGGCATGGGATTTTCCGTAAAGGCAGTGAAAACAAGGTTGTTGTCTATTTCTTTGGTGGTGGTGTAAGTATTACCGGCGAGACATCAGAGGGAGGAACGGATTTTTTTGCGACCACAATGACTGCACAGGATTTTGTGGCACAGGGCGGTATAGGAAGCATGGCAGATGAAAATCCGTTCAGAGACTGGACATTCATAGTCATACCTTATGCGTCCGGTGATTTCCATACAGGGACAGGTGAATATCATTATATTAAAAATGGAAAGGAGAAGGTTGTTTACCATAACGGTTACAACAATTATTCTGTATTCATAGAGGAGATAAAAGAATATGTGGGTGAGCCTGACACTTTGCTTGTAACAGGCTTTTCAGCAGGAGGATTTGCCACCTCGCTGCTTGCGGACGATGTGATAGACCGCTTTCCAACAGCCCAGAATATTACAGTATGTGTGGACAGTTCGCTCCTGCTTTACGATGGCTGGCATGATACTGCCGTAAATCTGTGGAAGTCACCAAAAGAGATATCCGACAGATTGACAACTAATAATATTGTACTTGACAGCTTGACTGCGCTATATGAAAAACGTGGGAATAGTGTAAAAATCTTATTTGACTGTTCTTATCGTGATGATACTTTGCAGCAGTATCAAGCCTATATCGACAGTGGAAAAATGGATAAGACGAAGGAATTGGGTGATCAATTTCAGCAAAATCTGAAAAACATGGTGAAGGGATTACATGAAAATATACCAGGTATTGGTATTTATATATGGAGTTTTAATCAGGATGAGGTAACACGAAACACACAGCATACTATTATTTCAAGTAATGTTTTTGATAAACTTGGAAACGAAAGAAGTGTATGCGAATGGATATATGGTGCTGTGATGGGTGATGTGCAGACGATTGGACTTGAATTGTTGGATTAAGAACCAAAACCGGAACACCACTCAAAAATAACGAAAAAATTATCGGGAAGGGTATCAGTATACTTCCCGATAATTTTTGTTCCGGTACTCTGTGGGTGTCATGTTCTGCCATTTTTTGAAGATTGCTCCAAAATTACTCTGGGTCTGAAAGCCCAGATAAGTAGATATTTCACTGATTGGCCGTTTGGTATGCTCCAGCAGATTGCAGGCAACATTGATTTTTTCCCTCTGGATATAATTATGGATGGAAATACCCATTTCTCTGGAAAAAAGATGGCTTAAATAAGTACAGGATAGTTCTGTATAAGCGGCAAGCTCTTCGATAGATATTTTTTGATATATATTACGGCTGATGTAAGTGCAGGCCTGCTCCACTTGATAAGAATGCTGGGAATTTTGCAGCCGGAATACCCGTTTTGCGAACATAGTGGCAGAGAGCTGGAAAATATTATGGATTTCTTCCGTTGTGTCACAGTTGGAAAGAGCATAAAGCAAGGTGTCGGAAAGGTCAAAGGCATCATCAGGTGAAACGCCGCAGTCAATGGCTGTACGCGAGAATAAAGCAATAGCAGTAACAGTCAGATAGGTATAGACTGTTTTTTTGTCCAAGGCTATTGGACCAAGGTTATCGTCCATTTTACTGAATTTAGATATATGAATATCCTTGTATTTTCCTTGCCGTACCTTGTTAAGCAGATCAGATTCTACCTGAATGGGAATGCGTTGAAATTGATTTTCACTGTGCAGCAGTCTTATTAAATCCAAATCAGATTCTATACGTTCTTCGGTAAGTAACTGAGCCATAGTTTTCTCCTTTTATGGTATAGCGTTTGCAAGTTATATAGTATTTCATTCCTTTTATGATATTGGCAGAAGCATACATTATCCATATCAATTATTATACATGGTCAGGAAAGAATAGACAAGATTAGAGTAAAAAACATATAAACAGGTTAGAAATATGCGCTCGCTTTATTTATAATATTTTTAGAAATGAAAATATTACAGAGTTGCCGTTGGAATGGATATCAGGAAATAATAGAGTATTCTTGCTGGGAAGTTAACAGAGACGGTTAAAAACAGAGGTGAGAAAATGGGCAGAGTGTTGAATGATTTCAAATGCAGGGTACTGCAAAAGGCAGTGTATGCCAGGATTTATAAAGGGCATAAACCGAATGAATGGGAACCATGGAGAAAGCCTGAGAAAGCTGAAATGGAAAATGGTCTTGCATGCCGTAATGACATCCGGTATGGCAACAGCTATCCCAATAGCTTCATGGATATATGGTATCCTGATGACAGCGGGATAAAGCGTCCTACGATTATCTATTTTCATGGCGGAGGCTTTATCTTCGGAGACAAGACGACCGGTGATCCGCTGGCGGCAGGTGGCGGAAGTTCCGGTAAGCTGATGGAAATAGTGAAAGCGGGTTATAACCTTGTGAATGCAAATTATGCGCTTGCACCGCAGTACCGTTTCCCGGTGCAGATTCAGCAGACAGATGAGCTTTTCCGCTATCTTCTTGACCATGAGGACGAATTGGCTTTGGATATGTCTCGTGTGTGTCTCAGCGGTGGCAGCGCCGGGGCAAATATGACAGTAATTTATGCAACCTGTATTTCAAATCCGGAGTATGCAGCTTTGCTTGGTGTCAAACCGGTCATGACAGCAGACGATCTAAAGGTGCTTGCTATTGACGAAGCAGCGCTGGATGCCAGTGTATTTGACAAGAACATGTTTGCAATGTTGGGATGCTTATCTGGGGCGAAAAACAACAATCCTGATGGGGAAATCGCAGTAATCAACGCAAAAAACTATATTCGCGAAACCTTTATCCCAAGCTGGATCAATGCCTCTAATGAGCCTGATGATGAAAAAGGTTTCTTCATCACCGAGGCGCGGGGGCTGAAGAAGAAATTGGATGAAATAGGTGTCCCCAACGATATGGTCTTCTTTCCTGGCGCAAAACTTCCCCATGGCTACATGGATCAGTTGGACAGTGAGCCTCATGCGAAGGAAGCTTTTGAGCGGATGATGGCATTTATACAAAAATACATATAAAGGAGTAGAGAAAAATGACAAAGACTGAGAAAATCAATAAGCATCCCGGCTGGCGGCTCAGCCGGTCTGAAAAGAACTGGTACTATCTGGGCGATAGCGCCCGGCTGTTCTGCACATCGCTGATCAATACTTATATGACTACATTCCTGATATTTCAGGGAGTCAACATGGCTTCTCTTGCAGGGGCGATTCTGATCGTTAAAATTATTGACTCTGTGGATGATGTTCTGTTTGGATTCATTATTGATAAGATTGACATTACAAAAGGAAAGCTGTTTTCTAAAATTGCCGGAAAGGGCAAGTACATGCCTTGGTACCGCCTGTTTTTCTGGACATTCCCTGTGGCGACCATCCTGTTCTTTATGATGCCGAAGGGAAGTTCTGATCTTGTGAAGATTATATGGTTCCTGCTTACCTATCTGCTGTTTGATTTTACCTGCACACTTACCGAAGTGCCTATGCAGTCTATGATTACGACCCTCACTGATAATCCCTCGGAACGAAACAACATTCTGACTGTTAAGGGCGTTATCTCTGTTGTGGCTGCCGTTGGCTTTTCCATTATTGTCACAGCCCTGATGAGTGAAAGCATGGGCATTCCCCTCAAGACCATCGCTATCACCAGCGCACTGATTTTTCTTGTCTTCATGGTGCCTATGGTATTCAAGGTCCGGGAGCACAACGTGGAGCTGAAGAACGTAAAGGAGGAAGGGTCTCAGGAAAAGTATTCCCTTAAGGATATGCTGCGCTGTGTCACTACCAATAAATACATTCTGATTTACTTTCTTTCCGTGATTATTTCCACCATCTTCGGCACCCGCGCTGCGGTGGAGGGTTTTCTGGGATTTTATATTTTTCATGACTCTATGGTATTTTCTTATGTGATGTTGATTGGGTTTGTGCCCGGCATTATTTTAAGTATGTTTTGCGGCAAGCTTGCAGACAGATTCGGTAAACGGAACCTGCTGGCGCTCATTTATATGCTGATTATGGCAGCATCTTTGATTATCTACTTCTTTGGCCGTGACAGCAAGGTCTTCTTTATTGTAGTCGGCGGGCTGTGCGCCATTCCCAATGCGCTGATTGCTGTTGTAAAAAACTATATTGCACCAGATACCATCGAGTACACCCGTTACAAGACCGGAAAAGACTGTTCTGGTATCTTCTATGCACTGCAATCTTTTGTCAACAAGGCCTTCGGCGGAGTGGTCGGATCTGTCACACTATATATTCTGGCTGTTTTCGGCTGGAAGGAGGTGCAGGGCGAGAGCTTTGCGGATCTGGCGGCGCAGGGAGTTACCCAGTCCGAAACCGCTTTGAATGCGCTTTGGAGTCTTGGCTATCTGATTCCGGCCATCGGCTTTGGAATCGCGGCTATTCTGCTGTACATTTTTTATAACCTGAAGGATTCTGACGCTGAGTTGATGGCAAAGTGCAATGCGGGCGCTATTACCCGAGAGGAGTGTGAAGAACAGTTATCGAGGAAGTATTAGTGAAAGGATTAGGAATATTCTGATGCAGAAGAAGTAGGATTACTTAGGATTGAAGGGGAATAGATGGGTGGATAGCAAAGTTTTATAATCAGGATTGGAGAAAGGAAAGATATGAAAACAGAAACCATTGTATTAAATGAAGAGAGAAATGTAACACTTGCCGCATATATTCAGGAGACGGAAGGCGAGTTTGGGTTTTCAAAACGGCCTGCCATAATGGTGCTTCCCGGTGGAGGTTATGCCATGTGTTCCGACCGGGAGGCGGATGCTGTGGCTGTAGCATATCTGAAGGCAGGGTATCAGGCATTCATTCTGCGCTATACAGTCAGAAACAAGGGTAGCTGGCCGTTGCCGCTCCAAGATTATGAAGATGCCATGGCATTGATTAAAACAAAGGCGGAAGAATGGAATGTCAATGATTCGAAAATCGCAGTTGCAGGATTTTCGGCGGGAGGGCATCTGGCAGCCTGTGCCGCAACAATAGCAGAACATAAGCCAAATGCGGCAGTCCTGGTCTATCCGGCTATTTTGAAGGATATCGTGGATATGTGCCAGCCCGGAATGCCCTATCCCCATGAGCATGTAACACAGGAAACCTGTCCTTGTTTTCTTGTTGCAGCGCGGGATGACCGCACGGTTGCGATTCAGAATACGTTGGCTATGGAGTTTGCCCTTGCGGAAAAAGGCGTTGCTTTCGAAAGCCACATTTACTCATATGGAGGACATGGTTTTTCCACGGCCGAGTGTTGGATCAATACCAATTCTGTCTGCCCCCGCCTGCCGCGGTGGGTACCGGATAGTGTTGAATGGCTGGGAGAGGTCATGGGCAGACTCACACGGAACGGATTTACGGAACCCACTGCCGCAATCAGCATGAACGGTGATTTTGCTCCGGTGCTCAGCGTGGAATGTACGCTGGGGCATATCCGCAAACAGGGGGATGGAGTCAGGAATGTGCTTGCGCCGATGTATACAGGCATTGAAGCAGTGGCAAGGGAGCGGGGATTCGCCATGGAAGGGCTGATGGCAGCGGTTGGAAACAACACTGTCCGTGAAATCATGGAGCTTTGCCAGATACCCGCTGAAATAATCAGTGAAATAGACAACCAACTTCACGGCATGATTAACGAATTGGAGGGATAAGATGGAAAAAATAGCAACAGATGAGATTCAGAAATTTGAGAAAGAGCATCTTGGCAGGCTCCGCGCCCTTGCCCCGGAGTGCATGGTACTGTTAAAGAAAAACGGAGATTTTCCTCTGTCCGCACCTTGCAGGATCGCATTGTATGGATCCGGCGCCAGGGAAACCATTAAAGGCGGCACAGGGTCCGGGGACGTCAACGTGCGGCATTATGTGTCTGTTGAGGAAGGACTCGAAAACGCGGGCTTTATCATTACGACTAAGAAATGGATGGACGGTTACAAGGCGGCGAAGGATGCGCAGACAAAGAGTTTTTATGATGACATCGCTGCAGAGGCAAAGGCGCAGGGAAAACCCGTGTTTCTTGTAGGAATGGGCAAGACACCCCCGGAACCCCGCTATATGCTGCCAATTGACGGTGAAGGTGAAGTCTGCATCTATGTGCTGTCCCGTAATTCCGGCGAAGGGTCTGACCGCCTTGCAGCAGAGGGGGACTTTCTGCTCACTGAGGATGAGAAGCGGGATATTTCTCTTTGTTGTGAAAGATACAGAAAGTTTATGCTTGTTTTGAATGTGGGCGGTCCTGTGGATCTGAGTCCGGTAATGGACCAGGTTCAGAACATCCTTGTGCTCAGTCAGCTCGGCTCCGTTACAGGCGATGCATTTGCGGATGTACTGCTTGGGAAGAACTATCCTTCAGGCAGACTTACCACGACATGGGCCAGATTGGATGATTATCCTGCCATGGGTGATTTCGCCCAGCAGGACAACACCTGTTACCGGGAGGGTATCTTTGTTGGCTACCGCTACTTTGACACAGTGGATATAAAGCCGCTGTTTCCTTTTGGTTATGGTATCGGTTATACGGAGTTTTGTGTAAAGCCGGATACTTTTACAGTTGAGGGTCATACAGTTATTGTCACTGTCACAGTGAATAATACAGGCAGTTATGCGGGGAAAGAAACCGTGCAGTTATTCTGCTCCGCGCCGGACGGTAAGCTCGTGAAGCCTGCCCGTGAGCTTTGCGCTTATCAAAAGACAGGGGAGCTTCTTCCTGGAGAAAGTGAGATGCTCACTCTTAGAATTCCTATTGAAAATATGGCAAGCTGGGATGCGGGAAACGATGCATGGCTGCTCGAAAAGGGTGAATATGTCATTCGTATTGGTACTATGCCAGTGGGGATCATTGCACTTGAAAGTGATATAGTCACCCAGACACTCAGCCATGCCGGTGGCAATGCGGACTTTGATGACTGGAATCCGGAAGTGGAGCGCCATCTTCCCCAGAACCTGCCCGTTATCCGTGTAGATGCGGCAGACTTAGACCACATCGGACATTTTGACCGTGAGAAACTTGATAGAGAGAGGTTATCATATCCTGACCTGTCTGGTTTCACGGACAGTGAACTTGCCACAATATGCGTCGGCAAACACACAAAGGCACAAGGTATGGCGGCAATCATCGGCAACTCTGCTTCCAGACTTGCGGGTGGAGCAGGCGAAACAGCGGCTGTTGTGGCTGAGAAGGGTTATGGAACCATAGTAATGGCAGACGGACCCGCAGGACTTCGCATTGCAACAAAGTATATTGAAACCGAAGAGGGGCAGGACAGCGTTGATACCGATGCCTTTGCCGGCCTCCTGAATATCCTCCCCTCGGATATCCAGCAGTTGATACGTGCAAAGCTGGAGCAAAATAAAGAAAAAGCCAGGACAAATACAGTGCTCTATCACTATGCCTCGGCAATCCCTATCGGTACCGCTCTGGCGCAGAGCTGGAATCCCGTTGCCGCCGAAATCTGCGGCGACATCGTGGGTGAGGAAATGGAGAAATTCGGAGCGAATGTCTGGCTGGCTCCGGCGCTGAATATCCACCGCAGCCCGCTGTGCGGCAGGAACTTTGAATACTACTCCGAGGATCCACTGGTTTCCGGCAGGACAGCGGCTGCTGTGACGCGCGGTGTACAGAAGCATGGGAAATGTGCTGTTACTATCAAGCATTTTGCCTGCAATAACCAGGAGACCAATCGTTTTGGCTCCAACAGCATGGTTTCCCAGCGTGCTCTGCGGGAAATCTATCTGAAAGGATTTGAAATATGTGTCAAAGAGGCGGCTCCCAAAGCGGTGATGACTTCTTATAATCTGTTGAATGGTGTCCATACCGCAAACCGGCGCGAACTTCTGACGGATGTACTGCGCAGCGAATGGGGATTTGAAGGGATTGTTATGACCGACTGGGGAACGACCGGTGACAAATTCAACCTTGGTGTTCATGGAGCAAGCAGTGCGGTTCAGTGCATACTGGCTGGAAATGACCTGATTATGCCTGGTGCTGCAGAGGATGTGGACAGCATTCTCACCGGATTGCAAAATAGTGAGATCACAAGGAAAGAGTTGGAAGCATGTGCTGGCAGGATACTGGCTCTTTCAGGGAGGCTGTCCTGATGGCGGCGTGGATCAGTCATCCTGGGGATAACCGGGAAACGAGACTTGTACCGATATTTAGACGGCGGTTTGATGTCAGAGCAGGATTAAAAAGTGCAAAACTCCGTATCAGTGCCCATGGGCTTTATGAGGCAACGATTAACGGTGCTCCGGTTACAGAAGATAAGTTTACCCCAGGATTGACAAGTTACTATCAGCGTGTTCAGGTACAGGAATACGATGTCAGTACCCTCATGCATGAGGGTACTGATGAGTTGTGTGTTACGGTGGGAGATGGCTGGTGGCGGTGGAACAACAACTTTGGCTATACTTTGGCTCTCTGGGCCGAACTTAATCTTTTGTACGAGGATGAGACAGTCGTTGTTGCTACTGATGAGAGCTTTGAGGTCACAACAGGATCCATTGTCAGCACTGACCTGCAAAAAGGGGAGGTTTATGACGCAAGGATTAAGCGGGCTGACTGGCAGCCTGCTGTATTATGCACGGAACACACGGAAGGTGAACTGATAGAAAATCAGAGCGTACCTGTACGGGAGAAGGAACGGTTTGCTGGCAGAGCTTTTCAGGATAAAGCCGGAAATCTGGTTATCGACTTCGGACAGAATATCGCAGGATATGTAAGGATGACGCTTCACAACACGAAAGCCGGACAGGTGGTGCATTTAAAGCACGGTGAAGGACTTGACCCGGATGGCAGATTCTCCACTGCCAACTGTGACGGCGGAAGAGCAGAGTTCCAGGAGGTTACTTATATATGTCAGGGCGCAGACCTTGAAGAATATACCCCTCACTTTGCCGTGTTCGGTTTCCGCTATATTCTGGTGGAGGGTATATGTGATGCGGAATTCACTGCGATTGCGGTCTACTCTGATATGGAAGAGACAGGCGATTTCCGATGCTCCAGTGAACTTATCAACAGGTTGGTGGAAAATGCCCGGTGGAGCCAGAAAGGGAACTTTTTGGATGTGGCGGTGGATTGTCCTACCAGGGAGCGCAATGCATGGACAGGTGACGCCATGATTTATTGTCGTACTGCTGCCTGGTTTATGGATGTGTATTCATTTTTCCGTAAATGGCTGCAGGATCAGCGAATCGAACAGTACGAAAGCGGTAAGCTGGGGATCACTTTTCCTTCAACTTCAAGCGTCCATAATCCGGAGGAACTGGAGCAGGTACAGAAAACGGATCCTGCCATGGCATTGGCTGGCCCTTCGGGAAACGGTAATATTGGAGAGGACAGTGTCGGCTGGGGAGACTCTGCCGTATGGATTCCGTATCAGCTCTATCTGATGTATGGGGATAAAGCTATCTTGGAAGAACACTATGATACGGCAAAAAAGTGGCTGGATTATTCCCTGCGCTGCATGAAAGATAAAAACCCGCTGTATGATGATAAACCGTGGTATGCAAACGGTGACGGGGAATGGATATATGATACCAAATTCCATTATGGAGAGTGGAATGAACCTCTTCCCCCGGCGCCGGAGGTCATTGAGCTTTTTGCAAAGGGCGGTACAGCAGCGGATTATGTAGGCCATATGGCTAAGTATGGTAAAACGGAGGTGGCAACAGCCTATACAAAGCGATCTTGTGACAATCTGAGCCATATGGCAAAAATTCTCGGCAGGACAAAGGATGCAGAGCACTATGCGCTGCTGTCCGAAAGGATCAAAGCAGCATATGACAAGTACCTTATTGCTGAGGACGGGACGATTCAAGCGGGGCATCAGGCAGCCTATATCCGGGCGCTGGCTCTGGATCTGGCCAGCGAAGCGAAAAAGCCGTTGGTCATTTCGCAGCTTAAGCGGGAACTGGAGGCAGCAGACTACCACCTGAACACAGGCTTTCTCAGCACTGTCTATCTTCTGCCGACGCTCTGCGACAATGGACTTGGCGATGAGGCTTTCCGTATTTTGGAACAGACAGATTTCCCCGGCTGGCTGCATCCTGTCACTATGGGAGCCACAACAATGATAGAAAATTGGAACGGTATGGATGTCTTCCGGGACAGTTTTAACCACTATAGCTTCGGCGCTGTATGCCAGTTTCTGTTTGAGTATATTGCCGGCATTCGGCCCACATTCGATGCACCGGGCTTCCGGGAATTTGAACTGAAGCCTGTAATCGGCGGCTCGCTGACATGGGCGGAGGCAACTTACAAAACGCAGTATGGCGTTATCCGTTCACGCTGGGAGCGGAATGGCGGCAGGATTCGTTATTGCTGTGAAGTACCGGACGGAACAAAAGCCCGTTTAACCTTGCCGGATGGCAGAAATGAAATCCTGACTGGCGGCACTTATCAATTTGATGCAATTCGATTTTGACATATAGGGAGGCAAAAGGTTGAATAAAAATGCGTATTCAACCTATTGATTAGAGTGCGCGTCGCAACGCGCAGATGGGTATAAATATGAAAAACTTACCTTATGTCTTTTCAGACAGGGAAAGAACTATTTGTTTTGACAGATTTGACCTGCCCTCACCGTGGATAAATTATCTCTCTAATGGCAGAATGCACGCTTTTATTTCCCAGGCAGGGGGCGGTATGGCCTGGTGGTTATCCCCAATGATGTTCCGGCTCACACGTTACCGTTTTTATAACCTGCCCATTGATTCTCCGGGTTTTTATGTGTACATAAGGATGCAGGATGGCACAGTCTGGTCGCCTGCTTTCCGTCCCTGTGACACAAAAGTTGAGAATCGCAAGGCGAAGCATGCTCCCGGTTATTCTGTATTTGTTGCAGAGAAGGATGGGCTTACTGCTGCTCTTAAGCTTTTCATGGCTCAGGATATGGATGCGCTTGTGTGGGATTTAAAGTTACAGAATGAAAGCGGCGGAAACATTGCCTTTGATGTATTTGCCTATGTGGAGCTGTCGCAGTATCTGGCGAGGGAGGAGAATACACTGGGCTATTACCTGAAGTGGAACACAAGGGCTGTCTGGGAGCAAGAACTCCAGGCCATCACCTATGCTTATACCGCCTGGATGCACCCGCGCAAGGATGAGTCTCCAATGGTCTATTTCGGCTCTGATGCAGAGGTTGATTCCTATTGCTGCAACCGTGATGCTTTCTGCGGTAATTATCGGGACGAGCGAGATCCCATCGAGATTGAAAACGGATATCTATCCAATACGGATCTTCATGGAGGGGAACCCTGTGGCGCGCTGCATACCCATGTGGAACTGACTTCAGGCTCAGAAAAGCGGATACATTACTATCTTGGGGTCGCGCAGGGGGCCCTTGCGGATTATGATAAGTCGCTTGCGGAAGTGAGGGAAAGCTTGTCGGCGCTTCGCAGGGAGGGGGCAGCAGATGGCCAGTTTGAGAAGCTGCAGAGCTGGTGGAATGACCATCTGAATGTTTTACAATGTGAGATTCCCGATGAGGATGCCGCACGGGAGATTAATACCTGGAATCCGGTGCAATGTGTCCATACGGCGCGTCTGTCCCGTTCCATCAGTTCGGATGCCTCCGGGGTGCGGGGCATTGGTTTCCGTGACTCTGCCCAGGACATGCTGGCACAGGCCTACCGCAAGCCGGAATGGGCAACACAGATGCTGTGCTTCCTGGCATCACAGCAGTTTGAGGACGGACATCCTGTTCACATCATGTGGCCTGAGGAAAACCGTCCGGCACAGGATATCACGCGGTCCGATAATCATATCTGGATGGTGTACCTGGCTTATGCCATTGCAGCAGAAACGGGGGATCTCGGTTTCCTGGACAGGGAGGTTCCGTTCCTTGCGCCGGACATGATCTCGCATACCGGCGGCGCAACGCTTTGGGAGCATTTGCTGCGCGGCGTGGACTTCACGGAAAAGCATTTGGGCGAACATGGACTTCCGTTGATTCTGTTCAGCGACTGGAATGACCATCTTGGACCTTATGGGCGCAAGGGCAGGGGAGAGACGGTGTTTGTTTCCGAGCAGCATATCTATGCGCTGCGACAGCTGAAAGAACTTGCCATGATGCGTGGGGACAGCGGGACAGCAGAGCGTTTTACCGGACTGATAAAAAAGCAGGAAGAGGCGCTGGAGCGCTATGCCTGGGACGGTGACTGGTTCCTGCGGGGGCTTGATGATGACGGAAAACCCATCGGCACCCATACAGCACAGTACGGGCGGATTTGGCTTAACCCCCAGAGCTGGATGGTCATTGCGGGGGCAGGTTCCAGGGAAAAACAGCTTCATGCCATGGACAGCGCTGGAAGTGAATTGGATACTGGTTTGGGGTTGCTGCTGAATACACCTGGTTATCCCGGGTGGCCGGCAAAGGAATCGGCTATGGTCAACGGTCTTCCAGCGGGTTATTCTGAAAACGGCGGTGTGTTCTGCCAGGCCAACTGTTGGGCGATTATGGCGGAGGCTCTGTTGGGGCGCGGCAACCTTGCATGGAATTACTACAAGCAGATTCTGCCCCACAATGTCATTCAAAAGGTCGGCGTTGAGCGTTATCATGCAGAACCTTATGCATACTGCTCAACCATGCTTGGCAAGGATAATGAAAAATTTGGATGGGGTGTTGTTTCTCAGGTGACAGGAACCGCTGCCTGGATGGACGTGGTGGCGACCCAGTACCTGCTGGGGGTACGCCCGGTGCTCCAGGGACTTATGATTGATCCATCTATTCCGGCAGAGTGGGAGACATATACGGTTCATAGGATATTCCGTAACTGTAAACTCACAATCAAGGTAGAAAACCCGGATCACGTCCAGCATGGCGTGAAAACACTGCTCTTTAACGAAAAGCCGGTTAATTTGAATGGATGTGCTTTGATTACATCAGAGTTGTTGGCCTCTTGTAAGGAGGCACAGGTTAAGGTAGTAATGGGATAAAAGAAAAAGCCTCTGCATTGCTCTGCAGGGGCTTTTTCAGAACGGTTGGAAAATAGGGTTCTATTTCCGACAGGGCATATTTGCATATATTTAAAGTAAAAAACGCATAAATGGGATAGAAAGTCTTCTTATAAACTGATTTAATTAGTGCAATACGGTAGATACAAATGGTATCATAAAACAGAAAGTCGAGGCGCAGATTTCGTGAGTAAAACTCTTACAGGGTGGCATAGACAAAAAGCAGGAAGGAAAGGTCGGAGAGCATGGGCAGACTGATAGATGCATTGTTTAACAGAATGATTGGCGGACAGTATGATAAGCTTGAGGGAGCTGCCGAAACAGGAAAATGGTATGAGGTGGATACGCCGGGAGCAGTCTCAGCCGATGGGACAGTCTGGCATGGGTTTATGAA
Organism: uncultured Acetatifactor sp.; assembly: GCA_910584235.1. Lineage (GTDB taxonomy): Bacteria > Bacillota > Clostridia > Lachnospirales > Lachnospiraceae > Acetatifactor. The sequence goes on from CAJTZD010000024.1 coordinate 31,883, forward strand.
GAAAGGCTCCGAGAATAAAGTAATTGTCTGTTTCTTCGGGGGTGGAGTCAGCCTGGATGAATATACAGCGGCAAGAGGTTATTCCGCAGTGAAGGAAGGCGGGGCATACAGCGACACCTTTTCACAGGGCATGTACGCCATGGCAGGATGCATAGCAAGGTTTGGCATAGGGTCACGGGGGAAGAAGAACCCTTTCCGGAATTGGTCGGTAATTGTGGTGCCCTATGCTACCGGGGATTTCCATATTGGCTGCGGAGAAGTGGAGTACACGGCGCTCACAGGGGAGAAGAAAACACTGTACCATCATGGGTGTTTAAATTTCCGGCTTATGATGAAAGAGGCCCTTAAGCATATTGAGGCAAAAAAGACAGATGCCGTACTTGTGACGGGAGGCAGTGCGGGAGGATTCGGTTCTGCTCTTCTGGCGGATGATGTTTTTGATTATTTTCCCCATGCATCACATCTTGCCGTGGCGGTGGATGCCGGGCTGATGGTATCGGAAAAATGGCGTGATGCCGCGGTGAACAGATGGCATGCGCCAAAGGAGATCTGTGACCGGCTGAAAACGGATAATATCACAGTGGACAGCCTGGTTGTACTTAGCCGGAAACGGGGAAAATCCGTAAAAATTCTTTTTGACTGCGCAGTCAGGGATGCGGCTCTTTCTACTTTCCAGGCATACCTATATGGCATTGACCATGTGGCGGACAGAAAAGACGGGGACGTATTTCAGAGTATATTAAAAAGAAGCGTGGAAAGGATGAGGGATGAGATCCCCGGGATTGGTGTGTATATTTTTGAAAAAATTACAGACAAGGAGAATGCGCTGATGCAGCATACGATTTTGAGTGTGCCATTTGCTTTCCGGAAATTCTGTGGAAACAAGAACCCGGTGCAATGGGTATATGACTGTATTTATGGAACCGTGGAAAGTTATGGACTGGAGCTGCTGGAAAAGAAGTATTGAGTGGTATGGGCCGGAATTGTCTGCAAACAGGTATTGAGTGGTATGGGTTGGAACTGCCGGAAAGGTATTAAAAGACGTGTATCAGAATGGCATGGAAAGGAGTGTTAAGAGGTTTGAATAGGATAAAATTATTTTTCGTTCATAAGTTGCTGGAGCGGGGGAGGAAAAAGAGCAGGAAAAAGGAGCCTTGGCTGGGAAAACAGTTTTTTGTTCCACGGGCGGAGGGAAAGCCGGTGGAAGTGATCCTGTATAAACCAGAGGTAAAGAAATATACGCCCATGCCTGTGATGTTCAATATCCACGGCGGAGCATGGGTTGGAGGCGATGCCTCGGCGCTGGATGAGCAGAGCCAGAAGATGGCGGATCTGTTGTGTGCATTTGTTGTGAACATCAATTATACAAAGGTAGACGCAGAACCCTTTCCCTATGCCCAGAAGGAAGTAGCGGATGTGGTGCGCTTTTTTGGGGGGAACACGGCGGAATATGGGATTGACAGGGATCGGTTTAACCTGATTGGATACAGTGCGGGCGGGCACATTTGTGCCGGAGCCGCCATTATGCTGAAAGATGAGGGGATTCCTTTATGCAGCAATATTCCAGTCTATCCTTTTCTTGATTTCCATGTGTTTAATGAAGGGCTGTTTCCGGGTATGGATGCCAAGTCCACAAAGCTGATGGAGGAGGTGTTTTTCAGGGATGGAGTTGACAGATATTCGACAGTGATGTCCCCTGCGACAGCTTCTGTAGAAGCCCTGAAAGGTCTGTCTGCCACGGAGTTAATCCTTTGCGGGCCGGATGCATTGTACCAGCAGGGCTTCGATTACAGGGACAGGCTTTTGGAGGCAGGAGTCCCTGTGGAACTGAAAGTTTTTGAGGAATCTACCCACGGCTTTATGGAAGGGGACTATGACAAGGAATTAACTGAAATGGAGCAGAAACAGAAAAAAATGTGCGAGGCTTGCTTTCAATACTTGAAAATGCGTATGTGGATGCTTTGGGGATATGCGGAGTAACAGGCAGGATAGCCCAATAAGGAAAGAAAAGGGATGAAAAAAAGAAAAAAGAGGATATTGATTGTTCTGGGGACGTTTGCGGTTTTGGCTCTGCTTGTAGTGGTCGTCTTGAAGAATACGGCTTTTAAGACCATGCCGGAACTACAGGGAGAGCCTCAGGTTGGGAAATGGTATCGGATTACGCCTATGGAGGCGAAGTCATCGGATGGAAGCGAATGGCATGGACTTCTGCGGCTTGGAAGCGAAGATAAGGTAATCGTATATTTTTTTGGCGGAGGTGTGTGTCTGGATGAATATACCGCAGCCCATCCCCAAAACCTGTATACGGTAAACGTGAAAAGCCAGGATACTCTGGCGGAGGGAGGTATCGGGAGCAGCGGCCAGGATAATCCTTTCAGGGATTGGACTATGATTGTGCTGCCTTATGGAACAGGAGATTTTCATACAGGAACCGGTGAATTTCCTTATACGGACACGGAAGGAAATTCTCGGATTTTATATCACAATGGGTATAGGAATTACCAGCTTTTTATGGAGGAAGCCTTGCGGTATATTGATGAGCCGGATACCCTGCTGGTCACAGGTTTCAGTGCGGGAGGCTTTGGTGCTTCTCTTCTGGCAGATGATGTGATTGACTATTTTCCTGAGGCTGAAAATATTACTGTTGCTGTGGATAGTTCCTTATTGCTGTATGACAGGTGGCAGGAATGTGCCATAGGTAACTGGTATGCGCCGGAAGAAATCAGCAGCAGGCTGACCGGCAATAATATTGTGCTGGACAGTCTTACGGCGCTGCATGAAAAAAGAGGGAATGCGGTAAAGATTCTGTTTGACTGTTCCGTGCGGGACGGGGAGCTGGCGGCTTACCAGGCCTATATCAGGGACGGTGAAAGAACTGTGGCAGATGAGAACGGGGATTTGTTTGAAGCGGACTTAAAGGCCATGGTATCTGGACTGCAGGAAAATATTCCGGGCGTGGGAATCTTTATCTGGGATGGGCTGCCATATAATCCGTTCAATAAAAAATTGGATTTGACCCAGCATACGATTTTGTCTACTTCCTTTACGAAGGATTTGTCAGGAGACGTCAGCATTGCGGACTGGATCTGCAATGCCGTGGAGGGGAATGTGGAGTCATATGGGCTTGAACTTTTAAGGTAGCAGATGACGGGATCTATTAGCGGAGCAATAATCATATTCAAAATAAAAGTAGTTCCAAACATAAAGAATGAGAAAGGTGGAGATTGATTTGCTGGAAACACTAAATGGAGTCATGAACATAGCGGAGGAAAGAAAAATTGCCATTGGTTCGTTTAATACGCCGAACTTGGAAAGTCTGCTGTCAGTAATAGAGGCAGCAGAAGAACTACAACTGCCAGTCATTATACAGTTCGCCCAATGCCATGAACCGTGGATTCCGCTTTCTGTTATTGGACCGATTATGGTGGAAAAAGCCAGAAAAGCGACTGTTCCAGTGTGCGTGCACTTGGACCACGGCGAGACACTGGAGTATCTGCAACAGGCTCTTGACTTAGGATTTACTGCTATTATGTATGATGGCTCCGTGCTGCCCTATGAAGAAAATCTGTCAAACACGAAGAAAGCGGTGGAGATGGCAGCAAAAACAGGAGCTTCAGTGGAGGCGGAACTGGGCAGTATGGGAAGGCGGGAATCCGGTGCTGGAGATGAGAGCGGTGCAGAGGATGAGACTAAGATTTATACGGACCCGGTACAGGCAGGAATTTTCGTAAAGGAAACGGGAATTGATGCACTGGCATGTTCTTTTGGAACGACCCATGGCATCTACCTGACGGAACCCAAATTGGATTTTGATGTGGTGAGGGGCGTGCGTAATCAGACAGGGAATATTCCGGTAGTGATGCATGGCGGTTCAGGAGTCAGCAGGGAGGATTATAGGAAAGCGATTGAGGCAGGCGTGCGCAAGGTGAATTACTTTACATACATGGATAAGTCCGGCGGGGCGGCTGCGGAAAAATATCTGGGCACTCTGAAAGCAGGGGAGCCGGTTTTCTTTTCTTCCATAGTGGAGGCAGCCAGGGCAGCGATGAAAGAAAATGTGAAGACGGCAATGAAAATGTTTGCTTTAATGGATTGAGACAGGAAGGAGAGGGAAAATGGGAAAGAAAATGACATTTGCATTGGCATTCTGCAACCGGGGGTTCATGCCGGGAGAGCTGATTTATGGAGCAAGGGAAGATATGATCAAAGCGGTAACGGACGCAGGGTATGATTATATCGCGATGGATGCAGGGCTGACGCGGTATGGCGGTGTGGAGACCAGGGATGAGGGGCTGCTTTACGCGAAATGGCTGAAAGAACATGAAGGACATTATGACGGTGTGATTTTTTCCATGCCGATATTTGCTGATGAAAACGGGGCAATCACTGCTCTTCAGGATGCAGGGGTTCCGATTCTGATGCAGGCCTATCCTGATGAGATTGGCAAGATGGATTTTGCACACAGGCGCGATGCTTACTGTGGAAAGTTTTCCGTGACGGATGTGTTTACCCAGTATCAGGTGCCTTTTACGGTGATGAAGCCCCATGTGGTACATCCCCTATCGGAGGCCTTTGCACAGAATCTGAAGGATTTTGCAGCTATCTGTCGCGTGGTAAACGGTATGAAAAGGTTCAATGTGGGATGCATCGGGGCGAGGACGACTGCATTTAAGACTGTCCGCTTTGATGAGATTGCCCTGCAGAAACACGGCATCAACGTGGAATCATTTGACCTGTCAGAACTGATGTATAAGGTGGGGCAGAAAGCGGACGATGACGGGGCTGTTATGGCCAAGGTAAAAGTTTTGGAGGACTATACAGACTTTACAAAGGTACCGGAGGCTAATAAACTGACGCTGGCTAAAGTTTCTGTAGTTTTGGATGAGTATATTGAGGAATATCATCTGGACGCACTGACACTGCGCTGCTGGAACGAGATGGAAACCTATATGAGGGTATGCCCCTGCGTATTGTTAAGTGAACTGAATGACAGGGGAATCGTGGCATCCTGTGAGATAGATATGTGCTCCGCCATTACCATGCGTGCCATGAATCTGGCAAGTGAAGAGCCGGCAGCTGTTCTGGATTGGAATAATAACTATGGTGATGAGGAAAACAAGGTAATCCTGTTCCATTGCGGACCGGTTGCCCAGGGACTGATGACAGCAAAAGGGACGGTTACGGAACATAAAATGTTTGCAAAAAACGATCCGGGTTCCGGCTGGGGCTGCAATGAGGGAAGGATTAAGGCATTTCCTGCCACCATCTCTAATTGCCAGACAAAGGATGGAAAAATCATTGTATATGCCAGTGAAGCACGGTTTACGGATGATTCGATTGAAGAAGCATTTTTTGGATGCGGCGGTGTCTGTGAAATCCCGGATCTGCAGAATAAGCTGATTAAACTGGCGAGGGGCGGTTTCAAACACCATACCTCTGTCGGTGTGGGGCATATGAAAGAAATATTGAAAGAGGCATTTACTACCTATCTTGGATATGACTGGGTGGAGATTGATGGATAGTAAGCAAGTGATGGGAATGGAGAGAACGGATGTATATTGCAGGACTGGACATTGGGACTACAGGATGTAAGTGTACGGTTTTTGACGGGGATGGCCATTTACTTGGGAAAGCATACCGTGACTATCCAGTACAGAGGGCAGTAGGAGGACATGAAATTGATATTTCAGCCATGATGGATGGTGTCTATGCTGTGTTTATGGAGATGGCATCCCGGTATCCCGATATTGGCGGGATTGGGGTGACCAGCTTCGGGGAGACATTTATATGTGTAGACAGGGCTGGGGAGCCGCTGCATCCTGCCATGCTGTATACGGATCCCAGGGGCAGGGAAGAGTGCCTTGAACTGGTGCATAAGATGGGGGAAAAGAAGATTGCGGAGATTACAGGACTGCGCCCCCATGAGATGTACAGCATATCCAAAATCATGTGGCTGAAAAGGAATAAACCGGAGGTTCTGGAAGCAGCAGAGCATATCTTTCTTATGGAAGACTATGTTGTTTTCAGGCTGACAGGGGTTGCTCAGATCGACTATTCTCTGGCAACAAGAACGATGGCTTTTGATATCAGGAAGCTGTGCTGGAGCAGCGAAATTCTGGAAGCAGCCGGGATTGATGAGAAGCTGCTGTCCGTACCGGTTCCCACAGGAACAATTGCTGGGAAACTGCTGGCATCTGTTGCAAAAGAAACCGGACTCAAGCCGGATACGCAGGTAGTTTCCGTAAGCCATGACCAGGTTTCCGCAGCTGTGGGAGCAGGCGCATTTGACGCTTCTGTGGCAGTGGACGGAGCCGGGACGGTGGAATGCCTAACCCCTGTCTATGACAAAATACCGGATATTGATGTGATGTATCAGGGATATTTCTCTGTTGTCCCTTATGTGATTCCGGGAAAATATGTGGCATATGCTTTTTCTTATACAGGCGGCGCATTGATACAGTGGTGTGCGGATACGCTGGCGAAAGAAGAGAAAAGGCTGGCAAAGGAGCAGGGAATTTCTGTCAATGAACTTCTGGAGCGTGCCTATGCGTCAGAAGAACCAAGCGGTCTTCTGGTGCTGCCTCATTTTGCGGGGGCAGCAACGCCGTATATGGATACCGGATCCAAAGGAGCTGTTTTAGGACTGACGGCGGCGACTACGGTAGCAGACATCTATCGTGGATGTATGGAAGGCGTGGTATATGAGATGTACCTGAATATGCAGGCTTTGTGGCAGTCAGGAATCTGCTTTGACAGGATACATGCCACAGGCGGGGGCGCCTGGTCCAAAGAGTGGATGCAGATGAAAGCAGATGTACTGGACATTCCGATTACTTCCTTGAAAACTGTGGATGCGGGAACCGTGGGCAGCGCTATGCTGACGGGAATTGCTGTGGGGCTGTTCAAAGATTTAAACGATGCGGCGGCACATATGGTAGAGAAAACGGAGAGCTATGAACCGCGACGAGAAATGCATGACAAGTACATGGAAATATATAAAAGATATGAGAAAGTGTACCAAGCGGTGCGGCCACTGGTATAGGCAGCCGGGAAATATTGACGAGGAGGAATCAGATGAATCCATACATAGGGCATGATTCACAGATTTATGGGGTAGAAGAACATCATCTTGTAGGCGGCAAGGGGGCTGGTATGCGGATTTTGGAGGTAAATAACGGTAAAGGTATAGAGCTTGCCGTTACACCAGACCGAGCCGGAGATATTGCAAGGCTGCGCTTCAAGGGAATCAATATGAGCTATATGTCTCCCTGCGGTTATGTGTCACCAGCATACTATGACTGCATTGGATCGAACTGGCTGAAGTCTTTTACGGCAGGTTTTTTGACAACCTGCGGTCTGCAGGCAGTAGGTTCCCCCTGTACCGATGAAGGAGAGGAACTTCCGCTGCATGGCTCCATTGCTAACCAGCCTTGTGAACAAGTTTATTGGACGGAAGAGGGCGATATGCTTGTGGTGCATATGGTGTTAAAGGATGAAGTGATCTTTGGACGGAAACTGCGGATGGAACGGGAGATCAGGGTATCTACGTCCGAAAATACTTTTGAGATATATGATGTCATCAAAAATACAGGGGACAGGGTGGAGCCAGTGGAAATCTTATACCATATGAATATGGGGTATCCCCTGTTGGACGAGAACAGTGTTGTAAGGATTCCGTCTGTGGAGGTAAAACCGCGGGATGATCACGCGGCGGAAGATATAGAAAACTGGATGCATATGGAGAAGCCCACTGTCGGGTATCAGGAGAGGTGTTATTACCATAAATTTTCCGGCAGCGAAGGGCAGGCATCTATTTATCAGCCAAAGCTTGGCATGGGGCTTACCATTAGCTTTGATACGGAAAAACTGGACGGGTTTGTTGAGTGGAAGATGATGGGGGTGCGCGATTATGTGCTTGGGCTGGAATGTGGGAACTGTTATCCGGACGGGCGTGACGTGATGAGAAGGACAGGGATGCTGAAATTCTTATCTCCCGGAGAGAAGAAAGAATATCGGGTGAAAGTTAGTATGATTGAGTCGCGCGAATGATAGAAACGAAATCTAAATTTTACAACGGCTGTCTGGAAGGAGCGGGTTATGGAGAAACAGAAATTAAACAGAGGATGGTATTTTTGGAAAGATGGGCAAGAAGGGATAAAGAAGGCTGTAGATCTTCCCCATGATGCCATGCTGACAGAAGAACGTGTGCCGGACTTGGAAAACGGAAATGCGTCAGGATTTTATCCGGGTGGTAAGTATGTCTATACAAAGAATATTTATAGTGATGCGGAATATGAAAATAAAAAGATTTTGGTTGAGTTTGAAGGCGTATACATGAACTCATCAGTCTTTTTGAATGGGGAAAAGATTGGTGGCTGGGTTTATGGGTATACCAATTTTTATGTAGATTTGACTGACCGATTGAAGATTGGCAGGGATAACGAGTTAAAAGTAATCGCAGATAATTCGCAGACACCTAATTCGCGCTGGTATTCCGGAAGCGGAATCTACAGGGATGTGAATCTGTATGTAGGGGAAAAAGAATATGTTGTTCCTGATGGTATTAGAGTCACTACAGTTTCCCATTCACCGGCAGTTATCCGTGTTGAAACGGAAACGGTAAGAGAAGAGGGGACTGAAGTCATCTGTGAAATCTATGATGGAAGCATTAAAAAAGCAGAAGGACAGGGAGACAGCTTTGAGATAGAAATTCCGGATGCAAAACTGTGGAGCGCAGAAGAACCGAACTTATATGTGTTGAGGATTTCTCTTGTGAAAGAAAGGAAAACTGTGGACGTGGAAGAGATTAAGTTCGGTATCAGAACCCTTGCATGGGATGCAGAGAAAGGTTTTCAGGTAAATGGGAAGACGGTCAAATTAAAGGGAGGCTGCATCCACCATGACAACGGGCCTCTGGGTGCATGTTCTTATCATAAGGCGGAATACCGTCGGGTAAAGAAGCTAAAGGAACTTGGCTTTAATGCAATCCGTTATTCTCATAATCCTACAGGAAGGGTGTTTTTAGAGATATGTGATGAGTTGGGAATGTATGTGCTTGAGGAAACTTTTGACCAGTGGAAGTTGCCCCAGTCGTCACATGACTATGCCCAGTATTTTGATGCGGAATGGCAGAAGGATGTGAGGGCGATTGTAAGGAAAGATTACAGCCATGCATCTGTGATTATGTACTGTGTGGGCAATGAGATTACCGATACAGGGCTCCCTCATGGGGCGTTAATCTGCCAGGCAATCTCCGGATTGTTTAAGGAACTGGACGAAAGCAGGCCCACAACGATTGCCAACAATGTTCTTTTGTCTGTCATGGCAAAAAAGATGGCGGAGAAGAATGCACAGGAGGAAAGCAAAGAAGAAAAAACGGTGGGAAGCCAGGATGTCAACAATGTGCTTACGCTTCTGCCTAAGATAATGGCATCAATTACAGCACAGAACCAGGAAGCGCTGCTGCATGATGTATTGCAGCATGTGGATATAGTTGGATATAATTATGGGGAAAGCTGGTATGCCGGAACTCATGAAATGGTTCCGGACCGTGTCATGCTCAGTTCAGAAACTTTCCCGTGCAGAATAGGGGAAAACTGGAAAAGGGTACTGGAGAGCCCTTATTTGATTGGGGATTTTATGTGGACTGCATGGGATTATCTGGGAGAAGCGGGTGTCGGACTTCCGTTTTACGGTTCTTCACAGGCGCCTTTTTCCAAGGAATATCCATGCTTGACTGCGGGTTGTGGTTCAGTTGACCTGACTGGATATGTAGAAAGCCAAGGATATTACACATCCATAGTGTTTGGCGAGTATGAAAAACCATATATTGCTGTTCGTCCGGTAAACCATTCAGGTGAAGAATATACGGTTGGACGCTGGCGGCTTACAGATGCAGTAAACAGCTGGACATGGCTAGGATGTGAAGGAAAGACGGCAGATATCGAAGTATACAGCAAGGGAAATGAAATTGAGCTGTTTCAGGACGGCGTTTCACTCGGAAGAAAATCGCTGGAACTGTGTCGGGCAAGTTTTCAAACCACTTATCAGCCAGGTGTGTTGGAAGCAATCAGCTTTGATGTGGCTGGAGCGGAAATTGCCAGGGAATATTTGGTATCGGCATCAGGGGAAAAACAGATTACGATTATTCCGGAAGAAAGGGAAATCAGAGCAGACGGTCAGGATTTAGCCTATATCAATATCCAGATTACGGATGGTGACAGGATACCATGGATGATGGAGGATCAGAAATTATCAGTAACAGTGGAAGGGGCAGGGAAACTTCTGGCATTGGGTTCCGGCAATCCTGAGACTGTGGAGAAATTCTCGGATACTTCTTACACCACCTACCATGGCAGACTGCTTGCCATTGTGCAGGCAACGGAAAAAGATGGAGATATCCGTATTCAGGTATGCGGTGAAGGATTGCAGAGAACGGAAGCCGTATTATATGCCAGATAGAAGAATATTCATAGGTACGTTTTGGTATGGTGGGCGATTTCGCTACAGTGATTGAAATGAGCCATTAGCAGCCTGCATCAAAGGTTGCGGAGTAAAAAGAAATATGGAATAGCCGTGATTGAAGAAATATTGTATAGGGGTAGTAAATCGCAACATTGGGAAAAGAAGTTATTAGGCTTGATTATTTCCTTTCTGGCAGGACTGGCGTACAGCGGTTCTTCCGGAAAGGATTTTTTTGCGGAAAAATATCGCATGATTAATTAGAATTCGACATATGGCTTAAAAACCATGTCGGATATAAAAGAAATCAGATAGAGAAAAATGATGAATACGGGGGGATTTTCTGAACTGTCCAAATCTTGTAAAAAGGGCACAACCAGTCCCTTTTAAAAAGATTTCGGGACTTCTATAATAAACACACCATCTTGGAGGTACGGTACATGATAAATATGCAAGGTACAAATATAGGTGAGGCAATCAGGCTAATGCGCGAGTCAAAGGGAATGACCAGGGCGGAACTTTCAGAAGCCGCCGGAGTCAGTGAATCCCATCTAAAGAAAATTGAAGCGGGGGGAAGGCAACCGGGAATTCATACATATCAGAAGATTGTTTCAGCACTGGGGATGGAGATTGTCATAAGGAATGAGGAAGATACCGTTAAAGGAAGCTGTATCGCAAAGGCACAGGAGATTCTGATGAACAGCACGGAGACGCAGGCAATATTTATGACTTGTGTTATGGAGGCTATGGCAAAGTATATAGGCACAGTAATACACTGATTTGGATTCAATACAGACCGCTTTCGGTCTGCCAAAGGATATCTGTTGCAAAAACGGCATCAGATGTCCTTTGGCAGGCTGGTAATTAGAAGCCGGAGAAGAACCTGCTAAAAATGACATTATAAGCAGGGCATGCACCTTGACAAGTTCATATCAGTATGGTGATACCCTGAAATGCTTTGATAGCATGGATGGGTATCTTTGGGGGCACAGAGTGTCCGGTGCATCCAGAGGAAGGATTATCTGGATAACCAGAGGAATGAGCTTCGCGATGAAATACTTGCCTGCAATCAGGACAATAGGTGCAGGGAAAGGACAGTCGGCAGGTGAAACGAGGAATCGTAATAGATGAAGGAAAAGTATGAGCGGCCTTTCTGACGAACTACCGGACAATAATGATACTTTAGCCGTAAAAAGTTACGGAAGCCGGGTGCTTACCCAGGGCATACTGCGGCGGGAAAGGGTGCCACAGGGTGTCATGTGGCTAATCAGCCAGTCTCACATACTCCGTCCCACACCGGTGGAGAGTAAATTAAAATGCATGCTGAATCTATATTATGAAGATATCAGATTTTGTCATGCCGTGTGGTGTATCTATTTTGTGCCAGAGAACTTAATGGTGTCATGATGTACGAAGTTTTCTGGCACAAAAAATCGGCTTTATGATGGAGAGAAAATGGAACAATCAAACTATATTTTGAAGACAGAGGATGCGGTGTTGGTGTAGGGAAAGGTAGTCTGTAGATAAAACGAGGTATGTAAAATCAAACGAAATATACTGATAAGAGTAAACGGACACATGCACAGAAAGAAATTGGGTAGAAGTATTTCCACCCCAGTTTCTCTCTGTACATGTGTCTATGTGCGTTAAAAAGAGATTATTTGAAAGGAAGAATCGATGGAATATACTAAAAATTTATTATCTGTTGATGAATTCTGTAGTTATGTTGGAATAGGAAAAACGAAAGCGAGGGAAATGCTGGCAAATCCATGCTGCAAATATGTAGTTCGTATTGGCCGCAGGGTATTTGTACATAAGGAATTATTCGATGAAGAGTTGAAAAAAAGCGCAAAATATCAGTTGACAATGTAATTAATCCGTTGGACATAAAAAAAGACTTGAAAACGCAACATAATTATGCTACACTTAAAACGAAGGAGACGGGAAGATGCCTAAGATTATTCCAATCAGAGAACTGAGAGATACCACAATGATATCCGAATTGTGCCATAATACAGAGGAACCTATTTTTATCACAAAGAATGGTTATGGAGATATGGTGATCATGAGCCTGGAAACTTTTGAGAAGAATTCAGGCATGAGTGATTTTTATTCGGATGTGAGTTTTAGAAAAGGAAAGTATTCTGATTTGCAGGATGAGTGAAAGGCATCCATATTTTGTTTTAAGGTCTACTATAATTGTTGCTTTTCGGAGTTAAGAATGTACAACTACGAAAGGAAGAGATTATGGGAAAGGACTTAAAAGGCAAGGAGTTAGGCAGAGGATTATCCCAAAGACCGGATGGAAGGTATATGGGCAGGGCTCAGGTTGAAGGAAAGTCTATCGTTCTATATGACTGGAAGCTGAAAGAACTGAAAAAGAATCTTGCGATAGCTGTAGACGAAGCAAAGAGAAGTAATTTGATGCCGGATATGGACGGCAAAAAAGTTACTTTAAGTGAATGGTTCGAGGAATGGTATTCTAAGTATAAGGCGCCAACGTTAAAGAACGGAGGTTCTCCTTCTTATAAACGGAAATTCCTGAATTATTATGGAGTGCGCATAGGTACAAAACCATTGGCGGATATCAGACAGCTTCATGTTCAAACAGCGATAGCAGATATGCTGGAAGCAGGGCGTTCCACCAAGTCTGTCAGGGAAGCAACAGGAATTTTGCAGAATTGTATTGAGGCAGCCATAGCAAATGGATTAATGAATATCAATCCGGTAGTTGGTGTCATAGTTCCGAAGTGCGAGAGAGTTGAGCGCAGGGTGCTTTCCGTAGAAGAGCAGAAGGTATTTCTGGAGTATCTGGAGCGGACAAAGAGCTGGTATGAGGAAATGTACAAATTCATGCTTCTCACCGGTATGCGGGTAGGCGAGATTGGTGGACTTCGATGGGAGGACATTGATTTTACCGAGAAATTCATCTATGTCAAAAGGACACTGTCTTATGACTATGCAAATGGAAAAAAGACACTGCGAATGACTTCACCAAAGACAGATAACTCTGTCAGAAAAATTCCGTTCTTTGGGGAAACGAAAAGCATCCTTGAAAGACAGATGGAGAAAATCAAAAGAAGACGGGAAGAGTTGGGTGACCGCTGGCGGCAGCCGGAGGAGTTTGGAAATCTGGTTTTTCTGACATCCATGGGTTCACCGATTGGGCGGTACAGTGTGGAAAGCGATATGAGGTACATTACCAGCCAGATAAACGATATGTACCGTATTGAAGCAATGTATGGATCGGAAACACAGAAAACATTTGAACGCATCCACCCTCATGCGTTACGTCATACTTTTGCAACCAGATGTTTTGAAAAGGGTATGACACCTAGGACGGTACAGGAAATCATGGGACACGCAAATTACAATACAACAGTTTCATATACCCATGTTTTGGATGATATCAAGGCGAAAGAAGCTATGCGTGTCGGAGACTTCCTGCAGAATGATAATAATAAGGAAACGATTGAGTATGAAAGCCTGGTGGGTATCATGTAGCTGATGCTTTCTACTCAGAAAAATTGAGTAACTGCAACATCAAAGAGATGTTTGAGCGGTGTGTTGAAAATTAAAAAAGCCTTGAAACTGGTGATTTTTACTGTATTTCAAGAAAGAAGACGAAACTCTAATAAAGAAAACTTCGCAAAACAGATGGCCGGAAACTAGGAAATTCGCAAAACAGATCGGCATGTAGGCGAAGTTCTCAGATCAGGACAACGTAATAATACAATAGATTTTCATCTATTGTCATGAAATATGAGGCTCTGGAAGCCTTGTAATCACACATCTTCAAGTGGTTGCGGGGGATTTCAGGGCCTTTTTCGTATTCTGGAAAGGGAAAGCGGAAATACCGTCTTTTACCGCCTGGAATCGTCTAAAATCACTTCAAATTGTGTATTCACAATCTTCGGCGAAGTTTACTCAATTATGGCAGTTCCTTAAAATTCCCACTCTCTTTTCTTTCATTAAAAATTTAATATGAGGAGGCTACATTATGAGCAGCACAGAAACATGCAAATATCTTGATGAGGAACAGAGGCTTGGAGGGGAAGAATGCTTAAAATCAGAATGCAGGGAACCAGAGGAGATTTGGAATGGTTTAAAAAACTGTTGGAACGGCATGAGAGAATTAAAGTCATGCAGGTTTCGGAGGCTTTTGCCAACAAAGGTACAAAGAAGTTTTTCCGCATGTATGCGGAAGTAGAAAAAGTAAAAAGGTAGCATAGGAGGAAAGCATATGAGCAGAGTATCCGAAAAGCAGAAAACAGTAAAAAATTCTAAGGTTATCGCCATATCTAATCAGAAAGGCGGAGTGGGAAAGACGACTACCTGTGTAAATCTGGGGATCGGGCTTGTAAGAGCAGGGAAAAAGGTTTTGCTGGTGGAGGCAGATGCCCAGGGCAGCCTTACTGTAAGTCTGGGCATTCCTGAACCGGACAAGCTGGATGTGACACTGGTGAATATCCTGGAGAAAGTCATCAACGATGAAGAGGTTGAGCCGGGGGAAAGCATCCTCCACCATGAGGAGGGAATCGACTTTATTCCTGCCAATATTGAACTGGCCGGACTGGAGACTGCACTTGTGAATATCATGAGCCGGGAGACGGTGATGCGCCAGTTCCTGCAGGAGATGCGGCAGCAATACGACTATATTCTGATTGATTGCATGCCCTCTTTGGGGATGATTACTATAAACGCCCTTGTGGCGGCAGATTATGTACTTGTCCCTGTGGAGGCGGCCTATTTGCCCGTAAAAGGACTTCAGCAGCTGATTAAGACCATCGGCAACATACACAGGAAGCTGAACCCGTCACTGGAGATTCTGATTGGGTTCTGGGTGTTTATCTGCCAGCCTGGTGACCAATACCTTATAGTTTAACGGAAGTTCTACGGTATGTTTTTTTGGTGGCCGGGGTTTGATAATGTACATCATTACATTGACTTGTTTGCATAATACAAGGCAGTGCAGTACTGGATGAACAGTTCTTTATCTGTCGCATCAAAATCAATGGAAAAGTAAGGGGTAAATTCGTCCTGCAAGGTCAAAAGCTGAATCACTCCCCATTCTGCACTTGTACATATTCCTACGCCGCGGCAGCCATCATAGGAAAGCGTTTCCAGTTTCTCTCTGGCACTTTCAACAGAACGCAAGATACTGTGGGATAAATATAAAGTAATTTTTTCATGCCTATAATGTGCCTGGTCTGTCGTGCTTTTATCGCTCAAAATAGAGCTATTTGGATAAAGCACCCTCCGTAATTGTCCATGTGCATCAGTTTCTTCCAGACTCATATTCTGTATGCTTTCCGCATAGTCGTAGACAGCCTGCCGTATTTCTTCTTTATACGGCAGGTACTTTTTTTCGCGTTCCATGTCCTGAAAGGAATACTTCAAGCGTTCTGATGCATCAAGCAGAACGCTGAACTGTGCTGTGGTTCCATCTTCGTATGCGATGTCTTCAATTTCATATGGATATCGCTTTTTCACTTCTATTAGCAGCATATTGATATACTCTGTCATATCCATTACCTTATTGATAGGAAGTTCTATTTTTCTTAAACCATCTACTACAGAGGCCGCTTTCAGGGAAATTTCATCAGTAAAGGTTTCCAGATGCCTTAAAGCAATCAGCGCAACAAGTACAATGTCTTCTTTCACTGAAATAGGTGTTTTTGTAGGGAAACTTTCACCTTTTTCCATAACCTCCATAATAAAATCGGCATCTTTCAATTCTTCATAGAACATGGACTCTATTTTTCCTTTGACATGGACATCTTCACACCATTTATTGTTGTCACTTCCGAACCCTAAATCTTCATATCTGGTAGTCTCTAATGGATGTGCCAGTGTCAGGCTTCTATACAGGCGAAATTTTCTGATAGCTAAATGGTCACCGGCCCAGATAGCATTTCGTTTCATTTCAGGCATAAAAACATTATATAAGGCCTCAACAAAAGATATCAGAAAATCCGTCTTGACCATCATTTGATAGTAAATCGATATATCCAATTCTCCAGAATTATATTTTTCTATTTGACGATTTATATCCTGAATGGCGTACATGATGTGGACAGTGGCAGTATTTACTTTATCCTCATGTTCACAAGGAACAAGCTGCATATAGCGTTCAATCGTGTCATGGTATTTTTCATAGACATCAAAACTCAACATATCCAGTGACATAGGTTCTCGGCTCCTCCAGGTATAAATTCATATTAAGCATATAATCTATTTTAATGTTGCGGAAATAGGTACGTCTCCTACTATGGATTTGTACCTAAATTCTATCAGAAGTATAGCATAATAATGACAGGAAATCAATTTGGCCAATAAGGATAAAACAAGCTTGAAATAAAGCTCTGAAGATATTAAAATCAAGTTAGAGGAATATATGGATTATGGGAAAGAAAGTGCCCGGTTGGCAGACATCTATCAGCTGCAACGGTGGCAGTTTAATCATCCGCCATCTGAAAATCGGGCTGGCAGAGGATTTGGAAATTCCATGGCCTGCAAAATTAAAGAGAATAACATGCGAGAAGGTTAGGCTCAGGGCAGAGGATCTCCGTCCTTTGTCTGAGTATGTGAGAATATTGGATACAATAGAAATGAAAGACTGCGAATTCGCTGAAGGTGCGCTGTCCGTCCTGGCAGGGATATTCTCCCTCCGATATCTGTCGTTTGAAAACTGCGGGATATCAGACGCTGATTTGAAATGGTTCAGGGGGACGCCTAAGCTGAGCGGCCTGGTGTTGACGGGAAATCCGGGATGCACAGGCGCAATGGTAGCACAGTAGTCAACGCATCGCCATTCTGCCATGTCAGGGTTACCAGGTGATTGACATGGAACAGGTTACCCGCAAAAAGTTTTATGTGTACAGCGAAAGCGATGATCCAGTTCTCAGCCAGTACCGGTGTCTGCTCATACAGACAGAGAATGGATGGAAGATTGACAAAAATGAGCGGCTGACAGACGGGAAATGGAAGTTCTGGCGTTTAGATTAGCGTCCGGTTCGTTCTGTTTGATAGAATGCAGATGCCATATCGGGGCATGGGCAGGAGAGAAAAATGTTATTTAGCAGGAGAAGCAGGCACAAAAAGTACATAGAAACCATGGAAAGGGAACTGGAGAGGCTGGAAGGCGGAGACTTGGCAGGGCTCCGGTTCGTCTACGGCGCCTTTGCCACGCAGGATACGAATCTGATAAGGCGTGCCGGGGAGGCGGTCAGGCAGCAGATGTTGTCCATGACAGACCTGCAGATGCTTAAGCTGTGCCAGCGTTTTGGGACATTCACCTCTCTGGAATGGGCGATAGACTGGGCAGCTGTGTCTCCAGGCCGGATACAAAGTACCCTGTCTGAAGAAGCCTATAGGTATGTGTTGGTTCTGGGTTCTTTCCATCCCAACGGATATTTCCGGGAAAAATGTGTATATGTAATGGCAGGGTACCAGGGGATGCTGTTCTGGCTCTTTCTGCGGATGAACGACTGGGTGGCACAGGTGAGGGACGCTGCGGGGGAAGTACTGGAAGAATATCTGGAGGGCTGCAGCGTGAAAGAGCTGATGGGAAGTCTTCCGGCATTTGAGCGCCTGCGGGCAGGGCAGCGGAGAGATGAGTCCCAGATGCAGGCATTGGAGGAACGGATGGAAAAGAAGCTTTCCTGTACGCTTAGGGATACGGATCCTGGAGAAATATCCGCCATGGAACCTGCGGCCCGCAGGGCGTTATACAGAATAGTGGTGCGTGGGGGCTTGTGGAACTTTGAGGAGATGGAATCTTGCCTGGGCAGGGAGAAATCATGCTGCCTGAAAAGGCTCCTGATTCGAGAAATCCTTTCCCATCCGGACTGTACGCTGGAGCGGGCAGAGCACTACCTATGGGACGCCTCTTCGCAGGTTCGCAGGATGGCGGTGGAATACCGTTACGAGCGGCTGAAAAAGGGATGGCCGGGTCTGGACAGGATGCTGTTGGACAAGAGCCGGGGTGTCAGGGAATATGCGGCCTATATTCTGGAAAGGCATTGCTGGTGCGACATCCGTGGGTACTATCTGGAGCATCTGGAGGACGAGAGGCCGGAGAGCGCCATCCTGGGATTGGCGGAATACAGCCGGAGAGGGAATGTCCCGGCTCTGTTGGAATGCCTGTCAAGGCCGGAGCGCAGCATCCTGAAATGCACGATTCTGGCACTGGGCAGCCAGGAGGATTTCTCGGACGGGGAGCTTTTCTGGGGTTATCTGCTGGATGAAAGGATTGAACTGTCCAAGGCGGCTTTCCTGTCCATACGGAAAAAGGGGATTCATCCTGGGGCAGGGCGGCTTTACGGGGCATATATGGAAGCGGGGCATGCTCACCAGAAGAGATATCTGCTAAAGCTCCTGTTGGGGGAAAGCTCTTGGGAGCGTCTGCCATTTCTGCTTCGGCTGTACCGGAAGGACATGCCAGAGCAGGAGGGGAATCAGCTTCTCTCGGGCATCGGCAGCCGTTTTATGTATGCAGCGTTTTCCGAATCCCTCCGCAGGGATATCCTTTTGGCGTTGGAGGAATGCGGCAGGGAGCTTCCAGCTGGGGTGGAGGATGGAATTCGATATGATATGAGGTTTCTGGCACGGAAATAAAAACATATGTGACGGATTTATCCATCGAATACATGGCAAGTTCCTGGAGCCGGCTGAAATAGGACGGCTCAGAGGAAGAGCAGAGGAAGCATCTTGCGGCACTGCTGCAGCAAGGGGGGCGGGAGGAAGGAGGCTGACTAAAATTGGACAATCTGAAATATGCGGTTCCCACATTTTATGAGTTGTTTAAGACAAGCGGAAGCACCCTGAAGGATGAAAAGAGAGGACTGGGGCTGATGCTCCAGTATTTCTCGGGGCATTTTATCGGTGAGCAGCTGATTGAAAACATGCAGCGGTATAATGTGGAGAACATGCTTGCGCTGGTAAAAGATTTCTTTGGAAAAGAATTTGGGTATGCGGCTGAAAATGTGGAATTGAACAACCTCTATCAGCGGACAGTCAACAGCTATATATACAACGATGGAAAAAAACCTGCTGTGGTACATATAGACGAGCTGTTCGAGTCAACAATGATGGCATTTTTCCTTGCCATGTTCAAGTGGTCAAAGGATTTTGCTGATTTAGGTGTCTATGGCAACTGTTATCGGTATGTCTTGTATCTGATGAATGATGTATGTATCTTAGGGGAAATGCAGGGGGAAGATGCCGTCAGGGCAATGATGGAAATGATTGCGGGCGACCTACAGATTCTGCAGCTTGCGGAGGATTGTTATTGGACGGTGCTGGCATTCAGCATGGCACATGAGGTAGCCCATGCGTATATTGCGGCTATGGGACGAAAGTATACGGAAGAGCATCCGGAGCGGGAGGAATTTGATGCGGACGAAATTGCCTACCATATCGTTCTGAAGATTATCATGTCAGGAGAGAGCAGGGGCATCGTGCTGGAACCGTACACATATCTTGCGCCGATGATGTATATGGACTTTTTTGACCTGATTTACTATACGGATCGGATTCTGTATAAGACTTACCTTTATAACAGCACACATCCAACCCTGAAAAAACGAAAAGGATGGCTGTTCCGTATCGTGGATCGGGAGGAATATGAGCTGGATACAAGGGAGGGCAATTATCTGTACCGGGGGTTCAATGTAGTATATAAAGAATACAAGGTACAGACTATCCTGAAAATGGAAAGAGGGAAGCTGCAGAAGATACTCCGCACAATACAGCGGGAGCAGATGAAAAAGAGGATGGAGGAAGAGAACGATGGACAGACAGCAGGCACTGAAATATGACACGGAACTGAATGAGAGGCTCCAAAAATATGCAGAAGATTGCGGGGAAGATGCTACGGTTGGAAAGAGCATTGTAGAGCAGTTTATTGAGTTTTTGCCGGATGATGAACTGAAAGGGATGGTTTTTCTGGGCAGGAATCCGGTATCCTACAAGCTGGGCAATGCCAGGCTAGACTTGAAAAAGGCGATAGTGGCAGGGATTGGATATGTAACATCTGTCAGCAGGCCGGAAAGCATTTTCAGTTATATCCAGCTCCTTATCATTTCCGTAATATTCATTGGGAATGCCACAGAACAGAAACTAAACGGGATTGAGGCGTATGCTGTTTATCTGCTCCACATGAAAGATGCATACCATTTCGGGATGGAAGAGGAGAAATTTATTGGCGAATTACAGGACTGGTGCAGTGCGAAAGGTGGAATTGTAGCCAACCGTGAAAAAGTGGTAGAAGCATTGAACCATTTATATGCAATGAAGACGGCAGATTTTGAGGATGGGAAGATTAGCTTGCGGGAGAAGGTTTGGGGAAAGATGGAATGAGCGGAAGGCAAATGAAAAATTATACGGACAAGATTAAATACGGGGGGATATTTCTTGAAATTACTGTATGTATATATGGAATTCTATGATAATAAGGGAAACAATACATTATATAGAGGCTTTAAGCATTTTGAAGTCAATTTGGGAAAAGATTATTTTATAACATATAAGAACAATAGACTTCTCGTATCAGATATGGAATTTGCATTGCCCCAGGGATTTTGGGGGCACAATATCTATAATGTCTCTACCTTAGCTGGAGATAACGGTTCCGGAAAATCAACCATTTTGAACTGTATTATTGAACTGCTGCAGCAGATCTATCAGGGGAGAATCCTCAATTACAATAAGAGCATATTGATAATTGAGAATGATGGACTTTTGTCAGCGCTCCATATGCCGGGCAGGGGCAAGGATAGTTTGGAGATAAAGGGAAAAGAGATTCCGATATATATTTTACACGCATTCGAAGCATTGTCATTGGGATGGGCATCTGATGCCATAATGAAAACAAAAATGATATATCTTACGAATACATTAAACGAAGAAGATTATAGAAGGGGGAGGTCAGGATATGCGCAGAGTCATTGGAACCTGAAAAGGTATACGCATATCCGAAATCAATTCTTATATGATTGCTCTACCTGCGGCCTTATGCTGTCTGATTATAGAAACGAGATAGACAGAAAACGTTATCAGGAAAGAAATGAGGAAAGCTGGCTCAGTGTGTTTTTTGCTTATGAACAGTATAAACAAGTAAAGTATGTATTTGACAAGAGGCAATACAGAATACTAAAGCGTCTGAAAGCTCAGGGCTATCAGGTTCCTGTACCAAAGCAATTGTCCGTTGCCATGGAGCCGGCAGATTTTGGCCTGTTTTTTTCAGGAGAGTCTCGGGCAGCAGGGTTTAGAGCAGAGTCAAGAGAAAAGACAATCATGTTCCCCAGGGCAGCAGGAAAAATAGAATTATGGAAAAAGAAGATAAAAGATAAGGAGACAATAAAGGAATCAGACTTCTTTACAGATGTGCTGTTGTATGGTCTTGCATGCAACTGTGTTTTAAGTCTGCTTAGAAGCATTTTATTGGATATGTCAGAGAAGGAAAATGCATTTGTAGACCAGATTAATCGTGTATTGATAAAACAGGAACAGAAAGCTGAAATAAACCCAGAGCTGGAAGCAGCTGAATTCACAATGGTAGTCCATGAAATTATTAAGATATACCGATCTATGTCTCAGGAAAATAACAGTTATCTTCATCAAATGGAAAGATATTATGCGGAATTTATAGAATATATCTTTGGAGAGCGGGCTGCGCTTTTGAGCCACTTTCAGATGAAAGCTTCAGTTCAGGACTATTTGGGAAGTGATATAACCACATTAACATTTTTTGTTGCATTAGAGGATGCAGAATGGTTTTGCGAGTTTCTGCAAAAATACAGGTACACCTGTAATCCGCATTATTATTTAAATTTTAGTTGGGGACTAAGTAGTGGAGAGAACAATCTGCTCAGACTTTTTACATCATTTTATTATATCTTTGAAAGGGACTTTGCCAATGAAAAGAATGGTGAGTGCAAAATTTATAATTTTGACAAGGCAGGGCATAGAATTGTGTGTGATTCTATTATTCTTATTATGGATGAAGCAGACCTGACTTATCATCCTGACTGGCAAAGGCAGTTTATTTCCGTGGTAACAGCTTTTCTGCAGGAAATATATCCACCGGAATGTTGTAAGGAGATTCAGATTGTTCTTTCCACGCACTCCCCGCTTTTACTGGGAGATATGCCCCAGCATAATGTGATTTATCTAAGGACTAACGATGAAACGGGTATAACAGAAGTAGATAACAGCGGCCGGCTTGAAACGTTTGGGCAAAACATCCATCTTATATTAAGGGACAGCTTTTTCTTATTGTATTTATTCCGAAATATAGGAAGAAAAAGTTGTATGGTCAGGTACGGGCC
>CAJTZD010000025.1 GCA_910584235.1 uncultured Acetatifactor sp.
CGACACCTAGTAGTCATCGTTTACGGCGTGGACTACCAGGGTATCTAATCCTGTTCGCTCCCCACGCTTTCGAGCCTCAACGTCAGTCGCGGTCCAGCAGGCCGCCTTCGCCGCCGGTGTTCCTCCTGATATCTACGCATTTCACCGCTACACCAGGAATTCCGCCTGCCCCTCCCGCACTCCAGCCGCACAGTTCCAAGAGCAGTCCCGGGGTTGGGCCCCGGGCTTTCACTCCTGGCTTGCACGGCCGTCTACGCTCCCTTTACACCCAGTGAATCCGGATAACGCTCGCCCCCTACGTATTACCGCGGCTGCTGGCACGTAGTTAGCCGGGGCTTCTTAGTCAGGTACCGTCTTCTTTCTTCCCTGCTGATAGGGCTTTACATACCGAAATACTTCTTCACCCACGCGGCGTCGCTGCATCAGGGTTTCCCCCATTGTGCAATATCCCCCACTGCTGCCTCCCGTAGGAGTCTGGGCCGTGTCTCAGTCCCAATGTGGCCGTCCGCCCTCTCAGGCCGGCTACCGATCGTCGCTTTGGTGGGCCCTTACCCCGCCAACTGGCTAATCGGACGCGGATCCATCGCTTGCCGGATTTCTCCTTTTCGCACTCTGCCATGCGGCACCGTGCGCTTATGCGGTATTAGCGGCTGTTTCCAGCCGGTATCCCCCTGCATGCGGCAGGTTATCCACGCGTTACTCACCCGTCCGCCACTCGGACAGACTTCACTAGGTTTCCGTCTGTCCCCGTTCGACTTGCATGTGTTAGGCACGCCGCCAGCGTTCATCCTGAGCCAGGATCGAACTCTCATGTTTGGTCATGCTTGTTCTCTCCCATTTCCACAGTCTGCGCTTGGCTGCCGGTCTCTCTCCGGCTTCCTCGTCTATCCTCTGCTTCATTTAGGTTTGTTCTAGGTCGTGTTAAACTCTTTTTTCTCTCTGAATTTCCTCTGCCGTCTCCGGCTTTCCAGCTCGGTTTCCCTCGCCTTTTGTTTTTGGAATCTTCAGGGTTGCATTGCTGTTCATTTGTCAAGGTGCCCTGCCGTCTTCATCAGCGGCAACTTTGATAGGATATCATAGCTTTCCGCTTTTGTCAACTGCTTTTTTTGCAAAATTTTCTTTTTTTATTTTAGTTCTTAATTCAAACTTTGCAGTGCTTTACATCTTAGCACACCCGCCAAGATTTGTCAACATTTTTTTCGACAAATTTTCCTGCCTGCCAGTGGAAAAGAAAACAGAAGCATTGAATCTCCAACACTTCTGCACCCATCACATCGACAGCGGAGCGGAGAAAGAGGGATTTGAACCCTCGCGCCGGTTGCCCGACCTACACCCTTAGCAGGGGCGCCTCTTCGGCCTCTTGAGTATTTCTCCGTAATCCGAACTTATGCGCTGCCAATATGCTGTTTTCCAGTCACTGTGGTGTGACGCAAGTGTTATTATACATAAAAGGACTATTTTTGTCAATTACTTTTTTAAATGTTTCTGAAATATGTTTCAATGTGTTTCAATGTTTCAGTATGTTTCTGCATTTCTAAAATAGGTAACGCTTATCTGGGAGCGGAATGTCTGGATCCGAACGGCTTCCGCAGCTATTTCTTATCCGGATTCGGATACTCTCTCCGATATTCGCGGGCAGCCGTTTCATATAAGTCATTTCCCGCCGCATCCATTACGACAATAACCGGAAAGTCTTTGACCTCCAGCTTTCGTATAGCCTCTGTGCCCAGATCTTCATAGGCTATTACTTCCGAGGCAACGATAGCGCGGGAAAGCAGTGCTCCGGCGCCTCCCACCGCTGCAAAGTACACCGCGGCATTGCGCATAATGGCATCCTTTACGGTCTGGCGCCGTTTTCCTTTGCCTATCATTCCCCTCAGACCCAAGTCCAAAAGCCCCGGAGCATATTTGTCCATACGGCTTGCCGTCGTCGGTCCTGCAGAGCCAATAGGCCTCCCCTCTCTGGCAGGCGAGGGGCCCATATAATAAATTACATTGTCTTTCACGTCCAGCGGCAGCTGCTCTCCCCGCTCCAGCGCTTCGTACATTCTCTTATGGGCGGCGTCTCTGGCAGTGTAGATTGTCCCCGTCAAATATACATAGTCCCCCGCCTGAAGAGAGGCCGCTGTTTCGCCAGACAGCGGTACCGTGATATGTCTTTCCATTTTTCATTCCCCTTTATATTACTCTAACTGCATGGCGGTTAACATGACAGCAGATATTCACAGCCACGGGAAGCCCTGCAATATGAGTAGGGTAGGTATCAATATTGACCCCCAGCGCCGTAATTGTTCCGCCAAGTCCTCCCGGGCCGATGCCCAGACAGTTGATTCTCTCCAGCAGCTCTTCCTCCAGCCTGCATATATATGGTATCTTTGACCGCACATTTACCGGACGGAACAGGGCATGCTTTGCCATAAGCGCACATTTCTCAAAAGTGCCCCCTATGCCAACGCCCACCACCATAGGCGGACAAGCATTCGGCCCCGCCTCTTCAACCGCAGTCAGCACAGCCTCTTTCACTCCCTCGATTCCGTCCGAGGGTTTGAGCATAAAGATACGACTCATGTTCTCACTGCCAAAGCCCTTGGGCGCAACTGTAATTTTCACGCCGTCTCCCGGCACTATGCAATAATGTATGACAGCAGGGGTATTATCTCCGGTATTCACTCTCTCAATGGGATCCTTTACTACTGATTTACGAAGATATCCTTTCTCATAGCCCTGCCGAACGCCTTCGTTGACGGCATCTTCCAGTAATCCTCCCTCAAAATGAACATCCTGCCCTACCTCGATAAAGACAACGGTCATACCTGTATCCTGGCATATGGGGATCATGTCCTCTCCCGCTATGCGCATATTTTCCTGCAGTTGCTTCAATATCTGCCTGCCAAGCGCGGATTTTTCCCCCTCAGCCGCTGTCTGCATGGCACATTTCATATCCTCCGAAAGAAAGTGATTCGCATCAACGCACATTTCCTTGATTGCTTCAGTAATCCTGGATACGTCTACTGCTCTCATGTCTGCTCCTTATCCCTGCAACATTTCTGTTTTCAGATCTGCTTACTGGACTATTGTCTTCCTTATGGCTTCCAGTTCCTCATCGCTTGGCTTCCCCGGCTTCCAGTTGATACTCTGTCCGTCATTTACATATCTCGGGATCAGGTGAAGATGGAAATGGCGGACTGTCTGTCCCGCCGCCTCTCCATTATTCTGTACCAGATTCAGTCCGTCACAGTGCAGCTTCTGTACCATTGTCTTTCCTATTTTTTGGGCCAGCGTCATTGCCTTGGCGGCACTCTCTTCCGGAAGCTCATATAAATCCCCGGCATGTTCTTTTGGCAAAATCAAAGCATGCCCTTTTGTGGCCGGCCCCAAATCCAGAATCACTCTAAATTCCGGGTCCTCATATAAGGTTTTTGACGGAATCTCTCCATTTGCAATCTTGCAGAAAATGCAGTCGTCTTTTCTCATGCTTCCCATCTCCTCTTCCCTGTGCTTTATTTCACATTCATTCTCTATGATTTCTCTTCAAAGTCAAACAATTGGTCAAGTGATCTTAAAAGCTTGAAATCTCCCTTTGCTTTCATTGCGCCGGACATAAAGGCTCTCTGGAAAGTCATCCGTCCATTTACAATGTCTTCCATAGTCGCTTTCCCCAGCTGCATCTCCACATCCGGCCTCTCGCAGACACCATAGGCGCATTCCAGCAGAGAGTCGTCAACCGAGATCGTCAGCTTCTTCTTTTTTTCGTCTATCGCAAAAGAATATTCTGCCCGGAAACCTGTCTGGGGCTTGAAGACTTTCTTAAATGCAGCCAGATATTCCTCTTCATTGTCCATTTCCTCTTCGTCCAGCATATCCTGAAACAGGCTGGTCAATTCCCGAATATCCTGCTTCTGGCGCTGCACATAGCTGTCATCCGACACATATTGGGACAGCTGCTCCGTCTCCTGGGGTGTCAGATTATTGCTCTTGGGCACAGCAATTTTCTGCTTTACCGCCTGATTGCTGGCCGGAAAACAGGCTATATGCTGATTGATGGAGCGGTACATATTTTCCGCTTTCTTTTCAATAATTCTAATATACTGTTCGTTCATCTCCAGGGTGACCGTATTTTCTATATATCCGCAGATACCGCTGCAGGGCAGACCGCCCAGAATCTCCCATGCGGTAGACAGATTCAGCTTTGCCTCACGTTCTCCATAGGTAGTGGACATAACAACCGGACACATATAAATCTCCGCTATCTTCTCTTTGTCGCCAAAGAGCCAGCACGCATCCAGAAACTGCTGCATATATCCGCCGATGCCATACCATTCCACGGTAGTGGCAAGAATAATGCCGTCCGCATTTTTCAAAGTCTGCGGAAGGGTGGGGATGGCATTCTTGCTTTCATACAGGTTGTAACGTGCCACATTGACCCGAAGCTCTTCTAAAATTTCCTGCATTTTGTTGATGACGAACAGCGTCGGATCATCTATAATACCTCTGCCCCCGTAATAAATATTAATATTCAAAACCACACCTCGCTATCCATTTTCGATATAATCCCGATACAGCAAATTAATTATCAGTCTGCCGTCTCCGGCGCATGAAAATACACATAATGCAGGCTGCCCCAAAACCGGTAAGCAGTCCTCCCACATGAGCTGCATTGTCAATGTTGCGGCCTGTGTAACCGCTGTAGAGAGAGTATACAATCATCAGCAGTACTCTCACCGGCGTCACATTCTCCATCTTTCTGCCTGAAAACAATACCATTGCAAGCAGAACCCCGTCAAGTCCGAACACTGCTCCGCTGGCCCCCAGTGAGGCGGACAGATCAGCGTGAAGCGCCCTGGATAGAAGAGACAGCAGATTCCCTCCAATACCTGAAAGAAAATACAGCACCGCATACCTGATATGTCCGACTTCCTTTTCAATCATGGAGCCCAGGAAAAATAGAATCAGCATATTATTGAATAAATGGTCAATGCCGCTGTGGAGAAACATTGACCACAAAATTCTGCCATATTCTCCACGTACCAATACGCTGATAATATCCAGTTTCCCTGCGTTGTAGAGCAGCTCGCCGGTAAACTCACACAGAACAAAGACAACTGCATTGACCGCCACCAAAGCCGCGCTTACAACAGGCTGAGATTTTAATGACCGCAAGGACTTTTTCCTCCTGAGTATCTCTTATCTGTCCTATTGATTCTAGCATAATTTCACACACTTTTCAATCAGTATTGCCTTAACGAAAAATAAAAACCACTTTCCCGAATTTTATCTCATCCCCTTCCTCCAGTTTTTTCTTCTCATAGGGATGCATCCGCCTGTTGTTCTGGAAAGTTCCGTTAGTGGAGTTCAAATCTTCCAGATAAATATTCTCATCTTCTTTTGTAAGACGGGCATGCATTCTGCTGACTGATGCGTCCTGCAGTACCAGATCCACTTCCCCTTTTTTCTTTCCTATGGTGAGACTGGGCTGTTCCAGGCTTAAGAAAAGTTTTCCCTCCGGTGTGAGCAGTCTGTGGGGCTGCTTTGACGTCCCGGTCTTGTCCTCAAAAAATACCGTCTGTCCGTATGTGCTTTCATAGTTGACTTTTTCCGCCACTGCATGCTCATAGCCGGCCATCTCCCGCTGCATGGACTGCCGGTAGTCCTCTCTCATTTTCTGGCCGCGGCTGCGCTTTCCCTCCAGGATACCCCTGATCCCCTTTCTGCCGGATTTTACCTCCTTTTCCTGTGTCAGAATCTTTTCCTCCTCGCCATGAACGGTGAGAATGGAGGACGCTCCATTTTCTTCCGTCTCGTCCGCTCCGGCCTCTTCCACCACGGTAAATGCCAATTCCGGAAGCTTGGCGTCTTCCAGGCATTCCGCGTCCTCAAAAATCTGAGTCTGCAGATAAATCTCCCCGTTTCTCTCCACTCTCTCATACATGCGGTAAACACAGTCTACCAATACCTCGTCATTATAGTCAATATGTTCCACCCAGAATTCCATCAGCTTCATAAATCCCGACTCTCCCTCATAATAGGGAATATAAAGAAACGAGAAAACATTATTCTCCAGTTCCTGGAAGATCTGTTCGGGATACCAGATAATATTGCCTGCGTCTAACAGAAAACGGCTTAACTCCTGCCGGATATGCCTAAGGCTCCACAGGAAATCCCGCACCCACTCTCTGGTAATACAGCGGTTTGCGTACAAAAGAGCCACATTCTGCCTGGAGGATATATCATAGTAAAGATAGGCCTGTCCGTCTATATAGCGCAGATTACATGGGAGCAGACCTTTTAGCTGACATCTCCCCAGTATACTGTATTGATATCTTTTCTCCTCCGGTAATTTATCCAAAAGGATTCTTTCATAATTACAGTTCAGGCTTCGCACATATTCCACATTCAGCATTCTGTCCCTACCTCCCTGTCTCTTCCCGGAATCTGTGGCACAGCCGGATAAATGTCACCGGCGAGAGCCTGCCGTATCCGTAGCTGGCCTGAGTCCCCCACACGTTGTCCCCGTTCCAAAAGTTCCATCCCGGTACGGGAAATGTCAGTTGCCCTGCTCCCTCCACGCGAAAACGGTTTCCGTCCAGAGAAGCATCCAGCCGCGTGATTCGCCAGGCCATGTATTTCTCTCTGTAAAGTGCCGCCATCCGCTCCCGGGTTTTCTGCTCCAGCTGCTCCGTATCCGAAGTTTCCACAAGGCTTCCCCACAGGGCCATGGCTCCAATGTCCTGTTCCAGCAGACATCGGTCATACTGAAACAACATGGTATATATGACAAAAAGCATTGCTCCGATCACTATAGGCAGCACCAGCGCTGCCTCCACTGTAAAATAAGCGTTCCTATTCTTCATTGTCCCCTCCCGTCCGCACATATCCTGTTCTGCTATAGACTTGCCACTATAATCCACGCCACTGCCAGAAAAGGAAGAAACGGAAGGCTTGTATTCTTTCCGACTCTTCGCATGGCCAGCAGAACCAAGGCGCACAGGCAAATCAGAAACAGACTGATTCCGAATAACAATATACTCTTCTCCCACCCCATCGCCATTCCCAAACAGCATAATACAATTCCATCCCCATATCCCGCCTTGCCTGTCACAAAGGCTGTCAGCACAAGCACGGCGCCCGGCAGCATTCCTTTCACTGCCTCCACACATCCGCTTTGACGGCTAAAGGCTGCCCACACTGCCAGAGCTCCTCCTAAGGCCAATATCCAGACCGGCACTCTGCGGGTTCTTATGTCCATAATTCCGGAGACGATCAACCAGCCTGTCACAATCAAAATACTCCACATATTCCTCACCCTCCGCACCGGCTGCAGGGCCTTAAACCTGCCTCCTGCGCCTGCTCTATCGTCATAGAAGTCACTGTCCTTTTCAGTCCGGAACATCCTCTGCTGTGATGGTAACGGTCTCCCTCCCTGGTGATATATACAGTGGATGGGGGACCTCCATTTGCACATCTGGAGCAGGGATGATACCTGCCTCCCCCCTGATTGCGCATGTCTTCAATCCCAAGAGAGGGGACCTCCTGTACTGAAAGCTGCAGATGCGTGCAGTCCATGCTCCCGTGATATACGCTTCCGTTTTCCGTGACATAGACAATCCGTGTCGCTTCCCCCGCCTCCCCTGCGCCGGACACCTGATATCCATTCCAAATATGCGCGTAGTATCTATTTGCCATACGAAAAGGACGAAATCCGATGAGGCGGCCCCATGGGGAAACCGAGTATGTGACAATAATGTCAATCAAATCGTCAGCGCCAAATATCTCGCTCTCCCACAACTGGATTCCGGACGCTCCGCTCGTAAGGGGAGAGCTATTGAGATAATCCGCTCCCGCGGAGTTTATCACCTGACCTTTCACATAGGTTGCGGAAACCACAGTTCCTGCCAGTTCCCTCCACCAGCCGTCACTATTTTCCGGCAGTTCTCCACTGTCCAGCGCATAACCGTACACGGCTATTTTGCTGCCGGTCTGCCACAGCGCCAGCTGCAGATTTCCATGCAGCCGAATCATCTCTATAGCGCATCCCAGATTCAGAAAGAAAAAGAGGAATAGAGGAAGCACAATGGAAGCCTCCACTGTCATACCCGCATTCACTTTTTCAAGCAGAAAGGCAAATAGTGATGTCCTCTCTAAAGAGTCAGGCCGAACGGATTGGCGGCATCTGCCCCTATCCTGGGAAGTATGCGGATTCCGGGCTGAATCCGAAAAAAGTTTCTGATGTGTCGGAGAAGGTTTTCCTTTTCTGAATCTGTTTAATATTTGTTTGCCTTTACCCCATAAAGAGGACATCACTATTCACCTCGCTCATCCTTACTCGTAGCTCTTCTGTCTTGTTATCTGGTACCGAAATCCATAACTGCTGCCAATCCGAACGCAGGCTTCCAAGGCTCCAAAGCATCCATCCAGCCGAAAGGCAGCATTGCCGGGGGTCTTTCTGATATCAGCCTCCACCATGTCCATGGCGCGTGCGGTAAGCGTATCCACACCGGAAAGCATCATAAAAATCCTCAGGTAATCCTCATAGGCAAGTCCCTCTCCTCCGGCATTCTCATCCTGCAGACTGCCGCTCAAAGCCGATGAGAGACTGTAATGCCAGCTTCCGTCATCTTTAAAAATAGGTACCTTGCCACCCGCCAGAAGGGATTTCACATCATACACACTCTCCGCATAGGCCCATGCCAAAAGGATTGCGCTTTCCAACAAAGGCGTCAGAGCCGGCAGCGCGATCACCGTACAGGCTGCCGCTGCCGCCAGTCTGATTTCTCCCCGCTTTGTCTCATTTGACATCAGATACATGGCATTGGCCGCTTCCCTGAGTATGCACAGACGGTTGACAACACTTTTGAGATTTTCCACATCGCTCTCCTTGCCCCCTATCAAATATTCGATCTGGTATCGCAGCGCATCCTCCTCGCTCTCTTTTCCGAACCGCCCCATGTACCGCAGGAGATATTCGTTAAATAGAAACTTTTCTGTCAGCCGCTCCGTCTCCGTAAGCCCAACCTGCGCCATATTGCCATGGTTTATCTGTCCCTGCCGCATCCTGTTTTGAATCAGGTTCTCCGTATGTATGACACTTGCGGACAGTCTTGTCTCATCCTCCACCACCAGCCGCAAAAGCCCCAGTCTCTTCGTTGCCTCCAGTTCGTCCGTGGGATTTCTAACTTCTGCCCTTTTCCACTCATCCTCGTCCACCTCGATTTCCATACCGTCATATTGGTCTACCCATTCCTTGATTTCTCCGTCCAGCTCCTGTTTCCTGACTTCTTCCTTTCCCTCTTCCAATCCATTCACTTCCACTTTCTGCACCCAGCTTTGAAGTTCCTGCAAAAGTCCCAAACCCACATCGGCTTTCACAGCCTCCACGGCATAGCCGCGAAACACCGCCCCGCCGTAATCCGTCAAGACAGATACCGCTGTCAGTTCCGCGCTCTCCACGCTAAGCCCCAAAAAATCCCTGTACAGATAGTCCGAAAGAAAAATATCATCATAGCTTAAATTGCCGGAAAGATACTGAAATAAATGCGCCTCCGTATTGGCTTTGCCGCAAGCCCCAGTTCCATAGGAAGAGTCAATGGCAAACAGATTATACTGTTTCATCAGTTCCCTGTGATATTCCGCCATAATGCTGTGCAGCCCTATGTCCGTCACACACTCAGCCTCCAGCCTGGCCCCGTTCCTGCGCACCCCATCCATCAAAGTCAGAAATAAAGACAGAATAACCGCCATGCACAGCGCCAGCACTACTGTCAGATAACCATTCTCCGGCCGTTCCCCGATTGCCCTGCCATGTTCTTTCCGCCACATCCATCCTCTAAGTTCCATCCTAATCTCCATTCCCTGCAAGCGGCTTACCTATATCCCGCCGGTCTTACGGCCAGGCGCCGCTCCGCATCCCTCTCCGAAATGCACGCGCCTCCCGGCATAGCGCCAACCCGGAAGAATGCCCACGCCAAGCGATCCCTGCTCTCTTGGGCATTCTCCCTGACGGAACCGACACGGACTCGTCCGCTCACGGACCCGAAAAGCGCCTGAAACGACTTCTCACACTGTGCCTGTCTGTGAAGTAATCTTCTGGAAAAGACTGTTTATGATCTGGGTGATCTGACTTTTAAAGATTATCACCAGCCCAACAAGCACCACGATGATCAAAATAATCTCCACTGTCCCCATTCCGTCCTCTTCCCATATAAACTCCCTCATTCCTTTCATCTGTTTCATGTCTCCTCTCTTTCTGCCGCAGCAGCGGCCAAACATAAATTATTGAAAAAGTATCTATACCACTAACGTATGGTGGTACGGCCGAACTCAGTTACATATTGGAAAAGGCAGGAATCATGATAATGGCCATTACCACCGCCAGCATCAGCACCATGGGCATCAAAAGCTTTGTTCCTGCCTCCTCTCCCATTTTTCTGCTCTCCTGCAGGCGCTCCTGCGCGGACTTCTCCGCCTCTTCCCGCAGCCTTTCCAGCAGTGTGCTGCTGCCGCGTTTAAGATTCTGTGCCAGTAGGGCTGCCAGCCGGATATATTCCTGCAAACCGGTTCTTTTCCCCAAGTGCTCATAAGCCAGCCCCTCTGAAATTCCGGACCGCAGCTCCCGGCATGTGTAAAGCATCTCTTCATAAGCCGGCAATTGTCTCCCGCCTTCTTTTCGTTTCTCCTCATAGTCCCCTGCAATCTTCTGAAAGGCTCCCCGAATGGTCATGCCGGCTCCCACGAACAGCGCCAGTTTATGCACAATCTCCGGGTACTCCCTGCGCAGAAGTTTCTTTCGCTTCTCCAGCTGCCCATGCAGGTCCCTGTCCAGAAACGGGAAAACTGCCACCGCCGTTATCAAAGCCACCGCCCACAGAATCAGACTGTTGTCCTCCACCACCTGCCGCCAGTGAATGTCCTCCTCCCCCACTTTATCCGGAAGCGTCCATTCGTCCCTGTCTAAGCTTCCCTCCTGAGACTTCCGCAGCATCTCCTCCAGCTCCCTGTGCAGCAATTCCTCCCGGGTAAGGACCGGGGGACGCAATATCACAAAAAGCGTTCCCTCTCTCTCCAGGCTTCCGTAAGTGAGCCTGAAAGATAATGTCACCGCCTCCTCTTCCTCCAGCGAAAATATCTGTCCGGAATCGCTGAGCCTCCCCGGATTGCTGCTCTCCCAGTGAACGGATATGGGAAAATCCCCATACTTCGCATCCAGCTTCAAGTCAGAGGTCACATTCTGCAGGCTTTCATTGGATCCCAATATGTACTCCGGCAGTCTTTCCATAAAATCCTCAAAAAGCCTTTCTGTCTCTTCCTCAGACAAAAGCCTAGGCTCCACCTCCATCCGAAAATCCATCTGCTGCTGACCGTAGTCCGTCTCTATATGGATTTCCCGGGCTCCATCCTGAAAGCTGCCCCTGGCCACAGAGCCGTCTTCGCCCAGAATCACACTGCCCATGGCGCTGAATTTAGCCGCTGCCCCAAACAGTGTCCCCAAAAACAACACTGCCAGACAGATTGCCGCCTTTTTCCCATAATATTCGGTCTTCAGATACTCCCTCGCCTCTCCCGGGTGAAGACTGATCAGATCCCTCTCCACCTGAGGTGAGGAAAACAATCCGGGAAGCCTGTTCCCAAGCTTTTTATACAGATACAGGGCCATCTTGTAAAAAGGCTTTAAAAGTGAAGCTGTCTCCGCCGGCGGCACTTGTTTCCTTGCCAGGATAAGCAATACCAGATATCCCGCGGATACCGCCAATGCAATCCAGTACATTTTTTCACCTCCTATACCATATCCGCCATAATCCCTTTCATGATGTGCTCTCCCAGCAGATAAGCTCCCAGATATAGCAAAAGACAACCTGTCATAACGGAAATACCTACAACATTATGATACAATGTGTCAAAGTATCCCGGATTGCCCATGTCAATGTAGAGCAATATCCCAAAGGGCATAATCTTCATGATGGTCAGCTCCATTTTTTTGCCCCCTAAGAGCATCCGTATCTCCTGGCGCAGTTCAATGCGTCCGCCTATCTGGCCGGCCGAATTTCTGATGATCTGCGCCATATTGCCGCCGTTTCTCTTGGCAAGGGCAAAGATCTGGGCAAACTGCCCGATCTCTTCACAGCCGCTGCGCCTGGCCATATCCACCAGAAGCCCCTCCAGCGGAATATTGATATTCAGACCTCTTTTGATCAGCTTCAGTTCCTGGCAGATAGGAGCCTCCTCCCCATACATCAATGCCATATCCTGTCGGCATTCCAGAAAAGCATTCTCCACGGAATAACCTGCCTGCAGGGATGTGGCCACTGCCAGAATACACTCCCTGAACTGCCCGGCCAACGCCTCCTTTGCCTTTTCCAGCTTCTGTCTCCTGATCAGAAAGAAAGCCGCCGCCCCTATGACAGAAAGTGGGAGCAGCGCAAGGAAGCTCCGATAAAAAAAATAGGAAAGAACGCCCGTCACACCTATGCATAAAAACAATGTCCTTGCCCGCTCCCCCCTTTTCCAGACATAATCATGATAATCCTGCCGCTTTAAGCTTTTCTTCATGGAGAAGCCCTCCTTTCCGGCACAGGCTCCCCACTACATGGCCTGCGCCATCCTCCCCCGTCTCTTCAAACAGAAACAGCGGATTCATTTTGATCTCATTTTGTTCACAGCAGATTACCTCTGTGATCTCCAGCACTTTTCTGGACTTATCCCGCAGCCTCCCCAGATGAACGATTACGTCCAGTCCCGAGGCGATCTGCTGCCTGATGGCCGCCAGCGGCAGCTCCATCCCCATCAAAACCATATTCTCCAGCCTGGCCAGCATGTCCTTTGCGCTGTTGGCATGTCCGGTTGACATGCTTCCGTCGTGCCCCGTATTCAGGCATTGCAGCATATCTATGGCCTCGGCTCCGCGCACCTCGCCCACCACAATGCGGTCCGGCCGCATCCGCAAAGACGATTTGATCAAATCCCGAATGGTGATTTCGTTACAGCCCTCCACATTGCTGTTCCTGGTCTCCAGGCGCACCAGATTGGGAAGGCCCTGCAGCTGCAGCTCCGCGCTGTCTTCAATGGTAATGACCCGTTCTTCCGAGGGAATATAGTGTGACAGGACATTGAGAAAGGTGGTCTTGCCGCTTCCGGTTCCACCGCTGATGAAGATATTGTATTTGGCCTTTACCAGCCTTTCCAGAAAGACCGCCGCCTCCCGGGAGACGGAATTGCTTTGGACCAGCTGCCCCATGGTAATGGGCTTCTCGGGAAAACGTCTGATGGTGACGATAGGACCGTTGAGCGCTATGGGATTCATGACAATATTGACCCTGGCCCCGTCAGCCAGCCTTGCGTCCACAATGGGCGACGCTTCGTTTACAACCCGGTTGCAGCCTGCCACAATCTGCTGTATTACATCCTGAAGCTTCTCCGTGGACTCGAAACTGATATCCAGTTCCCGCAGCCTCCCGTTCTGCTCCACAAAGATATGGTCCTTTCCGTTGATCATAATCTCCGTGACGGAGCTGTCCTCCACGAAGATCTGCAGAATATCCAGTCTCCGCAGGGAATCAAAAAGCTCCTGTTTCAGTCGCC
Source organism: uncultured Acetatifactor sp. (assembly GCA_910584235.1). Classification (GTDB taxonomy): domain Bacteria; phylum Bacillota; class Clostridia; order Lachnospirales; family Lachnospiraceae; genus Acetatifactor. Next base: position 13,573 of record CAJTZD010000025.1, read on the forward strand.
TGCGCACCGCCACAGGCCAGGCCGTAAGCCCCTGCTGTAAGATCACTTCATCTATGGTATCCTCCACCTCCGCGTCCGTGAAATCCTTTACAAAGTCCATTCGCTCCTGAACCTTGCCCCGCAGCTCCTTTTTCAGTTCCGTGTATTCCATTCAGCCGTCCCCTCCCTCCTCCAGACTCTTAACCAGTCCTTTCACCAAATCCGCCAGCTCCCCTTTTGTCAGCTGTTCCAGCTCACCGGGCAGCTTCTGGATATGGGACAGAGAAAGCCTCTTGGTCTTCCCCAGCACATCGCCGTATTCGTACAGCGCCAGAATCTGTTCATATTGGAGAAGCTTGCCTTTTGCAATCCTGTCCTCCCTAGTCAGTGTATAGACCTGCCTGCACATCCTGAGGATTTCAAACAGTCCCTGCATGCTTTCGGTCAGGTCTAAGACTACATATTCGTATTCTTCCAGTTCTTCGATTCGCTCCATCAGTCCCAGCCATTCCTGTGCCGTCACCGTGATCAGGTTCTGCCCTGATCTCATAGGCGGGACAAAGTCCAGCGCGCCCTTATGCTTCAGAATCGTCTGCAGCCTCAGCCGGAACTTGTCTTTCTGGGCATTGAGAAAATAGAGAAGATCCGCCATATCCAGAGTCTGCATGTCTGGCAAAAGCTCGGAAATCCCTGCATAATGCTCAAAGTTCAGATAAAGCGTGGAGTGTCTTTGGGCCAGCATCAGACTCATGGTAATGGCAAATGAGGTCTGCATGGATCTGTGCACCGGAGAATAATTCCCGATAAACACCGTCCTGCGGTTGGTACGCAAAAACGGAAGCTGCACATCCGCAATCTCCGCATAGACGCCTAAAAGCTGTTTGAATACCTCCTCCGCCTCCTGATATTTGTCCACATAGGAGACCTCCTCCCATTTCATGACGCCGCTTTCATTGAGCACGATCAGACATTGAGGTGAAAGCTCCTCAAGCTCCCGGCGATAGGCGGACTCCGCCACCACCAGCATGGCAAGGCCCTTTTCTTCTGACTGAAGCAGCTTGTCCACATTCGTATAGGTATGCAGCTCCCAGGGCATGTTCTTTCTTTTTCCCATGAATTCTGTCATCAGCTGTGCATATTCTTCCTCTGTATCGCACAATGCCATGACTTTACCATTCCCCTTTTTCAATACACACCTCCCAGAAACAGCAGAATGCTGACAAGCACAGGCCCGGCAAGGCGGACTCCGCCTTTGGCCTTTCTCAAAATCTTAAAAAGTGAAATCAATGCCGCAACCAGCAAAGAACAGAACAAGAATCCCAGAATCTTCTCCGCGGGCAGATAGCCCGCCGTTACCCCCATGAGCTTTACGTCTCCGGCTCCAAGGCCCCCCGTTTTGAAAAACGGGTACAGCACAGCCATGACAAGCACGGCCTGTCCCAGATACCAGAGTGCTCCCGGCGCCCTTTCGTCATACATACGCCATCCGATTCCTGCAATTGTCATCCCTAAGATCACATAATTCGGTATCCTCCTCTGCCTGTAGTCATAGCCGCAGGCCGCCGCTAAAAAAACACATAATGCCGCCAACTGCATCATCCCTTTCCCTGTGGTAATACCTGGTCGCCGAGGCGAAACATGCCTCCGGAATTATCTGAGTCGTAGAATTCATTTGAAATACTTGATTTGAAATGATAGTTGCATTATAACCGCTCTGCCGTCCGATTTCAAGAGCTCCCGGCAAAAAAGTCGAATTTTGTAAAATACTTACAAAGTTTTATAAATCCCAATGCCATAAAGGGCCAGAAGCCCCGGAAATCCTAGAACCGCGGATGTCAATACCGTTGCCGCGTTGATGCCTATCCCCAAAGACATTCCCAGGGAATCCAGCAGCGAATTGACAAAATACATCGCTATAGTCCCCAAAATCGCTCTCATTATCAAATTCAATATTTTTTCCATCATAAGATATCCACCCTCCGCGGCGGCCCCGGCCGCCATACCCTTTGGAATATAAATATGTCCTCTTTCTCCAAATATGCGGATCTGATATTTTTTTCCAAAATTGGAATAATCTGTATATGCCGGGCCTATACTTTTACCATAACCGCCGCGCCCTCTGCCTGAAATAAATCCATCGGAAAGGAAATCTGCCATGAAAATGTATTTTAATCAGAAAATGGGAACAGACCATTTGACAGAAGAAGATTACACGCCCGTCACACTAAAGGATTCCATAGAAAAAACCCGCAGGGCCTTAAACGATGCCTACGCGGGCTTTGACAATGCCATAGATGTGGATATGATCGACAGTTACATTTATGAAATTAATTCTCTCCAGAAACGATACAAGCACCTGACGGACCTGGCCGCTTCGGAGACAGCGCCCGCAGAGGACAGCTTATACGAGCATTCCCCTGTTCGCGCCCTGATCAGTCATGTTCTCAGTTAGAGTATTCCTGCCGTAAGTCAGGCCCGCATAGACTGTCTGGGAATTCCGCATCACGGGACCGGCGTTATTTTTTTCTGCCAGCTTTCCGTAAGCATCATGCAGCGGCTCTATCACGCTCCGGATCTCTCCCAGAACCCCGGCGTTCCGACGCTGCTCCCCAAAAGCCAGACGTCTGATGCAGAACAGATACAGCTGCATCAGCGCCGGCGCCGGCTCATATTCCATGTGGAGGGAGCCGATCAGCTCGTTCAGGCAGCCCCTGGCCTTTCTGACGGCTTCCCGGAAGTCGTCCTGCCCTCCCTCTCCTGCCGTTTCCTCTTGGGCAAGCGCCTGCCGCGCATCCTCCAGATAGCACAGCAGCATCTCATACAGGATCACCACCAGCTGTGTGGAATTGGCCTGGGTGATCCGAAAGGTAAATTGTTGCTTATCTTCTTTCTTCATATTTAACCAGCCTTTATAACCAACCTTATTTTACGAAAATCCTCCGCAAGAGCCGGGATCACTGCAAAAGCTGCAGTACCTGGGAGGGCCGCTCATTGGCCTGGGCCAGCATGGACGTAGCCGCCTGGGTCATCACCTGGGCAGTGGTATAATTGGTCATCTCCTCGGCCATATCCACGTCCATGATACGGGAATATGCCGCCGTCATGTTCTCGGAAGTAACGTCCAGGCTGTTGATGGTGGACTCCAGCCGGTTCTGGTAAGCGCCTAATTGTCCGCGGATATCCGAGATGAACTGAATGGCGCCGTCGATGCGGTCAATGGCTTCCGTGGCTTTCTCCTCGGTACTCACATCCAGCGTCCAGACTTCCGTGCCGTTCTCTTCCTTTACCATACAGTTCTCCAGCCCCATGGCGCGCAGGGAGATCCTGGGGATATTCACCTCAATGACCTGTCCCTCATTGGCCCCCACCTGAAGACGCATGGCGCCGGTTCCCGCGGCATCTATTTTCAAAAGAGTATTGCCCTTACCGTCATCAACCGTATAGGGCATTGTCTGATTCTCCAGATCGCATCTGGTCAGATCCAGCACCATTTCAAAACCGTTTCCGCCCTTGATGGTCACCATATCGTCCTTGATTTCCGCATACACATCCTCCGGAAAGCCGCCGTTGGTTCCGTCATTGGGCAGAGTCATGGTCACCTTGTATTCCTCGGTGACAGGATCCTTATCCACTGTCAGCTGCTGAATCGTATAGTCCTTGATAGCCACCTCAGAAGAGTAAGAATCCACTTTCACCCCCAGATTCCCGTCTACATATCCTTTCAGGGAGAACTCTCCGTTTAAGAGCTTCTGACCATTGAACTCCGTGGACTCGGCGATTCTGGTAATCTCCGAGGTCAGCTGCCTGACCTCCTTTTGGATCACTTCTCTGTCGCTGTCGGATTCCACGCCGTTTGCCGCCTTCACCGCCAGCTCGTTCATGCGCTGAAGCATCTCGCTGATCTCCGACATGGCGCCGTCCGCGGTCTCAATGATGGACACGCCGTCGCTGGCATTCTGGTTGGCCATGGAAAGCCCCATAATCTGCGCGTTCATGCGCTTTGCCATGGCAAGACCCGCGGGATTGTCCTTGGCATTGTTTATCTTCAGGCCCGAAGAAAGTCTCTGCAGGGACTTTGCCACTGCGCTGTCATTGTTGGCCAGATTGTTGTTGGTAATCATTGCGGATACATTGTAATTGATTCTCATATGGTTTCTCCTTGTTGGACTACAGATTGCAGGAATACCTTTGCCACCCGGTAAAGCTCGGCGCTGTTCGTGGGGGTATGCTCTCCTGTTTTAATCAGCTCAGGCATCCGGTTCTCGGAGGCGATGGTGGTCAGATTGCCCACTGTCCAGCTGCCCTCTGCTTCCTTTCTAAAATTATCGGCTATCTGCTGCAGTTTCATTAGCTCTACATTGCCTTCTCCAAACAGCATTCCGTGAACCGTTCCGTTCTGCAGATAGAGTCTGGCCTGCATATGGGCATCCTCCGAAAGAGTCACGCCCACAGTAACCGTCCCTTTTTCGTTTTTGCCCTTGTCCAGGGTCAGATGCACCCTGGTCAGCGTATTTCCCACATAGAGCGGCAGATAGTATTCCTCCCTCTGGGCCAAAGCCACCGCCACGGTAAGCTGCTTATGGTTAAGCTGCATATTGCGGACATCCACGCTGCTGTCTGCCTCCGCAAAGGTAGCCTCCTCCACGGACTGAAGGGAGGTTTCTGCCATGCGGCTGTAATCCTGCGTAAATTCTTCCATGCTGTCCAGCTTCTGCCACAGGGATGTGCTCTCCTGCGCCTCCTTGGCTGAATCTGCCTTTGCTGTGTCCGCAGCGTCGCCTGCGCCGGACTTGCTTGCCACCAGGGCCATGAGGTCGTTCATGGAATACTGCTCTTTCTTCTTGGGCGCTCTGTGCCTGTCGCTCATCTCAAAGAGATTCTCCACTCCGTGGTTCAAGGCCTGGGCCGCCATGAGATTGTCGGCGCTTGACAGAAGCGCCCCTCTCTGCAGCATGGCAATGCTCTCCTGGTCGGCCGTGCTCACTGCCTGGCGCTGCTCCTCCAGCCGGGCTCTGTTGTATTCTTTTGTGGCTGTCTCGTCGGATGACACTTCTGTCAGAACGTCGTTGGCCGCTTTCACCAAAGCCTCGGACACTGCCTCAGGCGCGGCATTCTCCGGCAATGTTTCATTCCCGGCAGCCGGTCTTTCAGCCGGTCTTTCCCCTGCCTGCTCTGCAGGCACCGTGACAGACGCCTGCGCGGGAGCCTCCGGCCGAGGAAGTTCCGCGGGCGCGGCAGCCGCCGCGGCAGCGTTGGCCTCCCGGATTCCTTTCACCGTCTTTGTAAACGCTCTGGAAATCTGCGAGGAAATACTCTCCCCCTTGCGCAGCAGCTCGGCCCTGGTACCGGTCTCATCCGACACGCGAAGATCAATGGGCCTGTCACGATTGCTCTGCAGCGCGGACAGAAGATTGGAGAAATGGATTTCCGTCTGGGCATTCACCAAAGCTCCCACCGCGGCGCCCTCGGCTTTCTCCAGCTGGCGCACCAGCCTGTAAATGCCGATATAGCTCTCCCTTTCCTCCGGTGTGATCTCGTTGTTGCGTTCCAGGCCGTAAAGGAACCTGCTGTAGCTCTCCGCTTCTTTCTTATACTCCGGCGGAAGCGTCTTGAAATAATGCTCCAGCTCTCCGAAGCTCTTCTCCAGGGGATTGAAGCCGTCCCGAATCATCTTCAGGGTAGCCGCAGGCGTCAGCTTCTCCAGCACGCCCTGTACTTTCCTGTCCGCATCCCTCACAGCCTCCAGATTATCCATGGTCATCTCCATTTGGTTATAGCCCAGGATTCTCACGGCCCTGCGGTTCTCGTCGGTAAGCTCCACGCCCAGATCTTTCAATATATGATCCACGCTGGCAAAGGCTTTGTCAATGCTGTCGCCCAGATCGCTCCTGGGAACGGTCATCAGCTTCTCATAGCTTTCCTGGGCCTTTTCGTAGCTGGCCTGGAGCGCCTTGCCCTCGTTATAAATCGTCTCCAGAGAAGCGCTTTCCTGCCCTTTCGCGAACATGCCCAGCACGTCTGCGGGAAGCCCCGGCATCTGCCCGGCCACATCGCTTGCTCTCTGATAATTTTGATATTTCTCCACAGCCATATTGTCTCTGGGGAAATACTGGTTGGCCAGCTGATACTCTGCCTGCTTCAGAGCCTTGATCAGCTCCTCCATGGGTTCCGTGTCAATGGAAAAACCGCTGCGCAAAAGCTTTACATTCACTTCCGCGGTCATTCGCAGCCGGACCTCCTCCAGCTGCCTTCTGGCGGTGATGTCCCCCACGGTGGCCTCCCAGATTTCGCTGCTGTGGTAAAACTCCGAAATAAAAGCCGCCTTTTCGTATAAATTTTCTCTGTCTCCCGCAAGCTCCGCATGGATAGGATCCCTGCCCTCCGCCACCGCAGCGGCAGCCGCCTTTCCGAACTGCTCCTCGCCGGCCGGCAGTTTAATCTCCTGGAGCTGTTCCAGCTTCTTTAAATTCTTTGCGGTCAGAGGCAGTCCTCTGTCCAAAAGCCATGCCGCATTCTTACGGCTCCTGTCATTCACCTCTTCGCCGGACTGACGTATGACTTTGTCAATCTGGTCCTGGAGCTCCTGTGTCCGGACATTGCCCGCGCTCTGGGTATAATATCCCTCCACATCCTCCGCGTAGAACTTCGCCGTGCTCCCGCCTCTGTCCGCGCCGCTGCTCTGTGCCAGGTAAAGATTCCAGATCTCCGCCTCCATGTCATTGTCAATGAGATAGCTGTAAGATCCCTCCCCCATGGGCGCAAGCTCCGAATTCATGGCCCAGGCCCGGGACACCGCGGACAGATTCTCCTTAGTCAGCGGCACGTCCTCTTCCCGGAAACTGTCCGCCACGGCCTTAGCCAGCGCCTGGCTGCCCAGAGCAGATGCCAGCTTATCCATGCTCATGTCGTCCGTATAGCCTGTGATGTTCTTCCCGGCCCGGACCAGCTCTGCCTTGATCTTGTCCACGATGGTCACAACTTCCTCCGGATCCATTTCGCCCAGATCAAAACCCTCTTCTTTCAGCTTGGCGTAATCCTCCTCGGACAAAGTATGTGACATGACTGTCATATAGTCCCGTTGAAGCGCCACGTCGGCATTCTCCGCCTCCTGCTGAAGCTCAATCAGGCTTTTGCCCTTTTCGCCGGCCGCCCCCAGTATGCCGTCCTGCTGCCTGCCAAACATATCCGCAAAGGCCGTCTGGCCCATTGCCGTGGCGGACTCCTGACGCTGCGCACGGTTTCTCTCCGCCCGCCTGCGCTCCGCTTCCTTGATTGCCTGTTCGCTAAATGTTATCTTCAAAGTCGTATCTCCTGTCTGAAAACAATAAATCTGAAAACAATAAAAATGAAAAAAGAGCAGGCACAGTCTTTGCACCTACCCTTTATTTCGGTAAAATTCACGGAAACCTTTATGCCCAAACTTTAAAATACGAATATGGCCGCGCCGTAAGGAGGCAGGTCCACGGCAATGGAATACTCCTTGTTGTGACAGGGAACCTTTTCCGCCAAAATCTCCTTTGAAATTTCATTGCCCCAGCCCCCGAACCGCTCTTCGTCGCTGTTCAGCAGCAGCTTATATTTCTTCCTGGTGGACACGGAGGGCACCGCCACTCTGTATCCCTCCCGCTTCACCGGCGTCATGTTCAGCACAAACAGCAGATTCTGTGTGCCCTTGGAAGATTTGCGCACAAAGGAATACACGCTGTTTTCCGCGTCGTCCGCGTTCATCCATTCAAAGCCCTGCCAACTGTCGTCAATCTCATAAAGCGCAGGATACTTGCGGTATATTTTCAGCAGCTCTTTCACGAATGCCTGCAGGCCTTTGTTCTCCTCCTGGGCCAATAGGAACCAGTCCAGTTCCCGCTCCTCGCTCCACTCCCGCTCCTGTCCGAACTCCTGCCCCATGAACAGGAGCTTTTTGCCGCAGTGGCCGAACATATAGGCATAGCCCACCCGAAGATTGGCGTATTTGTCTTTCTTATAGCCCGGCATCTTGTTCACCATGGAACATTTCAAATGTACCACCTCGTCGTGGGACAGAGGCAATATGTACTTTTCATATTCATTATAGCTCATGGCAAAGGTCAGGGCATAGTGATTTCCTTTCCGGTACAGAGGATCCAGTTTCATGTACTCACAGAAGTCATGCATCCACCCCATGTTCCATTTAAAGGTAAAGCCCAGCCCCTCTCCGCCGATTTCCCCGGATACATTGGGCCATGCGGTGGACTCCTCGGCGATAGTGATAAAGCCCGGGTAAGTTCCCCGTACCACGGAATTCAGATGCTTGAAGAACTCAATGGCCTCCAGGTTCTGGTTGCCGCCGTATTTGTTGGGCACCCACTGGCCGTCCTTTTTACCGTAATCCAGGTAAAGCATAGACGCCACAGCGTCTACCCGGATGCCGTCTATATGGAACTCCCGAAGCCAGAACAGCACATTGGCTATCAGGAAATTCTTCACCTCGGGCTTGCCGTAGTTGAAGATCTTGGTTCCCCAGTCCGGATGAGAGCCCAGACGGGGATCCGGATGCTCAAATATGCACTGTCCGTCAAATTCCGCAAGCCCGAACGCATCCGTGGCAAAATGGGCGGGCACCCAGTCCAGGATCACGCCTACTCCTAACTGATGCAGCTTATCCACCAGGTACATGAAGTCCTTGGGGCTGCCGTACCGGGAGGTGGGCGCATAGTAGCCTGTCACCTGATACCCCCAGGAGCCGTCAAAGGGATGCTCTAATATGCCCATCAGCTCCACATGTGTATAGCGCATCTCTTTCAGATATTCCGCGATTCTGTCCGCAAACTCACGGTAATTGTAGAAGCCCTCTGTGCCGTCCGGATGCTTCATAAAGGAACCGATGTGGCATTCGTAGATTGCCATGGGCTGCTTTTGCACATCCCTGCCGTCCCGGGCCTCCATCCATTTCGCGTCCTGCCAGGGAAACCCGTTTAAATCCGTTATCACCGACGCTGTGCCGGGCCGGTATTCGGCGCTGTTGGCAAAGGGGTCGGCTTTGTAGATTTTTCTGCCGTCCCGGGCAGTGATCAGGAATTTGTACATTTCCCCTGTCTGTACCGCTGGGACGAACAGCCCCCAGATGCCCACTGGCCCCAGTTTCTCCATGGGGTTTGCCTCCTCGTTCCAGTCGTTGAAGCTGCCGATCACATGCACCCGGAGAGCATTGGGGGCCCAGACTCCGAAATAGACCCCTTTTACATTGTCTTCCTCGGACAGGTGGGCGCCCAGCTTCTTGTAAATGTCATAATGGGTCGCCTTAGAAAAGAGGTATTGGTCCGCCTCTGAGATAAAGACCTTTTCCGGCCCCGCTTTCTCCGCCGTCTTTTCCACTGTTTTTACTGCTGCCTTTTCCACTGTTTTTACTGCTGCCTTTTCCACTCTTTTTGCAGCTGCTTTTTTCGTTGTTTTTTCCCCTGTCTTCTTCGCCATTCCCTTTCCACCTTTCACGCAACAAAGTCTTTCTCTGTCAATATCACCATATCTTCATCGTCATATCGTCTCGCCAGAAGAATATCGAAGAAATGCCTCAGCGTCTTCCTGGAGGCCCGGTGCATCGCCTCGTCCATGATCTGTTTTACCTCCATTACCGTCACCACATGGTCGATGGTCTGCAGTTCTTCGATCCTGGTGTGCAGCGCCAGCACTCCCAGATTGTCGATGGAATATTCTTTCTCCCTGGCATACTGTCTCCCGAAAGCTACCAGCGTGTCATTGCTCAAAGCCTCCAGATCCACCCTGGCAGTAAAGTCGCCATACAGATCCGGCGTCCCCAAAAACAGCTTCTTGATAGCCTTTTCCGTATCCTCCAGGACGACAATGATGCCGAATCTCTCATGCTGCAGCTGTCTGTGGAGCATGGCTGCGGTCTTGCTGTTCATGCCGGATGCTTTCTGGATGATCAGCGCACCGTTGTTCAGCTGCTCCAGAGTCTTCGCCACATCCTTGTGGTTGAGTCCCTGTCCGGACACCTTTGCCACCTTGCCGGAGAAGTTGCTGTCGATCATGCGGATCTCCCGCATCATGTTCTTAGCCAGCGTCAGCGTGTCCATGCCCTCTTCACCCGTGATGATCAGATTTCCGGTATATGCCGCCATGCTGACGCCGTCCAGGGCTTTCACAAGCTGCTCCCTGGACCGTCTGTTCTGAATATAGGGGGCAAAGAGCTCTTTTTCTTCCCGGGTCAGGCTTCTGACTTTTGCCTGGTCACGATCTATGTCCTGTTTGTCTTCACTTTCCGTCCGATTCTTGGCGCTTTCCGCTTTTTCCAGGGGACTCTCCGCCGCTTCTACCTGCTCCTGGATCTCCTCTATCTCTTCGACAATATCCTTTTCCTCCGGGCCGTCTTCCGCAAAAGTCAGCTCGTCCTCCCGGTATCCGGCCTCGTCTATGTACTCGGAATTGGCTTCGGTTTTCTCCTCATATTCGTTTTCGGTAACGGTATATTCCGGTTCCGCCCCGTCCGTTTCATACGCTCCGGCATACGCGGCTTCGTCCTCGTAACCGGCCTCTTCCATATACTCGGGCTCATTCCCGGCGCCGGCCTCCGCTTCGTATCCGTACTCTTCGTCGTATTCGGGCTCACTATCCGGCTCGTATTCTCCGACGTATTCCGCCTCGTCCTCGACATCCGGTTCCCCGGCATATTCCCCCCCGTACCCGGCTTCCGGTTCCTCAGCGTATTCCGCCTCGTCCTCATATCCGGCTCCCGGCATATAGTCGGTTCCGGCCGTATCCTCATCTGTATAGACAAGCTCGTCTTCCGCCCCGGATTCCTCTATATATTCGGCGTATTCCGCCGCTCCGTTCCCGGTATCCCCTATATATCCGTCCTCCGGTCCGTCCCCGGTCTCCCCATACCCGGCTTCGACCGCAAATTCATCCCCGGGAGCATCCTGCCAGTCCTCAGTCTCCATTTCATCCGCCGCGCCAGGCTCTGCCCCGTAAGCAGCCTCTTCCCCTGTCTCGGTTTCCTCCTGCGGGGAAACGACCTGTCCGGCGGATTCCTCAGCCAGAACGCCCGCTCCGCCCTGCACCGTCAATCCCGCGGCTTCGGTTCGCTCCGCCTCCCGCGTATCCTCTGGATGCGGCTCCGGGGCTGCGTCCTGTGCGCTTTCCTCTGCCGGCTCCGTTGGCAAAGCAGACTCCTGCACGTCTGTCTGCGGGTTCTCTCCTTTTTCAAGCTGTTCCAGCAGGCCGTCCCTGACATTGGCCTCAAATTCCGTGAACATAGGCCCTGTCTGGCTCAGCACATGTCTGCGCACCTCCTCCTGGCACTTCGCTTCGCTCTCTTTCTTGATCCGCTCCCATTCCGCCAGAATATCCTCCAGCTTCATCTGGCCCGTTATCTGCTTCTCGACGGCGGCGCTTTCGGGCACCACAATGCTGATCTGCCCGTTAGCCTCCTGGGAGAGCACCTCCGCCAGTTCTTTAGGCGGCTGACCGTCCGGCGCAGGATTCTGCACGACCGTTTTGTCTTCCGGTTCGAAGTCTTCTCCCGCGATGCCGTCCTCCCGCTCCGGTACGTATCCCGGCTCTTTCACGGCTTCCGGCTCAGACGCGTATTCCTGTTCCTCCGTGTTTTCCGGCTCTCCCCCGGTATCCGTCTCTTCCGCCGGCTCCTCCGCCTCACCGGGGGCCGGTTCCGGCAGGATATCTTCCATCTCTCCGGTAGCGCCGAAGAATACCTCCGAGTCCTCTATCTCTTCCGCCCCGAAATTCTGATAACCGGCATCCGCCGCTGCGTCTGCTCCCAGGGCCTGCGGCCTCTCCTCAGCCCCATTGCCCTCCTGAGCCATACCATCCGCTCCCAACACCTCCTGAAGCCCTGCCGCCAGCTCGGCCTGCAGATTAATGGTATTGTACTTCCCTACATCCATGGTCTTCACCTGGATATCCATTTCCTCCGACGGCTCCTGAACCGGGACACTCTCCCCTGTATAAGCAGCCTCGTCCCCTTCTTCCTCCGGATTCTCATCCCCGGGCCAGCCATAATCTTCCTGAGGCTCCGCAGAATCTCTTCCTGCCCCGTCCTCATAATATTCCTGCTCCTCCTGTCCCCCGTCCGGCAGCTCTTCTTCAAAGCGGCGGTCGTAGACATCCTGCTGGGCTTTTGTCAGCGGCTGGTGAAGCATCTTCAGTTCCATGGCTTTCACCACATATTTGCCCTCGCCGAACCACAGAATCAGCTCGTCGCATTCCTCCACACAGCGGGTGGCCAATCCCACCCTATGATAAAGGTAGGCCAGTTCATAGGCCCATTTCTCCCTGTAATCCCTTTTTTTCAGCTCCTCCAGTACACTGATCCGCTCCTCTAAGCTCACCTCCTGAGCCTCATAAAGCTTGTACTGCAGAATATAGCGGCCGCTGTCCTTTGGCGCCGCCTGCACGAATTCCTTGAAATATTTCAAAGCCTGCACGAACTCTTCTGTCTTGATACAGAGCTCACAGAGCGAATAGCAGATAGTCCTGCCGCCGGGCCTCCTCTCATAGGCCAGCAGCAGCATGTTCTTCGCGTCCTCATAACGCCTGTTTATCTTGTACAAATCACTGACCGTGCAGAGCATCATGACGCTCTTTACCCGCCGCCAGTCTATGGTATCCGCGATTTCGGCAGCCTGTGCATAATTTCCCTGCCCTATCAGGGATTTTATTTCTTCCGATCTTACTTTATATTCATATTTATCCAAAGTAACCCGCCCCTATCTCAAATGGCAATCTATCAAAGGACCTGTGCGTGGCCATTATTTTTTAGTTTACCATAGTCCATGTGCTAATGTCAAAAAAATTCACAAATTTTACAGCCGGTTGCTCAGGGCCGCAAACTGTTCCAGGGTCAGCGCCTCGCCCCGCACCATGGCGGGCAGCCCCATTTCCTCCAGAACCCGGAAAACCTGTTCCCTGGTCACCTTAAGCCCGGGCGCGTTCCCCAGGCTGTTGGCCAGCGTCTTGCGGCGCTGGTTGAAAGCAGCGCGGATCAGGGCGAACAGCTTCCGCTCATCGGCAGCCTCTACAGGCGGTGTCCTATACTTTGTCAGGCGGATCACGGCGCTTCCCACACCCGGTCTGGGAATAAAACAATTGGGCGGTACATTAGCCACCACCTGGGGCTGTGCATAGTACTGCACTGCCAATGAAAGAGCTCCGTACTCCTTGGTGCCGGGGCCGGCCTGCATGCGCTCCGCCACCTCTTTCTGCACCATAACCGTAATGCTCTGCAGGGGGGAGCCGCTTTCCAACAGTCCCATGACAATGGGCGTTGTGATATAATATGGGAGATTTGCCACCACTTTCACGGGGCGTCCCCCGCCCCATTCGCCGGTCAGCTCCTTTATGTCCAGCTTCAGGATATCTTCATTTATGAGCGTCACATTGGAGTAAGGGGAGAGAGTCTCCTCCAGAATGGGGATCAGGTTCCTGTCAATCTCCACCGCGAACACCTTTCCCGCCCGCTCCGCCAGAAGCTGGGTCATGGTGCCGATGCCGGGGCCGATTTCCAGTACGCAGTCCTCTTTCGACACCTCTGCCGCGCCTATGACCCGCTCCAGCACATTGGGGTCGATAAGGAAATTCTGACCATATTTTTTCTGAAACGTAAAGTTATGTCTCTGCAGCACCTCTATGGTGTTGCGGGGAATTCCAAGATTTGCCATTTTCGTATTCCAGTTCTGTCTCTGTCCGGGCAGAGACTGTTTTATTCCGATTCTCCGGCAGCTGTTTTATGTAACCGTTCAGACATCAGCGAAAGTTTGCGTTTCTATACCTGCTTCAGGAAATCCAGCACCTGAACAAGATCTCTCAAAACTATGCGGCACAGCCGCAGTATCTCTCCGTCAGGCTCCACCATGTCCGGCACCATAACGGGGCACAGTCCGGCTGCATGGGCGGCCCGGATGCCGTTGGGGGAGTCCTCAATGGCATATGCCTGTCCGGGCTCCACTCCCAGCCTCTCGCATGCCAGCAGATAGATATCCGGCCTGGGCTTGGAATGCTCCACCATATCACCCGTGGTCAGTACGGAGAAATAATCCGAGAGTCCTGTCATCTCCAAGTGACTCCTGACAGACGCTTCTTTCGTGGAAGAGGCCAGCCCCACTATGTAGCGGGATTCTTTCAGCCACTCCAGAATCTCCCGCACCCCGGGCTTCACCGGCAGCCCGTTCCTGTCCACATAGTCTGCGAACCAGGCGGCTGTCTCTTTTCGAAAGAGCGGGTAGTCAAAGTCCTCCCCGTAAGCGCCGATAACAACCTGCCTGCTGTCGTTGGCGTTCAGGCCGATACACTGGGGAAAAACCTCTTCCATCTCAGGCAGCCCCCATTTTTCCGCCACTGCCATCCAGGCCTCCATGCAAAGCCTCTCCGTGTCGAAAAGAACACCATCCATATCAAAAACGACTGCTTTCATCCCATTCCCCGTTCTTTCTCGAAAAAACTACTCTATATATGCGAATTCTTCTATAAAATGGACACAGTTGTACAATACCAGCACATCCATGCCCCTCTTTGGCTCATAGCTCTTCATAAATTCATACAGCCTGCCCCGGAAATACCTTGGATCCAGCACATAAATCTTCTCATAGTGCGGTATCAGAAGCGGCACGAAGCAGTTGGCATAGGAATCCTTAATCACGAACAAAGACTTATGATTATGATATCCCGTCTCAATCTCTACGAAAGCATGATTATCGTCCAAAAAGAAGCCGTATTTGTTTTTCGTGTCCAGATAAGACTTCTCATAGCAGCTGTCCGCCTCTTTCTCCAGATCATAGGTCACCTTAAGGGGCTCTTCCAAAGTCTTGGGAAAATAACAGATGCGTTCTCCGTCAATGTTCAGGTTCACTTTCGAATGCAGAGTTCCCAGAAAGTCCTCCGTCACCGGCTCCATGTCCTCAGCCTTATACTGTCCGGCCTCGTTTCCGGTGTATTCCGCCCAGGCGTCATACCCGTACGAAGCGCCCAGTGAGGTCCAGTGATGATCCGTGCGGTAATAAATCTCCTCTCCGGCATGCTCTTTCAAAACAGAGTACACATCCACATAATGCTCCCCCACATGCTGAGCCACCTGATCCAGCAGGAGCGTTTCATCATAGTAAGGGGCATAAGAGGGCAGCTTGTCCGTAAGAATATTGTCCGCCGTAGGTACCAGCATCACCGCGGCATCCCAGTCCCTGACCAGCTTCTCCAGCAGCGCGATCTTCTTGTTCACCTGTACATTGGTATAGTCAGACGGCAGATGCTTCTCTATCAGGTATCCGTCCGAACCCAGATAGACCCCGCCCACCTCTTTTTCCTGTAAGGCCAGATCCATGTAAGTTTTGATGGTGATCCATTTGTCCCGGCTGACGAACTGGTCCGTCAGATACGCCTCATATTTCCCCGTATAATCCTCCCACAGAAGAGCATCCAGGGAAAACTTCGGCCGGGAAGCCAGCACCCTGTTCTCCGTCTCCGAGAACAGGCGGTCTTTCTGTATCAGGTCTCCCGCCGTGAATACAACGATCACCGACGCAATGATTATAATTGTAAATAGAGCGCTTCTCTTTTCATCCATCTGCAGCCATATCCTTTTGACCTATCCAGTCAATCCTCTCCTGCTCCTAAAAGCGGAAATACAGAAAAGGATTGTAGGACGCATCCACAATACCGGCAATCGACAACAGCAGCATAGCCGCCGGAATGAATTTCTCGCCGAAACGGTACAGTGCCATATGAAAGCCTGTCCTGGAATCTCTAAAGTAATTTGCAATCCTTTTGGGCAGGGGCGTGCACGCTATCACTCCGATCAGGAACAGAACCAGATACTGTCTGCCCAGATAAATCCCCTGTCTGTCCGCCAGGCTCTGAGCCATGCCCGTCATGGCCTTTACATAGCCCCAAATCTGCGCCGGCGTTTCCAGGGCGAACAGCACCCACCCTGCCACAGCCACAAGCAGCGTATACACAATGCCGATCCCCTTTGGCAGCCAGGAAAGAAGCTTTCCCAGAAACAATTTCTCCAGCGTCAGGGCAAAGGCGAACCATAATCCCCACAGCAGAAAGTTCCAGCCCGCCCCGTGCCAGATGCCTGTGAGCATCCATACAATCAGAATATTCAGAAGCTGTCTGGGCCGCCCTCTCCTGCTGCCTCCCAGGGGAAAGTAGACATATTCCCGAAACCAGCTGCCCAGGGAGATATGCCATCTGCGCCAGAACTCCGTCACCGAAGCGGAAATATAGGGATAGTTGAAATTCTCCGGGAACACGAAGCCCAGCATCCGCCCCAGGCCGATAGCCATATCGGAATACCCTGAAAAGTCGAAATAAATCTGAAAGCCAAAGGCCACAATCCCCAGCCATGCGGTGAGCATGCTCATCTCCTGGAATCTCATTTTGCCGACGAAAGCCCAGAGCTCCCCGATATTATTGGCCAGCAATACCTTTTTCGCCAGCCCCACACAGAAGCGCTGCAGTCCCTGGCTTACATCCACAAGGGTAATCCGGCGGTTATGCAGCCGTTCCTCCACATCCCGGTACTTTACGATAGGCCCGGCGATGAGCTGGGGGAACATGGCCACATATACGCCGAAGTCCAGCAGATTCTTCTGTACCTTTGTCTGCCCTCTGTACACGTCGATGGTATAGGACATGGTCTGGAAAGTATAAAAGGAGATACCGATGGGCAGGCCCAGTTCAAAAAGCGGAAAACTCGTTCCCAGCACCCCGTTCACGGACTGTATCAGGAAATCCGCGTATTTAAAGAAGCACAACAGCCCCAGATTGATGACCACCGAGGAAAGCAGCACCAGCCGGGCCGCCCGCTTCCCCCTAAGCCGCTCCAGCAGCCGCCCGTGGACATAGTCCACAACCGTGGAGAACAGCATCAGCACCACATATACCGGTTCCCCCCAGGCATAGAAAATCAGGCTCCCCAAAAAGAGGACGATATTCTTCATCCTCTCGGGAACCAGATAATATAGAAGAAAAAACAAAGGGAAAAACCGGAAAAGGAATACTACGCTGCTGAAAACCATTCCTGTGTTCTCCTACTCTATACCCATAGGCGCGCTTTTTGTACCGCAAAGCCTTGTATGCCGTCCCACTCCCTGGTCTGAAGCTTACAGCTGACCGCGGATTGCCTCGATTACCTTGCCGTTTCTCTCCTGGCAGGTTTTGACCACAGCTTCATCGCCCTGTTCTTCCACATCTGTGGTATCCCCGCCAAGCATAACAAACACCACATAATTACCGATGGTCTCAACCTGGGAAGCCTGAATCTTTCCCAGGTTCATGGGATACTGCATAGTGTCATTGACCTTTGCTTCCCGGTAATCCTCCACGATCTCCTGGACTGTCTCCAGTTTATCCTCTTTTGCCTTGACAATCAACAGCGTGTCTACATGAGCGCTCATCATGGGCATTTCCGCCATGTAGTCATCGTACATGTCGGCGGTGATTCCGAAGCTCATCTCCAGCATGTCCGGCTGCAGCGCCATATCCGGCCAGTATCCTCCCTCGGCGGCCTCCACCGCCGCGGCTTTCAGCTGCTCCATCTCCTGGCTCCAGCCCTCTTCGATGCCGTCCGTCCCGTCTCCTTCGGCGCCAGCGCCGTCTGACGGCGTCTCCGCAGACTCCGAGGAAGTCTCCACAGACTCTGAGGGAGTCCCCATGGACTCTGAGGGAACGCTCTCCTCGGAAGATTCCCCGCCGCTCTCCTGACCGGTTGACGATTCCGCGTCCGACGAGCCGTCTTTTCCGTTGCCGCCGCAGGCTGTCGCAGAAACCGCCAGCAGGGCCGCGCACAATAAAGCAATCGTTTTCTTTTTCATAAAAACCTCCTGTTTACAAATAAATTTCTCTCTAAATCCCAGTCTGTCCCGATTTGGATTTTCTACACGCAGTATACCATAATTTCGCGCGCAACAGCACACTGCGCTCCAGCCCACATGGAATTAAAAGGTGACACATTGTCTTTACGGGTCAACATTATACCACAGATTCTTCCAAAAGAAAAGACCGCAGTGACAGACTCGCACGATACCTTTTTCTAATGTGCATGTATTCCTGTTGATTTTTCCTCATAGATAAAGTATCATGAATTCAACTACAGACAAAAGCAATGGCAAGAATTCACAAGGAGGACCCCATATGAACAGTGATTCTTTTCGCAACAGACGAAACGGCTTCGAGACCATGGACGGCGGGCAGAGCGGCGGCTCTCAGAAGAAAAATCCCTCCGGAAAAATAATCGGCATCGCAGCCGCAGTTTTGGTTCTGGCAATTTTAGCCCTGAACTCCACCTATGAGATTAAGGAGCAGGAACAGGCGGTGCTGATCACCTTAGGAAAGGCCCAGGCCGTATCCGAGCCGGGACTCCATTTCAAGATCCCTTTCATTCAGCAGGTGAGAAAAGTAAACACCACCATCCAGGGCTTCGCCATCGGCTACAATACGGAAAGCGAGGAAGTAGATGAAGATGAATCCCTGATGATCACGTCGGATTTCAACTTCATCGATGTGGACTTCTATGTGGAGTACCGCTACAGCGATCCGGTAAAGGCCCTGTATGCCTCCAGGGCGCCCCTGGATATCCTGCGCAACATCAGCCAGAGCTGCATCCGTACCGTCATCGGCAGCTATCCCGTGGACGATGTACTGACCACAGGGAAGAACGAGATTCAGGCCTCCATTAAGGAGATGATCCTGGGGCGGCTGGAGGAACAGGACATCGGCATCCAGCTGGTAAATATTACCATACAGGACTCCGAGCCGCCCACCATAGAGGTCATGGAAGCTTTCAAGGCAGTGGAGACCGCAAAGCAGGGCAAGGAAACCGCCCTGAACAACGCCAACAAGTACCGCAATGAACAGCTCCCCTCCGCACAGGCCAAGGCGGACGGCATCATCAAGGACGCGGAAGCCCGCAAAACAGAGCGTATCAACGAAGCTACCGCCCAGGTGGCCCGCTTCAACTCCATGTACCAGGAGTACATCAAGAACCCGGCAGTCACCAGACAGCGTATGTTCTACGAGGCTATGGAGGATGTGCTTCCGGATCTGAAAGTCATTATCGAAAGTCCCAACGGGAATATGCAGACCATCTATCCCATTGAGTCTTTCACAGGGACCCGGGATGCGGATGAAGAGGATGCGCAACAGCAGACTTCCGGCCATAGTGCCGGCCAGGGCGGCTCTTCCGCTCCGGCAGATGATGAGGAGGAGCTCCCGGCAGATTAACCCCGGGCGTGACCAGTGCCGCATCGGCACCGTTCGTCCCACAGCCAAACACCAAGAATACAGACTGATTCAGTCTAGTCAAGAAATAGGAGAATCTATATGAAAATAGCAAAAAGAGTCCTTTTGATCGCCGTATTGTTCGTGCTTTTAGTAGCCGGTGCAGGCAGCATCGTGATCACCGGAGAAAATGAGTACAGTCTGGTCCGCCAGTTCGGCAAAATCGACCATGTAGTGGCGGAGGCTGGCATCAGCTTCAAGATACCCTTTATCCAGAGCGTGGACACCCTGCCCCGCCAGACCCTGCTCTACGATCTGCCCTCTTCGGACGTCATCACCAGCGACAAGAAGACCATGATCTGTGACAGCTATATTCTCTGGCGCATTTCGGATCCTCAGAAATTCGCCCAGACCCTGAATTCCTCCATCACCAACGCGGAGGGCAGGCTGGATGCCATTGTGTACAACTCCACCAAGAATGTCATCAGCAGCACCTCCCAGGACGATGTGATCTCCGGCCGGGACGGCCAGCTGTCGGCGGCCATCATGGCCAATATCGGCAGTTCCCTGGACCAGTACGGCATTGAGCTGCTGTCCTTTGAGACCAAGAAGCTGGATCTGCCCGGCGACAACAAGGCGGCTGTCTATGAGCGCATGATCTCCGAGCGGGATAATATCGCGGCCACCTACACCGCGGAGGGAAGCTCCGAGGCTCAGATCATCCGCAATACCACGGACAAGGAGGTCACCGTACTATTGTCCGAGGCGGAGAAGAACGCAGAGATTATGATCGCCGAGGGCGAGGCGGAGTACATGAGAATCCTCTCCGAGGCTTACAATGACGAGTCCAAGCAGGATTTCTACTCTTTCGTCAGAAGCTTAGACGCGGTGAAAGCCTCCATGACCGGGAAAAATAAAACTGTTATCCTGTCTCCGGACTCGCCCATCGCGCAGATCTTTTACGGGAAATAGTTTGCCATCTAAGGCATGAGATCCAGACAGCACAAAACGCGGTTATAAACCACATGGCGCCGAATACGCAAGGGATCCGCATACCTGCCGCCCGCGATCCGGTCAAAGCCGGTATAGGTCTCGTACTCGGACAGAGAATCCAGCGCCGCCAAAGGGTGCTCTATGCCAGTGCAAAGCAGAGCCGGGAATCCGCAGATCAGATTCCCGGCTCTTTGTAAACCTGACTTCTCAAGCTATAGAGTTTTCCTATTCCACATCCTGCAGGGCGGCGAAGTCCTCCTCGCCGGTGCGGACCTTGATGACCCTGTCCACATTGTAGACGAAGATCTTGCCGTCCCCGATATGTCCGGTGTAGAGAGCTTTCTTGGCAGCCTCCACCACGGTTTCCACAGGGATCTTGCTGACTACCACTTCCACTTTTACCTTGGGTAAGAGGGTGGCGTCCATCTCCACGCCCCGGTACATTTCGCCCGCCCCTTTCTGGATGCCGCAGCCCATGACCTGGGTCACGGTCATGCCGGTGACGCCCAGATCGTTCATGGCTTTCTTCAGCTTGTCATACCGGGACAGCTTGGCGATGATGGCCACCTTGTACATGCCGCTGGCGGATGCGGCGGGAGCCGCCGCCACCTGTACCGCGGCTGCCCGCTTGGCCGGGGAGGCCGCTTCGTAATTGTCCGTGCCAAGGTCTGTGTTCTCGTTCACGTCCATGCCGTAATTGGACACGTCCATGATAGAGAAGCCGGAGTATGCGGAGGCAAGGCCGTGCTCCGGGGCATCCAGTCCTACGATCTCCTCTTCCTCCGTGACCCTAAGCCCCACGGTGGCCTTGATGATCAGGAACGCGATGGTGATGGTCACCGCCGCCCAAGCGCCCACGCTAAACACGCCGATGAACTGCAGTCCCAGCTGGCGGAAGCCGCCGCCGTAGAACAGGCCGCTTATCTCGCTGCCGGGAGCGCTTGTGGTGGCGAACAGGCCGGTTGCGATGGTGCCCCAGATGCCGTTTAAGCAGTGCACTGCCACTGCACCCACAGGATCGTCTACGCGGAGCTTGTAGTCAAGAAGCCACACGCCGAACACCACCAGCACTCCTGACACAGCGCCGATGAGGGTGGCGCCTAGGGCGTCCGTCACATCGCAGGGGGCGGTGATGGCCACCAGGCCTGCCAAAGAGGCGTTCAGGCACATGGACACATCAGGCTTGCCGTATTTTAACCAGGTAAAAAACATGCATACCACCGTTGCCACCGCAGGCGCTACGGTTGTGGTCAGAAAGATGGAGCCCAGCTGCTCCACGCTGGTGGCCGCCGCACCGTTGAAGCCGTACCACCCAAGCCACAGGATGAACACGCCCAGGGCTCCCAGAGGGATGCTGTGCCCGGGGAAAGCGTTTACTTTGGTCACTTTGCCGTCCTTGTCTTTCACGAATTTACCGATGCGGGGCCCTAAGAGCTTCGCGCCGATGAGGGCGCAGATGCCGCCTACCATATGTATGGCGCAGGAGCCGGCGAAATCGTGGAAGCCCATCCGGGAAAGCCACCCGCCGCCCCAGATCCAGTGAGCCTCAATGGGGTAGATCAGGGCCGATATCACTGCGGAATAGATGCAGTAGGAAAGGAATTTGGTCCGCTCCGCCATGGCGCCTGACACGATGGTGGCCGTGGTGGCGCAGAACACCAGGTTGAACACGAAGTTGGACCAGTCGAAGCTTTCGTAGGCCGTGAAGATGTCGAAGCCGGGCTTTCCGATGAGCCCTGCAAAATCCTCCCCCAGCAGCAGGCTGAAGCCGATCAGAATGAACACCACGGTGCCGATGCAGAAGTCCATCAGGTTTTTCATGATGATGTTGCCTGCGTTCTTAGCTCTGGTGAAGCCCGTCTCCACCATGGCGAAGCCCGCCTGCATCCAGAACACCAGCGCCGCGCCTATGAGGAACCAGACACCGAATAACATGCTGTTCATTGATTCAAAAATCTCTTCTGTCATAATCTCTCCTCCTCTTTGTGGCAAAAAACTTCCTTTCCATGCCATTGTCAGTGCGCTTCCTCAGAATGGCCAAACCGCCGACTTCCCCCAGCCCTCACTCGTCTGTAACCGGCACCGCATCCTGAGTTACATATCATGTTTCACGGTGCTGCCTTTTCCTGCCGGAAGCAGAACAGCGATGCAAAAAGAGCCCTGACGTTTTGTACGAAGCCCCTTTGCATCGCTGTATCTGTCGGTTTACCGCCTTAATTCCACGGTCTGCGCCTGACATTGAAAAATGTTCGTTCTGTTTTTCGCCTTTTTCGTTGGTTTTCCGTCTTCCGCCTTATGCGGACAGCCGGGCAGCCAGAATGCAAAAGGCGCTACGGTCATCCCATAGCGCCTTTGCTTTACGAGTGTGAGTATAGCACCCTGTTTTTCATCTGTCAACAGATTTTTCCGGGGGCAAAATATGTGGTCTATCCACAAAATGCACAAAAAAACGGATAAATGCCCTGTAAAACACCCCGATTCTTGTATTATTTGTACAAAATTCTGTAGGGCGCTGGCAAATGCCAGAGAAGCCCCTGCTACTTTCCCGCCGTCCGCCCACCGGCGCAGCCTCAAATTTGGTAAGGTTTTCGGATGGTAAATTGATGATAAATTTTCGTTCCAATGGTTACATCCCGGACTTTGCGAAATCCCAGCTTTTCGCAAAGGTTTATGGAGGGGACGTTTCCCGGCTTCACCAGGGCCTGCATCTGCTCAAATTCCAGAGCGCTCCAGCTATAAGCCAGGACAGCCCTGCAGACTTCCTGTGCATATCCCTGCCGCTGCCAGGGCACGCCGATGATAAAGCCCAGCTCCGGATTCTCGAAGCCCTCCCTGTAGGAGACACCCGCCCTGCCGATGACTGCGCCGCTCTCCTGTTCCACCACGGTCCAGACCCCGAAACCAAAGAACGTGTAGACCTTTTCAATGTATTCCTGCACATAGCGCTTCTCTTCCTCCACATCCGGGTACAGTCCCTCCATATATGCCGTGATGGCCGGATGACTGTAGAGCCGGTAGAACGCGTCCACGTCTGCCGGAACGGTCTCCCGGATCAGGCACCTGGCCGTCCGCATAATGTTCCAGGGCAGGCCTTTGAGCCTGCGGTAGACCCGCTCTATATATTCCGGCTCCAGGTCCTCCGGGTCTTCCACGGCGAAGAGGAAGCGGGAAAAATCCTGATCCCGGTTCCCCGGATGGAGGAAGACCAGCACCGCCTCCCCTGCCGCCTGCAGGCTGCAGGCTGTCTGTACGTCGTCTGTCAGGTACAGGATGCCCTGCTGTCCTTCCGTCTCCAGTTCTACTTTCTTAAGATAAATCATATTCCCAACTCCCCGTCATGCCGGCGCAGTTTAGAAAATCTTTTCACACTTTTCTCTTTACGATAACGCACTTTTCAGTTACAATTACCTATTGTAGGTGATTTCTATTAAGCGCTTTGATAATAGAATCTTTCCTTAGATTCTATTATAGTTGTTTGATAATAGAATCCTTCTTTGGATTCTATTATATACCATTTCAATCAGAAAGGACATCTTATTATGGCAAAAAATCCGATTGTAACCATCACTATGGAAGACGGAGGTATCATCCGTCTGGAACTGTATCCCGAAACGGCACCCATCTCCGTGAACAACTTCATCAGCCTCATAAACAGGAAATTTTATGACGGTCTGATCTTCCACCGGGTCATCAATGGCTTCATGATTCAGGGCGGCTGTCCGGAGGGTACAGGCATGGGAGGCCCCGGCTACTCCATCAAGGGCGAGTTCGCACAGAACGGCATAAAAAATGACCTGAAGCATACAGAGGGCGTGTTGTCCATGGCAAGGTCCATGCATCCTGACTCGGCGGGGAGCCAGTTTTTCATCATGCACAAGAACGCGCCCCATTTAGACGGCGGCTATGCCGCGTTCGGAAAGGTGATAGAGGGAATGGATGTGGTGAATCTCATTGCGCAGACCCCCACCTATAATGACAGACCCTATGAAAATCAGGTGATGAAGACCGTTACCGTAGATACTTTCGGAGTAAATTATCCGGAACCGGAGAAGCTCTAAGCAGTTTCTCAAAAAACATTATTCCCCGACTGAACACAATCTCCCGATCACAGGATCCAGCTTGTCCCGCCCCTCGTTGCGTTTATAAGGGGCAGGGGCAAGCATACGGATTCCTTTCTCCCCCTTGTTCATATGGCGCTTGAAATTTCTTCCATGCCTGGCAGCCACCATCAGGAAAGATGTGCTGGCCGGAGTGAGGGAGATAATAGGTTTGGTCATTCACATTTTGTTTACAAATCATTCAAGTATTCTTAAACTGATGATCATTGTTTATACATCTCTCTCCCGTATACTATAATCATCGACAGGACACAAGGTCGAGAACAAACAAAGGCAGCCGCAGTTACTGTTTACTAAATAACTTTTTCATAATAATGCCAAGGAGCGTCAGGCTCCTTGGCATCCTCCCTTTTATGGGGAATTTCAGTAAATCATATCTGATAGCCTCTTCACAGACCGACTTGACATAATACCGTTTTTCGCTTATGCCCTCAGATATCATAAAGTCCCGGTATCGAAATACCAGGACTTTACGGTAATTCTTTTTGTATTTAGGGGCTTAACAACAAATTCCTGCACAAATTGGCAAAATTTTGGTTCCGGCTTGTTCGGGTTAGGGTATACTCACATCTTCCAATAACTTTTGCGGCTCTCTATAGATTCGTCCGCATTGAGTATATGTGCTATTGTAACTTTGACCCCATCCGTAAAGGGTTCCGTCCAATGTAACGGCAGTACTGTAATTTCTCGTCAGCCGAACGCACATCACATCGTCCATTACCTTTTCCAGATTTCCCTGAACGTCCACGGTCGCAATTCCTACCTGCCCATATACATTAATTCCGCCCATCCAGAGGCTTGCATCCGATTTAACTACACCGATATGGTATTCACCCAGGGAAACACTTACCACGTCCTTATCCACGATACATTCAGGCACCGTCTTCGCTCCTGGACCATCTGGCAGGACAGCCTTAATATTACCCCAGACATACAGTTTTCCATCCCGGGTCACTGCTCCGCTGGTATCGAATCCCAACGATACAAACGCCACATTCTCCAGTATTTTCAGCGGTTCCAGTTGATTCTCGTAACTTCCGTTTCCGATTTGTCCACCGTAATTGGCTCCCCACATCCAAAGTTCTCCATCTTTCGTAATTGCTGCACAAAATTCGCCGGTTTGTGAAAATGACACCACATTTTCCAGTATCTTTACCGGAGTCAGCTGATTTTCCGTTCCTCCATTTCCTATTTGCCCGCTGTCATTGAGTCCCCACATCCAAAGACTTCCGTCCTGTGTAACCGCGGCGCTGGTATAGATACCCAGTTCAACAAACTTCACATTTTCCAGCACTTTTACCGGATCCTGAGAGGTATTTGTGCTATTATTTCCAATCTGCCCATAATTATTGTGGCCGTAACTCCACATATAAAGCTTTCCGCTTTCTGTGACCGCTCCAACATGCTCGCCTCCTACAGACACTGATACAACCTTTTCGCCGTCGAACTCCATCTTCCGTGCCTCGAGAGCATTTCGCAGGTCATATAGATCTCCGTTCTTAGTAACCACGCTGTAAATATTTGCGCCAGCCGCTACCATTTCCACATTCTCCGTGACCTCAGGCCCCAGTGACCCAAGCGGTAGATAATCCAGAG
Source organism: uncultured Acetatifactor sp. (assembly GCA_910584235.1). Lineage (GTDB taxonomy): Bacteria > Bacillota > Clostridia > Lachnospirales > Lachnospiraceae > Acetatifactor. Next base: position 39,486 of record CAJTZD010000025.1, read on the forward strand.
TCATCGGTTTATCACACGCCATACCTCCTCTCCACCCCCAGAGATATACCGTGCCGTCTTCCGTAACAGCTCCTTTTGTGCTGCGGTCACGGGCACCGTTATCGCTGAAGCTAAAGTCCAGTCCGCCGTTTCCCTCATGGGGGCACGTTTCAGGCGACATCACATATTTCAGATAAAAGCTGTCTGGATTTTTCGCGTCATCGCCAAATGTCACTTTTCTGTCAATATTATGGAAATTTTACCCCCCAGGGTATTTTGTCAAGATGTTTTGCCTGATTTTGTCTATATGAAAGGGTGATAACCAGAATATTTTACCCCATAAAGGGGAGGATGCCAGGAGACTTACGTCCCGCATCCTCCCCTTTATGGGGCTCTTTCAAAATATATCTCAGCAAATGCACCGCATTACAGCTGCGGATACAGTTCCTGGAAAATCGCATCCATCAACGGCTTCCCATTTCTGCACTCAGCCACTGTGGAGATCACGGCATTCTTATCCCGCAGGATGATTGAAAGCTGCAGATACTTCCCATCAGCGCGAAACGAGCCCTGGGGGCCACCCCAGAAGAGGTATCCATAACCATAATCCTCCGCATGCACGGTGGGAACCTGGGCTTTCAGGCTCTCTGCCACCCACTCCCCGGGAACCAGCTGCCTCCCGTCCCACATGCCGTCCTGCAGGTACAAAAGCCCCAGCTTATGCAGCTCGGACAGGGTCAAAAACAGTCCTCCCGCTCCAAAGGTATATCCAAGGGGATCCGTCTCCCAGGTGGGGCGGTGAATGCCCAATGGCCGGAAAAGCCGTGGCATCAGATATGACACCAGGTCACAGCCCGCCCGACGCTGTACCAGCACGCCCGCCAGATAGGGACCCACATTATTGTAGACAAATTTTGTCCCCGGCTGGCAGGTAAAGGGAAAGCCCAGACACATCTTCACCCAGTCCTCCTCCTGATACAGCGGGCGCTGTGCCCCCATCAGCTGCGCTTCCTCCTGTCCCAGGCACATCGTCAGAAGATCCCGTACCGTAGCCTGTTCCAGGTATTCGTTCACCTCCCCTGGCAGGTCCTTTGAAAAAGCCTCCACCAGCTTCTCGTCCAAAGACACCAGTCCCTCCCTGACGGCAATTCCCACCGCCGCGGAAGTAAAGCTCTTACTGGCGGAATAGACATTGCGCCGGCACTCATCGTCCCACAAATGTTTCCCGATGTCCCTGCCGTTCTGGCTTATCTTTACCCCCAGGATTCCTGTGTGTTCCGTACATTCTATAAACTTTCCTAAATCCATACGCTCCCTCTCTTTCTCTTTTCCCATACTCCCTTAACACCACCTCTCGGGAGCCTGCTCCCGGCTCCTGATATGGTGTTTTCTCATTTCGCACACTCCTATAGCACCTACACCCATATCCCAAGACACGGAAATGCTCACCGGCTGTCTACCATAATCGGTCTGTACTCAGAGTATCATAAAAAACTGTCCCTGGCAACGGAAATCTGCCCCAGAAAAGGGAGGATGCCAGGGAACTTGCGTCCCCTGGCAATAATTATGAAAAAGTTATTCAGTAAGCTGTGGCTGGCAGTAGCACCCTGCCTCGTTACAATTATTAGTATAGTGAACAGAAATGTATAAAGAATGATGATAAAAAAAAGATTACTTGAATGTTCTGTAAACAAAATATGAACGACGGCTTTTGGCTTTGGAATGCGCAAAAAAGGGCAGCCGCCCGTTTAGCCGGAGACTGCCCTTCCCTTCAATCTCACACCAGAACAAATCTGGAAGAATGCCCGCCCTCCGGGCATTCTTCCGCGTGAGACTGGATTTTAGGCGAATTTATTCGCCTAAATCCCAGAAGTTCTTAGCCTACGTACTTTGTAGGCTTAGAACTTCTTCTCACGCTTCTCACGCTTCTCACGCTTTTCACGCTTTTCCCACGGATCCGAACAGCTCCATCTTCTCCTTGACGGTGGCCTTGATGGCTTCAGCGCCGGGAGCCAGAAGCTTTCTGGGATCGAAGCCCTTGCCCTGCTGATCCTTGCCCTCTTCGATGTACTTGCGGGTAGCGGCAGCAAAGGAAAGCTGGCACTCTGTATTCACGTTGATCTTAGCAACGCCCAGGCTGATGGCTTTCTTGATCATGTCGGCGGGGATGCCAGTGCCGCCGTGAAGCACCAGGGGAAGATCTCCGGTGAGCTGCTGAACCGCATCCAGGGTCTCGAAGCTCAGTCCCTGCCAGTTGGCGGGATATTTGCCATGGATATTGCCGATGCCGGCTGCCAGGAAGTCCACGCCCAGATCGGCGATGGCCTTGCACTCCTTGGGATCCGCGCACTCGCCCATGCCTACTACACCGTCTTCCTCTCCGCCGATGGAGCCCACCTCGGCCTCGATGGAGATGCCCTTGCCGTGAGCGGCAGCTACCAGCTCCGTGGTCTTGGCAACGTTCTCGTCGATGGGATAATGAGAGCCGTCGAACATGACGGATGAGAAGCCGGCCTCGATGCACTTATAGCAGTGCTCATAGGAACCGTGATCCAGATGAAGCGCTACGGGTACATCGATGTCAAGATCCTTTAACAGGCCGTTCACCATGCCTACCACTACGTCGTAGCCGCCCATGTACTTGCCTGCACCCTCGGACACGCCCAGGATAACGGGAGACTTGCACTCTTTCGCGGTCAGCAGAATGGACTTGGTCCACTCCAGGTTGTTGATGTTGAACTGTCCTACTGCATAGTGGCCTGCTTTGGCTTTCTTCAGCATTTCTGTTGCAGAAACTAACATAATTCTATACCTCCGTTTTTTAATTTATGACTATTGCCCGGCTTGTGCCATGGGCATTAGTTTTATCTTAATTTATTCCGGTAATGGCTTTACCCTGATATCCATTCCCTTACATACATTTCGTATGGTCACCTTTGTATGGCTGCCACCGTTTTCACCGTCCAGGGTCCATGCCACCGGCTCCTTTGACTCCAGTGTCAGCTCCGCCGTGCGGAAGCAGTACATAGCATTGGTATCTATGTCGCGGTTCAGCAGGGATATCATGATATTGCTCAGCTCTATCGCATTGTGCGGCATCTTGATCAATGTCACCTCGAACACGCCATCGTCCAGCTTCACATTTTTGCCCGTTATATTCTTAAAACCGCCAACGGAAAAGGAATTTGTAATCATGCCGAAGATAAAATCATCCTCCAGCTCCCCTCCCTCCCAGCTGGCTTTTATATGGGAAGAGCGTATGCCGGACAGGCTCTTTACGCCCTCCAGCAGATAGGCCATATGCCCCAGCACATTCTTCTTCTCCTGCTCAGTCTCATAGGATACATCCGTGAAGAGGCCAAAGGCGGCAATGTAGACAAACACATCTCTCACATCGTCGTAGTGGAAAGTGCCGATGTCGCACTGGAACTCCCTGCCCCGCACCGCCGTCCGGGCAGCCCGCACCATATTTTTCGGCAGAGAAATACTGCCTCCGAAATCATTGGTGCTCCCTGCCGGAATATAGCCGATGGGTGTGCGGAAACCGCTCTGGATCATTCCCGTCACCACCTCATCCAGGGTGCCGTCGCCGCCGCTGCACACCACCAGCTCATAATCCCTGCGCCGCCCGGCCACGACAACTCTCGCATCATCTTTCTTTTGTGTGGGGACGACAGTGATCTCATACCCCTCCTGTGTAAAGACATCCAGAATATCAGCCAGTTTACTCCTGATCTGGGCCTTGCCGGCCTTGGGATTGTATACAAAAAGCAGCTTCTTTTCCATAGGCCGCCGCCTTTATTCCTCTCCGGTCAGAAATCCGGTAATCCCTTCCAGGGCAGTCTCCTCATCGGCGCCCTCCGCGGAAATCTCCAGATCTTCGCTTAAATCCATTCCCAGAGTCATCATACCCATAATGCTCTTGGCATTCACCCTCTTGTCACCGGACTGGATGTAGATAGAACTTTCATACTTGCTGGCTCTCTGCACCAGCATGGCAATGTTCCTGGCCATCTGCTCCCCTTCCAGATTAATGCTGACACTTTTCCTTTTCATTAAATTCTCCTCCTGGTTCTGGTCCGTTTTCAGTTACTTAATGCCTTGCTTTCTCCGCCAGTTCGCTAAGCCTGCGGAGTCTATGGTTTACTCCGGACTTCCCCAGGGGCGGATGAAAATACTCGCCCAGCTCCTTTAAAGGGGCATCCGGATATTCCAATCGTATCTCGGCCATCTCCCGCAAAGGTTCCGGCAGATTCCGGAAGCCATAGTGCGTTCTCAGGTACTCTATGTCCTCCACCTGTCTGGCCGCAGCGGTGACGGTCTTGGCAATATTGGCCGTCTCGCAGTTCACCCGCCGGTTCACGGAATTTCGCATTTCTTTCAGGATTCTCATATTCTCCAGATTCATCAAAGACACCGGAGCCTCGCAGACATTCAGCAGATCTACGATACCGGAGCCCTCCTTTATATAGACCACATGATATTTTTTCCGAAGAATAATCCTGGCCTCAATCTCAAAGCTCTTTATCAGGTCCCGCAGCAGTCTTGCCTTTTCCCCCTCCGTGCAGTCAAATTCCAGATGATACCCTTTCGCAGGGTCGCTCATGGAACCCACCGCCAGAAAGGCGCCCCGCAGGAAAGCCCTCTTGCAGCAAAAGCTTTTGATCAGCAATGGATCCACCTGCTCTCCCGGTCCGCCGATCTTTGTAAGAAGCATCTGCATTTCCTGCCTGCTCAAAGCTTTGTCCGTATCTATATTATATGTTTTTTTTAACAATGTAAAGCCTTTTCTGAGCACAGCCTCATTTTCTGTCTGAAAACCAAGGGTAAACCCCGCCTGGTTTTGCCCGTATTCCCCGCAGAAGCTCATGAGAGCCGCCAGTTCCGCTATCTGACAATGCCGGGCCGGGCTGATCCTCTTTGCCAGCTCTTTCTTCACTTCACCTGAAAATGACATACGCTCTCCTATATTCCCTGCCGGCTTATGTCCCTGTGGTATAGTTTACATCCATACTTTCCCTTGTCTTTCATACGCTTATACAATTCCCCTGCCAGGGTGACGCTGCGATGCTTTCCCCCTGTGCAGCCAATGGCCACCACCAGACGGTTCTTTCCCTCTTTCACATAATTCGGTATCAGAAACTGCAGCATGTCCGTAAGCTTTTCCAGGAATACGGCCGACTCCCCAAAGCTTAAGACATATTCCTGAACCTCTCTGTCACTGCCTGTCTTGCACTTCAGTTCGTCTATATAAAAAGGATTGGGCAGGAAACGCACATCCAGCACCAGATCCGCATCCGCGGGGATCCCGTGCTTGAATCCAAATGACATGACCGTCACCATGAGGCTGTTGTATCCCTCGTTCTCCACAAAGATCCGGTCCAGTTCCTCCTTGAGCTCCCTTGTCAGCAGATTGGATGTATCAATTACATAATCGGCATGACGCCTGATATTCTCAAGTACCCTGCGCTCTGTCCTGACGCCGTCCTCCACACGCTTGTCCAGAGCAAGGGGATGGACGCGCCTGGTCTCCTTGTAGCGCTTGATCAGGACCTCTTCATCCGCATCCATAAAGAGAATTTCCAGCTTGTAGCCGGCCTCCTTAAGCCTTTCCAGGGTCTTGGTGGCGTCCTTAAAGTTCTGGTCGGAACGCACATCCAGCCCCAGAGCCACCTTGTTCACCTCGCTGCCCGGCATGGAAACCAATTCCGTGAATTTCTCCACCAGCGAAACCGGAAGATTGTCCACACAGTAAAAGCCCGCATCCTCCAACATCTTCAGAGCGGTGCTCTTCCCGCCGCCGCTCATACCCGTGACTACTACGAATCTCATAATGCCCTCTTTATCCCAAAAATACCACTTCCGGCTCCAGCTCCACCCGAAACTGCTCTTTCACCCGCGCCTGAATCTCGCTTATGAGCATTTTCACGTCCCGGGCGGTGGCGTCTCCGGTATTTATCACAAAGCCGCAGTGCTTTTCGGATACCTGCGCGCCGCCTATCCGGTACCCGGCAAAACCCGCCTCCATGATCAGCTTCCCTGCGAAATATCCCTCCGGCCGCTTGAACGTGCTGCCCGCGCTGGGGTATTCCAAAGGCTGCTTCTCCCTGCGCCTGGCGGCCAGCTCCTCCATCCTGGCCCGGATGGCCTCTCTGTCGCCGCGTTCCAGGCAGAATGTGACCTGGGTCACCGTAAAAGCGCTGCCGCGGATAACGCTGTTCCGATAGGCAAACTCCATGGTATCATTGTCCAGCTCCATGAGCTCGCCCTCTTTGCTCACCACACAGACCTGGGTCACCACCTGCCCCATCTCCCCTCCGTAAGCTCCGGCGTTCATCACTACGCCGCCGCCTACGGTGCCGGGGATGCCGGAGGCGAACTCAAGTCCCGTCAGCCCGTGTTCCAGAGCGGCATTTGCCACCTGTCTCAGGGTGGCCCCTGCCTTTGCGATGATATGGCATCCCTGTACGGTAATTTGACTCATCTTTTGTCCGATCTGCAGGACTACGCCTTTGTATCCGGCATCGTCCACCAGCAGATTACTCCCGTTTCCAAGCACAAAAAACGGTACGCCCGCCAGGCCCAGATACCGCCGCACCTTCCTAAGCTGTTCCTCGTCCTCCAACTGCACAAAGCAATCGGCAGGTCCTCCTATCCGAAAGGTAGTGTGGCCTGCCATTGGCTCCTGCAGATGGATGTTGTCCCGGGGCACGTATCTTTGTAATGCTTCAACCACTGCTCCACTGATCATTTAGATTAACTTCCTTTTTCCGTTATTGCCTGAGGACCAACGCCGCCGCGCCATAGATGCCGGCATCGTTCCCAAGGCGGGCCAGGACGAACTTTGCGCCCCGGCACTGGGGGAATGCATACTTCTGGAAACAGGGCTCCACAAAGGTCAGCAGAATCTCCCCGGCCTTGGACACGCCGCCCCCGATTACGAACACCTCCGGATTCACCACCGCGGACACAATCGCAAGGCCCTTGCCCAGATAGTCGCCGAAGCGCTCCGCGATCTCAATGGCTACGCCGTCCCCTGCTTTCACTGCGTCGAACACGGCCTTGGCCGTGATTTCTCCCTGGCGCAGCGTGCTGGGCTTCTCATCCTCCGCCAGACGGCGTTTCGCCAGGCGTACAATGCCGGTGGCGGATGCGTACTGCTCCAGGCATCCCTTGTTCCTGCAGTTGCAGGACTCGGCCTCCCCGTCCTGGAGATGCAGATGGCCGATCTCGCCGCCGGCTCCCGTGGCTCCTGCCAAAAGTCTTCCGTCTACAATAATGCCGCCGCCCACGCCGGTGCCCAGAGTCACAGCCACCATGTTCTCATATCCTCTGCCGCCGCCCTGCCACAGCTCACCGAAAGCCGCTATATTGGCATCGTTGGCAGCTTTTACCGGTACCTTAATATATGCCTGAAGCGCCTTTGGTATGTCAAGAGAATCCCATCCCAGATTCACGGCGCGGCCCACCAGCAGGCCGTTGCGGTCCACGGGCCCCGGCACGCCGATGCCGATGCCGGCCACGTCCTCCTCTCCAAGGCTCTTCTCCTCCATCTTGTCCAGAATGCTTTTCGCAATATCCGGCAGAATAGCGGCGCCCTGATTCTCGGTGACGGTAGGAATCTCCCATTTGTCCAGAAGTTCGCCCTCCGCGCCAAACAGGCCCAATTTTACGCTTGTCCCTCCTACATCCACTCCAAATGCATACTTACTCATATGTTTCTTTCCTTTCTATGGTTTGTGCTCACCCTGACCTTGCATCTACCAGCTATCCTCGTCCCTGCTCTTCGCAAAGGAATTCTGCACCCGGGTATAGAGCTCCTGAGCCGCGTTGTAGCCCATCTTCTTCTGACGGTGGTTGACGGCGGCGGACTCACAGATCACCGCCAGATTCCGTCCCGGCCTGATGGGGATATTGTAACACACCACCTTGTTTCCCAGATATTCCGTATAATTCTCTTCCAGTCCCAGTCTGTCGTATTCTTTGTCCCTGTCCCAGTCCTCCAGACGGATCACAAGATCGATATTCTGCGTATCCATGACGGAGGAAGTACCGAACAGCGCTTTCACGTCCACCACGCCGATGCCCCGCAGCTCAATCAGGTGCTTGAGCATATCCGGAGCGGAACCCACCAGAGTATCGTCGCTGACTTTCCGGATCTCCACCACATCGTCCGTGACCAGACGGTGGCCTCTGCGTATCAGCTCAAGGGCCGCCTCCGACTTTCCGATGCCGCTCTCGCCCGTGATCAGCAGGCCCTCGCCGTAAACGTCCACCAGTACGCCGTGAACCGAAATGCAGGGGGCAAGCTTTACGTTCAGCCACCTTATGGACTCGGCCATAAAGATAGAGGTGGTCTTCTTTGACATCAGAATCGGAATCCGGTGGGCAAGAGCCGCCTGCATGAAAATAGGATCCGGCTTCAGCTCCCTGCAAAATACCACTGCCGACACATCGTATTCCATGAACTCATTGTAGATTTCCCGCTTTCTCTCATCCGGAAGGCCCTCCATATAGCTGTACTCCACAAAACCGATAATCTGGAGTCTTGTGGCGTCAAAATGCTGGAAATACCCTGTCAGCTGCAGGGCCGGGCGGTTGATCTCTGGCTGGGTGAGACGGATATCCGACACATCAATCTCCGGTGTAAGATTCTCCAGTTTCATTTTTTCGATAAGGCGGGTCAGTCTGACACTTTCCATTGCTTGTCTCCCTAGGTTATTTTAACATGATTGTAACACAAGAGAAAGATAATGTGAAGAGTTTCCGGCACAAAAAGGAAATAAATGCCTCAGGCGGGGCCTGCGTTTGGACTGTGGAAAAAGTCATAGATGGCCTGTGCCGCCTTTTGATTGATCTCCGGCAGGCAGGCAAGCTCTTCCACGGAAGCCGCCCTGATCTCCTCAATGGACTTGAATCCCCGCATGAGAGCCTTTCTTCTGGCCGGGCCCACGCCGGGGATCCCGTCTAAAACGGATTTCACCTGAGCTTTGCTCCGCAGAGATCTGTGGTATTCGATGGCGAAGCGGTGGGCTTCGTCCTGAATCCGGGTGACCAGCTTAAAACCCTCGGAGCGGGTGTCAATGGGCAGCTCCACATTATTGAAGTACAGGCCTCTGGTGCGGTGATTGTCATCCTTTACCATGCCGCAGACGGGGATCTCCACCTCCAGTTCCTTTAACACGGACAGAGCAATGTTCACCTGACCTCTGCCGCCGTCCATCATCAGCAGATCCGGGAACCGGGTAAAGCTGCCGTAAGCCCGGTCCAGGTCTTTTTCCTCCAGTTGTCTGCTCTCCTCCAGCCCGTGGCGAAAGCGCCTGGTCAGGACCTCCCGCATGCAGGCATAGTCGTCGGGGCCGGACACGGTCTTTATGCGGAACTTCCGGTAATCGCTGGGCTTTGGCTTCCCTTTCTCAAAGACAATCATGGAGCCCACATTCTCGAAGCCGTTGATATTGGAGATATCGAATGCCTCCATGCGCTCGATCCGCTCCAGCCCCAAAAGGCCTGCGATTTCCTTTACCGCGCCGATGGTGCGCCCCTCTTCCCGCTTGAGCCGCTCCCTGTCCTGCTCTAAAATATGTCTTGCGTTCTGGGCTGCCAGCTCCACCAGTTTCTCTTTGGAGCCGATTTTGGGCACACGTACATAGACTCTTCCGCCCTTGCGGCCGGTGAGCCATTTTTCGATGAGCTCCCTGTCCCCGATCTCGCACTGCAGCATCAGCTCCCTGGGGATAAAGGGTGTGCCCGCGTAGAACTGCTTCACAAAATTCTCCAGGATCTCCGGCTTGCTGTCAGACGATACATTCGTCATATAATAGTGTTCTCTCCCGATCAGCTTGCCGTCCCGGACAAAGAACACCTGCACCACAGCCTCTCTGTCGTCCTGATACATGGCAATGATGTCCTTGTCCTCTCCCGCGCTGTCCGTAATCTTCTGCTTTTGGGCCACTTGTTTTACATTATTGTACAGATCCCGATAGCCGGCGGCAGTCTCAAAATCCAGCTCTTCCGCCGCTTTCTGCATTTTTGTCTCCAGGTCCTTTAAGATTGGCGTGTAGTCTCCGTTCAGGAATTCCAATGCCTGCTCCACCTGTTCTCTGTACTGTTCCTTTGTGATATAGCCCTGACAGGGGCCAAGACACTGCTTGATATGGTAGTTCAGGCAGGGGCGTTCCAGCCCTATGTCCCTGGGGAGGCTCCGGTTGCAGGTCCGCAGACTGTAGAGTTTATTCAGCAGTTCTATTGTATCTTTCACCGCTGCCGCACTGGTATAAGGACCAAAATACTTGGATTTATCCTTTTTCATGAGCCGGGAGAACTGGACACGGGGATAGTCCTCCCCCAGGGTTACCTTGATATAGGGATAGGTCTTGTCGTCCTTTAACAGGGTATTGTATTTGGGAGAGTTTTCCTTGATCAGGTTGTTCTCCAGCACAAGCGCTTCCAGCTCGGAATCCGTGACAATATACTCAAACCGGGCGATCCGGGACACCATCTTGTCGATGGCGGGCCCCCTGCCGATATTTTCCCTGAAATAGGAGCGCACTCTGTTGTGGAGATTCACCGCTTTGCCCACATACAGGATTGCGTCTTTGTGGTCCCGCATGATATATACGCCGGGCTCTTTGGGCAGCTTCTTTAGTTCTTCTTCAATGTTGAACATGTCAGGCTCCTTGAAAAACCAAGCCTCTCCCAATTCATGAGAAAGGCTTGTCTGAATTTCTTTAATCTATCTTTCCGTTGGAAAATCTGCCCACAGGCCGGCCGTCTTCTGCCGAATTCTCCGGCTGAGAGTTTGGAACGCCGGCAGGTGTATTCTGCCCGTCTTCCGGCTCTCTTCTGTCCGCCGCTGTCTCCGGCCGCGGGGAATCCCCCCGGGCTTCCTGCGCAGACTCCGGGATACCGGCACTCTCCCCCCCTGCCGCAGCTTCCGCGGTCCGGGGCGCCTGCCCTGCGTTTACCATTGCATCCGGCGCTTCAAAGGCATGCTCTTTGTGCTCGTCTTTCTCCCCGGCAGCCGTTTTGGCTTCCTGTCCCCGGGCCCCGTTCTCCGTCTCCTCCGGCTCAGGCAGGCCTTTTTCCTTTCGGAAGATCTGCATGAACTCCTTGCCGGTGATGGTCTCTTTCTCTATCAAAAACTCCGCCAGCTTATCCATAACAGTGCGGTTCTCTTTCAGCAGCTCCAGTGCCTTGTCATAGCTCTCTTTCAGGATCTCCACCACTTCCGCGTCGATCTGGGCCGCCGTGGCATCGCTGCAGTTTAGAGCCGTCCTGCCCTCCAGGTACTGGCTCTCCACCGTGGCCAGCCCCATGAGGCCGAATTTCTTGCTCATGCCGTAGCGGGTAATCATATTCCGGGCAATGTCCGTGGCTCGCTCGATATCGTTGGCCGCGCCTGTGGTAACCGTGTCAAAGACCACTTCCTCCGCGGCTCTGCCTCCCACCAAACCTACCAGCATATCCCGCAGCTCCGCCTCGGTGTTCAGGTATTTCTCCTCCTCCGGCACATGCATGACGTAGCCCAAGGCGCCCATGGTGCGAGGCACAATGGTAATCTTCTGCACGGGCTCGGAATTCTTCTGCAGAGCGCTGATCAAGGCATGGCCCACCTCGTGATAGGACACGATCTTGCGCTCCTCCTTGCTCATAATGCGGTCTTTCTTCTCCTTGCCTACAAGGACGACTTCCACCGAATTGAAGAGATCTTTCTGGCACACATAGTCTCTGCCCTCTTTCACGGCATTGATAGCCGCCTCGTTGATCATATTGGCCAGGTCCGAACCCACCGCACCGCTGGTGGCAAGGGCGATGGCGTCCAGATCCACAGTCTCGTCCATCTTCACGTCCTTGGCGTGGACTTTCAGGATTTCCACACGGCCTTTCAGATCCGGCTTATCCACAATGATGCGCCTGTCGAAACGGCCGGGGCGCAGCAGCGCCTTGTCCAGGATCTCGGGCCGGTTGGTAGCGCCCAAAATCAAGATACCCTTGGAGCTGTCGAAACCGTCCATCTCGGAGAGCAGCTGATTCAGGGTCTGCTCCCGCTCTTCATTGCCGCCTCCGTACTTGGAGTCACGGCTGCGTCCAATGGCATCTATCTCATCTATAAATATGATACAGGGAGCATTCTTGGTAGCCTCCTTGAACAAATCCCTCACACGGCTGGCACCCACGCCCACATACAGCTCAATAAAATCAGAGCCCGTCAGGGAGAAGAAAGGCACATGGGCCTCGCCGGCCACAGCCTTTGCCAGCAGCGTCTTGCCCGTTCCGGGAGGGCCTACCAGCAGAGCGCCCTTGGGAAGCTTGGCGCCGATCTTGGAATACTTCCCGGGATTGTGCAGGAAGTCCACCACCTCCACCAGGGATTCCTTGGCCTCGTCCTCGCCGGCCACGTCTTTGAACGTGACTCCCGTCTCTTTCTGTACGTAAACCTTGGCGTTGCTCTTGCCCACGCCCATGGGACCGCCTGCGCCGCCCATCTTCTTGAACACCACGCCCAAAAGGATCCACATCAAGATTACCGGCAGCACCACATACAAAAGAATATCTAAAATTCGGCCCGAATTGTCGCTGAGCACCCGGGTACCGTCGATGTCATGGGCCTCCAGACGCGCAGTCAGCGTGTCCAGGTCTTCCATAATAATGGTGGAATAGGTGACGGGCAGATTTCCGTAAAAGGAGTACCCCGGCAGCCCCCCGGGAGCGTCTGTCCCCTCTTTTTTCCCTTCCTCTTTCAGGGTGAACAGCACCTGGCCCGTACTCTGCACCTCCACGGCCTCCACCTTGTCGCTGTTCACATACTCCAGAAATTTCGTGTAGCTGACCTCCTGGGTATTCCCGGAGGAGCCAAACAGCAGGTTCCAAAGCATGAAGACCAGCAGCACTGTACTCAGCCCTGCCAGCAGCACCATCATGAGATTGGGGCGCCTGGGGGGCTGGTTACCGTTCCCATTGCCGCCGTTCCCGCCAGGCATGTTGCCGCGGCCGCCGTTGTTGTAGCCTCCGCCGTTGTCGTACTGGTTCATTTGATTATCCATAGCAGCTCCGTTTCCGTCTTTTCACTTGTCTTGCTTCCAGTCCCGCACGGCAGGTCATACACATATTCGTGACGGGCAAACTCTATATATAGAAAGTAAAGACGCTTTCTATTGTCAAAATTCATTATAGATACTGCCGGTGGATAAATCAATAGGAGAAATGTGAAAAAAACAATTTATCTCTTAAAGATTTCTAAACTATACCGCCAATTGCAGGCACCTTTTTTTCGTTTCTTTGCTTTTTCTTTCCATAACAAGATATTTTCCGCATCCTGATGGCGGTATCCGCCCTCATACAGTGTCCACAGATAACAGATTGTCAAAATCACCGCGGCAATGCCCGGACACAGCGCCCCGGCTCCCATGATTCCGTTTTCCAGAAAGGCCATGCCCTCTCCTCCCCTCGGAAAAATCCCCAGATATTGTACCGGGTACATCCCCAGGGCCCTGAAATCCCCCAAAACCGTAGTCCCCGCATAAGAGACATCCCATAATCTGGAGACCAGGGGAATCAAAAACCAGGCGGTTCCCAAAAGGAATGTCCCCGCAGCCCTGCCCCTGCCGCCATACACAGGGCTGTCAGCAATGTCACAATCTCACCGGCTCTCCAATACCACGGACTCTCGAAACGGATCTGCACTTTCCCCTGAAAACCTCCGGGTATGTCCGCCGTCACCTCAAAATTCTCTCCGGCGCGGCAGTTCAGTTCCTCCCCGTTGTCCGCATTCCGGGCATGATATCCTTTGTAACACAGGAGAGAAAATCTCACCTCCCCTGTCTGCGCGCCCCTGTTCACAATATAGGCCTCCGCCCCCAGAGGATGCCTTTCATAGCCGCTGACCGACACATCCCCGGTGCCAATCGGATCATGGTAGAGAAAGCGCGACGGGTCCGCCCCATAGGGCAGGTATTCCGCCCCCGCAATATGTCCCGTCCCCATCCCCTCGCTGTTATGGATCCGAAGCGCGGGAGAGGTATCCATGATATCGCCCGTCAGGTACAGACTGCTCGTGGAAAGCAACAAAAGCATCCCTCCGAACCAGCACAGAGAAAGCTTTTTTCTTCCCTGCCTTAATATGTATTTTGTCACAAAGCCTGTTGCTACCTGTCAAGGACGTATTCATCATTTTTCATCATTTTTTCTTGCTTTTCCCTGTTTTCCATGCTCTAAGTCATGGAGAATGACACGCCTTAACTTATCCTTTACGCCTTGGGTACTCGTATCAGAAAAATGTACCTCGACTAAATAGGTTGTCTTATCAATTTTCTTTTGCAAACAGGGCGCTAATCGCCTTGTGGTGTTGGTCTGAATGTTGTCGCTCATGTTCCTCCTTTGGGCGCAAAAAAGACGCATGGTTTACAATTTTACTGTTCCATGCGCCTTTACCAATGCATCTTTCAGATGCATGTTATTTTGATATTAAATTGTTTTGCTGATTACGCCAACTGCATAACCTCGGCTTCAATCTT
>CAJTZD010000026.1:0-29600 GCA_910584235.1 uncultured Acetatifactor sp.
TCTCCACGGAGTCGATGCCGGTCTTGTTCTTGATGGGGGCGAACTCTTTCTCCCGCACCACCTCGTAAGGCAGACAGCTCCCCATCTGGTGGATCATATCCAGGATCAGGTTCTCAAATTTGTACCCGTTGGGGGCCTGCGGCTTCACCGGCTCCCCGGACTCGTTCAGGTAAGGAATCTTCTTCTCCACCACATGCAGGGGGAGGCTCCGGGACACGATTCGCTCCAGCTCTTTCACATTGAACAGGTAGTTCAGGATGACGCCGAAGTGGTATGCGGGCTTGCCCTGGGCATCCCGGGCATCCATAAGCTCCTGAGTCATGTCATAGTATTCCACGATAGAGGGCCTGCCGTCCTCTAAACAGATGGCCCCCACTTTCTCGTCCGGGGTGACCTTGCCCACCACCTTGGCCCCTGCCACACATTCTTTCCGGATCGTAGCGCCCACAAAGCAGGGATCCGCAATCCTCTGGAGCACATTGTCCACCGCGAAAGCGTTGAGCCATTCTATGCCCTCTGCGTGGATCAAATCCACCAGCCCCGCCTCCTCCATGGAGACGAACCAGCCGCCGTTGCCGTTGGGGGAGCTGGCCATCTTACCCTTTTCCTCCAGGTAGACCTTTCCCTCATAGTCCACCGCCAGGGCCATCTTCTGCCGGAAGAAATGCACGTATTCCGCCTTGTAACCGAAAAATTCGTGCTCTGTCAGGAATTTTTCGGTGGCCTCGTGGTTCTTGTCGCTGGTCATCACGAAAAGATGGATCCAGGCATCGGTCTGACGCACCACCTCCAGCAGGTTGTTGATCAGGCACTCAAAGATATAGAGTTCCCTGGTGACGCCGATATTATACACGCCCTTGGGGGCATCCGAGCCTAAGCGCGTGCCCATGCCGCCTGCCAGCAGCACCGCGCCCACCTTGCCCGCCTGTATGGCCTGAATCCCGGTGGCGGTGAAAGCTTCCCGGTTGGCCTCGATCTCGGGAAGCTCCATGGCCGCAAGGGGGGTGATCACGCCCCGCTCCAACAGCTCCTCCTGATGCCTGCAGGAATCCAGAATGTCCATGTCGGAGCCCGCTATCTGCTCCAGCAGCGCCGCCTGTCCGGCCGGGGACAGCTCATCATAGTATTTCAGGACATGCTCCTGGTGGTACTTTTGCAGTTTCTCCTTTGCCTGTGCCAATGTTATGCTCATTTTTTCTCCTTTTCCTCTTTTTTATGATAAAAGTGGATGTCTTCTGTATTTACTATACCAAAATTTCCCTCATAATTCAATGTTCCGCTGCGGATCCGCGCAGATCAAAACAACTTTTCTCGGCGCTTCAGAGCTTCTGCCACGGCTTTGTAGTTTTTTCCATGTGTCACATGTCCCCCAGCACAATCTCCTCCCCGCTGTGCACATAGGCAATCTGTTCTCCCATGATTTCCCGCAGAATCTCATAGGGCCGCTCTCCGGTGCAGTGCCCGGTGAAAAAGCGGGTACGGAGCTTTTGCAGCTCCCTGGCGGTGTCCCTCACCAGAGCGTAATCCGCCTCGCTGTAATGGGACTTCCTGCTCATGTGAAAGCCGCTTATAACTACGTCCGGGTCTTCCTCATAGTTCTCCCGGTATCTGTCCAGGATGTTCAGGATGCCGTTGTGGGCGCAGCCGGAGATCAGCACCCGTTTTCCCCTTTCCTCCAGGACAAGGTATTGCTCATGGAGGAAATCGTCCTGTACGAATCCCTCTGCCGTCTTCCGCATCAGCTCCCGGTTGCCGTCTGGCCACAGCTGCCGCCCAAGGGCCTGGCCGAAGAGGAAGATTCCCTCATGAATTTTCCGGTCCCCCTCCACCCATTCCACCTGGGGCAGGGCCTTGATCCGCGGATCCATGCCAATGTATCTTTCTGATGTATCGTTTTTATGGTAATACGGTTCCCCTGCCAGACGCTGTATCCATATCCGGGCTTTCGGGTTGCGCTCCGCAAAGGCCAGGAGCCCTCCGGCATGATCATAGTGTCCATGGCTGATGACCACGGTGTCCACCTGGCCCAGGTCGATGCCCAGCTTTTCCGCGTTAGTGAGAAAGGCTCCTGTAGCCCCTGTGTCCGCCAGGATTTTGTGCCCTCCTGCCTCGATGTAGAAGCTCAGGCCATGCTCGCACAGGCAGCCTGTGGCGCCCTCTGTGTTTTCGATTAAGTTCAGGATTCTCATTTTATCCTCCCGCAGTACCTTTTGATGGTACGAAATGATGAATGGGTCTGTGTGTCATACATAACGATTGAACGATTCTTTCATATAAGGCAAAAGCGGCAAATGTCTGCTCTCACAAGTCTAATATGCCAGCCCTCCTTTGGTCAGCTTCCCTGTGTTAATATCCATAAAGAAATGATATCTAAATCTGCCATACTTATCTTCCTGATTTTTTCCTCCATCGCAGACTACCACAATATGGTCCCTTAACCTGGAAAAATACAGCATTTCAAATCCTGATGGATTCTTTGCTCTAAACAGATATTTACCATCCGTATCATACCCCGACAATTCCTGGCTCCCACAAGAGGAAATAATAAATATTCTTTTCTCTTGTGGGAAAAAGCCCACTTGCTTCATATTTTTGACTACAATTCTCTTTTTCTCCATATATTCCTGAAAAGACCATTCTACTGTGCCAGACTCCAGATCATAATACAATACCAGCTCCCCGTCAGAATCAAAAAAATACACCTTGTTTTGTCTGAAATTCTTTCCTGTTTCGATTTCTATCAATTGCGTGTCTTTTCTTTCTGATACAGAAAAAACATCCTTCAGTTCTAATGCTATGGTCTTATCTTCAGAAGTCCAGAAGACTTTATTCGCTTCTATCTTTATGTCTTTGAACACTTTCTATTGTATGGCCTTTCTCCGTTTGATGTTGTATTAGCTGTTCACACTACCACTTTCATGCTCCAAGGAGGCACCGGGCGCAGGGCCGACGGCGCCCTGCGGAAAAAACGAAGATGCATCAGGATATCGTTACGGGACAGGCGCATGACTTCTCCGGCCAGTATGGAAACTGTTTCGTTGACTTTGTCCATGGCTCCTCCCCGGCAGCAAGCGTCTTTTTTTAAGTCTACCACGGACAAGAGCTTTCTGTCAAAAAATGATTGAAAAAAGACTCTTGTGTGCTAGGCTGATAATCTTCCCTCCATACATTCCAATAGTCCTCTGTCGATTTCAGTTCATTTCCTCTGCTGTCTCTTATCTGCATTGCATGTCCCCTATCCCTCTTCTTTCACCATGAGCGCTCTTTAGCAAGTCTGTCATCTGCTGCACAACTTGCATAAACGCATACTGCTATCAAAATGCAGAACCCCGCGGATTGCAAACGAAAATATCACCCTGCCCCCCAAGTTCCTCAAAATCGTTGCGCCTATATCCTCTGGCTGTGTTATACTGAAATTGCTTCGAAGCAATACGGACAGGAGGGGGACGGGAAAGCTATGAACCACTATATCTTAATCTGGTCTGTATGCACCTTTATAGAAAGCCGTGTGCAGGGGGAAATCGATATGGACGAGCTTGTCCGCCAGACAGGGTTCTCCCTGGCCCATATCCGGGATGTGTTCCGCGAATGCACCGGGAAGCCTCTGGCCCGGTATGTGCAGGAGCGCAGGATCGCCAATGCCGCACAGGAGCTTCTGGACACGGACAGGACAGTCCTGGACATCGCCTTACAGTACGGCTTCTCCGGCAGGACCGTCTTCTCCCGGGCTTTCAGGCGGCATACCGGCTATACGCCCTCCCGGTTCCGGGCCGAAGCTCCTGTGTTTGCCCGGGTGCGGCTTTGTGCGGGAGTATTCGGCGCGGCGCTTCCGGACGGACGTTGTGGCGCGGAAAGCACTGCTCCGTCCGCCGCACCGCCGGAACAGTAAGCGTGCAAATCCTGACCAGAAAACATAAAAAGAACCACCCGAAAAACAAAGAAAAGGCCAGGGAAAGAACCAAAGAAAATCCCGAAGCCATCTAAAAAACAACAAAGAAAGTCGAGAAAAATAATATGGATAAACAAGACAATGCCATTCTTTACGGCGTACCAAAGGTAGCCTACGGCTCGGACGGATGCACCCCTTTTCCCATGTGCGTGCGCTCCTGTGCGAAGTACCTGGGGCTCTCCGTGGACTATACCAGAGCCATGGCCGAGAGCGGCGCGGCTTTCCGGCTGACCTGGAACACCGCCTGTTGGGACGGGGGAAATGTGGATGCTGTCTTTTCCTTTGACGACCCCGAAAAGGTATTCCGCTGCGGCATGCGGGCCATGGAGCGGGAGTTCAAATGCCTTAACCGCACACCGGAGACGAAAAAAGAAAACTTTATGGATTTCATCCGCAGGGAAATCAATGCCGGAAACCCGGTCATTGCCCTGGGCATCATCGGCCCGCCGGAGGCCTGCGTCATCACCGGCTACCGGGAGGGCGGTAATGTCCTGCTGGGCTGGAATGTGTTCCAGGAATATCCGGAATGTCAGGCAAGAGTCCGGTTCGAGAACAACGGTTATTTCATCACCAGCCACTGGTGGGAGAACCCGGACACCACCGCCCTGATCGCCACCGGCACGGACAGCCTCCCTCCTTTCACTCCCAGGGAAGCGCTCCAAAACGCCGCAGAAGCCCTGGAGGGGCGTATGTGCGGCACCTTTGCCAAAGGGACCTTTGCCTATGACGCCTGGAGAGACGCCCTTTTGCGCGACCAGGACTTCCCCCCGGACGCCGTCTTTCCTCTGCTGGTGGAGCGGATGATGTGCCACGGCGACGCCATGGACTGCCTCTCCGACGGGCGTTACCATGCGGCAAAGTACCTGCGCAGGCTGGCGGAGCAATGTCCTGAGTGGGCCTGTGGGCTGCATGCCGCCGCGGCGGAGCTGGAGGCCATATCGGAAATCCTCTGGAAAGAAATGATTCCCGTCCTGGGCGGCTGGGAGCGGGGCGAGGCCCAGACCCGTCAGCTGGCCGAGAACCGGCGCCTCTTCGCCGGGCAGATTGAACGAATGAAAGCCCATGACCAGCGGGCCCGGGCTTTCATCCAAGAATTATTGACAGACAACAGCCGGCTCTGAGAACGGCTCTCACTCATCGAAAAAGCCGTTCTCCCTCAGAGCCTTCATGTATCTGGACAGCGCGTCCTGCCAGGTCGGAAGACGATGGAAGCCATTCTCTGTAAGCTTATCCTTATCCATCCGGCTGTTGGCCGGGCGCTTTGCCTTTGCACCGTACTCCTGCGTAGTCACCGGCACCACATTCATCTCAATGCCTGCTTCCCTGAAAATGGCGCAGGCAAACTCATACCAGGAGCAGATGCCCTCGTTGGTGGCATGGTAAGTGCCGTATTTGTCCGTAAGCACCATGTCCACCAAAAGCTTTGCCAGATCATACGTGTAAGAAGGGGAGCCGAATTGATCGTTCACCACCCTTACCGTTGTATGGTTTTTGGACAGATTCAGCATTGTTTTTACAAAATTCTTGCCGTTCACGCCGAATGTCCAGGTGATACGGACGATGAAATATTTTTCAAGGAGCCCTCTCACCGCCACTTCTCCCTCATATTTTGTCAAGCCATATACGCTCTGAGGATTGCAGGCATCCTCCGGCTTCCAGGCTTTCGTCCCCTCGCCGTCAAATACATAATCGGAGCTGATATAAAGCATGGGGATATCCAGTTCCCTACACACTTTCGCAATGTTTTCAGGCCCCTGCGCGTTCACCCTGCGGCAGGCTTCCTCATTCTCCTCAGCGGCGTCCACCGCGGTATAGGCCGCACAGTGGATCACTTTGTCCGGAGCAGCCTCTTTGATCACCTTGTCCACACTTCGGGCATCCGTTATATCCATCTCCTGAATATCCACGCCTATGGCATCCATGCCTCTTTTTTCCAGCTCTTCCACCACATCGTGGCCCAGCTGTCCGTTCACTCCCGTTACCAGAATCTTCATCTCCATACCCCGCCCTATCTCTGTATAACAAGAGGGTGCCGTCCTGTCCGTTGCACCCTCCTGCCTCTCATTCCAAGTTCTTTCTGCTCATCTGCCCGGATTTACTTTTCTCCAGGGCTCCGGGCAGCCTCAGTCTTTCGCCTCTATTCGGTCTCGCCGGCCATAACCACATCCTCCTCGGCCTCCATGTCCGGGGCAGCCTCCGCCTCGTCCATCTCCTCCGCCAAGTCCTCTGTGTCATTCATCTCTTCGGCTTCTCCGGTCTCTTCCGAATCCGCTGCCTCTTCAAAGCCGAATTCCCCCTCTTCCTCACCCAGCTCTTCAAAGGAAATGGTCTCCGTCTCATCCGTGTTCAGCTTTGTATTGCGATAGCGCTTCATGCCCGTGCCAACGGGAATCAGCTTACCGATGATAACATTCTCTTTCAGGCCGATCAAATTGTCAATCTTGCCCTTGATGGCTGCCTCTGTCAGGACTTTCGTAGTCTCCTGGAAAGAGGCGGCCGAGAGGAACGAATTAGTGGCCAAAGCGGCCTTTGTGATGCCCAGCAGCACCTGCTTGCCCTCCGCCAGCTCCTTGCCCTCCGCATAGAGCGCTTCATTCATATCCTCATACTCCAGCACGTCCACCAAAGTCCCCGGCAGGAAGTCCGTGTCCCCGCTGTTCTCAATACGCACCTTTTTCAGCATCTGGCGCACGATAACTTCGATGTGCTTATCCGCGATATCCACGCCCTGTAAGCGGTACACTCTCTGCACCTCCCGGAGCATATAGTCCTGCACGGAACGGATACCCTTGATCTTCAGCAGATCGTGCGGATTCACGGAACCCTCTGTCAGCTCATCGCCTGCCTCCAGCACCTGGCCGTCCAGCACCTTAATCCGGGAGCCGTAGGGAATCAGATACGCCTTGCTCTCTCCGGTCTCGTCGTTGGTGATCACCACCTCGCGCTTCTTCTTGGTGTCCCGAAGTTCCGCCTTGCCGCCGAACTCGGCAATGATCGCAAGTCCCTTGGGCTTTCTGGCCTCGAACAGCTCCTCTACACGGGGAAGACCCTGTGTGATATCGTCGCCTGCCACACCGCCGGTATGGAAAGTACGCATGGTCAGCTGTGTTCCGGGCTCACCGATGGACTGGGCGGCAATGATGCCTACCGCTTCACCCACCTGAACGGCTTCGCCGGTGGCCATGTTGGCGCCGTAGCACTTAGCACAGATTCCCACATGAGAACGGCAGGTGAGAATGGTACGGATTTTGATGGCCTCGATGGGCTCGCCCTTCCCGTCCACGCCCGTGCTCAGAATCCTGGCCGCACGGCTGGGAGTAATCATATGATTGTGCTTTACAATCAGCTCCCCGTCCTTATCGTAAATATCCTCACAGGAATACCGTCCCGTGATTCTGTCTTTCAGGCTCTCAATGGTCTCCTTGCCGTCCATGAAAGCTTTCACTGTCATGCCGGGGATCTCAGCCCTGCCCTCGCTGCAGTCCACCTCCCGGATACTCAGCTCCTGGGATACGTCTACCATTCGTCTGGTCAGGTATCCGGAGTCAGCCGTACGAAGCGCCGTGTCGGACAGACCCTTGCGGGCGCCGTGGGCCGACATGAAATACTCCAGCACGTCCAGACCCTCACGGAAGTTGGACTTGATGGGCAGCTCAATGGTACGGCCTGTGGTATCCGCCATCAGACCGCGCATACCGGCCAGCTGCTTGATCTGCTGGTTGGAACCACGGGCGCCGGAGTCAGCCATCATGAAGATATTGTTGTATTTATCCAGACCTGCCAGAAGCACGTCCGTCAGTTCCTTATCGGTCTCGTTCCAGGTCTCCACCACCGCGCGGTAGCGCTCTTCCTCAGTGATGAGTCCTCTGCGGAAATTGGTGGAAATCTTATCCACAGTGGCCTGAGCCTGGGCCAGCAGTTCCGGCTTCTTAGCCGGCACCGTCATGTCGGAAATGGATACCGTCATGGCAGCCCGGGTGGAATACTTATAGCCGATGGATTTCACATCGTCCAAAACCTCCGCGGTCCTGGAAGCGCCGTGGGTATTGATGACCTTTTCCAAAATCTTCTTCAGGCCCTTTTTGTCCACATGGAAATCCACTTCCAGCTTCAGGAAGTTCTCCGGCAGACTTCTGTCCACAAAACCCAGATCCTGGGGCAGGATTTCGTTAAAAATGAAACGTCCCAGCGTAGACTCCACATTGCCGGTCACCATCTCGCCCTCCGCATTTCTCTTGGACACCCGAACGATGATTCTGGAATGCAGCGTACAATATTTGTTCTCATAAGCCAAAATGGCTTCGTTCACACTCTTAAAGACTTTCCCCTCTCCCAGGGAACCCGGCCTCTCCTGAGTCAGATAATAGATCCCCAGTACCATATCCTGGGAGGGCACTGCCACAGGGCCGCCGTCAGAGGGCTTCAGCAGGTTGTTGGGAGACAGCAGCAGGAAACGGCACTCTGCCTGCGCCTCCACGGAAAGAGGAAGATGCACTGCCATCTGGTCGCCGTCAAAGTCCGCGTTGAAAGCGGTACACACAAGGGGGTGCAGCTTGATAGCCTTACCCTCTACCAGAATGGGCTCAAATGCCTGAATGCCCAGCCTGTGCAGCGTAGGAGCGCGGTTGAGCATCACGGGATGCTCTTTGATGACCTCCTCCAGCACGTCCCAAACCTGATTGTCCATCTTGTCCACCAGTTTCTTGGCGTTTTTGATGTTCTGGCTGATGCCCTTTGCCACCAGCTCTTTCATCACGAAAGGCTTGAACAGCTCGATAGCCATTTCCTTGGGCAGACCGCACTGGTAAATCTTTAATTCCGGCCCCACTACGATAACGGAACGTCCGGAATAGTCCACACGCTTGCCCAGGAGATTCTGGCGGAAGCGTCCGGTCTTACCTTTCAGCATGTCGGACAGAGATTTCAGGGCCCGGTTTCCCGGTCCTGTCACGGGACGGCCTCTGCGCCCGTTGTCGATCAGGGCATCCACGGCCTCCTGCAGCATCCTCTTCTCATTGCGGACAATGATATCCGGAGCCCCCAGCTCCAGCAATCTCTTGAGACGGTTGTTTCTGTTGATGATTCTTCTATATAAGTCATTCAGGTCGGAAGTGGCAAATCTGCCGCCGTCCAGCTGAACCATGGGGCGAATGTCGGGAGGAATGACAGGAATCACGTCCATGATCATCCAGTCGGGCATATTTCCGGATTCCCGGAATGCCTCGACCACTTCCAGCCTCTTGATAATACGGGCACGCTTTTGGCCGGAGGAATCTTTCAGCCCGGTTTTCAGCTCCTGGGCCTCCTCGTCCAGGTCAATGGCCTGGAGCAGCTCCTTGATGGCTTCTGCACCCATGCCAACGCGGAACTTGTTTCCGTAAGTCTCCCTGGCGTCCTGGTATTCCTTTTCGGACAATATCTGCTTGTAGTCCAGACCGGTCTCACCGGGATCCAGCACGATATAGGACGCGAAATAAAGCACTTTTTCCAGCACCCTGGGAGAGAGATCCAGGATCAGTCCCATTCGGCTGGGAATTCCCTTGAAGTACCAGATATGAGATACCGGCGCTGCCAGTTCAATATGGCCCATGCGCTCTCTGCGGACACTGGACTTTGTAACCTCCACGCCGCAGCGGTCGCAGACTACACCCTTATATCTGATTTTCTTGTATTTGCCGCAATGGCATTCCCAGTCTTTGTTGGGCCCGAAAATTTTCTCACAGAACAGACCGTCCCTCTCGGGCTTCAGTGTTCTGTAGTTGATGGTTTCCGGCTTCATGACCTCTCCATGGGACCATTCGCGGATCTTATCAGGTGAAGCTAAGCCTATTTTGATTGCGTCAAAGGTCATAGGCTGATATGCTGTTGCCTCATTCTTTGTCTCTGACATTAATGGCACTCCTTCCTTACTTTTTCCTAAGGAATATAACAATTCCTAATCGGTAATTGCTCCGGACGGCCGGGCATCAGTCCGCAAGCCTTAAAACTCTTCGCCGCCCTCGAAGTCTTCGGAATCATCGGCATCCGACTCATAATCCAGGTCATCATCCTCGTAGTCCTCGTCCTCGTCTTCCTCAGAGTTCATCAGTTCACCGCTCTCATCATTGAACTCCTGCGCCTGATATCCCATGGCGCCCAGAGAGCCATTGTCATAATCATCATATTTGCGGTCATCTCCCATCTCATAGCGGTAATCCGTGTCACCGTAGTCAATGGTTTCCATAATCTCCACTTCGGTCTGGTCCTCCCGCAGCACCCTCACGTCCAGTCCCAGAGCCTGCAGCTCTTTTAACAGCACCTTGAACGACTCCGGAATACCGGGCTCAGGGATATTGTCTCCCTTGATGATGGCCTCATAGGTCTTCACACGCCCCACCACGTCGTCGGATTTCACGGTCAGGATCTCCTGCAGGGTATAGGATGCGCCGTATGCCTCCAGGGCCCACACCTCCATCTCTCCGAAACGCTGGCCGCCGAACTGAGCTTTGCCGCCCAGGGGCTGCTGCGTCACCAGGGAGTACGGTCCGGTGGAACGGGCATGAATCTTGTCATCCACCAGATGGTGAAGCTTCAGGTAATGCATGTGGCCGATGGTGACGGGACTGTCGAAGTACTCTCCGGTCCTGCCGTCCCGCAGACGCACCTTGCCGTCTGTGGAAATCCGCACGCCTTTCCACAGCTCTCTGTGGTCCCTGTTGTCGGAAAGATATTGCAGAACCTCCGGGCGCAGCTCGTCTTTGTGCTTTGCCTCGAACTCTTCCCACTCCAGGTTCACATAA
Organism: uncultured Acetatifactor sp.; assembly: GCA_910584235.1. Lineage (GTDB taxonomy): Bacteria > Bacillota > Clostridia > Lachnospirales > Lachnospiraceae > Acetatifactor. The sequence goes on from CAJTZD010000026.1 coordinate 10,729, forward strand.
TCATTGGCCAGATCCAGCGTGTCCATGATATCATTCTCATTGGCCCCGTCAAAAATCGGGGTCGCAACGTTAAAGCCAAGGGCTTTCGCGGCCAGGGACAGATGAATCTCCAGCACCTGCCCGATATTCATTCGGGAAGGCACGCCCAGGGGATTCAGCACAATGTCCAGAGAACGGCCGTTAGGCAGATATGGCATATCCTCCACGGGCAGCACCCGGGAAACCACACCCTTATTGCCGTGACGGCCTGCCATTTTGTCGCCTACGGAAAGCTTTCTCTTCTGAGCGATGTAAATACGCACTGCCTGGTTCACGCCCGGGGACAGCTCGTCGCTGTTCTCTCTGGTGAATACCTTGGCGTCTACTACAATACCGTATTCGCCGTGAGGCACTTTCAGGGAAGTGTCCCTGACCTCTCTGGCTTTTTCGCCAAAAATCGCTCGCAGCAGACGCTCCTCAGCAGTCAGTTCGGTCTCTCCCTTAGGCGTCACCTTGCCCACCAGAATATCGCCTGCCCGCACCTCGGCGCCGATGCGGATGATTCCTCTGTCATCCAGATCTTTCAGGGCATCATCGCCCACGCCGGGCACGTCCCTTGTAATTTCCTCAGGTCCCAGCTTGGTGTCTCTGGCTTCCGCCTCGTACTCCTCAATATGCACAGAGGTATATACGTCGTCCTGTACCAGTCTCTCGCTGATCAGGACAGCGTCTTCGTAATTATAGCCTTCCCAGGTCATGAATCCGATCAGGGGATTCTTGCCCAGCGCCAGCTCGCCCATGGCTGTGGACGGGCCGTCCGCAATGACTTCTCCCGCTTCCACATGATCGCCCTTATACACGATGGGCTTCTGGTTGTAGCAGTTGGACTGGTTGCTCCTGGTAAACTTCGTCAGATGGAACTCCGCTTTCTCGCCGTCGTCATAAGTCATCCGGATCATGGCGGAGGATACATAGTCAATGGTTCCGGCTTTCTTGGCCACCACGCAGACACCGGAGTCCACGGCAGCCTTTGGCTCCATGCCGGTACCTACCACAGGCGCTTCCGTGGTCAGAAGCGGCACCGCCTGACGCTGCATGTTGGAACCCATCAGCGCACGGTTGGCATCGTCGTTTTGCAGGAAAGGAATCAGCGCCGTGGCCACGGAGAATACCATCCGGGGAGATACATCCATGTAGTCAAACATGGCCCGGGGATACTCCGAGGTCTCCTCCCTGTAGCGGCCGGATACCGTATTACGGACGAAACACCCCTGTGCATCCAGAGCCTCACTGGCCTGGGCTACATGGTAATTGTCCTCCTCATCCGCTGTCATATAGACCACTTCCTCCGTGACCCTGGGATTTTTCGGGTCGGATTTATCCACCTTTCTGTAAGGTGCCTCGATAAATCCGTATTCATTAATTCTCGCATAGCTTGCCAGATAGTTGATCAGTCCGATATTGGGACCTTCGGGAGTCTCAATCGGGCACATTCTGCCGTAATGGGAGTAGTGCACGTCACGCACCTCGAAACCGGCACGGTCTCTGGACAGACCGCCGGGGCCCAATGCGGACAGACGTCTTTTATTGGTCAGCTCTGCTAGTGGGTTGTTCTGGTCCATGAACTGGGACAGCTGGGAGGAACCGAAGAATTCCTTTACCGCAGCGGTCACAGGCTTAATATTGATCAGGGACTGGGGCGAAATCTCGTCCGCGTCATGCGTGGTCATGCGCTCGCGGACCACTCTCTCCATACGGGAGAGGCCGATGCGGTACTGATTCTGCAATAGCTCACCCACACAGCGGATACGCCTGTTGCCCAGGTGATCGATATCGTCGTCATTTCCAAGGCCGTACTCCAGATGCATATTGTAATTGATGGAGGCAATGATATCCTCCTTGGTAACATGCTTGGGCACCAGCTCGTGGGCATTCTTCTTCAGAGCCTCCGCCAGCTTCTCCGGGTCGCCTGCGAACTCCTCCAGAATCTGGGCCAGCACCGGGTAATACACTTTCTCCCGGATGCCGAAATCCCTGGGATTGCAGTCCACATAGGCTGTCAGATCCACCATCATATTGGAGAGAACCTTTACATTCTTCTCCTCTGTCTGGATATATACGAAAGGAACCGCGGCATTCTGCATTCTGTCCGCCAGCTCCATGTCCACCTTTTCCCCCGCTGCGGCAAGGATCTCTCCCGTGGAGGGGTCTACCACGTCAGCCGCCAGGATCTGATCCCGGATGCGGTTGCGCAGGGCCAGCTTTTTGTTGAACTTATATCTGCCCACCTTTGCCAGATCATACCTGCGGGGATCGAAAAACATGGCGTTGATCAGGCTCTCGGCGCTCTCCACGCTCAAAGGCTCACCGGGGCGGATCTTCTTGTACAGCTCCAGCAGACCCTCCTGATAATTCTCGGCGGTGTCCTTGGTGAAGCTGGCCTCTATCTTGGGCTCGTCGCCGAAGACTTCTCTGATCTCATCATTGGTACCGATGCCCAGGGCACGAATCAGCACGGTCACGGGAACCTTACGGGTCCTGTCCACACGCACATAAAAAACGTCATTGGAATCCGTCTCATACTCAAGCCACGCGCCGCGGCTGGGGATGACAGTGCAGGAATACAGTCTCTTGCCCAGCTTGTCATGTCCGATGGCATAGTAGATGCCCGGAGAACGCACTAACTGACTGACAATGACACGCTCCGCACCGTTTATGACAAATGTGCCTGTCTCCGTCATCAGGGGCAAATCTCCCATGAAAATCTTATGTTCACTGATTTCTTCTTTTTCTTTATTATAGAGGCGTACGGTTACTGTCAGAGGCGCCGCATAGGTAGCGTCCCTCTCCTTGCATTCCTCGATGGAATACTTCACGTCCTTTTCGCTCAGATCAAAGTCGACAAATTCAAGACTCAGTGAACCGCTGTAGTCCGCGATGGGAGAGATGTCGTCAAAAGCTTCCTTTAACCCCTCATCCAGGAACCATTTATAAGAATTCTTCTGGACTTCAAGCAGGTCAGGCATCTCCAAAACCTCTTTTTGTCGTGCATAACTCATACGCATAACCTTGGTACCGGCTGTTGGACGTATTCTGTTTTTTTCCATTGACACACTTCACCCCGTTCTTTCTGTGTAAAATCCGGAAAAGCTTTTACACTTTTATGCCTGCCTCCGCAGACATCCGTTCTGGTACATTTCAAGGCATAAGGCAAAAAGCCTGTCACATTCCTTGAAACAGGCGCGAAAAAATACTATGATGCCTGTATCGCACCATAACATCGCACAATAGTGCACTATCCATAATATCATAAATATGAAAAGGGGTCAAGTTGATTTTTAGAAAATTCAGGAAATTTTATTATTTATTTAAGACCTCATCAGAAGAAAGAAAAGGCAGCCTCTCTCTTGTACAAGACTGCCTTTTGTTCCCATATCCCGCTGTTTTCGTTCTTCCCGGGCAGATTACTTCAGAGTAGCCTTTGCGCCTACTTCTTCGAGCTTCTTCTTGAGCTCCTCTGCCTCTTCCTTGGAAACGCCCTCTTTCAGTACCTTCGGAGCGCTCTCAACGGCATCCTTTGCCTCTTTCAGGCCAAGGCCGGTGATCTCACGAACAACCTTGATAACCTTAACTTTCTCGGCGCCGATCTCAGTGAGCTCTACGTCGAACTCGGTCTTCTCCTCAACCTCCGCCGCAGGACCGGCTGTCGAAACCACTACGCCGGCTGCTGCGGATACGCCGAACTCCTCCTCGCAAGCCTTTACAAGTTCATTCAACTCTAATACGGTCATCTCTTTGATAGCATCAATCAATTCCTGAGCTGTTAATTTAGCCATTTTCTAATCCTCCATTTTTCGTTTTTAAATTTCAGTATTTTGGAAAGCACATTATGCGGCGTCGTTTCCGCCGTTCTTCTCCGCGATCTGGTTGATAACGCGCGCGAAGTTGGTAACAGGGCTCTGCAGGCTTCCCAGCAGTCTGGAAATAAGCACTTCTCTGGACGGAATGCTTGCGATGGTGGCAATGCCCTTGGCGTCATAGGTGGTACCCTCTACCACGCCGGCCTTGATCTCCAGCTTGTCAGCCGTCTTGGCGAACTCGGCAAGAATCCTTGCGGGAGCCGTGGCATCCTCGGTGGAGATGGCAATCGCGTTAGGTCCTTCCAGATACTCTGAAAGCCCTTCGAACTGCGTTCCCTTGAACGCGAAGTTCATAAAGGTGTTCTTGTACACCTTGTAGACGACGCCTGCCTCGCGCAGATTCTTGCGCAGTGCAGTATCCTGCTCTACAGTCAGCCCGCGGTAGTCTACCAGGACTACAGACTGGGCATCCTTGATATGAGCGGAAATCTCATCTACAATGGGTTTCTTTAACTCAACCTTTGCCATTTCTTTTCCTCCTTTTAGATTTTGTGCCGATAAAGAGGATATCAAAAATATCTAAAAATCCTCCCCAGGAAAGCCCGGGGAGGAAATACTTTTCGCTACACTCTTCTCCTCGGTAGGATTTATGCCAGGGAATTCCCTCGCACCTACTGTCTTCGGCCTGGTTTAGAACATTTTGTATCATATCATAAGGGATGCCTTGCGTCAACCCCTATTTTCGTTTTCAAACATACCGCTTTGCGCTTAGAACTTCAGCACATTCACCTTTACGCCAGGGCCCATGGTGCTGGCCAGAGTGATGCTTCTCAGGTACTGACCTTTAAGTGCGCTGGGTCTTGCCTTTACGATGGCGTCCATCAGTGCGTTGAAGTTCTGCAGAAGCGCTTCGTCCGTAAAGGAAACCTTTCCTACCGGAACATGCACGATGTTGGTCTTGTCAAGCCTGTACTCAATCTTACCGGCTTTAATATCTTTCACGGCCTTGGCGACGTCCATGGTAACGGTGCCTGCCTTAGGGTTGGGCATCAGGCCTTTGGGACCCAGCACCTTACCGAGACGGCCTACCACGCCCATCATATCCGGAGTAGCCACCACTACGTCAAAGTCCAGCCAGCCGTCTTTCTGAATCTTCGGAATCAGCTCCTCGCCGCCCGTGAAATCGGCGCCGGCCGCCTCTGCCTCCGCCAGCTTATCGCCCTTGGCAAATACCAGCACTCTCACTGTCTTACCGGTTCCGTTGGGCAGCACCACCGCGCCGCGGATCTGCTGCTCGGCATGACGTCCGTCGCAGCCTGTTCTGATATGCACTTCCACGGTCTCGTCAAATTTCGCAGCCGCGGTCTTCTTTACCAGAGCGATTGCCTCTTCGGGCTCGTAAACGGCGCTGCGGTCTACGAGTTTCGCAATTTCGTTATATTTCTTACCATGTTTCATTATTATACCTCCTAGGTTCAAGCGACAACTCCCTGTTGTCTCCCAATTGTTTTCGCCTGACGGCTCTGACTACTCCTCGACCGTAATACCCATGCTGCGGGCTGTGCCGGCAATCATGCTCATGGCTGCCTCAAGGCTGGCCGCATTCAGATCGGGCATTTTCGTCTCTGCGATTTCCTGAAGCTTTGCCTTGGAAAGCGTAGCGACCTTGGTCTTGTTGGGTACTGCGGAGCCTGATTTCAGATTGCAGGCTTTCTTCAGCAGCACTGCCGCAGGGGGAGTCTTCGTAATGAAACTGAAAGACCTGTCCGCGTATACCGTAATAACTACGGGAATGATCACGTCACCCTTGTCCGCTGTCTTGGCATTGAACTGCTTCGTGAACTCCACGATGTTCACGCCATGCTGTCCAAGAGCGGGACCTACAGGCGGAGCCGGTGTCGCTTTACCGGCAGGAATCTGTAATTTAATGTAACCTGTTACTTTTTTTGCCATTTTGGCACCTCCTATAATGTGGTAAGCCGCAACCGGCTGCTGCCGCAGCCTGTTTTACCGGCAATCCGGCGCAGTTCCCAGATATCAGAACCGCTCCCACTTTTGTATCTCCAACCGCCCTCCGGGCGGGAAATACCTGAAACTAAAGCTTCCTGACCTCCGCAAAACTGATCTCCACAGGGGTCTCCCTGCCGAAGAGCTCTACATTGATGGTAGCCGTCTGCTTGCCGTAATCAAGCTTCTGTACGACTCCTATGGTGTCTTTCCAGATGCCTGCCACCACGGCGATGCTGTCCCCTTCGCCGAAGTCGATGGACACATTCTCCGTCTTGATACCCAGAGGCTTCATCTCCGCCTCCGTCAGCGGCACGGGCTTGCTCCCCGGTCCCACAAATCCGGTGACTCCGCGGGTATTGCGGACAACATACCAAGTATCGTCATTCATCTCCATATTGAGAAGCACATAACCCGGGAACATCTTCTTCTGGACAGTCTTTCTGGCGCCGTTCTTCATCTCCACCACATCCTGCAGGGGAACCCGCACTTCCAGAATCTGTTCCGCAAGATGCTTGTTGTTCTCAATGGTTTTCTCGATATTGGCTTTGACCTTGTTTTCATATCCTGAGTAGGTATGGACTACATACCATTTTGCCTCTGCCATGCAATCACCCTCGCCCTAAATTGATGTAATGAAGTTCACGCCGTTCTTCGCAATATAATCCAGCAATGCGATAATGACGCCCAGCGCCACCGAAATCGCCACCACTGCCACGGACTGTTTCAGAGTAGCCTGTCTGTCCGGCCATATGATTTTTTTGAATTCAGCCTTTACCCCGTTGAAAAAAACGGGACCGGCCTTTGCTTTCTTTTCCGCAGAATCTCCCATTTCAACCATACCTTTCCCCGAATAGCTGTCCGGCTCTTATTTGGTTTCCTTGTGCAGCGTGTGCTTCCTGCAGAATCTGCAGTACTTTTTGATTTCCATTCTCTCGGGATGGTTCTTCTTCTCCTTGGTAGTATTGTAGTTACGCTGCTTGCACTCGGTGCATGCCAATGTGATTTTTGTACGCATTTCGCTACCTCCACATGTTCTTTAGACTCGCCGTAATATTTTAAGCATAAAAAAAAGACCTAAAATCTTATCTCGTTTTTTCACTATAACATAGAATATGTCCTCCGTCAACTGTTTTTTCGCATTTTTACTATATCTTTTACTATTTTACTATTTTACTATTTTTACTATGTTTCTAAATTCGGTTTCTAAATTCGGTTTCTAAATTCCATAATACAATTACGCATAAAATTTATGGTTTACTGTAAAAAATTTGCAGTTTCGATCCGATAACATAAATAATAGAATGGCAACGGATTGCCATAATGGATTACCTGTGAGGAAAGGAGGCCTGATAATGGGACCCGTTACAAATACAGTATACAATAATTATCTTACCACCTATACTCCGAAGCCTCTGACCAAATATGATACCCACAAAAAGAGTGAGCTCCGGAAAGTATACAACTCCATTGTCAAATTAAATAAAGACGAGCCCTGGTACCTGCCCACCACAAGCAAGGATACCCAGCGGTACGCGGTGGACTTAAAGGAAAACGCCAGAGATCTGCGCAATACCATCGCCCAGTTAGGGGGGCTGGAAAAGGACGGGCTGTTCCGCAAGAAGAGCGCCTATTCCACCGATGAGGGCGTCGCCACCGCTGCCTATATCGGCCCGGAAGATACGGGTACGGAGGTTCCGGATTTCCAGTTGGAAGTCCATTCGCTGGCTACCTCTCAGGAGAATCTGGGCTTTTTTCTGCCCGGCAACAGCCGTGCGGCCCTGTCTCCCGATACTTATTCCTTTGACGTAAATATCAATGACATGAATTATGAGTTCCAGTTTTCCGTGGGGGAGAACGAGACGAATCAGGCTGTTCAGGAGCGCCTGGTCCGTCTGATCAACAATTCCGACATCGGTCTGCGGGCTTCCCTTGCGGAGTCGGAAGGGCGCACTTCCCTGCGGCTCACTTCCGAGGCCACCGGACTGACCGGCGGCAAAGATTATATATTTGCCGTCAGCGACGACCACACCAGCAAGACCCATGGGGCCGTGGAATATCTGGGACTGGACTATACCAGCAGAGAGGCTTCCAACGCCAGTTTCTCCGTAAACGGCGAAGAGCTCACCTCGCCCTCCAACCATATGACCCTGGATCAGCTCTTCGATGTCCGTTTGACAGGCATCAGCTCCGGTGCCCAGCCTGCCAGAATCGGCCTGAAGACAGATGTGGAATCCCTCACCGACAATGTATCCCATCTGGTGGGCGGATACAATGATTTTATCAAAGCGGCGTCCAACTATCTGGAGACTCAGTCCAGAAGCAGACAGCTGATCAAGGAAATGAAAGGCATTGCCTCCGTATACGGCAGCTCCTTAGAGATCATGGGACTGAACCTGGAGGAGGACGGCACATTGGCCATCGACCAGGATACCCTGCGCCGGACCGCCGTCCACACCCGGGATATCAACGAGACTTTCGGTTCCTTAAAGAACTTCTCCAATATGCTCCTGCGCAAGAGCGACCAGGTGTCCTTAAATCCCATGGATTATGTGGAGAAAGTCATGGTGGCTTACAAGAATCCGGGCCACAATTACCCCAACCCCTACATCACCAGCGCCTATACGGGCATGATGTTCGACGGATATTTCTAGACCAAAGAAAGGAGCACCGATCCGCGATGCTCCCTTTTCGTACCACTTGCCTTGCTTGACTATCTGACTCCCTGTGCCGACTATTACCCTACTTGCTCTTTTTTCCCTTTGCTTTATACTTATCAATCTGTACGAAGTCGTCCATTAACTCCAGAACCTTATCCCGGCCTGTCTGATTCAGCTTTACATAATTCTGCATCACGCGGTTCTCCAGCAGCTGCGCTCCTAAAGTAGCATCTCTCTCCAGAGAAGAGAAGTCCACCGGATTCAGGCTCAGCTTGTCACACATCTTGATGACCGTCCCGTAAGCCATGCCCTCAATGCCACGCTCCAGCGCAGTCACCAGCGTGCTGTAGGGGATATTCATCTCCAGTGCAAACTGGCGGACGCTGCGATACTGTCCCAAAATTTCTTTCTTTAATACTTCTGCTTTTGTCATTTCCTTCCTCCATATCAAGCGGCAAATCAAGTGTATAAAAATAATATACGATTTTTCGTACGTTTTTTCAAGAGGTATCCTGAAAATTAATCAAGAAAATTGAATATTTTAGATTTTCTTAATAATCCGGGCTCAAACCGTAAATTTGTACCACCTCCAGGAGGTCGCTGCGGTATATATCGGAGGGTGTGACCACGAATCCTCCGTTGCTGTCAAGATCATAGCCGAAGTGCCGGTACGTGTACCACACCAGATGTGCGCACTGGGTTGCGGAAAGTGGCATGTCCCCGCCGTCCGTAAAGGCAGCCAGACTGTAGGGCAGGCCTGTGAGACATTCCCGGGCGTACGCGGCAATGCGCGCCCTCTCGCGGGCGGAAACGCCCCTGAGCCGAAGCAGCGCAAACCCCGGGTACTCCTGCCAGCTGTCCAGAGAACAGATCCTGGAATCATACCCCGGCATGATGGCCTCCAGCGTCAGGCGTTTCTCCGCGTCCACCACGATTGCGGCATGGCCGCTGCGCCAGCCGAAGACATGACCGTTGAAAGTGATGAGAATATCCCCGTCCTGAACCGTGGGGAGAAAGTCAACAGCGTAGACTATAGAACGAAAATTCGTTAATCTCTCACTCTGGACAAAGAGACCGCTGTGGCTGCACTCCACCTCCGCGCCCGCAAAGAATCTCTGCTGCAGACCCAGAAGCTCCCACTGGCGGCCGGATGCGCGCAGCTCTTCCACCCCTGCCCTGGCAAGGCCTGTCTGTTGGAAAAGTAAGGCGTAGTCCGCCTCGCTCAGCACCTCCTTTTCCAGCACGGGCGTCAAATCCACCTGCGCGCATTCCGGCGCACAGTGTGCCAGCGCCTCTGCGCCGGCCGTCCATAGAACCAGAGCTGCGGACAGCCCCAGGACTGTGAATACGGCCGGTATCAGAATGCGGGATATTCGGTTTCTGCGGAACCAGTGAATTTTCATCTGCAGCCCTCATGTACGATTGATCTCGTATTAGGGTCTGCTTATTTGAAGAAGATTATGCACGTCCCGCCATTTGCTCTCAATGCCTCAGCTGAGCCTCTCGATTATCTGCCGTATCTCCTCGTCCCCGGGCAGCAATGCCTCCAGCTGCTTCGCCACCGCCAGAGCCGCCTGATGCTGCCCCGCATCCATAAAGGCCCGCAGCCTCCCCTTGATCTGCCTGGCCAGCACCTGGAACTCTCCTGCCGCCTGGCGGGACTCTCTGGACTGGCGTTTCAGCCGGGCGTTGATCCACTGCAGATAGGGCTTCATCAAATTGTCGAGCCCCGGCAGCAGCTTCCTGATGGCCTTGATCGTCCCCACTGCCTCGCCGTACTTCTCTTCTTCCGTCTGCCTCAGCAGATCCGCCGCCAGATATGCGCCCTGGTACTCCTCCGGAAGCATATCCCTTGCCTGATCTATGACTTCCTGTCTGTACATTCTGCCGCACAGCTCTTTCTGGCAGACCGCATATTCGTTCAGGCTTGTCCTGATGGATGCAAACGCTTCCTCCGCCTCCCTGCCGGTGAGCCATTCGTCCGCGTCTGCCTGGCCTTTCAGGGACATGGCTTCCTCCGCCGCCCGGGCTTTGGAGGCGGCCTCTATCTTCTCCAGCTGTCCCGCGGCCCTGATTGCTCCTGAAAGGCCGTAAATGCCCCTCCAGGCCAGCATACGTGCGTCCTCCTCCGGCAGGATTGCCGCAAACTGCCCGTTCCACCAGTCCGCATCCTCCCAGGAAAACTGTTCAAAATAGGCCATGATCCCCTTTTTCCACAGGTAAAACGGGATTCCCTCCAGAATGCGCCTGTTGCTTCCGCCCAACCGCTCCACGGCCTCCAGCATGGCATATGTCCGCACCATGGCCATACTGTCGTTTGGATTCTCCCAAACTTTCGCCGCCAGGCTCTCTACCTCTGTACTCTCTTTCGCCTCCGCCCTGTCCTCGTCCCAGGGCAGGTATGCCCGGGTCACGATTTTCTTCAGCTGAAAGAACCAATGCCCCGACTCCACGCCGTCGTAGGCCGCCAGGGCCTCCACCCTTTCTCTCAAAGTTTCCCGGCTCCTGCACCAGTCCGATATGCCCCTGAGCACGTGCCCCTCCAACTCGTCCCGCTCCATCATGATGTTGCACATCTTTACATAGCGCTCCCGCTCCGTCCTGTCCGCAGAGGGCATGCGCTCCACCACGGCTTTGATCATCTCCTGGCTGACAAACATCTGTCTGGCTTTCCAGTCAAAGCTGTCGAACCACTTCCAGGCCAGCTCCCCCTCTCCCAGGTTCACCGCGGCCCGTATTCCGTTTCCCAGCACATTGCTGCGGTTGTGCTCCTCGAAGCATTTACCGGTAATGGTGGTGATGTACTCCATAAAGGATTCTTCTTCTCTCAGATAGTCCTGATAGCCCTCCCAATAATATTTCGCATATTCCAGGACCTTGCCGTAATCCTTTCGCTCCATATAGGCCGTGGCCAGGTATCCGGCAATAAGATCTTTCACCATCTTGTCCGGCCTCTTATGCTTCAGGTACAGCTCTCCTTTCTCTATGGCCTCATCGTACCGATACAAGTCCATATAGCAGCCGATTTCATTGCCGAACAGCGACGAGAGGAAATATTCGTTATTGATCTTCCCTTTCTCATACAGGGCGATGGCCTCCAGCGACATTTCCAGCGACTTGCTGTACTCGTCCAGCACATTGTACTCCTGGGCCAGCTGCAGCGTATGCTTCATGTTCCCCGGATCCGCCGCATGCTCCTCCAAAAGCAGGCTGATATTCCGCATGGAATGGGCTTTGGACTCTTTCTCGGATGTGTATACATAGCCGTAATGATGCACGTAAATGTTGAATTTCTTCGTCCTGCCGCTGACCCTGTTGAAGCATTCGTGGATACGGTAGATGAACTTGGTATCCGGCTCCAGCTTCGTCATGCGGCCCACCAGCAGATCCGTGTACACGCTACCGTTCTTCTCCAGATAATTCCGCTGGGTATACACACCCACCCCGTAATCCCTGTATTCGCCGGAATTGAAGAAATCGATCATCTCCGTGACATCATTGAACCACTCGTCGTCGTCCAGAAAGAGAAACCATTTTCCCTTTGCTCTCTCCAGCCCCGCGTTGCGCGCTTTGGAGAAATCCCTGCACCACTCAAATTCAATAATATTGTCCGTATACTCCTCAATGATCCCTCTCACTTTGTCCCCGCAGCCCGTGTCCACCAGGATCAGCTCCGAGGGTACATTCTCCAACAGGGGCTTCACAGAGTCCAGACACTTCCTCACAGTGTCCGGACGATTGGAAATCAAAATTGATATGGTAAGTAGAATCTGACTGCTCATATGCTCTGTATTCCTCCACAATATAATAGATTGCTGGACATGCCGCTTTATTTAAGATAAAAGAAAAGCGAAGTCCGTCAGGGCTCCGCTCCAGCCTTATCCATACATGCCTGATTCATTTTCCGCTGATTTTCGGAATGACTAACTTCATTATAACATGAAACAATGAAATTTCAATTGCTAATTAATTGCTAATTGCTTGTTTTCTGCCCTTTCATGCCGTCCTGCATATGGCAAGAGCACGGCGCAGGACAATCCCCGCACCGTGCTCTCTTTTTGTGAGTCCGAGCTTTGTTCCCGGACTCTGTTCTACATGACTTTTCCTATGCCCGCTCTCATACGGCCGCCTGCCGTCAGCCAAGCAGGGACAGCACGCCCTGATTTGCCTGATTGGACTGGGCCAGCATGGCCTGGCCGGCCTGGGCCAGAATCTGGTTGTTGGAGTAGGTGACCATCTGCGTCGCCATATCCGTATCGCGGATTGCGGACTCAGCGGCCTGGGTATTCTCTACTACATTGTCCAGGTTGTTGATGGTGTGCTCCAGACGGTTCTGGACAGCGCCAAGAGCAGCTCTCTGGTCGGACACCTTCTGCAGGGCATCGGCCACAATGTCAATGGCCTTGGTCGCTTTCGTGTCATTGTCCCCGCCGATGTTCAGGCCGTTAACACCAAGACCTCTGGCGCTCATCATGGAGATGTTCACGCTGATTTTGTTGTCGCTGGAGGAGTCAGCTCCCACATGCAGACTGAAATTGATCGAATCATTCAGATCTGCGAAAGCCTCAAACTTCAGATTAAGCGTACTGGTGTCCTGGTTCCAGTATGTCGTGACAGATTTCAAATGCTCTCCGTACTGACGCCTGATTGCGGAAGTCAGGGCATCCATGCTGGTAAACGCTTTCGTCGTGATGGAATTAGGGCTGGTAGTATTGCCCTTTATCTTTTCGTCATTGATAATCTTCGCCACAGCGCTGGCGCTAAGCTTCTCTTTGGAAGCATTCGCGGCGGACGTATTCTCAATCAGCATATAAGTGGTCGCGCCGATGGTGATGGACTTGGCCGTGACTTTTGTGTTGGTAGCCGCCACCTTACTGGCCTTGTCATTCACTACTTTCAATGCATAGGTAGTGGCTTTAGCTGCACTTGCTGACGTGGCATTCTTGGCAGACGCCAATGTGGCACCCTTGACGGCAGCGCCGAAAGCCAGGTTTGCAGTGCCGGTCTGCCTGTCGAGAGAAATTGTCTTACCGGTAACACCGCCAATCGTCACAGAAGCGCTTAACGAGGACACACTGCCGCTGACTTTCGTATAGGTCAGACTGCCGGCCACGCTGCCTTTGGCGCCTTTCAGCAGATAAGTCTCATTGAACTTGGTGGTCGTGGCCACGCGGTCAATCTCCGTGGTCAGCTGATCGATCTCGTTCTGAATGGCATTCCTGTCGCTCTCGGACATGGTCCCGTTCGCCGCTTTTACTGCCAGTTCATTCATTCTCTGCAGCATATCCTGCACTTCGTTGAGAGCGCCCTCAGCCGTCTGCACTGCGCTGATGCCGTCCTGGGCGTTGGCGGAAGCCTGGGTCAGGCCGCGGATCTGCTTTCTCATCTTCTCGGAGATCGCCAGACCTGCCGCGTCGTCAGCGGCACGATTGATTCTGTAACCGGAAGAAAGCTTCTCGGTGGCCTTTGCCTGGGTGCCGGTGGTGATGCCCAGCATTCTGTTGGAATTCATCGCTGTTAAATTGTGTTGTACTACCATAGTTTACCTCCTTGTATTACCGCGCAAATCCTTTTGCGTCAGTTGCTTTTTGTATTTTATATATAGTAACCAAAGCAGGAATCGGACAATCGGGCCCTTGACTGCCCTGCCCCGCTTCGGTTATTATCTCACTATACCCCCATGCTTTGTGCCTCTAATGCTCTCCCCGCTCTTCGGACACCCCATGAAACCGGGGCAGCTTTGTCCGCTCTCCGGGGTCGGAAATACGGTTCTCCAGAGCCGCGCTCCTGACAATGCTCACCTCTCTGGGAGCGTCCACCATAATCCGCATATTATTTTTTGACCCGCCCAGGAAAATGATTTTTACATTGTCATTAATCATCAGGTACTCCTCCGGGCTCACCGTAAGTCTCAGCATCCCTGTCCCTCCCAATTTTCTGTCTGTGATCTTCTTGTTAAGCCGGGGATCACGGGCTTAACGGAATGCAACTTTTCGGGGGAGAATGTTGCAGAAAATACAAGGAGGACAACTATGAGCACGACACAGCCTATTAAAAACCCAAAACAGCTGGCCACATTTAAAAACTACTATCTCCAGGAACGCCCCAATCCCAGGAATCATATGCTGATCATCATCGGCCTGAATTCCGCCCTGCGCATCTCCGATATCCTGGGGCTTACTTATGGGGATCTATACCATTTCCAGCACAGGACATGGAAATCCCATATCGTGTTAAGGGAACAGAAGACAGGAAAGACAAACCGCATCTATATCAATAGGGAAATCAGAGAAATTCTGAAACTGTACGTAAATATTGAGGAGAAAACCCCTGCCTCCTGGCTCTTCGTCAGTCAGATCCAGAAGACAAAGCCCCTAAGCCGTTTCCAGGCCTATCGGATCGTAAAGGAAGCCGCGGCTTTCGCCGGGATGGACGCCAATATAAGCTGCCATTCCCTGAGAAAGACTTTCGGCTATCACGCCTGGAAACAGGGGACTCCCCCGGCTCTGCTGATGAGCATCTATAATCATTCCGCCTATGGAATTACAAAACGGTATCTGGGTATCGATCAGGATGACAAAGATGAAGTATTTGCGAAAATCAAGCTATGAGGCCATACAAAACTTTAAAATATTTCGGCCAAATCGCTAAAGTTTTTCGGATTGGTTCCGATAATATATGTGAACAGTAAAATGCAACATTCTCCCCCGGAGTGTTGCATTTTTATTTTAACCATTTTCCTGCTGCCTATTCCGTCCATTCGGCCTGTGTCAGGTATGATTCGACCACAGAAAAACAGGGTGCAGGATTTCTCCTGCACCCCAAATGGGATTGAATGCCGCCTCCCCTCAGCTGTTCTCAAGCCTCCTGCCCATTTCTTCCCGCAGCCTCTGCAGCTCCTTGTCCCCGGGCAGCAGCGCCTCAAGCTGCTCCACTACCCCAAGCGCCGCCGCGTACTGCCCGGCCTCTTTCAGCGCGCAGACTCTGGCCTTGATCTGTCTGGCCAGCACCTGGAATTCTCCTGCAGCCTGCCTGGATTCCTGCTTCTGCCGCTCCATCTGCCGTTCCAGCCACTTCAGGCAGTGTTTCATGATATTGGCAAGTCCCGGGAGCAGCTCCTTAATCTCACGGACAGGTTCCACCGCCTCCGCGTACTGTGCCGCCTCCGTCCTTTCCAGCAGCTCCAGAATGGCATATGCCCCCTGATCCTCCTCCGGGAGTATGTCCCGCATCCCGCGGATGATTTCCTCTCTGTAAATTTTCCCGCACAGGGCGGTCCTGCACAGGGCAAATTCTCTTAGTCCCTCCATCATCTCCGCATAACCGTCCATCTCCTCCGGCGCTTCGCCCCCGTTCTCTCTCCGCTCCAGAGCGGCCGCCTCCGCGCTTGCCCGGCTGATACCGCATGCTGCCCTCCAGGCCAGCATGTGCATGTTGTCCTCAGCCTGCCGGTCCGTGAAAGCCTCCGCCAGCCAGACGGTCTCTTTCCAGGTATGCCGGCTGAAGTATTGAGTCAGCTCTTTCTCCCAAAGGGGAAAAGGCATGCTCTCCATCACCTTGGCAAAGCTGCCGCCGAAGAACCGCACTGCTCCGGGGACATCATAGGCTTTCATCCAAGGCATTGTCTCCTCCCTGATCCCCCATAATTCCAGAGCTGTCTCTTCCGCCTCTGCCGCCGTATACCGGATTCCGCAATCCGGCACAAAGGCGGCCGCTGTCATTCTGATCAGCTTCAGAGACCAGTGCCCGGATGGCACATTCCTGTAAGCGGCTGCTGCCCTGACTCTGTCCCTGAATTCCGGACTCCGTCTCTCATGGGAGACTGCCTCGTTTATGGCGTTGCGGTCTGAATCCTTTCCCGGTCTGCAGTTTTCCATAACGCTCTCAACTATGACCTCCTCCAGTTCCGGGCGCTTTACCAGCTCACTGCACATTTTATCATAATATGCCAGCTCCTGCTCCCCTGCCTGCGGCATGCGCCCCAGAATCTCTCGGATCACTCCCATGTCCAGCTGATAGATATCCCACTGCCAGTTCATATCCCGGAACCATACCCAGGCCAGGGCTGCTTTCCCGCAGCGCACCGCAGCCCGAACACCGTTGCCCAATACAGGCGTGCGTTTCCGCTCGTGAAAGCAGGTATTGGTAACAGGCGTGTCAAATGTCATGAAAGCGTCTCTGTTCTTCAGATATTCCTGGTACACTTTCCAGTAAAATTCCGCATAACGGAGCGCTTTCTCATAGTTCTCTTTATCCACAAAAGCAATTGCCAGCCGCCCCGCAATCACGGCTTTCACCAGTTTATCCGTGGGACCTTCTATGTACTGCTCCCCTTTTTCTATGGCCTCATCATAGCTGTACAGCTCCATGAAGCAGTTAATCACATTCCCGTATATGGAAGACAGGCAGTAGTCCTCCTCCACCGGGCCGCTCCCCGCCAGGCTGATGGCATTCAGGGACAATTCCAGCGATTTCTCCCTGTCATGGAGGCTATTGTATTCCTGGGCCAGCTGCAGCGTAATCCTCATGTTCCTGGGATGCTCCTGCAGTTCCTCCAGAAGCAGACTGATATTTCGCCTGGCATGTTCCCGGGCTTTCTCCTCCGTTTGGTAGACATAGCTGTAATGATGCACAAATGCATTCAGGCGCTTTGCCTTGCCCGGAGCCCTGCTGAAGCATTCGTGAATCCTGTAGATAAACTTTATGTCCGGCTCCAGGCGGATCATCCTCCCTACCAGCATCTCCGTATAGTCCGTCCCCTCCATGGACACGTAATTGCGGACCGCATAGAGCCCCACCCCGTAGATCCTGTACTCGCCGGAATTGAAAAACCGGATAATGTCCGTCACGTCCTCAAACCATTCGTCATCGTCCATGTACATGAACCATTTCCCTCTGGCCCTTTCCAGGCCTGCATTCCTGGCCCTGGCAAAATCCCGGCACCATTCAAAATCCACAATATTGTCCGTGTATTCCTCAATGATGCCCCGCACCTGTTCCCCGCATCCCGTGTCCACCAGGATCAGCTCGGAGGACACTTTTCTCAGCAGCGGCTGGATAGAATCAAGACATTTCCGCACGGTATCCGGACGGTTGGAAATCAGGATGGATATGGTCAGTAAAATCTGGTTGCTCATATGTGGTTAATTCCTTTCTGTGCCAGGCTTTTTATATCTGGTTTTTCTATTTCATTATACTGGTAGTATGGCTAAAAAACAAGGGGCGATGGCTGCCCATAAGTCGCAGAAAAGACACGATGCAAAACTGCACCGTGCCCTCTGCTTTCTTTATCGCGTTTTCTTTTGTGCTTAACTTGTAGCTACCTATTAGCCAAGCAGGGACAGAACACCCTGATTTGCCTGGTTGGACTGCGCCAACATTGCCTGACCGGCCTGAGCCAGAATCTGGTTGTTGGAGTAGGTAACCATCTGCGTAGCCATATCCGTATCGCGGATTGCGGACTCTGCAGCCTGAGTATTCTCTACTACGTTGTCCAAGTTGGCGATAGTGTGCTCCAGACGGTTCTGCACAGCACCCAGAGCAGCTCTCTGATCGGATACCTTCTGCAGAGCGTCTGCAACGATGTCGATGGCCTTTGTGCCGTTGTCCACGGTGTCGCCGCCGATGTTCAGGCCGTTGACGCCAAGACCTCTTGCGCTCATCATGGAAATATTCACGCTGATCTTGTTGTCGCTGGAGGAGTCAGCTCCTACGTGCAGGCTGAAGTTGATGGCATCGTTCAGGTCTGCGAATGCCTCTGCTTTAATGGCAATTGTGTTAGTTATCTCATCGAAGTATGTTGTAACAGACTTAAGTTCTGAACCATACTGACGACGAATTGCAGAGGTCAGGGCATCCATGCTTGTGAACGCCTTATACACAACAGAGCCATTGGTATCTTTGATTTTTGCATCATTAATCGCTTTAGCTACAGCACTTGCGCTGGCCTTATCCTTGCTGGAATCTGCTGCAGATGTACTCTCAACCAAAATATATGTGGTATTACCTACAGAAACTGTTTTTCCGGTCCATTTTGTATTAGTTGCTGCCTGACCATTCAGTTTAATTGTATTAGAACTAATTTGTGTACCACCAGTTACACCTGTATATGCATTTACTTTTCCTGTAAGATTAGCACCAAATGTTATCTTCGCAGTTCCCGTCTGCGTATCAAGTGTAGAAACTGAACCATTATTTAAGTTGCCATTGAACTGCAAGCCAGTCAAACTAGTCGCCACTTTCGAGTAAGTCAGGCTCCCCGCCACGCTGCCGTTAGCGCCTTTCAGCAGATAAGTCTCGTTGAACTTGGTAGTGGTGGAAACACGGTCGATTTCCGTGGTCAGCTGGTCGATCTCGTTCTGGATAG
>CAJTZD010000026.1:29700-52033 GCA_910584235.1 uncultured Acetatifactor sp.
TTAAGTTGTGTTGTACTACCATAATATATTCCTCCTTGAATGAATTGCCTCTTCCTTGAGGCTTTTGGGGTCTGGCTTCAGCGCGGTTCGCACGTCCGGCTTTCCCCCGACCAATATCGGATGTCCCCTGCAATCGTGCGCATTGCCTGAGCTTCCGATGGGATAAGCCTAAACGGAACTTTATAAATACAATTCCGATTCGGCTATACTGATAAATATATCGGAATGTTTTGCATATACTTTAGCTTTCTCACTGTTGTTTTTCTAATTACCCTGAATCTTCCTGCCGATCTCCTCCTGAAGCCGCAGAATCTCCTGATCTCCCTGCAGCAGGGCCAGAAGCTGTCCGGTCACGGCAAGGGCTGTCCGGTATTCCCCGGCAGCTATGAGACCATGGACTTTGCCTTTGATCTGTCTGGCCAGAACCTGAAATTCCCCGGCAGCCTGTCTGGATTCTTCCCTCTGTCGCTCCATTTGAGCATTCAGCCACAGCAGATAATGTTTCATGATACCGGCCAGTCCCGGCAGCAATTCCTTGATTTCCCGGACTGCGTTTACAGCCTGGTTATATTGCTGCTTTTGTGTCATCTCCAGGAGATTTCCTATGACGTATGCGCCGCGGTACTCCTCAGGTAAGATTTCCGGCATATCACGGATGATTTCCCGGCGGTAAATCCGCTCACAGAGCGCTGTCCTGCATACGGCGTATTCCCCCAGCCCCTCCAGAATGCCATCTATCGTTCCCCGGATACAGTCAATCCCGTCTTCTGCTGTCTCCTGCGAACCGGCTTTCTCCATGGCCGCAGCCTCTCCGCTGGCCCGGCTGATACCGCAGCCCGCCCGCCAGACCAGCATGCGCAGACTGTCCGCATCCAATATATCCCCGAACCGCTCCAGCCACCAGGCGGCGTCCCTCCAGGCATATCTGCTGAAATACCACTCCGTGCCCCTCTCCCAGCGGGAGAAAGGTATGCGTTCCAGCACACGGCCGTTGTCCCCGCCGAAATGTCTCACGGCTCCCGGCAGATCCAGCGCTTCCATCATGGGCATGCTCTCCTCCATGACCTCCCAGATTTCCGCCGCGATTCTCTCTGCCTCTTCCGGGGTATAGCTTACTGCCGCTGCCGCGTCTGCCGGCCCCCCGGCATCGCCGTTCCCGGCGGCGCTCCGGCTTTTCCCATCCCCCCAGAACGCCGCCGCACTCAATCCGGCCAGCTTCAGGAACCAGTGCTCCCCCGCCACGTCCCTGTATGCAGCGGCGGCCTGAATCCTTTCCTCGAATGTCCTGCCCCGCCTGCAGTTGTCCATCATGGTCTGCAGAACGAATCCTCTCCATTCTTCCTGCTCCAGCAGGATGCCGCACATCTCTCTGGCATATCCTCTCTCAGGCCCCTTTGCGGAGAGCATCCTCTCCAGGATATCTATGATCATCTGCCCATCCGCACACGGCTTTGCCCCCTCCCGGCCAATTCTTCGGAACCACTGCCATGCCAAAGCATCCTTTTCCAGCCGGATGGCCGCGCGTACGCCATTGCCCAAGATCACGGCAAGCCGCCTCTCATGGAAGCAGGTGTTGGTGACAGGTGTCTCGAATTCCGTGAACTTTTCATCATTTTGCCGATATTCCTGATACGCGTCCCAATAGGCCTGCGCCCGCTCCAGGCATTTGTCATACTCCCCTTTTTCCAGATAAACCGTAGTCAGCCGGCCGGCGATCAGCGCTTTGGCCAGACAGTCCGCGGAACCGTTCCTCAGATGCCGCTCCCCTCTCCTGGCCGCATCCTCATACCGCCCCAGTTCTATGTAGCAATTGATCTCGTTGGCGCACAGAGATGCCAGGCAATACCCGTTCTCCACCGGCCCTGCCTCTGCCCTCGCGATGCTGTCCAGGGAAACCTCCAGAGAGCTCT
This sequence comes from uncultured Acetatifactor sp., assembly GCA_910584235.1. Classification (GTDB taxonomy): domain Bacteria; phylum Bacillota; class Clostridia; order Lachnospirales; family Lachnospiraceae; genus Acetatifactor. The sequence goes on from CAJTZD010000026.1 coordinate 31,611, forward strand.
CCCGCTCTCCTATGGAGTTGTACTCCTGGGCCAGCTGCATGGCATGCCTCAGATTTCCCGGCTCTGCCTCCAGCTCCTCTTTCAGCAGGCTGATGTTTCGCATGGCATGGGCCCGGCGCTCCCCCTCATCCCGGTAGACATAGCCGTAATGGTGCACATAGGCATCCAGCTTCTTCGGCAGTCCCGGGGCTCTGTTGAAGCTTTCGTGAATCCGGTAAATGAAGCGGATGTCCGGCTCCAGGCGGATCATGCGGCTCACCAGCAGATCCGCATATTCCGCTCCCTCAAAATCCAGATAATTGCGCTGGGCATAAAGGCCAAAGCCATACGCCTGGTATTCACCGGACTTGAAAAAGCGCACGATTGACGATACATCCTCAAACCATTCGTCATCGTCCAGATACAGAAACCACTTCCCTCTCGCCCGTTTCAGCCCCGCATTGCGCGCCGCGGAAAAATCTCTGCACCATTCAAAGTCGATAATCCGGTCCGTATATTCTTCAATAACGGCTCTCACCTCGTCCCCGCACCCCGTATCTGTCAAAATCAGCTCCGCCGGCAGCTGCTCCAGCAGGGGTTTTACGGAGTCCAGGCATCTGCGCACGGTGTCCGGGCGGTTGGAGATCATAATCGATATTGTCAATAGAATCTGCTTGTTCATCGGTTTCATTTTCTTTCCTTTTCTATACGATTTCTTCGCCTGCTATTTCGGCCGCTTGATACCGCCTTTTCGCTTTAGCCCGAAGCCATAGAGATAAAGCTCCGGCACATTGATTCTTCCGTCCGGAGACTGTATCACGATTCCAAGTTCCAGCAGCGCCTCCAAAATCTCCTGGCTGCCTCCCTGCACAGAATAAGGTCATTATAACATGTCCCCGTTCCCTCCACAAGCCGGCAAAGCGGGAAAGCCGCGTGAAAATGCCGCATCCGCACCCAAAGGTGCGAATGCGGCATACCTGCCATACTCTTAAGTTGCCTTTTCGATTACTGAAGTAAGGACAGTACACCCTGTGTAGCCTGGTTGGACTGAGCCAGCATAGCCTGGCCGGCCTGGGCCAGAATCTGGTTGTTGGAGTACTCAACCATCTGTGTGGCCATATCCGTATCACGGATGGCGGCTTCTGCGGCGGTGGTGTTCTCCACTACGTTATCCAGGTTAGCGATGGTGTGCTCCAGACGGTTCTGGATGGCACCCAGGGATGCGCGCTGATTGGATACTTTCTGGAGCGCGTCCGCGATAATGTCAATGGCCTGGGTAGCGGCGTCATCGTCGTCGCCGTTCACCATAAGCCCGTTGAGGCCGAGGCCTCTTGCACTGAGCTGTGCTATGTTCATGTAGATCTTGTTGTCATTGGAGGAATCGGTACCTACGTGGAGGCTGACGTCTATGGCGTCGTTCAAATCCGCGAAAGCCTCACATTTCAGAGCAATCGTCCCCAGCACATCATCATAGTAGGATGTCACGGCCTTAAGCTCCGAACCGTACTGACGGCGGACAGCGGATATCAGGGAATCCATGCTGGTAAATGCCTTAATCGGATTCGTGGTCCCGGTGCCGTCACCCTTTGGATCCTTTGCGTCATTAATCGCTTTTACCACAGCGCTGGCGCTTGCCTTGTCTGCCTTGGAATTCACTGCGGATGTGCTTTCAACCAGGACGTATGTGGTATTGCCTACTGTGATCTGCCTGCCGCTGAACTGTGTGTTCGTGGCTGCAGAACCGTTTAATTTAATCCCCGGATATCCATTCGTAGCGTCTGTCGCCACCTGCGCCTTAATAGGAGCACCGAATACCAGCCTTGAGGTTCCTGTCTGAGCGTCGGGCGGTATAAAGCCTGTAACGCCTGTCTGTGTAAAGCCTAAATTATTCGTCAGACTGGCTGCCGCTTTCGAGTATGACAGACTGCCGGACACGCTGCCGTTAGCGCCTCTGAGCAGATATGTCTCGTTGAATTTCGTGGTGGTGGACACGCGGTCGATCTCTGCGATCAGCTGGTCAACCTCGTTCTGCACCGCGTCTCTGTCGCTCACGGACAAAGTGCCGTTGGCAGCCTTTACAGCCAGCTCGGTCAGTCTCTGCACCATATCATGCACTTCGTTCAGTGCGCCGTCTGCTGTCTGTACCGCACTGACACCATCCTGTGCATTCAAAGAAGCCTGGGTAAGGCCTCTGATCTGCTTTCTCATCTTCTCACTGATGGCAAGGCCTGCCGCATCGTCGGCTGCGCGGTTGATCTTATAACCGGACGACAGCTTCTCAGTGGCTTTCGCCTGTGAGGTAGTGGTCAGACCCAACATCCTGTTGGAGTTCATTGCTGTAAGATTGTGCTTTACGATCATTCCCATAGTTCTATTCCTCCTTGAATAACTGCCGTTTCCGTAACGGCTCGCCTCTTGCTTTTTATCAAATCAGCTGAAAATCACTTGATATTTATATCGGTTACCTTTCCCCGATAATTTAGGCCATCCTGAAATTTTTCTGCTGTCTTTGTTCCGTCTTTTGTTCCAGCCTTGTAATGCGGACGTCATGCCCATTCTTATCTTACCATACTTCTTTCCAAAAATCTATGGACAGATAGTCCAAAATAAATAAAAAGAGGCTATCGCGATTTCCCGGCGCGATAGCCCCCCTATTATTTCTTACTGTCCAGGAACTGAGGAGGCATAACGGCTGACTTGCTCATATTCCTGTAATAATTGATGGCTGCCTTTGAAGACTTGCGCCCATCCCGGATGCCGTCGCGCTCCTTGCGGAAATAGTCCTCAATGAGCTTCTTGTTGCGGGCTTCCTGGGCCTGAATCTGTACACTGGTATCCGTGACTTCCGTGACCAGGGCCTGGAGCCTCCTGATCTGGGCAGCATATTGCTCCCTGTTCCCGTTCAGCTGTTCGGCCACCTTGGCATACAGCTTCTCAAAGCCGCTGTCTAAGGCGTTCAGCCTGTCGATCAGAGCGCCCTTTTCCGCCACGTAATCGTCAAACCGGTCTATATCCGCGCTGCCGGACTGGAAAATCTCCTGCTGGCGCAGATTATATTGCTGGATTTCAGCCATTACCTGCAGCTTCCTTTTCAGGCTTTCCTCCAAAAGGGTCAGATAATTCTCTGTCATCCCCTCTACTCCCTGCCTTTCTTCATGACTTCTTTCCAGGTGTCCCGAAGCGTGCGCAGATGTCCGTTTATCTCCTCCAGAATCTCCTTTTCCTTTTTTACATTGGCTTCAATCAGCCTCTGGCTCAGATAGGAGTAAATCCTCTCAAAATCCTCTGCCACAGGATATTTCATATCCAGGGTTTGGCGGAGGTAGTCGATGATGCGCTCCACTTTCCGGATATGGATATGCGTCTTTTCCACATCTTTGTTCTCCAGAGCCATAATGGCTATGTTGCAGAACTTGATGGCTCCCTCATAGAGCATCAGCGTCAGTTCTGCCGGAGAAGCCGTCAGGATCTTGCTGTTGTTATACTGTCCGTACGCGTTGGGTAATGCCATGTTGCACCTCGCCTTTCGTTATCTTCCATCATACCGGGCAACGGCACTCCTTTCACTCCCCTGGCAGGGAGAAATCTGTCCCCGCCCCGGTCAGGCACTGCCGTATCCCGGAAATCAGGTCTCGCGAATCATGAGATGCCGTATCATCAGCCGCCCAGCAAAGATGTCACAGCGCTGGCGTTGTTCTGCATTTTGGCCAGGGCTGTTTCCATTGCCGCAAATTTAGCATACCACTTATCTTCATAATCTGCAAGCTTCTTTTCCAATTCTTTGATCTTCGCGGTATAGTTGTCGTAATCCGTCTGCATGCGCTTGTCTTCGTAGGCAGTCATGGCCGAGCTCACGCCCTCCACGCTCTTCATCATGTCAAACATTTTGTCGGACATCTTCTGAGAGAGCTGGGTGAAGAAAGATACCACAGTGTCAGGATCATTGGCGATCATGGACTTCAGCTTGTCAGGGTTGTTGGCGGTATTCTCGTCATCCGGGTCGCCGTCGATATGGTAGGCATTTCTCTCGTTGTCAGCGGCAACGAAATAGTTCAGGGTACCGATACCGAAGTTGGCAAGATACATTTTCTTGCCGTCTACCTCCACTCCCTCCATCATGATGCGCTTCATCTCGCTGGCAAAGGTGCTGAGAGTGCCGTCCTTGCGGAGAGCGGCGTCCTTGATCTTGTTCTCCCACTCCTCAATCTGGGAATCGGACATGGCCTCTTTCTCCTCGTCGGTGAGAGGCTCGTAACCCTTGGCCGCATCGGCATTGTAGAGCTTATCCATCTGGTTGATTACGGCATTGTACTCCTTGAAGAAGTTCTTTACCATGTCGTAGATGCCGTTGGTGTCATCCTCGGTGGTGATGGTGACGGACTCGCCCTCAGCTGTGGTAGCACTGACTGTCAGGGTCAGGCCGTTGACTTCAAAGGTGTTTTTGCTGGAGGTATAGTCTACGCCGTTCAGTGTAATCTTGGCATCCGCAGCGTCATTCTTAAAGGCCCCGTAAGTCGCACTCGAAACATTTAACTTGTCATACATGGTCACCGCATTCGTAATTTTGTCTATGATGGGCTGTTTGGCTTTTTCTGACAATCCCTTAATACTACCGTCGGTGGCATCAAACTCAAAATCTTCATCCAGAGACTTCAGAGAAGATTCAGTGCTGTTTAACTTGGTCACGGTGGTATTCCAATCCGCGTTTAGTCCTTCCAGCTCCGCTTTAAGTTGCGCTTTCTCTTCGTCTGTGGCGCTTCCGTCCTGCAGCTTCAGTTCATATGCTTTGTTAAAGGCCTGCTGCATAGCATTTTCAAAGGCATCCTTTTCTTCTTTGCTCAAAGCATTATAATCAAAATCCGGATCGTTCACATCAAAACTAACATTCGCATCCTGCAACGCTTTATTCCATTCGTTCTGGATAGCCGCATCGGCGGGGTCAGCCGCGGTGCCGAATACTTTCTCTTTTATCTTCTCAAGATATCCCGCCTGCTCCCCCTTTAATTTTGTTTGCTCCTCGACAAGCGTCTTTCTCAACGCCGTAATTTGCTTCAGATATGCTTTCTGGTCATCGTCAATCTTCTTGTTAACAGCAGCTTCCACATCAGCCAATGTATTTGTCGTGCCATTCAGCTTAGTCTTATTCTCGTTCCAATTTGATTGTAACTCTTCTAACTGCTTTTGGGCATCACCTGAAAGTTTACTCTTAGCGGCTGTAACCGCTGCACTTAAGGCATCGTCAAATTTTTGTTTATCTTCCTTAGACAGTTTATTATATTCAAAGTCAGGATCTGCCAGATTAAAACTATTTCCACCGGCAGCATCCCACGCATTTTTAAATTCCGTATTTGTAAGATAACTACTGATTTCGTCAACCAACTCTTTCTGCCTCATCAAGTCCGGTTTCTGATTCAGCAGTGCTTGAAGATTACCACCTCCAAATATATCTACATAATGGTCAAGCGCGCCGGCATCCTTATAATCCAGCCCCAGGGCATCCAGAGCACTCCATCCGGCCGCATCGTTGGCGATAATGGAGAAATCATTCTTCGTGCCCGAGCCCTTGGAGGTAATATGGATCCTCCCGTTGGCCTCGTCAAAGTTAGCGTTTAGTCCGGCATCTTTCAGAGCGCCGATAAATCCGCCTATGGTAGAATCCCCGTCCACGCTGATATCCATCACGCCGTCAGCAGTCTTCACCCGGAAGCTGCCGGTGCCGGTCCCAAACCCCAGATCGCTGAGCTTTGTACTGCTGGTGATGGCTTTGTTGTTCTTATCCACTCCCTTGCCGTCGGAGTCAACCGCAACCCCAATCTGTCCCCCTGTCAGATATCCGGACTTTGCCAGCTGGTCCACTGTCAGGCTCTGCACGCTGTTCATAGCAGTCTCGCCCGTAATGACGGAAACAACATTGCTATTGGACACTTTCGTGACTTTCTTCATATAAGAACTCTGGAAACGCATAGTGGTCAGAGACTTATTGTACAGGTTCACGATCTGCTTATTCAGGTCTTTCCATGCGTCCTGTTTATATTTCAATGACTTCTGCGCCTTGACGGCTTTTGTTACCTTGGTCTTCTTGGCCTCTACCAGCTGCTGGATAATTGATTCCGTATCCATGCCGGACATCAGGCCGCTTAATCTCATGGGCATATTCCATCCATCCTTTCTATGTTCGATTTTTCATTCGGAACTGGCTGTCCCCTCTCCCGGTGCGCTCCTGTCCGGAGGTCTGTGCTGTAATGTCCGGAGTGCATAATCCATGGGAGCATAGTGGTATCCATGGGGGCATGACAGCGCCGATGATATCCGGAATCTCTCAGCTTGCTGCCCCTGCGGGATGACGTCCCCTCCGGGTCACATCTTCTCGTCGAACAGGATTCCTGCCATCTCCCAGACTCTTGCAATCATGTCAAGGGTCTTCTCGGGAGGCAGTTCTTTGATGACCTCCTTGGTGCTCTTGTCCACGATCTTGATGGTAACACGGTTGGTATCCTCATGGAAGCCAAACACCGCCTCGGAATTGGACATCTTCTTGTTCAGGGTCTCCACGGCCTTGCGGATCTTCTCATGATAGGCCTGCTGGTCCTGCCCCTGCTCTCCGTTGTTGGACTGTCCTTTCTCCCTGGCGTTCTCCACCACGTTTGTGGTTCTGTCCACGTACTCCACAGCCGCCATAGCCTTGGCGCTGCTGTTCTCCGGCTTCTCCGCTTCTGCGGGAGCCTGTGGCTTCTGCACTACACTTCCCTGTGCCTGGAATGTCATTACGCTTGAAATAGGTTCTATTGCCACTTCCCACACCTCCTTGTATGTTTACATGCGCACATCAAGAGCGTCCTGCTCTTGATATTCCTTTGCGTCTATTTGTTTTATCGGAAGCTTTCCCTGAAAAATTAACCAGAAACGCCGAAAAATTGGTTACATTACAGCTTCCGTTCATCCTTTCTGCGGTTTTCGGAGCTGTCGTAATCCGCCCGCAGCATGCCGCCAGGATAAAGTCAACCCCAAATACAATGGGCGGCCCCTCTTTTGATAGCGGGACCGCCTCTCTTTTCACGATATTCTCTATCGGTTCCTTATTGCTAAGCTTCGGAACGGCTCTGCCTCCATGCACGCGAAGCTCTCCTAGCCCAGCAGATTCCGCAGAGCCTCCACGCCGTCCGCGTTCACGGCCTCCTTGTTGGCTTCCTGAATCTGCATATATACTTCCTTGCGGTAGATAGGCACATCTTTCGGTGCGGTAATCCCCACTTTCACCTGGTCGCCCTTTACTTCCAGAATGGTGACTTCCACGTTGTTGCTGATGATGATCGCCTCGTTCTTTTTCCTTGATAATGCCAGCATCCTACACACCCGCCTTTCCTTTTGCTGCCTGCAGGATGTCGTAGACAGGGAATTTTACGGGATAGCTGCTGTTCTCCACGATCAGCTGGCAGGCCTTGTGTTCATCGATATTGATGATGATAGGCCCCTGAAGATTCACGCTCATCTTGGTGAGATCCCCGGGAATGGACACTGTCACCAGCACCAGCAGATTATCCTCCGTGATATTGCCGGCGCTTGCCAGCAGCTCGTCGTCCACCTCCGGATCATAGTCCGGCTTTACCGCCAGCGGATCCATCACAGGCATGGCAAAGCCCGGCTCATCCAGGGACTGCAGAAAGCGGATGCCCGCGCCCGCGCCTCTGTCCTCGTCATGGAGGAGCGCAAAACGCTTCATGTCCGGAAAGCCGATGATGCCGTCCTGGAAAGTCACGACCTTATCCTCCGAGATTTCTATTTCCCCGAAAATCTTTGTATTAATCTTCATGCAAATCTACTCCTTATTTCCACAATCAGACTTTTCCCTCCTGCTGCGGTCCACCCGCGCCGATCCGGTTAACCCGAAGAACCGCTTTGCAGGCCGCGAGGGCCACTCCCGATTCGCTTAGATGAAATCCAGCAGTGTGGTCTTCATCACCTTGCCGGCAGCCATCAGCGCCGCGTCATAGGTGAGTTCCGCACTGGTAAGCTGGATTGCCACCTCGGTTATGTCAATGTCTTCGTTCTCGCTCTTTAAGGTTTCGTAAGTAGTCTTCTGGTTCTGACTGCGGTTTTTGACCAGATCCAGCTTGCTGCCTCTGGAGCCGCAGGCGGTGACGCAGACATTGGCCTCGTTCAGGTATTTCTGGAAAGCGGTGATACCGCCCTCGAACATTTTCTGCTCTTTGGATTTGGCGAAAGTCAGCGCTTTCTCCACCGCGTCCAGCTGATTCTGAAGGATGGGCAGTCCGGGGTCTCCCTCGTCCAGTTTCTCCATGATCTTCTTGATATCCGTCTGTGCCGCTTCCAGATCCAACACGTCCTGCAAGGCATTGATAACATCGTCCACCTCTCTGCCTATACCGTGGTTAAAGCATTCGTCCGCCCTGGAATTGATTCGCAGGGTCTGGTTGAATCCCACATCATATTCGATGACCTGGCGCTCGGCATTGGTAGTCAGGTAGGTGTCGTTGTAGCTGATCTTGAAAGGCTCAGGCGGATTTTTGCTATCGTCCATTACTACTTTCCCGGCATCATCTACCTTATCAGCCACGCAGGCGAAGTAGTGCTCGGGACGCAGATCCCCTTTCTGCCAGTGGTCTTTCTTATAGGTAATGCGGATTTCTCCCTCGTTTACATTGGAGGTCAGTTCGCTGTCCTTGGTAGCCATCAGCTCTTCGTAAGCGTTTTCTCCGAAGAGCAGTTCTCCGGTCTCGGGAACATATATAACGGCATCCGGATTCTTGGAAACTTCCGTATACGGATCGGCACTGACATTCCTGATATCGATCTTGTACTTTGCGGAAGTGGTATCTCCGGCCACCGGCCCCGTCGCATCCGCAAACTTGGAAGTCGTAATATTTCCGGCCGCATCCACGCCGGTCACCAGCGTAATCTCCGGAGTCTCTCCGGCCTTACAGTCATTATATGCCAGCCTGATGCGGTGTACGTCCACGGAGGTAATGTCGTCCTCCGAGATATTCGCATGAGTCGCGTCATTATAGTTGACCGAATTCACTTCCAGCACTTTTCCCGTATTCACACTGGTAAAGCTGTCCAGCGCAGTTTTGTCCAGCTGCTCTGTGATCTCATATTCCCTGTTCTGCTCGGAAAGAAAACTCAAAGGCGTATCCGTCCGATGGCCGGTAAACACATACCGCCCCGCATAATCCGCGTCTCCGGTGGCATAGACCTCATCGGCCAGGAGCTTAAGCTGCTCCAGAACGGTTCCCCTGTCCGTGGTGGTAAAAGGCTTGTTGGTTCCCCTGGTGCACTGGGCTGCCATATTGGAGATGACGTCGGACAGCTTGGACAGCGCATCCTCCGTAATTTTCAGCCAGCTCTCCGCATCCGGAATATTCTTGCTGTAATACTGGGTAATCTCGGTCACATTGCTGCGCAGCCGCAGGGAGCGGATGGCCACCACGGGATCGTCCGAAGGACGGTTGATCTTCTTCTGGGTGGCCATCTGGGTGCTCAGTTTATCCTTGTACATCTTGTTGGTATTGATATTCGACAGGTTGTTGCGCTGCATAATCTTATTCGTTATTCTCATAAAAATCTCCTCTATTCCATCTGCATCCATCTGCAATTCATAAAAAGGCGCTGTCCCGGTCTGAGATCAGTCTGTGCATACTTAGAAGTTCTTTACACCCTTAAACTCCGGTCTGTAATATCAGTCTGTCATACACCTCTGTGAGAGTCTGAATCATCTTGGATGCCAGGTTGTAGCCGTTCTGGTACTTTACCAGGTTCACCGCCTCCTCATCCTCGTCCACGCCGGAGATGGATATTCTCTGGGTGTCGATGGTGGCGGCAATATCTATATAACTGCTGTAGAAAGTCTCGGCCCTGCTGGCGTTCAGCGCCACATCGGAAAGGATACACTGCAGGAATTCCGATGCGGAACAACCGCGGAAGCTCATGGTGCCCTTGTCGGTGGCAAGCTTCTTGATATCTTCCAGCAGATCGTTCTGCTCCACGCCGTCCGCTGCGTTCTTCTTGGTGGCCAAGAGGCCGGGGTCTTTCTCCATAGTCTCTGAGACATCGAAATATTTGGCTGTCATCAGATAATAATTCTCGTCGCTGACATTTCCCTTGCCTACGGTCACTTTCAGCACGGCGGCTTCCTCTATCTCAGCCGTCGTCATACCCAGATTATATTTTGTATTGGCCTCGGTCAGCTTCTCAATTCTGCTCTTATATGCCGCCTCTGATTCCGTGTCATATCTGTAATCTTTCAGCGCTTCCAGGCAGATCTCTTTCGCCTTAGCCGGATCCGCAGCGGGATCTACTCCCTGTGCTTTTAAGGCTGCTTCCACCCTGGCAATGTATTCTTCCTTAGTCTCGCTGCTATTGTTTCCCACAAAATACTGTCTGTTTTCCGTAGCCATATTGGCGGTAAAGAGCGCGATTCCCTTTTGATCTCCGGCATAGCCGCTGGTCAGAATATCGTTGAACTTCTGGGAGAATGTCCTGATCCATTCGTTCATCTGGGCCATATAGTAGGGTATGCCCTGATAGGAAATGCCCTTGCCCACGGATGCCGTATCCCCTGCTGCCACATTCACGGGATCCGGATTGAGATTCTTGTCATCCGAGAGCTTGAATTCGAAATTATATTCCGGCTTGCCGCCGTTATAGGTGACGCTGTAGGTCCAGGAGTCATAGTAATACTCCTTGTTTCCCAGCTTGATGACGCCGCCGCTGTCCGACAGATTGCACTTGTTCAGGTCGGTCAGATAGTGCTTATCTACTTTCACCGTGACCGTATTATTCGCAGGATCCGTGTCCTTGATCACACCCGAAAAGCTCTCGCCGTTGTTTCCGTCCCGCAGATCCACCAAACCTTTCAGCGCTCCGCCCATGGCGCCGCCGTAGAGGTTGAATTTTGTATTGTTTCCGTCATCCCATACCACATCGTACAGGCCGTCCACATCCGTCTGGTTCACTTTCTGGTCATCGGTCCTGGACACGCACTTCAGGCCGTTGTATTCAAAATTATCCACCAGTACCTGGCCGCCGGCGATTTTTACGACAAACCTGCTGCCTCCGGTCTTTCTGTCCGGATTGTTGGTGTCCTGGAGCTTGGTTTCCTTTACCTCCACATCCACGATCTGGGAGAGCTGGTCCACCAGGAGGGTGCGTCTGTCACGGAGTTCATTGGCATTCACGCCCTTGAGCTCAATGGTATTGATCTGCTTGTTCAGGGCGGCGATTTCGCTGGCGATGGTATTGATTTCGTCAATCTTCACCTTGATCTCTTCATTCACATCTTTCTGCAGCTTCTCCAGATTGCCCGCCACATTGTTGAAGTACTCGGTGAGAGCCCCCGCGTAGCCCACAAACTGCTCTTTGAAAGACATGTTGTTGGGATTCTTCATGAGCTCCTGCAGGCCCGTGATCATCATTTGGTCAAAGACCGTCTTGAATCCCGCGTTCTGTCCGTTGTCGTCAAAGTAGTTTTCTATCTGCTGCATGTAATATATCTTCTGCTCATATTCGCCTACTTTTTCGTTATTATTCCAATATCTGAAATCATAAAATTCATCGCGGATGCGCTCTATGGCCAAAGTCTCCACGCCAGCGCCGGCGCAGCCGTAAGTCTGAAATACCCGCAGGGCATTGGCAGCCTGTGTGGTCACTGTCTGTCTGCTGAAGCCCTCGGTCTGTACGTTTGCGATATTGTTGGACGTGGTATTCAGCGAGGCATTGCTGGCCAGCAGTCCCGTATATGCTATATTCAATCCGAAAAATTGTGACGGCATTTATCTTTACCTCCTCGCTTCACACTATACGCCCAGGGTACTCAGCAAATGCTCCAGCATTTGATCGATTACATTTATGTAACGACTGGATGCATTGTAGGCATTCTGGAACTTGATCATATTGGAGAGCTCCTCGTCGGAGGAAACTCCCGACACCTGTTCTCTTGCGCTGTTGATGGATTCCATGGTGTCCTGCTGGTTTAGGTATATACTCCTGCTCACATAGCCGGTATTGGCGATCTGGGACACCAGATCCGTATAGTAGCTGACAAATGTAGAGCGCTTGGACAGATTCGGGTTCAGTGTATATTTTTCTTCCGTGAACGCCGCTTTCAGGGCATCCGCCGTGGCCTGGTCCTCAGAGCCGTCCTCCAGTCTGAAGCTCAGCATGGAGGGCTTCTGCATCAGTTCCGTCTCTATCTGCATATTGGTGACGGAGTAAAGGGAGCTGGGGTTCTTGGGGTCTTCCGGTATCTGTACCCAGCACTCTTCGCCTGCCGCTACCAGAATATTGCCGTCGGCATCCACCACGTCCGCAGTGGCCGTCATTTTCTGATATCCGCTGCAGGAACGCCTGGCGAACATCTCAATCGGGCTGCCGTCGTCATTGCGCATATAGCCGTTGGAATCAGCCTTACATATTTTTACATCTGTCATATTGACCGGATTATTGTTTTCATCTGTAAAGGCAAAAGTCCCTTTCGCCTCCCCTACTCCGGCCGCAGTACCCAGGATTTCGTTTATCTTGATAGCTATATTGTGAATCAGCTGGTCGAACTCTGCCTGCACATTCATGATAACTGACTGGGAGACAAAGCTGTCATTGCTGTTGTATACGTTTTCATCCACATCTCTGTAATCAGCTCTGTGATCGCCTCTTGCCAGCAGCGTGGCTTTCAGACCGCCGATATCCGTGTTCAGATCCGTGGAAATCTCCCGGTTGAACTTGAATACCTTTGCATTGCTGATATCATATTCTTTGACGCCGTTGACCTCTTTATAAGTGGCGTTCTGGGGCCAGAAAGGCGTATAGAAGCCGGTTGTGTCGTCCACGTCCAGCCCGATCTCAAAGCATCTGGGGCCTTTCACGAAATCCACGCCCTCTATCTGCACCCAGACGTCCCCGTTCACGGACTCTCCGTAGTTGATGTTCACCATCTCGGACAGTTCATCCAGCAGCTGATCCCTGGTATCCCGCAGGTCGTTGGCCTGCTCTATGCCGCCGGACTCAATCTTGCGGATGGCCTCATTGAGCTGCAGTATCTTCTTTCCATAGGAATTGATTTTGTCCACCTGGTCCTTGACCTGCATGTTCAGGTTGTCCTGATAGGCTGCCAGGCCGGCATAAACCGCCTGGGCACGCTGTAACAGCTCCGCGCCCCTCTGTACAAAAAGGCCCTGAGTCACTGAGCTGGCGGGATCCTTGGCCAGCTCCTGCACAGATGTCCAGAAGTCCTCGATAGAGGTCTGGAAAGCCTCGCCGTGCAGCTCGCCCAGCTGTCCCTCCACCTCTTCCATAACTTCGGTGGACACTTCATAGAACATACTGCGGCCGGATTCCCTGCGGTATATTTTATCAAGGAAATAATCCCTTATATGTTTTACCCTGGAATAAGTGACACCCAAGCCCACCTGTTTGTTATTGACGGACTTGACGTCAACCGAAAGCTTTAGATAACTTCTGGTAGACTGCTGCACCTGCTGTCTGACATAGCCGGTGGTCTCCGTGTTAGTAAGATTATGCGCTGTGGTATTCAGCGCATTCTGACTGGTCTGTAATCCTGATGAACCAACATATAAACTACCCATTAATGGCATAATAATCACCTCAACGTTTCTGCAAGAATGCTATTGTTTGGCATCAAAGCCTCCGCTGTCCACACCCATCTGCGCCCCAGAGTTGTAGGCGCTTCTGGTATAATTGGCGGTCTCCGGCGCGGCCTTATGGGCCTGCAGCATATTCATCTCGAAGCTCACCAGTTCCAGTGCTTCCTCCAGCAGTTCCCTGTTCTGCTCGTTCGTCCGCTGCACTTCCCGGACTACGCTCTTCAGCCTGTCGTGAATCTGGGTCAGCCGGGCCTGTTCTTCAGGCCTGGCCGACATCATCTCGATCAGGTTGGAAAGCTTCATTGTCTCAACATCCTTGTTTAAAACATTGGCGATATCCGCAGTCACCTCAATCCGTCTCTTTTCCAGACGGTTCAGCCTGCCCACCACTTCCTGTTCGTCATCCGTGATCCTCTGTAAATCTTCTAAATTCGCGCCTGCGATGATCCGCATCTTCTTCTGGGACAAGGCCAGAAGTCCCTCATATTCTTCGCTTTCCTGACCGAGCACATCGATCAGGTTCTCCATTAAACTCGCCACGGGACTTCCTACCTCATTTCCTCATATGCGGCATCCATCTCAGCTCTCTTCTTCAAGAGCTTATCAGCAAAGGACGCATTGTCCACTTTATACGTACCGCTCTGTACCTGTGCCTTGATAGAGGCTGTCAGCTCTTCCCTGATAGCAGGAGCTCCCGCAACCGCCGCCTGCGCTGCACGGATGTCTTTTCCAAGACTGCTGAACTGCAGTTGATCCGAATGGGATGCACTGCCGGTCTGACGCGTCTTGTTCACTTTCTTGGCCTGGTACAGCTGCTGGACTTGATTGTATGCTTCAACACGCATGTCGGATTCCTCCCTTCTATTTCGCTGTCTGCCATGCTCTGTCCCCTGCCGTACAGCGGGCTTTTACCTCAGGTCTCCGTTCCCGGCCCGTATCATTTCCGCATGGCTTATTGCTTATTATGAATATCGGCAGCGGCGGCAAATACTTTAGCCCTTCCGCAGCTCTTTTTTTCTGTGCAGTATCCGGCTACCTCACATTTGGGCACGAAATAATGCTCCACAAGATAGGCCCACTCTTCGGAGTATTCCCGCAGAGCCGTGCAAATATCCTGCATCAGCGCACGGTATTCCCAGTAGGCTCTGGTGCAGAGGCGCTGATGAGACATTTCAATTAAATTGCGGACATTTCGCTTGTCCACGATCCGGGTGCTCATGCCCAGGGGCAGAAGCATGGCCGCGTCCTCCCTGGGAATGCCGTACTCGGTTTCCAGGCGGCTGCAGGCTTTCGCGATGGTTTCCATGGTCTGGCTGTATAGGTTCCGGGCTTCTTCGTTTTGGGCCACAAGGGGCGGCGTGGTGTAGGAAAAGTCTTTGTAATTGACATATCTGGTGCTGGCCTGGAGCCTGGTGGGAGCGCCGCCGATGTGGGTGTACCACTCTCTGATCACCCGGGCGGAGTAACCGTCTATGATCATCTCCACATTGACATATTCCATGACGCGGTGGTGACCGGACTGGATGCATTCCAGGCCGCGTTTGTAATTCTTTTCATCATTCCCGATATTCCCTCCCCAGCAGACGCCGGCGCGCCGGCCCATGAGAGTGATGGGTTTTTCAGGAGTTTCTTCCAGGATTGTGATCATGTTTTCTCCTTTTCGGGGATTGGTTTTCCCGCTTTGTATTGTTTAAAAATGACCTGTCCGGCTCTGTTATTTCACGGCATGTTGTTTGTGCACGTACATTCTCGACATGTCCGGTTCTCCGTCTCCCCGAACCATGCAGTGGAGTTCCCAGCCGTACCGCTCGTAGAACGAGTCATGGTCCGTGAGCAGGTAGAGAGTGCCCACGCCCCGGGCGGCCATGTCGCGGCAGACGGCTTCCAGCAGCTCGCCCGCTATGCCTCTGCAGCGATATGCCTCGTCCACGTAGACGGCGCATACGTTAGGGGTCAGATCTTTCCTGTTGTGGAAATCATTCTCGATGACACCCAGGCCGCCCAGGATTTTGCCGCCCTCGGAATCCGGCGCCGGCTCCAAAGCCAGATACCACTGGGGGACAGGATTCTCTCCTCTCAGGCACTCCCGGATGCTCTCACGGTACGCTTCCAGGGGAATGCCCCATTTCTCGTGGAACCACGCCGCTGCGGCATCCGCCATATCCGGATGTTCCCTTAGTTTCCAGATTTCCCTCATAATTATTTCCCTCGTTTTCTGTCCTGTTTATAAGACGTTTTCACCGTTAATATTACAGAAATGTCTTAATGTCCCACGCCCTGCCGGCTCATGCCCCGCATGTTAATATCCCCGCAGGCTGATGTTCTTACAGATTAGTGGCCCCGCAGATCAAGTCCATAGAATGGGAAAATACCATTGCCCCATGTGTAGACCACGTAATAGCCGCCCCGGGACACATCCGTCTCAAGAAAGGCTCTGTCGTGTTCCACCATGGCAAGTTCCCGGGTTTCCTGCCTCTCTACGATATAGGAGTCTCCCACGGACGCGTAATAGTCCTGCAGTTCCTCCAGGGTCAGGCCGCTTCTGATCAGGATGCCTCCCAGAAACTGCATGCCGTTTCCGTTGCCGTTCAGTTTTCCTGCCCGGCTGAACCGCTCTTTTATCTCCGTGTCCGGCGGCAGGGGCAGACGGGCCACCTCCTGCCCAGTCTTCCAGGCGCTCAGGTTGTTTATCATAGGGCTGGCAATGAGGACGAGAAACATGAGTGCCAGAAGCAGAGCCGCCAGGCGCAATAGGAAGCGTCCTATGGCTTTGCCAGTATTTTGCAGGGCATTTACAGAGCCGCCAGCCGGGAGGTTTCTGCTGCTGCCGGCTTTGTCGGAACTGTTTGGGGCAGAACTATTGCTTCTTGTGTCCATCACTTGCTCCTTTAATTCCACAGATAATTTCTTGCCTTTTCTTTGTCACATCGGCAAAATAAACCTTTAAACAGGCACTTTTCTCTTTCCTGCCTAACCTTCTTTCACTAAGTTTTCATCAAATATTTCGTAACATCCGCACTTCAATATTACATAATTATCCACATAATTATACTTTATTCATATGGTTGCGTCAAGAAACGCATCTAAAAATCCTGCGGCACCATATGCCCGATCTGCGTCAGGTAATAATGGGGCTTCATCGCAGAAGTTGATTTTCCGTTAACCGATTCCAAACATCTTTTTGTCGAAAATTTCAGAGGAGGGGCCTGGACCAGACCGCGAATTGCAGCCCGGCAGCATTATTCCGGCAGCTCAGGATTCATTAACAGCCCTACGGCGGACAGCATCCGGATGGTGTCCTTGACTCCTGCCGCATAGGAAATATCTGCGTACCTGTCATCCGCCGTCTTCATACATGCAATGTAGTCATTTACGAACATCTTCTGCTCCCTTGGAATGTCCATTTCCTCGTATCGCTGTTCCAGGTTCTTTTCGTCTTCAAGATCCTTTAAAATCACCTGGTCTGACAGGACAAGCTCCTGTCTGGTATTCTCCGCAAACTGCTCCATCTCCATGTTTGTCATCACTTCAATCAGTTTCTCCATATCCTTTTCTCCTTCATGTGCGGTAATATGTGTTGGGTTTTCCGCAATCTGTTTCCATTGTAACTATGTTGCAGGAGAGATAGCAATCTGTTTTTGTCAACAAATTATTCGCATTTTCGACATTTGTCTGTTGAGGAGGGGCGTGATGGGATGCGGCAACGGGTGCCCCGGGGAAAGCAAATAGCATAAAGGATCCCGGAAATGCATATCGGGTAAGCATTTCCGGGATCCTTTTCATGCCGTGTCTGTACGGTCTGATCTTTAAAGCAACGGACCTATTGCCTGTCCGTCCGCCGGTTACTCTTTAAAATTTACGAATGGTACATTGTAGGCCGGAAAAATCGAGGAATTTGTAATGTTAGCAACGATAGGTCTCATATATCCCAATAATAACGCCGGGGCATTCAGATTCAACATTGATTTTACTGCCTCTTCCTCCAGATCTTCCCATTTAAAATCTGAGGCCACCTTTATCCGGAGCTTAAACGGAGCTTTTTCATCTTCCGTATTAATTGCCAATACCAGTTCAACATTCGCTCTGTTTTCATCTTGTTTTCTTTCTATGTGTACCTCAAAAGCATTTTGGATTTCCACTTCACCGATATATCTGTGTCCGGGTGAAAATCAGGATTAGATGAAAAATAAAGCTCTTCTAAATATGGATTTATAAACTGAAAGTTACTGGGCTTCATTTTATATTTACCTCTTCTAAATTGCTAGGCTGCCTGCAGATAGTTGTTATTGTCAGTTCTACCTATGTCAATCTTCTCCGTCGTTTCAATATATCTTTCTTTTGGATGTATCGAATATTCGGCTTTTATTGCCATAGTTGATTTCACGGCCTCAACCAAGCTGTTCATATATTCAGCCTTTTTGATACTATAGTTATTTGTTCCTATGCGCATTTCAACTTTGTTTACAACAGAACTGTAGAACATCGTCTGCCCTGCATCCATCATCGGTTTTAAATCCCTGACAAATCTCTTCGACTCCTTTTTCCCCAGATATTCTTTTGCTTTTTCCCGGTCGCACCTAAGATAAGTTCCTTCTTTGGGCAGGTCTAGTCTGTCAATTTGATCAGTTTCAATGATACAGCTTTCTTCTTGTCCCTGCATATCCATGTTAATAGCAATAACATTGGGTGTCCTCAAAAACGCGGACGCAATATCAATTTGTCCGTCAACAACTGCCTCTAATGTATCTATACTGCATTTAGCAATAATCCATCTTTGGCCATATCGAATCTCGGAGCAAAGACAAAGGTATAGATTCTTTTCCTCATCTACGCATGAAAAAAGAATCGGTTCTGACTCAAATTCATAAAAGACATGCTCTAAATACAATTTCCCAACTTGGATCACATTTTCAAAATATACATTATTCATTCTCTGCCACCTCACTAAAATACTTCTGCGGCTCTGCCTCTTGGTATATCCACCAATCCACATGTGTATCTTTTCTTTCTTCTCTTTCCGAAGTCAGCTGACACGGCCCACAGCTGCTTTCTGTCTGTCCCTTGGCAATAAAGACCTTCGGATGATGTCTCATAAATATGTCCGTAGCATATTGCGCCTCGGAATACTCAATGTTGCAAGAAGTGGAATAAAGGCCTGGATTATCTAAATCCATCTTTTTTTTACGCGGAATTAATCCTCTCTGTATTTCCTCATAAGTTCCAATAAAACTGTCCCTGTTAATTGTTCCATACTTTATAACTCTATATACAGATTTATTCTCCTTTTTTGCCCCTTTCGGCAAGATATCTGTTTCAAACTTCTCCGGAAAGCATTCTGGAAATTTTTCCATTTAGCTCATCTCGCAGTTTTTCAGAAATTTTTACATGTTTTTACTTTACTATAGATTCTGTCAAAAAGCAATAGGTGCGTCCCCGGTATTCCGGTCATTCCAGCTCGGCGTGTTCTTTGTTATTCTTAACTGTATTTGTTTAATTTTTATACAAATACACACCCATTTTTACATCAATTACATCATTTATAATGACTTGCTGATTTTCTGTTGCCAAAATGTTGCCACGCATTTATTATAGCAAATCCCTGCAAATTAACAACACATTTTTTTATGTTACACAATAAAAACCCCTTTTTAATAAAGGCACAATATACTACCTATGCCATTTTTATTTCTGAAAGTCCTTACAAAATAAGTATTTCAAAAAAGCTAAAGTGTAACAAAATTCCTCGTTCATACTTTGATTTTCCCTTAATTGTCCTTAGTTACATGGTGCTAGCACCATGTATGCAAAACATTAACAAGGAAAATATCAATTCGTTGTTCTCCACTACTCTAATCATCAAATTGGGATTTATAGTTCTATCCAATATCTTTGAGTAATCTTATTATTATATGGAATTTCATTTTCTAATACTGCACCATTTTTCTTCATCGTAGCAATCGAAGCAAATTTATCACTATCAACAGTTAACAGTACTCTATTCAAACCAATTTTTTTTGCCTCTATCAATGCCAATCGCAACATTTCCGCAGCATATCCTTTTCTACGCTCTGATTTACGCACACAGTAGCCAATATGCCCTAAATACATTAACATTTCTTCTGTTAAATCATATCTCACATTAATCATGCCAATAAGTTTTTCATCTTCTTTTCGAATAGCCATAAACTCATAAGAAGGTGGTCTACCAGATTCTACAGTCTCCTTATTTTCATTGTTCTTAACTTTTGTTAACCATTCTTCAATACTATTCATATCATAAAGACGTTCTGTTCCATATGCCACTTCATTGTTTTGAATAAACTCCGCACGGAAGTCCATAATTTTATCTTTAAATCTATCAGAAGGCTTTACAAGATATATTTTTATATTATTCACAGAAAATCTCCTCCTTAGCAAATATAATTTGTTCATTTGATTATACCACTTTTATTCCTTATTTACCACAAAAAATATAGGACACAACAACCGCCACGCCCCACATTTCTTATCGTTCCAACGACTTCTCAATCTTCTGTTTCTGCCCCTTCAAGTCATTCTGCTTTTCATACATATTATTCCGCTCTTTGCAGAGTTCTTTCATGCGCTCCAGCTTCGCCCACACTCCCTCCCGGCAATCCGGCTCTATCTTTTTATATTCCCCGGTCAGATTGCGAATTGTATTATTGTTTTCTTTTATCTGCTTCGATAAGCATACCCAGTCTATCAGATTTTGTACTTCCTTGTCCGTTTCGTAAAGGTCTGTTTCTGCCACGATTGTACCAAGCCACTTACGTGGCAGCAAGTTCTAAAAAATTTCTCTAAAATTTC
>CAJTZD010000027.1 GCA_910584235.1 uncultured Acetatifactor sp.
AGAAGGTATTTCTTATGGGGTATAGCAAAAAACTATATAATGTATTGGGGGTTACGCCTATTATAATATCATCTGCCTCCCGTTTTGCCAACACCAAAAACCAACAAACATGACAATGAATGCATTTATTTTTTGTGCATTCTGTATAAGTGATCTAATGAAACAGGGCCTCAAACTCTTCTCTTCCGATTCTTTCCTTTTCCAGCAGCAACTGGGCGCAGCTGTGAAGCACGGACAGGTTTGAAAGAATGATCTCTTTCGCCTTTGCATAGCAGTCGTCAATGATGGCTTTCACTTCCCTGTCAATCTCCCCGGAAACGGCCTCGCTGTGAGACTTTGTATGGGCCAGATCCCGGCCGATGAACACTTCGTCGTCGTCCTCGTCATAACAAATGACGCCGATATTGTCCGACATGCCGTACTTTGTCACCATGCTCCGGGCCATCTTGGTGGCTCTCTTGATATCATTGGAAGCCCCTGTGGTGATATCCTGGAAAATGATCTCCTCCGCGATACGGCCTCCCAGACACACCATAATATACTGCAGCATCTCGCTCTTCGACTGGGACATCTCATCCCGGTCCGGCAGGGGCATGGTATAGCCCGCAGCGCCGATGCCTGTGGGGATGATCGACACCGTATACACGGGACCTACCTCCGGAAGCACGTGGAACAGGATGGCGTGTCCCGCCTCGTGGTATGCGGTGTTTCGCTTTTCCTTGTCGGACACTGCCCGGCTCTTCTTCTCCGTACCGATGCTTACTTTCACAAAGGCTTTCTTCAGATCCGCATCCGCCAGAAATTCCCTGCCGGCTTTCGCGGCATTGATGGCCGCCTCGTTTAACAGGTTCTCCAGATCCGCCCCGGTAAATCCCGCCGTGGTCCGGGCCACCTGCTTTAAGTCCACATCCTCGGCCAGCGGTTTATTCTTGGCATGGACTTCCAGGATCTCCTCCCTGCCGCAGACATCCGGCCTGCCCACAGCCACCTTTCTGTCAAACCGCCCCGGGCGCAGAATAGCCGGATCCAGGATATCTACCCGGTTGGTGGCCGCCATGACAATGATCCCCTCATTGACGCCGAATCCGTCCATCTCCACCAGCAGCTGGTTCAGCGTCTGTTCTCTCTCGTCATGACCGCCGCCCATACCGGTGCCGCGTCTCCTGGCCACTGCGTCGATTTCATCGATGAATACGATACACGGCGCGTTCTTCTTGGCCTCCTCGAACAGATCCCGCACCCGGGAAGCGCCCACGCCTACGAACATTTCCACAAAATCGGAACCCGAGATGCTGAAGAACGGCACCCCGGCCTCTCCGGCCACCGCCTTTGCCAGCAATGTCTTACCGGTTCCGGGAGGTCCCTCCAGGAGCACTCCCTTGGGAATCCTGGCGCCCACCTTGATATATTTTCCGGGATCCCGCAGAAAATCAACGATTTCCTGCAGCTCCTCTTTCTCTTCCTGCAGACCTGCCGCCTGCTCAAAGGTAATACTCTTATCCCCCATGGACAGCCTGGCCCGGCTCTTGCCGAAATTCATCATTTTCCCGTTGCCGCCGGCCGCGTTCTGGGCATTGATCATCATGAAAAGGAAAATGCCCACTGCCAGCACTATCAGCATCGGCACCAGCGTGGTCAGGACCCAGCCCTCCCTGGGCACATCCTTTACCACCGGGTCAAAGCCATAGCCGCGCGCCAGCGCCTCCGCCTCTCCGATATCCGTCACATACAGTTTCATGTCCGTGCCGGACTTCAGCTCCACCTCCAGGTATCCCGTGGGCACCTCGCTGTTAGGCCTTACCACCACCTCCGCGACCCTGTCCGCCTCCATGTCGGCAATGAACTGCTCCCTGGTGTATTCCTCATCTGCCCTGTTCAGCGAAGTCAGCACAGCCACCCCCATCAGGAGGAAAAGGATGAATATAAAATATGAATGAAATCCCCGATTGTTCTGCCTCAACTTAAAAGCCTCCTATTTATCCCGCACTTCCCTTTTATCCCGGCCGGGAACGTTCGCGTCCCCTGCAGCCATGGCGTAAAAGCCGCGCGCTTATAATTCAACCACGCCAATATAGGGAAGATTACGGTATCTCTGATCGTAATCCAGACCATATCCCACCACGAACTCATCCGGAATCTGAAAGCCCGTATAGTCCACATCCACGTCCACCACACGCCTGTCCGGCTTGTCTAACAAAGTGCACAGCCGCAGGGATTTCGGCCCTCTGGCCCACAGCATCTTAAGCAGATAGCTTAAGGTTCTTCCGCTGTCCACGATATCCTCCACCACCAGCACATCCTTGTCCTTGATGGCTTCGTCCAAATCCTTTATTATTTTTACCACACCCTTGGATTCCGTGCCGCTGCCATAGCTGGACACGGCCATAAAGTCCAAGGATACCGGCACCGTGATCCGCTTTGCAAGCTCACACATAAAGAAGCTTCCGCCCTTTAATACGCAGATCAAATGCACCTGCTTTCCCTCATAGTCCCTGCTGATTTGTTCCCCGATGGCCTGAATCCTTGCATCCACTTCCTCTTCCGACAAAAGTACCCTAATGTGCTCAGACATCTTTCTCCTCCGTTCCGCTTCCCTGCTTTTTGATGAATTTCACCTGTAAAACGCGCTCTGTGTCTCCCGTCACCTTAAAAGCCTCGCTGATCCGCCAGCCCACCAGCCACAGAATATGGCTTCCAAAGGCCACCGCCGGTATCCTGTCCCGACATTGTCTGGGAATCTTTTCCGCGATCATGTATTCCTTTACGGATTTGTGCGCCACTTTTCCCGCCCCGTCCGCTATGGTGAGGAAATCTCCCTGCCGGCGGAAACGGATAACTGCGCGTTCTTCCATTTTATCATAGTCGAACCATTTCGTATACTGATTTCGGGGAAGTTCTCCCGCTTTTTTTACGAAAAAGGCGGAGAACTCCATTTCGCCCAAGCTCCCTAAGTCATAGCGGGCGGGGCTGCGAAACAGCACTTCCGTCAGAGGCGCCTCCGCGGACAGCTCCGCGGGCCCTTGCGTCTCCGGGACCGTGCCTGACAATTCCCCGTCCTGTATACGCTCCAGTATCACCTGTCCGTACTGCCGTCCGGCTCTGATGCCAAAGGGCAAATGAACGCTCCGGTTCCCCTCTTTCTCAAATAAGGACAGTCCGTCACGGATATGCACCGCGCAGATGTCTTTCCCCGTGGGGGACAGCCTTTTCATCAATTCCAGAAGCATCCGGCCCTGCAGGGCTTCATGGAAAGACCGGAATGTCTTCACATCCACCCGGTATCCCCAGGCCTTAGGCCCGCCGGGCACAGTCTGCCCCTCCCGGATCCCGGACACAGCGCCAGACTCCATGCCCCGTCTCCCCGGTATCCCCATATCCTCCGCGCACTGCCTCAGGGCTTCCTCTGTCTGCTCCTGCAGATACCGCTCCGTCTCCTGCAGCTGCCTGGCCGTCTGCAGCATATGTCCCACGGCCCCTGCCGACACCTCCTGTCCGGCATAGGGCAGAATATGGTGGCGAATGCGGTTTCTTCTGTAGTCATCCCTGTCATTGGTTGCGTCCCTGCGCCAGGAGATTCCCCGGTCCCGCAGATAAGCCTCCACCTCCTGCCGCTCTAAACACAGAATCGGCCGCAGGATACGGATTCCGTCACGGTCCGTCCGCAGGGGGGCGATGCCGCCGATACCCTTAAGGCCGCTGCCCCGGAATAAATGGAACAGCATGGTCTCCGCATTGTCATTGCTGTTGTGGGCCACGGCCACTTTCACCGCGCCCGTCCTCCGGGCGGCCTGCCGAAACGCCCTGTATCGAATCCGCCTGCCGGCATCCTCCTCGGAACATTTCTCCGCAGCAGCCGCCTGCCCGGCATCGGCCTCGGTGAGGAAAAACGGCAGCCCTTTCTGCCTGCACAATTCCTCCACATACCCGGCGTCCTCCCGGGCTTCCTTTCGCAGCCCGTGATTTACGTGCACCACATACAGCTTAAGCGCCACTCTCTCCGCGTAGGCCGAAAGCAGCTCCAGCATACAGACCGAGTCCGCTCCGCCCGACACCCCTGCCACGATCCCGTCCCCGGGCGAGATCATGCCGTACTCTTCTATATAGGCAAATACCTTTTTTTCTGTCTCGTCTCTGATACCCATGCATCAAATCTTATCCCAAAATCCGGAAAAAGTCAAATATTCCTGCTCATTTCAGGCCTCCCATATGCCGATGACGCCTATGGTCATGTCGTCCCGTATCCGTCCCGCGCTGGCGCAGAGCGCGATCCGCAGCAGACGATCCGCAATTTCCGTAGGACTATGGTCCTGTATTCCTGCAATGATGCTGCTCATGGTGTTCTCATATTCCGCGCCGAAAGCGTCCACCACCCCGTCGGATACCATCACCAGATAATCTCCGTCCCGGAGCTTTCGCTCCACCGGCAGAATTTCCATGGAGCCGAAGACCCCCAGGGGGAGATTTCCCATTGCCACCTGCTCCACCTCCTGATTCCGTTTCAGAAAGGTGGCCGCGCCCCCAACTTTCCGCAGCTTGCAGCTGCCGTCGTACAGATTGATATCGCATATGTCCAGAGTGGGGTGGTTGATGTCCTCTCCGGCGGCAAACAGGGCCGTATTGACCATGTTGATGGCCGCGTCAATATCATAGCCGGCCTCCAGCATCTTTTCCATCAGATCCAGTACCCGCTCGCTGTCCTTTCCCGCTCTTTCCCCGGAGCCGGTGCCGTCCGAGAGCATTACCGTCACCCTGCCTTTTTCGGATTCCACCACGGCATAATTGTCCCCGGAGACCGTCTCGTCCTCTTTCACTGCCTTGGCAAATCCCGTCATGGCCAGAAATCCCGTCTCCTCCTCCAGCACAAAGCTCTGGGGCTGCGGCTCCACCACATAGGGAGTACTTGCGGCAGGGCAGAACCTCCTGTCCAGCAGTACGGAAATCATGTCCGCCGCGTCCTCCACGGACACCTTGCCTCTCTGCGCCCTCATGGTCAGCACCACTGCCTGCCTGCCGTCCTCCCTGGGCAGATAGCAGGGATTTTCCACCTGGATCCCCTCCTGCGCCAGAGCCTGAGTCAGCATACGTTTCTTCTTACCCTCCATAGGGCGAAAGGACAGCACCTCGCAGGCTGCCTCCGTCATGATCTTTGCCATTTCGTCCAGATGCCCGCTGATGATCTGTCTGCTCTCCCACAGTCTCCTCTGGGCCAGTACCGCCTCTCTGTCGTCCGTATCCGGCGCAAATTCCTGGTCATAGCTTCTGGCCAGCTCATGAAAGCTGTCCGCATAGCCCAACAGTCTGCGCTTGCACAGATCCGATACCTGAGCTGTCTGCAGCTCCTTTTCCTCCCTTTTCCTTTTCAGCATGTCAAATCCACACCTTTCTGCTGCCCCAAAAGCCCTGCCGGGCCCTTGGCAGCAGTACATATTATAGAATTAACCTATTCTGTTTTTTGTCAAAAACAAGTACCTGTCCCCTTAAAGTTTTCCGACAAAAAAAGCGGGAAGCTATTGCTCCCGCCTGTCATTGCATTCTCATGCTTTTATTTATCCTGTTTAAAAAGAATCTCATCCTCATACACAAGGCCCAGCTTTTCCCTGGCCACATTCTCAATGTATCCCTTGGTCTGAACCTCCTTGCCCAGAGCTTCGATTTCAAGGGCCCTGGTCTCCTCCGCCGCTATCTCCTCGTCAAGCTGCGCGGCTTCAGCCCGCTTACTGTCGATCTTGTCCCGCAGCTCCGCGCTCTGCACCCCTACCAGTACCAGAATCATTACGACTACAAGCGTAGCCAAGAACATGCTGAAGCGGTTCTGCTGCTTCTTCCGATATGCGATTCGCCGCTTTCTCGCCATAGTTCCCACCCCTTACGCTTTTAAATTTATTTTAAACACTTTCAGAAAAAACGTCAACCGGAATTTTACCGCCCGGCCAATTTTTTTCATCCGCCGTCTGATGCGCCCGCCGGATTTATGAACCGCGCTTCCCGCCCGCTTTCCCGCGAAGCGAAAAGGCCTGGACAGCCATCTGAGAATGGTTCCCAATAGTGTCAGGGCCTTTGCCAGCAGAATGGAAACATACTTCACGAGCAAAGGGCTCACGGCCTTTTTGTAACAGAGCATCCCCGCCAGGGCTCCCAGCACGGCAAACCACCGCAGCGTCCCGTTGCTCTCCCGGTACATTAACAGAAACACTTCCGCCCCGCAGTACACCCAAAAGGCAAAATCCTCCAAAGACATCACCAAAGAGGCATGGGGCACTACCCGCCTGAAGATCCGCAGCAGATCATAGACAAAAGTGACAAAGATCCCCAGCACCAAAGAGTGCAGGAGAAATACGTTTTCGCTTACCATACGCTCACCGGAACAGTCTGGCCAGCAGGGATTCGTTCTTTCGGCCCCCTGCGCCTGCGTCAGAATATGTAAGGCTGTCGATCCGTCCGTCTATGTCCACCTCGCCCTTTTCCAGAGTCAGGCGGCTGACATGCAGCTCATCCCCCTTTATCATCAGCATTCCCTGTTCCGTCTCCAGAAGAATTTCATGAATGTCAAAAGAAAGCACATCGTTCACGCCGCCTACCATGCAGCTTCTCCGATTGGTCATGGACACCTTGTGCATACGTGCGCTTCCGCTTAAATCCTCCATAAGCCCAGCCCCTCTCTGTTATCTGAATACAGTATATGAGAGACCGGGGGGAGATAGAACCCGCTCTGCCGAATCCGGATCAAAGATAGCGGAAAAGCTCTGCCGCCGTCTCTTTCCTTACCGTTTCCTGTACGTCCAGCACCTCCACCTTTACCTCTTTGTTGCCAAAGGAAATGGTGATCACATCGCCCGGCTTTACTTCCGCGGAAGCCTTTGCCACCTTGTCGTTTATCATCACCCGGCCGCCGTCGCAGGCCTCGTTTGCCACTGTGCGCCGCTTGATCAGCCGGGATACTTTCAGATATTTATCCAGTCTCATATTTCTGCACCTTTCTTAATCTGTCCCCAGATACGTAAAAAGCCCGGAGCGTTTTCTCGACCGGGCCTTGAAACTTATCAGATTCAATATCGCATTACTCGTTGACAACATCCTTTAAAGCTTTGCCAGCCTTAAACTTAGGAGCCTTGGAAGCCGCGATGGGCATGGGCTCACCGTTCTGAGGATTTCTGCCCTCTCTGGCTGCTCTCTCTACCACTTCAAAGGTACCAAAGCCTACCAGCTGAACTTTCTCGCCTTTCTTCAGTTCGTCAGCAACCACATCTGTGAAAGCTTTCAAAGCCTTTTCTGCATCTTTTTTGGAAATTCCTGCCTGCTCAGCGATTGCTGCGGTCAATTCAGTTTTGTTCATATCGAACTCCTCCTATAATGAGTTTTCTTTGTAGATGTACATTTCTAAGTTATCGCTCTGAAACGTCTATACATATATATATATGGTTTTCCCTGGTTTGTCAAGGGATTTTTCCGCAAATATTCCTATTTACTTGGCTTTGTGACATAAGCCCTTCCCCTCTTGTGCCTCCCAAAATGCCTGACGCCGTCAGAACCGCACCCACTTTACGGGGAGCTGCTGCTTTCCGATGCCTTTTTGCTCTCGGAGGAGCTTTCCGATGCCTTTTTGCTCTCGGAGGAGCTTTCGGATTCCACGGTATATCTTGACAGATCCGCAAAGGAAAACGAAATATCCTTTTCCTCATTGTCAATCTGTACCGTGTAGCTTCTGGTCTCATAGCCCTGCTTGCGAAGTATGATGATATGAGCCCCCTCCACTTTCTTAAAACTGCAGGGCGAAATACCTACATAATTGCCGTCCAGATACACCTCCGCTCCCTCCGGGGCGTCCACATATACTTTGTAATAATCTGTAGTCACATCCGGCACGGAACTGCCGCTCTCACTGTCTGAGCCGACGCTTTCCGTCTCTCCGGACTCCACAGGCATCAATGTCAGGTCAAAGGCTGCGGACTCCTGAGCCACGCGGATATACTGGGTGATGGACTGGTACCCGTCCGCCCGGGCGATGAGCTGATGGAGACCGTACTCCAGCGTCAGGGGCATGGAGGCGTCCGCCAACGCGCCGTCCACGTACAGCTCAGCCCCTGAGGGGCTTACGGAAAACAGCACCGTACCGGTCTGGGGTTCCGGCACCTCCAGGTCCCCGATGTCCAGGACCGTCTCCCCGTTCCGCTCTATCTCCACGCTCTTGATGCCGCCCCCGCCCTTGTGGGAAATATTTACCTGGTAATTCCCCTCCGGCACCAGCAGCAGCATTTCCTCCGTTATGCGCCGGATGACGGACTGGCCCACCTCTATCCAGCCTCCCACGAATTTCTCGTCGTTGGCCAGCCGCAGATATCCGTGTCCCCTTTCCACCCGCACGGTTAAAATCTGATTCCCGATGCCCTGAAAGCTCAGCACATCCGCAGGGTTTAGATCCATCAGCTCGATATTCATGCCCTCCGACAGATACTGCGTGTTGTCTGTAAGCTTATAGACCTCCTCCCCAATGCTCACCTCTCCCCGCACCGGATTCACCTCATAGCGCTCCGCGTTCTCATAGCTCCAGCTTTTGGCAGACAGCTGCATGGTAGTCAGGTGTTTCTTGGACTTCAGGAAAGTCACGTCCACAATATCGCCTTTTTGTATCTGGTCCATGGCAATGGCATCGCCGTATTTATCATAGAGCCTGGTGGTGCCGTCCACGGAAAGCGTGTAATTCTTTCCCACCTCCAGATTCCGGAAAGTCACTGTATTCTCTTTTTGGTCCCTGTCTACCAGAATCGCCGTATCCGCGGAATCATAGCTCTCAGGCCCCGGAACCACAAACCCGGTATCCGCCCGCTTTGGCTCCTCCTGTGACTTCAGGTCCGAAAAAGGGCTTGCGTCCCGGTCTTTAAAAGGCATGGTGCAGGCGGAAAGCACCAACACCGTCCCAATGACGGCTGCCACGGCTTTCCCCCTGCGCTTTCTCTCCGTTATTTTGTTTTGCATATTTTCTTTGTTTTCATTTACGTTCTTCTTATTCATATCTCCTCTTTTGTCCGCCCCTGCCGGACTAGCGCCGCAGTCTGTCCAGATGGCGGAATGTCTCATCCAGAAAATGCTGCTTTTCTTTCTCCTGCTCTATGACCCGCTCCAGCTTCTCCTGGTTTTTGCCGGGGATCCATGCCTTTCCGGAATTATAGTAGAAGTTCACGATCTTCCAGAACTTCTCCGGATAGGCCAGCCTGTAGTACAGGTCAATCCAGCTCTTGGCGGATATGGAGCGCTCTTTCTCGTAAGCCGCAAGCAATTCCTCCCCCAAAGCCACGGACCAGTTGCTCTTTTCCAGGAGCTTGCGCAGCAGCAGATAGAGATCCCTGACCGGATCGTCGCAGAGGCATTTCTCAAAATTCACCACAAACCACCCGTTCATACCCTGGAGAATGTTATGGTACTGATAA
The DNA here is from genome assembly GCA_910584235.1 of uncultured Acetatifactor sp. Classification (GTDB taxonomy): domain Bacteria; phylum Bacillota; class Clostridia; order Lachnospirales; family Lachnospiraceae; genus Acetatifactor. The sequence goes on from CAJTZD010000027.1 coordinate 9,426, forward strand.
TCTCCGTGGCAGAAAGCCACCCTGCCCTCTTTCCGGCAGGAATCCTGCGCGGCTTTTTCCTCCCCGAAAGACCGGCAGTATTCCCGCCACTGCTCCGTCACGGCAAAAGCCTGCTCCATAAATGGATCGAAAGCTTTCCGCAGGCTGGTCTCAAACCAGTTCTTCTGGCCTTTCTGCTGCAGGTACTTGCGCACCCGCTTCAGCTCCTTATTGTGTTTATCATACTCCTTTTCCGGAGAAAAAGCCACCGGAAGATTTGGCATATCCCCGGGAAGCTCCATATTTTTGTGAAGCCTTGCCAGGAGCCTGACAGCCTCCACGCACTCATGCCTGTCATGGACACTGCATTCCCGGCCCTCCTGCCATGTCTTCAGAACATATCCCGTACCGTCTGTGTCCCTGACCAGCAGCGAGCCCTCCCTGTTGGGTATGATGGCCTCCACGCACACCTGTCCCGCATCCGCTATCTGCTTCAGCAGCCTGTCCTGAATCCCGATTCTGTCCTGACTTCCCGAATATTCCCGAAAAATCAGGCAGCCCTTATCGGTGTCACACACAATAGCGCCCCGGCCCTTTCTGGTGCGGAGCACCTCAATCTCATACTGTTCCAGCAACTCAATCGCCTTGTCGTTCACTGCCGTCCCCTCCTGATTGGTTTCTTAGGAACTGTATATCGTTCCTTTCGCCGCCCTGTGGTCAGTTTGGTTCATAACCTATCATATGAGAGGAATTCTCAAAGCAGAACTCTAGTTTCCGGTTTCCCTGCGATATTCTTTGGCCGCAGCCAGCAGCCGCTCTTTTGTGTTGCCTGCCGGATCCTCCAGAACCAGTTCCAGGAGGCGGTTTAAGGTTTCTCCCAGCTCTCTTCCGGGGCGCCATCCCGCGTCTATCAGATCCTTGCCGGAGACGGCCAGGGTCTTTAAGGATACACACTGATGTTCTGCCAGGATTTCTTCATAGAGGTTCTGCCAGTTTTCCAGATTAGCCAGCTTTTCCTGACGCAGGTAATCGCTCTGGGCCAGGATGTCGGCCTTTTTTACGGCAAAGAGGGCAGGAAAGGCATCCTCTCCGATCCGGTGTATGGCCCTGCGGGCCATGCGGATATCCATATCCATGCCGTTTCCGAAATCATGATATTGCACCAGCCTGCATACCTTAAGGATAGTCTCATTGTCATATCTCAGCCGCCGCAGGATGTTCTCTGCCATCTTCCCGCTGACCGCGGCATGGCCGTGGAAATGGCTCCTGCCCTCAGAGTCTGTGGTAAGGACCGCCGGCTTTCCGATATCATGGAGCAGCACCGCAAGCCGCAGCACCTTATCCGCTTCCACACAGCCCAGGGCGTGCAGGATATGTTCCCCCACGCCGTGGCAGTGATGAGGATGATTCTGAGGCGTCTCCATTGCCCTGTCGAATTCCGGGAAAAACACTTTTGTGACGCCGGTGTCATAGGCTGTCCGCAGATAGTCCGGGTTAGGAGAGAGCATTAGCTTCGTAAGCTCTGTCTGAATGCGCTCTGCGCTGATCCTGCTTAAGGTGGGCGCAAGCTTTGCGATGGCGGCCGCGGTATCCTTTTCTATGGTATAGCCCAGCTGGGCGGAAAAGCGGATTGCCCGCAGGATGCGCAGGGCATCCTCCCGGAATCGCTCCCCGGGATCTCCCACGCAGCGCACCATGCGGGCTTTTAAATCCGCCAGTCCGCCGAACAGGTCCACAAGACCTGCGGTGTCATTATATGCCATGGCATTGATGGTCAGATCCCTGCGGCGTAAGTCTTCCCGCAGATCGGCGGTAAAGGACACCTGACTGGGGTGTCTGCTGTCCTCATAGCTTCCGTCAATCCGGTAAGTGGTCACCTCGAACCCCTCTCCCCGAAGCATGACCGTGACCGTACCATGCTGCAGTCCGGTGTCAATGGTTCTTGGAAAAAGGGCTTTCACCTGCTGCGGCCGGGCGGAAGTGGTGATGTCCCAGTCCTGGGGCTCTCTGCCCAGAATGGAATCACGCACGCAGCCGCCCACGGCGTAGGCCTCGAACCCCGCCTTTTGAAGCGTCTTTATAATATACTGCCCTTTTTCGGGCACTGCTATCCTGATATCCTGTTCCAAACCTCTTCGAGACCTCCTATTAAACTCATGCCCCTCTCCAACCCGCCGAAATAACAAAAAAGGCGGTAAGTATCCCCACCGCCTCCGGCATCAGTGCCTATTCCGCCTCCTCCTGGTTCTCAGACCCCTGAGAACTGTCGGACGCCTCTCCCTCCTCCTGGGACTGTGCGCCCTCGGAAGAACTCTCTCCCTCCGGCGCCTGAGAAGACTCCTGGGCGGTCGATTCCGCCGCTGCCTGTACTTTCAGGTAATTCAGATTCCCTTTCGGGTCGTCCACCTTGCCCTCCGCCGTCAGCTCAGCCACATATGCGGACATCTTCTGGTTGATCAGCGTCTGGCGGATGCTCAGGATCCACTCTGCCTCATTGGTTCCTTTATAGTAGAGCACATAGGTATTTTCGCTTCCCTCGGGAGTTATGACAGCAGTGTCGCCTGCCGCACGGCTTTCATCCTGCGTCCAGCTGCTCAAATCAGAGGGCATGGACGAGGATGTGGCTGCCTCTACGAGGCCTCCCTCTGCCGCTCCGTTGGCAGGATCATTGTATTTGTCACAGAGCTCGGCAAAGCTTTCCTCCGTGGCCGCCCCTGCTTTCCACTCCTCCAGCATGGCCTGTCCTGTCTCCGCGTCCGTGCGGACCATACGCATATCCACAGAGAGCGTCTCATCCAGATAACGGTTCTCAAATTCCACCACATAGTAACGGTGACTGCCGGAATCCTCGATTACTGTGGTATCGCCGGCTTTCCTGGCCTCATCGAAGAGCCAGTCCTGCAGCAGATAAGTGGCTGAACTCTTTCGCACGTTTTCCCGCAGCTCACCGTCCTCTTTCACGGTCTCCACCGCCTTGTCAGCCTTTTCCTTTGCCTCCGCCATGGCTGCCTCAATTTCCGCCTCAGAGGGTTCATAGGCTTTCTCCTCCCCGGAGCCATCCTCCCCGTCCGCATTGTCCTCCTGGGTCTCCTCCACAGGATCCGCCAGTTCCGTAGGCTCCGTAGGCAGTTCGGCGTCTATGGTAGTCACATAGTAATCCACTGAATCATAGCTTGCTTTGTTCTCTCCGTAATAGGTCTGAATCTCCTCCATGGAGGGGGTATTGCGCTGAGACAGCTCATCATAATATCCTGCCACATACAGAGCTTCCTCCACATAAGGCTTCACTCTGGACTCCGTGGCATAGGGACCATACAATTGCTTCACATAGTTGTTCACTGTGCTCCCGCTCTCGGAGGCGGCGTCCTCCACGGACTTCATATACCTGCCGTATTCCTCCTCCGTATCATGCACAAAGCCCTCTTCCTTAGCCTTGGCGGCCAGACTCTTGTTGCGGATCATATTCTCCACCGCCAGCTGCTGAAAATAGTCTCCCCAAGTCAGAGTATCCGAATACATCTGAGAAGTGAAATCGCTGTTCGGATCTATCCCCATCATGTAGAGGTAATATCCATACTGGCTCAGATAGTTGTTTACCGCCATATTATACTGATAGTCGAATTCCACCCTGGATACATTTTCTCCGTTTACTTTCACATAGCTTCCGTGCACCGTAAGATAATTCCGGATGGGGAAAGAAGCCACCAGGCATAACAGCGCTGCCACAACTACAATTCCGATGATATTGTCTCTGCGCCTGCTCTTCCTCGCTCTCTCTTTCTCTTCCTTTCTCCGCTGCACTTTCAGATCATATTTGGTCATCGCTTTCTCAGGCGTCTGATCTGCATTCTTCGTCTCTTTCATTGACGAATATCTCCTTTCTGAAATTTATCGTTCCGGCGTCAGCCGTACCGATTATTCTGCCGTGCTTTCCCATGCCGTTTCAACATTTTACCGTATTCCCTGAAAAAAGGAAAGCTATTTCACATATTTTTCAAGCTTTTCCACGATATTTTTCATGCAGCCCTCCTCGAAGGGGCTGTTCAGGCCCACTTCTTTTACCATATTGGTAAAGAAGTCGCTGGCGGAAAGCTTGCAGAGCTTTAAGTAGCTCGCCCAGGCATCCTCAAAATCCGCGTCCATCTTCACCTTATACTGCAGGGCGCAGCTCTGGGCCAGACAGTAATCAATATAATAGAAAGGCAAGGTGTAAATGTGCTGCTGCTTCTGCCAGAAGCCGCCTTTCCCGAAGAATTCGTCATCACCGTAATCCTGGTGGGGACGGTACTGCCCCTCCAGCGCAAGCCAGGCCGCATGCCGCCCGGCCGGGGTCATGTCCGGATTCTCATAGACGATATGCTGGAACTCGTCCACCATACAGCCATAGGGAATGAACGCAGCCGAGTCCTCTAAATGCATCTCAATATAATCCTCCGCTCTGTCGCCGAAGAACAGAGGCATCCATTTCTGGGTGAAAAATTCCATGGACATGGAGTGGATCTCCGCTGTCTCCATTGTAATATCCCTATGCTCCCTGATGGGATCCTTGCCGGAGAGCCATCCCTGGAACGCATGACCGCACTCGTGGGTGATTACATCCACGTCTCCGCTGGTGCCGTTGAAATTAGCGAACACAAAGGGCGACTGGTACACCGGCATATAAGTCATATAGCCTCCTGCCCGCTTGGTCTTGCGCCCCAGTACGTCAAACAGTTGGTTTTCCATCATAAAATCATAGAATTGCTTTGTCTCCGGAGAGAGCTCACCGTACATCTTCTGTCCTGCCCGGAGAATTTCATCCGGAGCGCCCGCGGGCGCGGGATTGCCCTCCTTAAAGTAAACGGCAGTGTCAATATAGCTGAGCTTGTCCAGGCCGAGCCGCTGTCTCCTGCGCTCATGGAGCTTCTCCGCAAAGGGCACAAAGTCCTCTTTCACCTGCTTCCTGAATGCCTCCACCTCTTTGCGGCCGTAACAGTTGCGGCACATCCGGTAATAGCCCAGCTCCAGGTAATTCTCATACCCCAGAGCTTTCGCCTGGGCAGTGCGGTTCTTCACCAGCTTGTCGTAGATATCGTCCAGCCTGTCCGCGTTGGCCGCGAAAAACGCGCTCTGTGCTTTCCAGGCGGCCTCTCTCACGCTTCTGTCCGAACTGATCAGGTACGGGCGCAGCAGGGACAGATTCAGCTCCTGACCGTCAAAGGGAATCTTTGCCCCCGCAATCAGCTTGCTGTACTCGGTGGTGAGATTATTTTCCTCCTGCATCAGGGGAATCAGGCGCTCGTCCATGGCTTTCTGGGCTATCTCCATATTCTTGAAAGCCACGGGGCCGATCTTCTCCGCCAGCTTGTCCCGGTAGGGGGATGCGTACAGCTTTTTCTCGTATTCCAGGGCCAGATTGCGGTAAATCGGGGACTTTTCATTATAGTACTCATGCTCCGCGCTGTAGAATTCGTCCGTGGTGTCCACATCATAACGGATATGAGCGATGGTCATCAGTGTGCCCACCTTATCTGTCAGGGCATAATATTTCTGATGGACGGCGAACTGTTCCTCGCCGTCTTTCGCTGCGTCGAACTCCTCCATCAGGGCTCTCATCTGCTTTTCCACTTGGTCAAAATCCACTCTCTGGTACGGCATATCCTTAAATTTCATTTTGTTCCCTCTCTCTTTCCTTAAGTTTATTTGCCAGGTATCTCCGGATTTTATGTTCATTATAGCAGATTCCCCGTCTTTTTCAAGCTATTTGCCGCTTTGTGGTCCCATCTGCATATAATATTAAATTTTTAAAAAATGTTTATAAAAAAATACATGTCTCCATCTTGCACTCTAAATACACAAATGATAAAATAAATATGACTTTTTTACATATTATTTTTACGGTAAAATCGGAGGGAAAAAACATGTTTGAAGAGTTAAAGAAACGGACACTCAAAGGTACTCTTGTCTGGTCCATCATTCTGATTCTGGCAGGCTTAGGCCTGGCCGGCTGGAATGCCATGGACGCATTCACTGTCGTCACCGGCTGCAAGGACTTCACCACCCTCGACCCGGACGAAATCAAAAACCAGGTGGTAAAGTTTGAAATGGCCGAGAACTTCGGCTGCTATCTGGAGGCGTATTCTGAGAATACCAAGACCCATGCCAGAAGAACTACGGATTTATATTATGTCATCTGGACCGGTACGCCCGATACTCCTATCGAAGACGTCCGCTATATGTCTATCAAGGTTCCTCCCAAGTTCGAGAGCGAGCTGGAAAGAATGGCAGAAAACACCTATGAGGGCGTTGCTTCTACCCCTCTCACCATGTACGGCAAGATCAAGAAGCTAGACAGCTCGGAGCTGTACTACTTTGAAGATTTCTTTAAGTCCCTCGGCTTTACGGAGGAAGATATCGCCGCCGAGACGCTTCCCTATTACATTGACTACATGGTACAGCCTGCCACCATGCTTTATGTGGTGCTGTTTGTGGCAGGTGTGGTGCTTCTGATCTACGGTATCGCCCGGATCGCCCGCGCAGCCAGCGGCAGCGCCCTCAAAAAGCTCCACAAGGACATCGCCGACGCAGGCTATACAGAGGCTTCCATTGAGTCCGATTACAGGAACGCAAAATCCTTTGACAAGAAAGGAACCCTGAAAGTCGGCAAGCTCATGACTTACTATACAAACGGCTCCATCCCCAGAGCGATTCCCAACAGCAAGATGATGTGGGCTTACCAGAATACCGTGACCCATCGCACCAACGGCGTCAAGACGGGCACCACCTATAATGTCATGGTCTATGATGAGATCACTCCCAAGGGACACACCTTTGCCATGGCCAACGAAGCCGTGGCCCAGGATATGCTCAACTATCTCTACGCAACGCTGCCCTGGATCGTAGTGGGATATTCCGACGAGCTGAAAAAGCTCTACAATAAGGACCGCGCCCAGTTCCTGCAGCTTCGCTATAATACCTGCGAACACACCGCAGTGGATCCTGCCGCAAACGCTCCGCAGGAAAATGCCCCTACTGACAGCCAGGCGTAAGCTTAAATTCAAAGATCCGATTTCTTACAAATGAGAAAAGCTCCCGGAATCTGCTATCCTGCAGATTCCGGGAGCTTTTCTCTCAGGGCTTTTGAATCTGCCCGGCGCTTTTCCGTCGCCCTGTCCCGGCAGATAGGGTATATGGATAAAGCCCACCTGTACTTCCGTCCCCTCGCAGCGGTGCCGCAGGGTGTAAAACAGGTCATTGCATACATAAGCCCCGGCAGAGCAGGAAGCGGTCAAAACGTTTTCCGGATAAACCGTATCACCGGCAAAATCAATGGTCATACTCGCTGTCGTACTCCAGAATCGTACCGGATGCGGCGTCTATGGTGTACTCATACTCCACTCTGTCTTTAAAGAATTCAATCTCGTATTCCAGAATGCGGTCGTCCCTGTCCAGTTTTACTTTGGTGAAAAAGACGTCCTCCACCGCAAAGCCCGCATGTGTGGCCGCAGCTTCCTTTGCCCTGTCCTCCCCGATCAGGCCCTCGGTACCGAGCCCGTCCCGGACTGCTTGGGGATTCACGAACCGTTCCGCGTTTCTTTCCATCACCGCGCCTGTGAACGCGTTAATTTCATACTCATATTCCATTTCCGCTGAATAAAAGTCGATATCATACACCGGAATGCCGGCGTCCCAGTCAAGCTTTTCTTTTGTAAAGGTCACTTCAGCTTCCGTCAGTCCGGCGTCTGTCAGGGCTATGACCTTGGCGGAGTCTATCGTTTCCGCCGTCTGACCGCCCGGCATCCCTGCGTCCCCCTGTCCGGGCTCACCGGCTGCCTGAGACGCGCCTTGTTGCCCCGGCCGGCTTTCCTGTCCGGGCTCACCGCTCTGATCGGCGTTCTGCTCCCCCGGCTGTCCGGCCTGACTTTCCCGGGTGTCTCCCTGCTCTCCGACCCTTTCGCGGTCGTCCGCAGCCGGCTGCCCTGTCTGCCCGCTGCCTCCCTGGATATGCCCGTCCGCCTGCTGCCCGGCAATCGCGTCCATGCTCATCTGCGTCACAGCCCCCGACGACGCGTCAATCTCGTATCGGTAAACGTAGCTGTCCGACGTGAACCCAATCTCATAATAGCTCTTCCCGCCGTCCTCCTCCAGTCGCTGGCTGGTGACCGAAACTTCGCCCTCGCTCAGGCCGGCATCCGCCAGCGCAAGGCGAAACGCTTCGTTCCTGTCCGTCACCGTCACGCCGCTTGCGCAGCCCGCTGTCAGCAGAATAGCGCCCGCCGCTGCCGCCGCCATCCATCTTCTACTTTTTCCTCTTGCCTTTTCTTTCATAACCGCCTCCAAATATTTCCGGTGGGCATTCCGTATTCCCGGACATACCACCTGTGCCGCCCGCATACCCTTTGCCCCTTTTATTCCTCTTCTATTCCTCTTGTATTTCTCTTTACCCCTCCTGCTTCCGGTACTGCACCGGAGTCAGCCCGTAATTTTTCTTAAATAAACGGTTGAAATGCTCCGCATTCTCATACCCCACCTCCGCGGCCACGGTCTCCACGGTCATATCCGTCTCCCTTAGGAGCGCGCGGGCCTTCTTCATGCGCTCCTTGCGCACAGCCTCCTGGAATGTCATGCCCGCCTTTTCCTTGATGTACTTGGACAGGTAGGGCTTGGAGAGATGGAATTCCTCGGACAAAATGTCCAGGGTTACGTTCATGTAATCATTCTTGATGAAGCTGATGATCTCCACAATCCGCTCTTCCCGGCCCTCCGTAATGTGCTGCTCCACAGCCAGCTTGTTGGCCGCGGAGGCCAGCGCGGCAATGGAGGCCTTGATAATGTCCTCGTCCACACCTACGCCCCAGTAATGCTTTCCGTCGCACAGAATCGCCACATAAGCAGCCGCCCTGGAGCTGGATCCCTTGGAAATGGCATGCTCTTCATACACCGACAACTGATAGCTGACGCCGAAATAGGTCTTAATTGCATTGCTCACCGCGTCCAGACGCCCGTTTCCTCCCGCCCTGATCACGCGGCTCTCCCCGCCCTGTTCTATGGTCACCTCCGCCCGAATCCCTTTCTCCTGGCGGAAATGGCACTCCGGGATACGGAACACGCTGCGGGGTGCGATATAATTTTCCTCAAAAATAGCATAAATCTCGGCGGGGTGCAGCTCCTGATGCCGCCTGTCGGACACGCCCTTGATCAGATACCCCACTTCCTCTTTCATGGCTGCCGGCAGGGAGAAGCCGAACTGCTGCTTCAGAACAAAGGCCACGCCGCCCTTGCCGGAGACGCTGTTGATCCGGATCACGTCGGACTCGTACTCCCGGCCTACGTCCTTAGGGTCGATGGGCAGATAGGGCACATCCCAGCGGTTCCCGCTCTTCCCCTCTTTCAGCCAGGTCATGCCCTTGCTGATGGCATCCTGATGGGAGCCTGAAAACGCGGTAAACACCAGATCTCCGGCATAGGGCACCCTCTCATGAACCCGCATGCCCGTAAAGCGCTCATACGCCTCCCGCACCTGCATGATATTGGTAAAATCCAACCCGCTGTCCACGCCGTGGCACATCATGTTGATGGCCACCGTGACAATGTCCACATTTCCCGTGCGCTCCCCATTGCCAAAGAGGGTGCCCTCCACCCGGTCCGCCCCTGCCAGGATGCCGAACTCCGCGTCGCTGACGCCGCATCCCCTGTCATTGTGAGGATGGACGCTGAGGACCACATTTTCACGATATTTCATATGTTTGTGCATGTACTCCACCTGGCAGGCGAAGACATGGGGCATGGCCACCTGCACCGTGGTGGGCAGATTGATTATAGCTTTGTGGTCAGCATCCGGCCGCCATATGTCCAGCACCGCATTGCAGACCTCCAGGGCATACTCCGGCTCTGTCTGAGAGAAGCTCTCCGGACTGTACTCAAAGGTAAAGCTGCCGTCTGTCTCCTCCGCCATCTCCTTTAACAGCTTCGCGCCGTCCACGGCAAGCTGCTTGATGGCCGCTTTGTCTTTCCGGAAGACCTGCTCCCGCTGTTCTACAGATGTGGAATTATAGAGATGCACCACCGCATGGGGGGCTCCCTTTACCGCCTCGAAAGTCTTGCGGATGATATGCTCCCTGGCCTGGGTCAGCACCTGGATGGTCACGTCGTCGGGAATCATGTCCCTTTCGATCAAGGCCCGAATGAAATTGTACTCCGTATCCGATGAGGCCGGGAAGCCCACCTCAATCTCCTTGAACCCGATATCCACCAGGAGCTTGAAGAATTCCAGCTTATCCTCCAGGGGCATGGGATCGATCAGGGCCTGATTGCCGTCCCGCAGGTCCACGCTGCACCAGGCGGGGGGCTTTTCTATGGTGTCTTTCTTCACCCAGTCATAGGTCACCTCCGGGGGCATATGGTAAGTTTTGCCGTATTTCTGGCTGACTGTCGGTTTTTTCATATTCTGCGTTCCTTTCTTTTTTGCGCTTTTAAAGCTCCCTGAAAGCCTGTCGGTTTCCTTTATGCTTTTGTGCTTTCCGATTCATATTCTGCGCTCTTTCGTTTTATGTTTCTGCGCTGTCGATTTTAAAATCATAACATAGATTCTGCGGTTCCGCAAGCGCTTATTTAACTATTGTTTTTGATCTTTTATATTATTTATAACAGAATTATTTTGCTTTTTTCGATAAAATCAATATTTTTTCAAGATATTCATTGTTTTATTTTTATTTCATTTTCTGTCTTCTTTTAATGTGCCCTTACTGTACCGGCTCACCTTTCGCGCAGAGGATACCTGCGCGTCCCACTCGTAGACCACGTATTCATGGTCAAAATGGTATCCCAGCTTCTGCGCCAGGGCCACGGACCACAGATTCTGGGCGTCCCAGCTGGGATACCATCCCCTGTCCAGGCATTCCAGGATCAGCTTCGCGCCGCAGATATAGGCCAACCCTCTCCTGCGACAGTCTGTTCTGGTATCGATCTCAATCTCTATGCCGCCCGGATAGCCGGAGTAAGAGGATGCTCCGGAGACCGGCTCTCCATCTCTGAGTATGACCACGCCCAAGCCATATTCCTGATAATGCTTATAATCCCGGTACAGGGACACCCAATCCCTGCACCATGGAATTTCCCGACAGCGAAAAAACATAGCCTCGTCTATCCCCGCCAGCTCATAGCCTTTTGGCAGATTGTCCACCGCCGCCTGAAGCTTTGGCCTGCAGAAAACATCCGGCTCCTTTTTGATGGCGTAACGGACAGTCTTTCGCACCGACTGCCCAAGGCAATCCGCAATCAGCTCTCCCCACTGCTCGTCTTGGGGCGTCAGAATCAGGAAGCTCTGCCCGCTCTTTCCCGGCCCCTCCAAGACCAGCTCCCTGTGAGGCTTTCCTGCAAAAAAGGCAAAATCCCCCAGAAGCGCCATGGCAGACTCAGGTTTTTCCGCACAGTCTCCATAAATCTTTCCCATAACCCCCTGCAGGCACGACCACACCATTGTCTCCTGCCAGCCCGCGAAAAGCCCTGAAGCATTTTTTGCCTGTTTTATCTCATGAATCATCGCTGTCTCCTTATTTAAACTATCTAATCGCAATAGTTCAGCCGGGTTCCCGACCTGTATATCTTATCACAAACGCCCACAAAAGTCCATGCGGCGAAGAGACACAAAGCCCGAAAACGGACGAAACGGCCGGCTGCCGGCGTATTCGCCGGGGCATCCGGGTGCCGGACGCTGTTGCAGAATGATTCCCCAAAGTTTACGCAAAAATAGCCTTTTCTATTGTGCAAAATATCACTTTACTGACACAATATTTGTGATATAATCTTTTGGAGTGGATCGGGCTGCCCACAGCTCTTCCATGATATCAAACAGAAAGAGTGAAAGGACTATGGAAACCTACAGTATTTTTAAGGATCTGGCAATCATTATCATCTTCGCGAAGATTTTCGGCATACTGGCCAGAAAGTGCAAGGCCCCCCAGGTGGTGGGGGAAATCATAGCCGGCCTCCTGATCGGCCCGAGCTTGCTGGGACTGGTGCAGCAGTCGGATTTTCTGACACGCATGGCGGAAATCGGCGTGGTTCTTTTAATGTTCTCCGCGGGGCTGGAGACAAACCTGAAAGAGCTGATGAAGACCGGGCCTGTGGCCTTCTTAATCGCCTGTTCCGGCGTATTCGTCCCTTTGCTGGGAGGAGCGCTTCTGTACATGGGCTTTTACGGCGCAGCCCCCTGGGGGTCGGAGGAATTCTACAAAGCCGTGTTCATGGGTGTCATCATGACGGCTACCAGTGTCAGCATCACGGTACAGTCTCTGAAAGAGATGGGGAAGCTGAAAGGCAAAGTAGGCACCACCATCCTAAGTGCCGCCATCATCGACGATGTCATCGGCATCATCGTGCTGACTTTTGTAATCGGTTTCAAGAATCCGCAATCCAACCCCGGAAGCGTAGTCTTATCTACGGTACTGTTCTTTATCACCGCATTGGTGGTAGGCTTCATTGTCTACAAGGTATTCAAAAAGCTGGATGAACGGTATCCCCACACCCAGAGAATCCCCATACTGGGCCTGGCGCTTTGCTTTTTCTTTGCCTATGCGGCAGAAGCGTACTTCGGAATTGCGGACATTACCGGCGCCTATGTGGCGGGTATCGTCCTGTGTTCCATCCGGGACTCCTCTTACATAGACCGCAAGATGGAGGTCAGCTCCTATATCATCTTCGGACCGGTATTCTTCGCCAGCATCGGCCTGAAGACCAGTATCGACAATGTCAGCATGGGGATTTTACTGTTCTCATTAGGATTTGTCATAGTGGCGCTGGTCACCAAGATCATCGGCTGCGGCCTGATGGCCAAAATCTGCCGCTTTTCTTATCAGGACTGCCTTAAGATCGGCGTAGGCATGATGACCAGGGGAGAGGTGGCGCTGATCGTGGCACAGAAAGGATTGTCTGTAGGGCTATTGACTCCTGAATATTTTACGTCAGTTATCCTGCTGATCATTGTATCCAGCATCTCCACACCGATTATCCTGAAACTCCTATATGCAAAGGATAAAGAAACAGCGGCCGCATAAGCCGCTGTTTTCATGCCGTTTTCGTTCAGGCTTCTTCCCGCTTTCGCTTCGTCCGCATCCATACGGCCCCGGGTGCTGACGCCGTATGCCCTATTTGTCCTTACATAGCAGTCTGTGAATCTTCTCATGAGGATCCAGCAGCTTCGAGATAGACTCGCCGGCATTCACGGAATGGATGTAAATGGCAATGTATTTCGTGATGTCCACTTCCTTATACCACGGCGCATTCCGGATTTCCTCCCGGCGGTAGGACGCGTTGGTGATGAACACCGCCTCCAGCACTTTCTTCCGGTAAGCCTCGTCAAACTTCCCGCTCCCTTCCGTAAACAGCGCAAAGGTCGCCGCCGCAAAGACCCTCCTGGCTCCCTGCTTCTTACAGTATTTTGCCACATCCAGCATGGTAGTGCCGGAGCAGATCATGTCGTCCACAATGAACACATCCTTATTCTTCACGCTGGGGCCGATGTACTTATGCACATCCACTACATAATTGCCGCCCACCACTTTTGTCCTGGATCTGCGTTTATAGAAAATGCCCATATCCAGCCCAAGCTCATTGGTATATTTGTAATTTCGTGTGGTAGCGCCTAAATCAGGAGAAATAAATAGCGAATTATCCTCGGAAAACACAATGTCCGGATAATTACGTTTGATAGCCTTAATCACTTGATAGATAGGGAACAGATCGTCAAAACCGTTGTAGGGCACCGCATTCGCCACCCTGTTGTCATGGACGTCAAAAGCCGTGATATTCTTCACACCGATATTCTCCAGCTCCCGCAGCGCCATAGCGCAGTCTAAGGACTCCCTGGAAATCCGTCTGTCCTGCCTGCTGGCATACAGAAGCGGCGAGATCACGTTGACCCGGAATGCTTTTCCGCCGATGGCGGAAACCGTTCTTTTCAGATTCTGGAAATGCTCGTCCGGCGACATGGGTATCGTCTGTCCGTACATCTGATAGCTGCAGGAATAATTCCCCACATCCACCAGGATATACACGTCCGCTCCTCGGACCGTGTCCTCCAGTACCGCCTTTGCATCGCCTGTGGAAAACCGGACAATCTGAGAATTTACTACATGGCACTCTTCTTTGTTGTAAGTTTCCCGCAGATAATACTCAATTTTGTCTGCCAGTTCTTCCGTTCCGTACAGGGGAATCAGTACGATGGGATTGGAATGGTTTGCCAATGAACTCATTTCTTCCTCCTTATGCTGTAATCGAAAGTTGACGGGGCACACTTTCAGTGTATAATATTTCTCCCCGGTTTACAAGTCCCAAAAGCTTTGATTTCACCCCATTTTCCCTGCAGGGTAGACGCTCTGGCTGACACAGGCAGCAAAGCTCCTAGGGCAATGAACTGCTTTGGCTTTCTGATCCTGAGAAACAGCCGGGCTTTCGTGACCGGGTTCTTTGGGAGTTTCCTCGGATAAGTGAAAATTTTTCAGAAAGCGTATTCCATTTAGCAAGTTAAAGCTGTATAATAGTGTCAGCGATAAATCGGAATAGGGAGGTAAATTTATATGAGTAATTTTGCTATTCGTTTTCTTAATAGCGAAGAGGAACCTATTACACAAGAAACTGTAGACAAGCTGGTGTGCGAGATTCGGGGAAATTATTGCAGGTCTGCATTGTTAGCTTTGGATGAATATGGCGAAGAGGACTTTCTTTCTGTAGATATTGAGAATGATTGGGCGGCTCTGGCTTTTAACACATATGGTGAAGATGAAGAGGCTCATATGTATATGCCTGTCAATTCCGAATATGGTACATCCAAAGAGGACGCTCCTGTAAATATCAGCGGACAGACTCCAGTTCTCAAGCGAAATGCGCTCAATGATTTGAATCTGGTTGCTGAATGTGTTCTCCATTTTGCTAAAACAGGAGAGCTGTATCCAGAGTTGAAGTGGGAGGAAGTAGAGTGAAAAACACAACTTCCCGTTTTTTGAACTGATAGCCCATCAAAAAACTAAATACCCGCCGATGCTGACTGTGACTCTTTCTTTATTGAATTTAGGAAGCTCGCTCTCCGTCCGAATGGCATCCTCCTGTTCCATGCAGGCCTGAAAATATTTTTCATAATCCACTTTTCTGAGATAATGGTGGAATACAGCTTACTGCCATAATCACAGTCCGTGGTGACGCGGCTCACCACGGATTCGCCATTGTCCGCGTCATAGCGGCTCTGCTTCACATGTATGATCTTCCTCCACAAGTTCCCGGTACTCCGGACAGTTTTCCACCAGACCGCCATGGGTTCCGCAGCCTGCCCCTTTCCCTCCGCCCAGTACAATAATCTGGTCCGCCCCGGAAATAAAGCCTGGTACTGTAAGCGCTCACCTGCATCAGGCACAGGAACGGGCAGATCACCCACCCGGCTCATTCCTGTTATATAATAAGCGACCGTGATATGCATCATCCGTTTCCAGACACTGTTCCTGGCGGAGCGGACAGACCTGCTTTCCGCCAGGATCTGCAGGACGGAGGAAGCCAGGGACAGAACAAGCGTCAACCTCTTCCCCTGTCTGAAGCACAAAGTTTCTTCTAATCCTCCAAATCCATCAGCCTGTAAGGGGTGATGCAAAATTCCCCGTCCTTCCCGATGGTAATCAGGGTGGCGCCCCTCTGCTCCGTGTCTTTGTCGATTCCCGGCATGGCAAGGTAGTCTATGCTGTAGCCATAGGTCAGCCGGATGCCCTTGTATTCCAGAGACTGGTTATTGTAATGGTCGTGCCCGCAGAAGATGGCTTTCGTGCTGCCAAGCTCCACAGCCCTGTCAAAAAGCTTGCTTTCATACTCCGAACAGCAGATCTTATCAATCATGGTCTCCCCCAGGATCCCATAGTGATAAACCACTTCATCGCTGCCGCTTTCGTAAAGGTCGTTCGCCTCCTTATACTCCCGCAGCGGGATATGGATGAAAATCATGGAGGGAACCGTCCTGCCCTCCTGTTCGGAAAGGCGCTTCACCATCCTCCCGTACCACTCCACCTGGTCGTCGTGGATGTAATCATACTCGTTGATCCCCCCTGTCGCCACATAATCGTTGGAATCGATCAGAAAGAGGGCCTGCATCAGGTTGCCGTCAGCGGACCTGATTTCAATCATCTGGTTGCTCCTGCCATAGATATCCGGCTGCACGTAAGGGTACAGCAGATTCCTTGAGTTTTTGTAAGACAATGTCTTGAACAGCTCGTCCACCTCCCCCCTGTTCAGGGTGGCCATGGCCTCCGTATCGTGATTGCCGTAGGTAAAAGCCCAGGGAACCCCCGTATTCCGCATAAAGCTGGCAAACTGCATGATGGGGGCGTTGTTGCTCAAGGAGAACGACATGATGCCCATGGGAAAGACAAGGTCTCCCGTGACGATTACCAAATCCGGCTCCGTCTCACTGATCAGCCTGTAACAGGCTTTCAGCGCCTTCGTGTCCTTGGACACAGACAGGATGCTGCCTCCCAGATGGATATCCGTCAGCTGCAGTATCTTGAACTCCTCCTCTCTGGTGGTGACGGTATAGATCCCCGTGTCCTCATCATAGGAGATATCGCTCTGCCCATGGGGAACTTCGCCCACCGTACTGATATAGGGCTGCACCAGATACAGATCCTGCTTCATCAGATTATAGGTGAAAAAAAGCGCTGCCGCCAGTGTATACACGATTATTTTCCGCGCATTGACGTTTATGTTCCGGCCCACAAACAGCCGCCTGCGGGTAAAATCATAGAAAACCCCCAGAACCAGATATACGGCGACCCCTGCGCAGACCCAGCGCAGGATCCCTTCCGTCTGGTTTCTCACTGCGTACAGGACGCACAGGCAGACTCCGTAATAGCCTGCCGACAGGCCGCAGAGCCTGCGAAGCTCCTGCCTGTACTCCCGCCCGCGCCTGGCGCAGAAAAACCCTGCCCACATCCGCTGTAAAAGCAGATTTTTCAGCAGCAGATAAACCGCCGTCTCAATAAACAGCAGGTAAAAGGTGATTTCGTGCAACACACCCCGCAGCGTATATTTTGAGGTAGTAATAGCCAGCAAAATGGCAAACAGCAGGATGAATCCAAGGGAAAAGGCCAGAAATACAGTGTTTATCAGTTTTTTGGAATAAAAGTCGTACCACCTCTGCGCATGTCCCCGACAGGAGCCCTCATAAAAGGCGTCGAAGAAGCCCGTCTCTGCCGTCAGCCGCTTCCTTTTCCTTACGGTAAAGACAAGAGGAATCGTAAAAATCAGCAGGTCAATGGCCGTGGCCGCCAGGCTCTCCAGGGAAAAGAACCGTCCCATGACAAAAAAGCTGAGAACCGAACCGATGATTCCTGTCAGTTCAAACGCCAGGGCGTAAGTATTTTTACGGAACCTCTTCCAGTTTTTCAAAAAAGTATCCTGCCCCACCACCCGGTTCCGGCTGTCGCATGTTTCACCGCCGTCCCTTTCCCCGTCAGGTCCGCCTGCGGGAACATCCCCTGTCTTCTCTATCTCCAGATAGCGGCAGATTTCCTCCACATTCCCTGAATGAACCAGGATCTCTCCCGCCGCTTCCGCCTCCGTGGCGCCTTCCGATCTGGATGTCTGGTATTTCCGAAACGCCGATTCCAGGACTTCCTCCTTAAACTCATCGTTTCGGCGGGAAAAGGGAACCTCCCTGAAAAGCATGTCCACCGCCCTCTGCAATGTCTCTTTCATATCCATCCCCTGCCTTTCTGCTGTCTGCTGCTTCCTTCCCATGGTTGCAAGAAATCATTGGTAAGCAACTAAACAAATTGTATCAGATATTTTCTTTTTTATCCAGTTTTTTCGTAAATTAAATAAAGGATGCCCTATATTCCGACATTTTCCCGAAGAAGCGCATATTTTTCCCTGCTGACAGGGATTTTCTCCCCGGTGTCCAAAACGGCACAGAGCGTCCTTCCGAATTCCGCCTGTCTCACCTGCCGGATTCTTCCCAGGGGAACCAGATAAGACTGGTGGCAGCGGAATAGCCCAAAATCGCTGAAAATCCGTTCCAGTTCGTCCAGGCCGATTCTGGCCACATGGCGCTCCTCACCGCCTTTCACAAACTTCCCGTCACAACCCGCTTTCCTGCTTTTTTGCAAGGTTAATGGGTATCTTTGCGACGAAATGCACCGCGCTGCCCTCCAGGCAGGTATAGACAGTCCCATGGTACCGGCCAGCCGGCTGCCTGATGCTGCCAAGCCCCACGCCGTCATGTCCCTGCTTTGTGCTGTAGCCGGGACGGTATATCTTATCTATCTGCGCCAGGTCCCAATGCAAAAATGGCATTTCCGTATCCGTCCCGCTTCTGGGGCTGTATGACCACTGTCGAACATCTTCTGCATGAGTTCCAAGGATGTATATGCCCCGGAAGCTTCGTTCGTTGTGCTATCCATGACATAATCGCCAATCCATGTTGAAAACCACAGACAATGGGCATTGTCCCGAACCATCAATTCCGGATTAGAAGCGGAATGCCTTACCGAAATGGTATACTGCTGCGATGCTGGCAGAACAACTGTCAATAAAAAATCTTCATTGGATTGTACACTGACATATCCCGTAAATCCGTATCTGCCACAGAAGTATCTGGAAAGCCCGGAAATACAACGAAAAACGAAACTATAAGGTGATATGCGAACCATGATAAAAATACTATTTGTCTGTCACGGCAGTATCTTGAAATGTTCTGGAAAAGCCTGTAAAATCAATGACTCTACGATATGGCAAGGCGTTTACTGTACCACTACTACACCATTTTTGAAAGAGCCTTGAAATGACAATCAGAAATTGAAATAGATTTTGTGAGGATATAGTATTTTGTAGAAGATTTTGTTATGATATGAATTGGGTAGATGTTGTCTACCCAATTTGACTTGGAGGTGCTTTCATGGCAGAGAGTCAGAATATTGAATGGAAAGAATCATGGCGGGATGAATATCTCAAATGGATATGTGGATTTGCCAATGCGCAGGGCGGAAAGATTTATATCGGTACAAATGATGATGGTACTGTCATTGGCATTCAAGACAGTAAGAAACTTATGGAAGATATTCCCAACAAAGTAAGGGATATTTTGGGAATCATCGTAGATGTGAACTTGTTAGCTGAAGATGAAAAAGAATACATTGAAATTTGTGTCAGCCCCAATACCTATCCTGTGAATTACAGGGGAGAATATCATTATCGGAGCGGAAGCACAAAACAGTTGCTTAAAGGACAGGCATTGAATCAGTTCCTCTTAAAAAAGACTGGCATTACCTGGGATAGTGTTCCCATACAGGATGTTGCAGTAAGGGATTTACGGAATGATAGTTTTGATATTTTTCGTGAACAGGCCGTTCTTAGCAAAAGGATGGACAAAAAAGATGTCGATTCTTCCAATGAGCAATTGCTGGATAGCTTAAATCTGCTTGACCATGGCATGCTCAAGCGGGCAGCGATTTTACTATTTCATCATAATCCGGAGAAATGGATACCAGGTTCTTATGTAAAAATTGGCTATTTTGAAACAGATTCAGAATTGCGGTATCAGGACGAAATACATGGATCACTGATTTCACAGGCTGACAGAATTGTGGATTTGATTTTTACCAAATACTTGAAAGCAGAAATTTCTTATCAGGGAGTTACAAGGGTGGAAACTTATCCATTTCCTAAGGAGGCGATTAGAGAAGCCGTTTTTAATGCCATTGCCCACAAATTCTATGGAACATTGATACCGATTCAAATCAGGGTTTATGCGGATAAAATCATGATTGCAAACGATTGCGTGTTTCCTGATGACTGGACGGTTGATGATTTGATGGGAAGTCATCGTTCCAGACCATATAATCCGCTCATTGCGAATACTTTCTTTCGTGCAGGCTTTATCGAAGCATGGGGTCGGGGAATTGAGAAAATTAAGGACAGCTGTGCACAGGCCGGGAATCCCATGCCGGAGTATGCGGTTAAAAAAGAGGACATTATGGTGACGTTTAAAAGTCTGGTGACTGACACTACCCAAAATACTACCCAAGCTGTTACCCAAGGTACTACCCAAGTTGGTTTTCAGTATATTGAGAATTCGATTCCTATGCGGATTATAAAAGTCATTAAGGATAATCCGGCATTGTCCCAAAGCCAGATTGCAGAAATGCTTGGGGAAAAGCATGATACGATTAAATATCATATGCGGAAAATGCGAATATCTGGAATCATCGCAAGGGAAGGTACCAGTCAGAAGGGAAAGTGGATTATCATGTAGAAGCACTATTTTATGAACAAGTATAACCAAGACTACTGAAATGAAATTATATATTTCTATGTTTACAGATGAAATTGGCAGAAAATGGTTGAAAGTGCATGAACAAAGATTGTTGTAAATCAATATTAAAGCAAAAGGGAGAATGGCTATGGGAAATTGTACTATACACTTTCTGCCAGCTATGGCAGGCGACTGTTTCGTTCTTGAATTTGTAAATAAAGAATGTATTATTATAGATTGTGGTTTTAAATCAACTTATACAGAATATTTGCGTCCACTGCTTATTGAGTTAAGAGATAAAGGATGTTGGGTAACATTGTTGTTAATTACGCATATTGATCAAGACCATATAGAAGGTGCAATTTCGCTTCTTGAAGAAAATGGTCAAGCTAATAATCCCAATGTCATTCCTATATATAATGTTTGGTTTAATGGCTTTTTCAATACTCTTTTAAAGCGATCAGAGTTTACTCAAAGAATAGGGGATCTTTCTGAAAAACAGAAACAGATAAAAGAAAATATTTTATATGATCTTTTGCTACAGGTTAAGGGTGAAAGCCAGGAAATATCAGCAAAGCATAGTATAAGTTTTGAAGAATTATGTTTAAAAAATGGATATTGTTTGAATGCTCAATTTTTAGATGGAATAGTAAGAAGGATAGATAGGAATCGCTCTTCGATTTTATCAAGAAGTATTCAAATAGGTGCTTGTAAATTAGTTGTACTTTCACCTACTGAAAAGGAATTGGATAAATTGGCAGATACGTTAAATTTGGAAATGATTCGTAATTTTGGTGTGGATTATGCCATTTCAGAAGATTCTCATTTTATGAAATTATTTGAGCTACTTATGGAGTTGGAGACTGAACGAAGCAAAAGAGAAGAGTTTATATCTGCAACTAATGAGAATCTGGAGAATTGGCTGGGGACTTCAAGTATGGCTCCTATGAATGTGATTAATAGGACGTCTATCGTTGTAGAAATTCAATATAAGGATTTGAAAATGTTGTTTACCGGTGATTCGGATAGTGCACTATGGTATGAATATCTGGAAGAAAAATATCAGGTCATTAAATTATCTCATCATGGAACAGCTTATCCTAATAGAGAATTACTGAATCATTCTCGGGCAAATGTATTATTGATTTCTACAAATGGGGGTCGTGGAAAGAGATATCCGGAAAAAGAAACATTAGCGCAGGCAATTTTAGCAGGAAATAAGGTGTTATATTGTAACTATGATATTCCACAACAGGATATACTGGAAAAATTACAGAAAAAATATGGATATAAAATCGTTTATGCTCAAAGAAAGATAGAAGTGTAGGGGTATAGAAATGAAAAACTATATTGTAAGGATCAGAAGTTATTATAATGATGAAGTAATACAGTATGGAACTGGAATTATTATCGCGGACACATGGATTTTGACAGCAGAGCATGTGGTGTGTGGGAATAGACACACCGTTGAAATATCAGGATGTGAAACATCTATTAAGAAATACAATTCTATGAATGGGGTTGTTGTGTTGATGACAGAGGAAAATCTTCCATGGGTGACACAAGTTTTTTCTAGTGATGAAATATTAGATGAATCTTCTAAATGGTCAGTTGAAGGATATATCGGTACACAGCAGAAACCACACGAGATTACAGGGACAGGATTTCATATTGTAGAAACTTCAAATGTATGGGATTGTTCATTGATCAATATTGTAACAGGGAGTGCGGAAAATTATGTGGGACTATCTGGTTCACCAGTATTTTGTGATGGGAGGATTGTGGGAATCTTACAAATGCAATCGTCCAATCGTATGGGTTTGCTTGGAATTCGAATGACTACAGTGAAGATGTTCGAACCTTTGCTATCCGAAGATGTTAAATGCGGAAATGAGTATTTGACTCAAATGTATAAAAAATCAAAGAAGTATACTGAGATGCAACTTAGCAAGAATTTGCAAAGTAAGAAGTATATTCCCAGTATTTTTGTGGAGGAAGGAAATTATAAAGAGAAGACTCGGTATTTTGCAGAACCTTTTCTGTTTGTGACCAAGACATTAAAAGAAATAATGCAATTAGATTTTCGAGAAATTAATGCAGTAATAAAAGAAGAAGCAAACGAAATTGACTTCAACAGCTTAAATGTATCGGTAACAGTTGATAATATAGATGAGGTCACTCTTGATTTAACGGAAAAGATACATATGGCCATTGATAATATTTGTTTGTTAGAGGAGCGTATACATGAGCGAGAAGTAGTATGGGCGGAATTTTATAACATTAAGCAAAATTTATTAAATAGCTCGATTAGGTTTGCCATGGGAGAATGGGCAGAAAATCTGGAGTATGCTTCAAAAAAATATCTATTGATTACGAAAGCTGCAGGGCAGGGAAAAACGAACTTTCTATGTGATTTTACCAATAATTTTTTGATTAGAAAGGGATATCTGGTTTTATATTATAATGCTTATCAGTTCAACCAAAGCCCCATGTTATATATTCATAAACAACTGACAATGAATGAAAAATATTCAATGGAGTATGTACATAAGATATTGCTGCGGGAATGGAAGCGGACAAAGCGTTCAGTAATGATAATCATTGATGGGTTGAATGAAAATACGTTTATAGAAAATTTTGGTCAGTGTATGCGAGATTTCTTGGAAGAATGTCAGCAATATCCTTATATTAAAGTGATAATGTCAACAAGAAATGAATTGTTTCAGGAAAGATTCGGAGTTATTGAAGAAGGTAGTTATCAGGAAAGTTACAAAAAAATGGATATGTGGCGTACTGGTGATGACTTCAAAAATAGAATCTTCAGGGGATATATGCAGTATTTTGATATATCTATTAGACCAAATGCTCTGTCGCAGAGGGCTTATGATTTGCTTACTGATGATGTGTTGTTGCTTAGATTTTTTTGTGAGGTAAATGAGCATCAACAGCAAATATATTTATATGATGTGTATAAATATGAGGTGTTCCAGCAATATATTAAAAAAAAGGCCAAGGAGTATCATGGAAATGAAGTTGTATTAAATCAAAATAATATATTATTTATGTTGTTGGATAAAATAGTCAGGTACATGATTGAAAAGAAAGAATTCTTTCATGTACCGGTCAGTGTTTTTACGCAAGAGGAAGAAAGAATTTTAATTAAGATGCTGGAGAATGAGGTGATTTTTAAAGATGAGCAGGTAATCAAGTCTGGCATTCTTGAAAAAAAGAGTATGACCATTAGTTTTACATTTGATGAGTTTCGTGATTTTTGTATTACTAATTATTTATTGGAGCATTTTAGTAAAGAAGATGTTTTTATGCAGTTTTGGAAAGGAATGAGAGAGAACAACCTGACGATTCGAGAGGGCGTTCAGAAGTATGTATTTTATCTGTCCCGGACGAAATATCAGAAAGATTTAGGGCCTATCGTTGAAAAAGTACCTGAATATGATGAATTGTATTGGTTATATATTTGGGGAGTACAAGACGATTATTTGTCTTATGAAGATGTTGCAAAATGGAAGGAGCAGGTTTTGCAGCATGGAAGCTACGGACGTCGGGTAGTTAATTATTTGCTTATGCGTTATGACTGCGACTGCTTTCATAACCTGAATATCAAAATTCTATTCGAACTTATGGATGAAATAATTGTTGACATGGGAGAATATCATCATTTTATGCGGGAAATGTTTGGGGCCCATATAAAAGATGACTATAAGTTACTATATCAGGACTCCCCCAAAGCGGTATATCCATATAATTATTTAGTACGAGACTTGTTGGATTGTATGGGGGAGAAAGAGTGGAATTTAGTTCACAGAGAGTTGTTTAGGTTGACAATATATCTTTTTGAGTTGCGTCATTCAGATACGTTGCAATTATGGGAGAATTTATATCAGAATACGCCTGATATAGCAGTAGTATTGCTACAGGAAATGAATACACATGATAGTAGTTTGATTCAGGGAAATGTTATAGATATTTTGGAAGATCTATTGGGGTTAGAATTAGGTAATCAGGATGAAAGACTACATAATCTTTGTGAAAACAATCGCTATAAAAATCGTACTTTGCAGAATCTGTCAACAGTTTTTGAGTTTGTATTGGGAGATAAAATAGAATAGGAGAAGGGTATGAAGATTATTTCATTTGGAGAAGAAGCGTATTATTGTGTGGTTCGAAAGATGTTTTCATTGGAGGGCTTTGAAAGAGAACTCTGTCAACATTTGAGTATGAGGGAAAATTCTTTTGCATATTGTTATTCTCTTAAAATTTTCCGGGATTTTTTTCGATATTCCAAGGATTTGAAACAGGAATATCAGGATTATTATGCGCAAGAATATGGTGATTTTGAAACATATTTGTACCAAAAAGAACTTCTCGACAGAGATGAGATTGCTTTATTTGAGTTAAATCAAAATCAGACTCTTCTTAAATTGCGACCGTCATTCAGCAGTTACAATGTTGAAAATATAGTAAGGTATGATGAGGAAGGAATAAAAATATTGAATCAAGTATTGGAGGATATTAATTTATGAAAATAAGGCAAGATTTTGTGACAAATAGTTCCTCAACATCTTTTATCATTTCGATGAAACAAAAATGGAGTGAGAAGAGTTTTTTGAAAGCTATTGGGGTTGATGGCGAATCACCTATGAATATGATTTTTGAAGACTTATTTGAGGCCATAAATAAAAATAAACAGGATTTATTTTCCTATATGAAAGAATGCAATAAGGAACCGAAGGAAATCGGGACTTTTTTGTCAGAAAATGGATATTCCGATGAAGTTGTTCAAAAAGTAAATCAGCTTTTGCAGGAGGGGAGAAAAGTTTATTTTGGAAAGTTAAGTTCTGATGGATATTCTTCCGCCGAAGTATATTTTTGTATGGAGAGTTTTGTATTGTGCGAAGAGGATATATACTTTAATGGTCAAATTGGAGGCTGGTAGTTGTGGGGGATGTATTGTTTAGAAGGTATCAAGAAAGTGGGTATATCATATTTTTTGACAGAAAGTCAGGAGTTTTCATTCGAAGGGGTTATTCTGGAGACGATCCTTTTTGTAACTTAAAGGGACCAGAGTTGTTGGATATTTCAATAACGAATTATTGTAAAAGAGGCTGTGACTTCTGCTACCGTGCATCGAATCCTTTGGGACAACATATGAAGTTGGTGGAATATTGCAGATTATTGGAACAAGCGCAGCAGGCGGGAGTATTGCAGATTGCTTTAGGCGGTGGCAATCCCAATCAACATCCGAATTTTATACAGATTCTAGAACAGACCAGAAAACATTCTATTATTCCTTCCTATACCACCAATGGGCAAGGGATGACAGAAGAAATCTATCGGGCAACAAAGGAATTTTGTGGCGCGTTGGCAGTCAGCTGGTACGCTCCTTATTTAGATGCCAAAAAAGTGATATCGGAGTGTAAAAAGTATGATATCAAAGTAAATATTCACTTTTTATTAAGCAAGCAGACAATCAAAGAGGCGATTAGACTGTTGCATGAGGAAACGGAATTGTTACAACAGATTAATGCCATTATTTTTTTGAACTATAAGCCTATACATAGTACAGATGATTGGTGTTTAACGGATGACGATAATCTTCAGGAATTTCTTGATGTTGTAAATCAAATTAAGGACTGCAAAATAGGTTTTGATAGCTGTATGATTTCTTATCTGACAATAGTTGAACCCAAGTTGATATCTGAGACGGTTGAGTTTTGTGAAGCGGCTAGATTTTCTGCCTTTATTGCGGAAGATTCGTTTATGTATCCTTGTTCTTTTATGCATGATACAGAGTGGTATGGGATTGATTTAACCAAAATGACTTTGCAGGAGGCATGGCAGACAGGAGAACTGTTTTTGAAGATGAGAAATGCTCTGCAAACACCAGGAAAGCAGGAATATCCCATTAATGATTGTGGTGAATGTAATCAATATCCTTTTTGTCACGGGGGATGTCAGATTTTTAATATTAACAAGTGTAGAAAAGGGAAAGAGAGATGAAAGAGATTTGGTTGGATGATGAACAATTGGAGTGTGAAGCGAGAAAGAGGAACCTAAAAATTTCTATAGTCAAGGGAATTTTGGATAATGGGTTTGAGTTGAAACAGCGATACAGTCGAACTGAAATTACCCAGTATTTTTACTTTAGGAAAAGGGATTTGTTGCTTTATAGTAGTGAGTTTTTTAGTAAAACAAAATCTCAATATGTTTTAACCCAAAAGATGAGTTATTGGGTAAAGGAGTTATGAAAAAATGATAAAAATCCTATTTATTTGCCACGGCAATATATGCCGATCACCCATGTGCGAGTTCATAATGAAAAAAGCCGTAGCCCTGCGTGGGTTGTCCCAGGACTTTTACATCGCCTCTGCAGCCACCAGTACGGAAGAAATCCGGAACGGCGTGGGCAATCCCGTCTATCCGCCCGCTAAGCATAAGCTGGCGGAGCACGGCATTAGCTGTGAGGGAAAGCGGGCCGTCCAGCTGCAGCGCTCCGATTACGCCAAATACGACTACCTCATCGGCATGGACAGCGCCAACATCCGCAACATGCACCGAATACTGGGCGGCGATCCGGAAAACAAAATCCGAAAGCTCCTGTCCTTTGCCGGCTCTGACCGGGACATCTCCGATCCCTGGTATACGGGTGATTTCGATGCCACTTTCCGGGACGCCACAGAGGGCTGCGAAGCGCTGCTGGCGCTGCTGCTCCAGAGGGCCTTATAGTCCTGATTTCCAATATCGACTGACTTTCCGCAAGCAGGGAAGTCGTTCGTGCGCGGCCTGTGTACAGACAACAGAAAGCTGTCGTCTGTGGTACCCGATTTCGCAGTTGTCCCACCGGCTGCTTCCCGATACCGCACAGGCCCCTCACCTCATTTCATTTGCCCCCGGCATTTCCCCGTCCGGCCCATACACGGCTCTCTCGCCGCCGATAAGCTTTGGCCTGGTGCGGGCGCAGACCACGCGGGCATCGCCGATTTCCTTTGTGCGGATCCGCACCGGAACCGCCACAGCTTTCAGATGCATGCCGATCAGGGTGTCTCCGATGTCCATGCCAGCCCCGGCTCTGATATGTTCTACTGCCACCGGCTCTTCAAAGGTCTTGTAGGCTACCGTGGCAAAGGCCCCTCCCGCCTTGGGCTGGGGAATCACACTGACGATCTCATATCCATACCTGACCGCGGCCTCCTTTTCCAGAATCAGGGCACGGTTCAAATGCTCGCAGCACTGGGCCGCCAGATAGACTCCCGCCTCCTGAGTAGCCTGGTAAATGCTGCCGAAGACCACCTCCGCCAGTTCCGGGCTGGAAAAAGTGCCGATTCCCGCCCCTGCCACCTCGCTGGTAGAACAGCCTACTACGAAGAGACCGCCCTCTTCAAGGCGGGCCGCATCCAGAATCTCCTTTGCCGCATTATATGCCTCACTGCCGATGATCGACATCTCCTCTGTCATCCTGATATCCCTCCTGTCTCAAAATACATGCGCCGCCTTAAAAGCCTGTCCACTGCCTCCCGCGGTATTTCGGCCCTTCATTACAGTCGAAACGTACATGCTTTTTATGCTCTAACCATACCATACGGATAATTCGCTGTCAATATACGGCTATGATGTCAAGCACAGACTGTGAGTCGTCACAGCCCCTAAAGAATGCAGGCATCAACTTACCGCCCGCCGGCTCGACCGGGTTTGCTATTTATCAACTCTTCGCAGCAGAATACTACACATGGCAGCAGCCAAAACAAAAATCGAGAGTAGCGGCATATGGCTTTTGCCGGAAATAGTTTTCCTATTGTCCCAAACGCTTTTGAAAGTAGTTTAATCGCAGTTTTTAATCGCAGAAGAGAACTTTTTGCAAATTTACTCTTGCATTTTATGAAAAATATGTTATACTTTTCTGGTAAGGGGCATTAGCGCAGTTGGGAGCGCGCCACACTGGCAGTGTGGAGGTCACGGGTTCGAATCCCGTATGCTCCATTTTTAGTAAAAGCCGCAAATCCAGGATTTGTTCAGTGAAATCAAGGGTTTGCGGTTTTTTTGTTACTAGGAATAATTTAATAATATAATATGAAATTTGTCATGACGAATCTGTCAAAAGGGCTGTCGGACAAGATGATCCTGCCGCCACATTTTATACCCTGACCATAATTGCATCTAATCCCTTTTCTTTAGCCTCTGCAAGTTTTGCTTCCGCATATTTTTTTACAGTGTATGTCCCGAGGCGTATCTGGTATTTCAAATCTTTGTCTCCCACTGCGGTCTCTGCTCACCGCATATCTTGCACTTCTATAATAAATGTTGTAAAATCAAGACAACCGCAAAGGAAAGAGATAAGGATTCTTATAATTACAGTTCAGACAAAGGAGACATTGGAGTTAAAATCAAAATCCAAACCATAGGATAACACCGCTACGGCGTTTTAATCATATCCAAGGAAAGCGAGGAATGACTTATGGACTTAGCACAAGAAAGAATTTACACGATAGACGATATCTACGCCCTGCCAGATGGCCAGAGGGCAGAGCTGATTGATGGCCGGATGTATATGATGACTCCGCCACGGCGAATCCATCAGGAAATAGTTAGCCAGCTCACAAAGGTAATCGGGCAGTACATCGATGCGCATGACGGCAAATGCAAGGTTTACCCGGCACCATTCGCGGTATTCCTGAATCAAGACGACAGGAACTATGTGGAGCCGGATATCTCCGTCATCTGCGACATGGATAAGTTGGATGAATATGGCTGCAACGGTGCTCCTGACTGGATAATCGAGATAACCTCCCCAACCAACCCCCAAAACGACTATGGGGTAAAATTATTCAAATACCGCACTGCCGGCGTAAGGGAATACTGGATTGTGAATCCTCAAACGAACACTGTCATGGTGTATGATTTGGAGAATGAGAAGAAGTCGAACCAATACACTTTTGAGGATGATGTCCCTGTGTGCATCTATGAGGATTTAAACATCCGGATTTCCGATTTGCTATAAAAAGGTTGCGACGTCGCAACTCCCGCACCATGACAAGATAATATGCTTACCAGGGGAGCTGGGGGACGTGTTCTCACCCAATCCGAGACCTTACGGAAAGTGGTGATTATTATGAGTACATATGAAGAATTCATGGTAATACTGACAGTCGGGCTTTTGATTGTTGCGATTCTGAATCTGAAAAATAAGAAATAGCCGTCCTGCTCTCGTCAAAGTTTAGGAACGGCTATTCTTATAGTCAAGTATTAAATTGCGCCGGGTCGGGTGACCTGCACTCACTTTCCGGCTCCCTTGATAAGCATATTATATACCATGGCTGGCTTCTTTTCAACTGGAATTTAAAAAAATACGCTTCCAGCGCCGCAAACACAATCAGGAACACAGGAACTATCTTCACCACGACCCGGGCGAATCCCCCCGTCCGGGGAATGAGAGACTTATGCTTTGTTCTCTGCAGGGGGAGCCATCCAGTACCGGAATCAGGGATGGCAGCACGGTGACGCAGCCCAGAACGCCCGGGAACCCGCTCCTCAGAACTCCTTGTGCTCCATGATCTTTATGCTGATCTGGCAGGAGATCAGCAGCAGGGCGATGCCGATACCCAGGGCCACCGCAATGCCTGCCCCGGCGCTCATCTCGGGAATCCTTTCCCCAAGGGTATCCAGATCAATACCCAACCCTTTGGCAAGCTTTGCCACCATCACCGCCACCAGTAAAAAGCCTCCCATGACGATTATCATGACTATCCTGCTCTTCTCCCCCTCGAATTTCAGGCGCAGGGGCAGAAGGAACGCGCTGAGGCAGAACGCCACCGGCAGGAGCACCAGAGCCGTCATCATGCCCTCTGCAAGGTTCAGGCTACCCTTGGCCGCCCCTGCGGCGATGGAAGCAATACTCCCCACAAGCCACCCCGTCCCGCTCATCAGCAGGGCAAAGAGATACTTTTCCAGCACATAGTCCTTTCTGGACACGGGCAGGGAGAACAGGAACGCGTTGCCATTGTCGAATTCATCGTAGCTGATGGTGCTGGACGTGAACGTGGTCCCGATGACTGCCATGTATACCACGATGAAGCTCATGTCGCTGTTGTAAAAGGACATGCCCACCGCCACCAGGAGGATGATTATCAGGGAATTCCCCATATTCCTCATCAATTTCAAATCCTTGATCAGTAGTCCTCTCATAATGCCTCACCCCTTATCATCATCATAATCACTTCGTCAATGCTGCCTTTCAGAACCGCAAGTTTCGGGTAGTTCTCCATGTAGAAGCGCTTCTGGTTAGTCAGGCAGCTATAGCCGAAGCTCTCCTTTCTGCAGCGCAGGATATAGCGCTTCTCGATTGTCCGGTACTGCTGTTCGTCCACTTTCAGCACTGCGTAATCATCCAGCAGCACGTCCGTATCCTCGTGGAGAATGATTTTTCCATTGTGCAACATATAAATGTCATCGCACAGAGTCTCCAGGTCGCCGGAGATGTGGGAGCTCACCAGAATCCCTCTGTCCTCGTCCTGCTCCATGAACGCCCTAAGCAGTTCCAGAAGCTCATCCCTGGCCACTACGTCCAGCCCCGCCGTGGGTTCATCCAGGATCAGAAGCCGGGCTCTGTGGGAGATGGCTGTCAGGACTTTCAGCTTCGCTTTCATGCCCGTGGAGAACTCTTTGATCTTCTGGTTGTCGGGAAGCCCGAACCGTCTGACCTGCTCCAGGAAAAACGTCTTGTCGAACCGGGCGTAGAGGCTGCCCATGACGGGGACAATGTCCTTTATGGTCAGGTAGCCGCTGAAGCCCGCATTGGACAGGACTACACCCAGCTCCTGTTTCTCCTTTGCGCTAAACTGGCTGCTGTCCTTTCCCAGGATCTCTATCCTGCCGCCATCCGGCCTGATAAGCCCCAGCACCGCCTTGAATGTGGTGCTCTTTCCTGCGCCGTTCTGCCCCACCAGCCCTGTCACCCGCCCCTGCAGAACCTCCATAGAGCAGTCCAACCGGAATGTGCCGTAGCTTTTGTTCAAATTATCAATCTTTAACATCTAACATCCAACCTCCTATAGGTGCAAGTCAAAGCGCAAACAGCGCGTTTTGTCCGATTAGGCATTCTTCTGTGTGCAATTAGATTTTCAAGTGCCATGCCTTCGGCGCTTTAGTCCGCGTACTAAAGAGGTATGCTTTGCACACTATCCTCCAAAACCAATTCAAATAAGCTCCGGATATCCTCGTCGCTTATGCCATATCTTCTGCCCTTCTGGACAGCCAGCTCCAGATCCGCCTCCAGCTCTTTCTTCTGCTCCTCCAGCAGCAGGCTCTGGTTCACTGCCGCCACATAGGTCCCCTTGCCGTGGACAGTTACGGCAAAGCCCTCCTCCTCCAGGCTGTCATAGGCTTTCTTCACAGTCAGCGCGCTGATCCGCAGGTCCTTTGAGAGCGCACGGACAGAGGGCAGATTATCATTCTCTTTCAATTCCCCGCCGCGTATCAGGGTCTTGATCTGGTCCGTAATCTGTTCGTAGATAGGAACCATGGAAGAACTGTTTATTATAATGCGCATTTATCTTTCCTCCTTGTAAACAGTATATAACAGTATGTAACTGTTGTCAAGTGTTATATACTGTTTATTTTCAAAAATAGAATCCACGCTTCGGAGCATTCGTCTCTGTAGAAGCGCACGATCAGATTCCTGTCCCTTTCGCCTACGGTTCTGTCTGCAAATATCCTCTCCGCATAGAGGAGACTATATGCTGGCAGACTTTCCACAGATACAGTTCAAAAATATCCCTGTTCACGGAATTAAAGATATGCAGAATGGCCCGGCGGTTCTTCATGGCAAATCCAAAAGCGGCCCCTCTATTTTGCAACCCATTTGCGCTGCCAAAAAGACCGTTTGCGCAATCGGCGTTAAGATTTTGCTTATCTTTCCGATACAGAGATTGGATGGGAAAGGATGTGGAAACTATCAGAGTTGCGATCTGCGATGATGAAGCAAATATCAGAAGCCTGCTGGCCAGCCTGGTACGGCGTCAGGATCCCACATGCCAAATCACGGAATATGCGGGCTCCAACGCCTATCTGCAGGACGAGAGGGAGCACGACCTGCTTTTTCTGGACATTGAGCTGAGCGGCAGGCAGGCCCCCAATGGCATAAATGGCATGGAACCGGGAGATGCCCAGGCTCCTGGCGCAATGAATGGTGTGGAACTGGCGCGGAAGCTCCGCCGGCTCCCCTTAAGCAGACAGCCTGTCATCATTTTTGTCACCGGCTATGACAGCTATGTCTATGAGGCCTTTGACGTGGAGGCTTTCCAGTATCTGCTAAAGCCCCTGGACGAAATCCGCTTCGGGGATGTCTTCCGGCGGGCTGCGGAGAAAATCGCCGCCTGCGAAGGGCAGCAAGGCAGGCCCCTGATCATTCAGTCCGCCGGGGTCAGCAGGGTGGTAGCGCTACCGGATATCTACTATATAGAAAGCCAGAGCCATAAGCTTCTGCTGCATTTAAGGGACGGCTGCCTGGAATACTATGGAAAGATGGGAGATCTGGAACAGGAGCTGCAAGGACGCTTCGCCCGCATCCACAAGGGCTATTTGGTGAATCTGGCCTATGTGGAGCAGTACTCCCGCAGTGAAGCAGTGCTGACGGATGGCACAAGGCTCATGATCTCCAAGCGCAAATACGATGCTTTCGCCAGAGCTCATCTGCGTTTTTTGCGGCAGTAGCCGGGCGGAACGGCTCTTTCAGGCTTCAAAAACGGAGGCAAAGTTGCAGGTGACAGCCTTTATACAGCTACATCGGACAATCAATGGGATAGAGACGCTCCTCTACGGAGCCTGCATGACAGCTTTCCTGAGACCTTTCATGGAGGAACGCGGGGAAGCCGGGCGAAGCATACGCAAAAAGTCTCTTCTCGTATTTTTCCTGTACGCCGCCGTTTTCCTCCCCAGTCTGCTGCTGCCCGGTTCCGGCAGACTGTATATGCTTGCAGATATTGCGGCGCTGATAGCCTGCTCGCGGTTTTTAGGGATAGAGAGAAAGCTTCTGTTCCTGTTGAGCATCCTTTTTTTCTGCATGAAATATTTAAGCCTGATGGCTACATGCAGCATCGATTTTTTTACCAGCCGGCTTTTTCTGGCAAGGGCGAACACCCCGGAAAAGGTCTTCCGAAACGCGCTGTGGAACTTTATCCTCATTGATGCACTGATGCTCTCGCTTTTCGCCCTTATGCTTCAGGGGCTGGTCCGGCAGCTAAAAAAACAGGCTTTTTCCCTGCATATTAGAGAGCTTTGCTATCTGCTGCTGACCCCGGTGACGGGAATCGTGTTCGTAAGCCTGTTGATATGGCTTCTGGTAGTGCCGGATGAGGATTCTGTCTTTCAGCTCTACGAATCGGTTCCGGCAACGATCTATGTGATCCCCCTGCTGGCTGCCCTGTTCTACGCCGGCACTCTGGCCGCCATTGCCGTATACGAAAGGCTTGTGGCCCTGCAGGAGGAGCGGAGCCGATATTTCGTGGAGCAGCACCAGCTTACGGCCATGCGGGACAGGCTGACACAGGTGGAGCAGTTCTACGATGAAGTCCGGCGGGCGAAGCATGAGATGCGGGGCCATCTGGCCAACATAAAAAGCCTGGCGGGAAACGCCCTCTACGAGGACGTGGAGCGCTATATCGCCAGCATGGACGCGAGCTTCCAGACCCTGGGCCCCATACTCTCCACAGGCAATGCCGTCACCGATGTCATCATCAGCGACAAGCAAAGAACCGCCGCCAGGCTGGGCATCGATTTCCAGGAGGCTTTTGTCTATCCCCGCCCCGGGGGATACGATGCCTACGACATCGGCATTATCCTGAGTAACCTCCTGCAGAATGCCCTGGAAGCCTGTGAGCGCACAGAATGCGGGGAAAGGCACATTTTCCTCTCCGGCAGACAGAAAAAGCGATTTTTCCTGATGGAAGTCCGCAATTCTTTTGACGGGCACCTCCGTTTCGACCGTCTGACGAATCTGCCCGTTTCCGCCAAAGGGCCCGGCCGGGGCTCCTCGCCGCTCCACGGCATCGGTCTGTCCAATGTAAAGCGGACGGCGGAGAAATATCAGGGAAGCGTAGATATCCGGACAGCGGGGGACGAATTCATTGTGACAGTGCTGCTGCAGGAAAGAAACACAGGGAAACCTGCGGAAGCATCTGTCGAAAAGCCAGGAGAAGAAATCTGGTAAAATGTCAGTCAAAATATCTGCGGAAATACCTGCAAAAGCATCCGCAGAAAAACCTGTGGAAGTATTTGCAGAAATATGAAAAATCGAAAGGAGACAACATGGATTTTCAGGATTTAGGCATCAAAGAAGTGAACGCATATTATGCCCGCCGGGGCGGTATCCGGACAGCGGCCGTAAACGGCTATGCCAATGTGGGCAGCTTTCCGGCGTTAATGCAAAGGACCGCGGCACAGGTCGCGCAGGCCGGGAAAGAGGCACAGACCCATGCGGCGGCGCAGGCCGGAAAAGAGGCACAGACCCATGCGGCGGCGCAGGCCGGAAAGACTCTCCGGACAGAAGAGGCGGAGACAAATCAGTCTTCCAAAAACAATGCCTCCACCCAGGCCGTCTCCGGCAACGGCAACATCTGCTGCGACAAATGCCAGGCCGTAAGCCAGGTAGTGCTCCGGATGATGTCCAAAAACCTGTACGCCCAGAGCGCTCTGGGATATCCCCTCGCGGGGGCAGGCTCCTGGACGGCTTACCAGAACATGGCAAATATACTGGGAGACAGCCTGTTCTGACAACGGCATGGCTACCCGCCTTGCGTCCGGCCCATACACCGCGTCAGCAGCATACTCTTTCGCACAGATCTGCGCAGGAAAAAGGGGGCTTACCGCCCCCTTCGCTTTTCTTACCCCCCTCTTACGCCATTCTTATCTTTTCCTTAATCTCTTCCTTATCTTTTCTTTCCCGTTCTCTTCCCGGTGTCCTTTCCCGCCGAATTCTGCTTTTCTACGGCAGTCTGCCGCCCCTCTCCCTGTCCACCGTTATCCTCTACCTGCGCCACAGGAAGCCCTTTTCCGGCATTGCGGCTGTTCACGCTCTCCCGAAGCAGTGCGTAGAATGACGAAGTCAGAGGGATGAAAAACAGCATTCCCGAAATTCCGAACAGGCTGCCGCCCACGCTTACCGCCGTCAGCACCCAGATAGCAGGCAGGCCCACGGAATTCCCCACCACTCTCGGGTAGATCAGATTTCCCTCTATCTGCTGCAATATTAAAAACAGGATAATGAACCACAAGGCCTGTAAAGGATTGTCGATCAAGATCAGAAAAACTCCCACCCAGCATCCGATAAATCCTCCTACAATGGGAATCAGCGCCGTAAACGCGATCAGCACCCCCACCATCAGGGCATAGGGCATACGGAACAAAGTCATGGTCACCACGAACATAAACCCAAGGATTACAGCCTCCAGACACTGTCCGGTGATAAAGCTGCTGAAATTCTTATATAAGAGGCTGCAAATCTCACCGGTCCTGGCCGCCGCGGCCTTTGGCAGATAAGCCGTCAGAATCCGCCGCCCCTGATCCTCCAGCCTTTCTTTCTGGGACAGGACATAAATGGCAAAGATAAAGGATATCACCCCGTTCACAATGCCGGAGATGATACCGCTGGCCACGCTCACCGTGGAGTTCAGCACATCCCCTGCGCCGTTCTTCAGAAAGTCAATGATGCTGTCCAGCACGGAATCCCACTTGATCTCCGTCAGCTCCAGCTCGTCAATTTTCGCAGTTACCTCCGGGTAGTCCTTCATCAACCGGTCCAGATTCTCTAAGACCTTGTCAGTAAAGGCCGGGATCTTGCGGCCGATCTCGGAAGCTGTGGTCACTACCTGGGGCACTACCGTGCCCACCACAATGGCGATCACCACAGACACAGACACGATGGAAAGCACAAGGCACAGCGGCCTCTTACATTTTGCGGCGCTCTTCCCTCTCCAGCGTCTGAACAGCTTCTCCTCATAGGCCCGCATGGGTATATTCAGCACGAAAGCCATGACGCCCCCTACCAGAAACGGAGACAATATGCCAAAAAAGAAAGCAATTCCCTGAAATACTTCCTTGCTGTATGTAAGCGCCAGCACCAGCAGCGCCCCCAATATCATCAAATGCCTGATCTGCCTGATCTTTCCTTTGCTGAATTCCATATGTCCATACCCCTTGTCTGCTTCTTGCCGATTTCCTGTGAAACTCAAAACCATGTCTGCCGTCTGCTTCAGTTTAGCACATTTGCACAACACCCGCAAGAATAAAAAAATAGCCTGGACCCATATCGTTCCTGTAAGGTATTGATAAAGACATTATACTAAGGAGGAACAAAAGATGAGCGACACAAAGAAAAAACCATTTCTGGAGGAGACGGAAAATATGTCCCCGCCCCAGAACCGTCCCCAGAACAGCGAAACTGCCCCACAGTGCAGCACCCTGGAAGAGCTATGCCTGGACTGGCTCCGGGACAGGCGTAGGGCAGTGAAGAAAAGCACTTACTCTACCTATACTTACTGCGTCAACGTACATATTCTTCCGCTTCTGGGCAGGCTTTCCCTCCCGGAGCTGACGGAAGACGCAGTTCTTTCCTTTATCCGGAGCATACAGGAGAAAGAACTGGCAGACACCACCACACACGCCATACTGGTGGTATTCAAATTCGTCATCCGGCACGGCATCCGCTTCGGCCTGTTGGACAGCGCCCTTGCGGACTGTTGCCGCTCCACCTGCCACAGGGCCGAATCCAGAGTGTTGGCAGTCCAGGACAGCGTCCCAATGAAAGAATATCTGCTGCGGAAGCGCTCTATTTTCGCTATTTCCATTCTGCTGTGCCGGGGCACCGGCATACGCATAGGAGAGCTGTGCGGCCTGAAATGGGGAGATTTTGATTTCAAAGCCGGTACTTTCCATATTAAGCGCACGGTGTCACGGATCCCCAATCCGGACACCTCCCCGGGACAGCCCAAAACCGTTCTCTATATCAGAACACCAAAATCCCATACATCTTCCCGGGAAATCCCCATACCTGATTTTCTGATCACTCCCCTAAAGCGCATGCGCAAAGGGGACAATCTGTACGTGCTCACAGGGAAAGATACCTGCACCGAGCCACGCAATGTGCAAAAGCGGTTCAAAACGCTTCTCAAGCGATGCCAGATGGAGGATTGCAACTTCCATGCCATGCGCCACGGCTTCGCTACGGCCTGCCTGGAGAAAGGTGTGGACTGCAAGACCGTGTCCTCCATCCTGGGCCATGCCTCCATCCGGACCACCATGGATTTCTATGTGCACACTTCCATGCGGCAGAAGACGGACTGCATCAACGGGATTGACTGAAAGGCGCAGCTCAAGTCCTCGCAAAGTTTCAGGGCTATCAATATACTGACAGCCCTGTCATTTTAATCCCCGGAATTAAATTCAACTGGCTTTTCCCAGTCGATAGCCCCGTCTTCTTTACAGAAGCTATTCCAAAATGCTACTCCGGAAAAGCCTCCACCTCCAGATCCCCGCTGACTGTGGATATCTCCACCGAATGAGCGCCCCCGCCATACTGGCCTTTGGCATTTCTTCGCTTGCCGTCAAAGGAAAGGGCCTCCTGGAAAAATGTCTGGCAGTCGCCGCTGGAGGTGTTAAAGCGGAACTGAAAATCCGCCGTCTTTGGCAATTGTAGCTCCACCGCCCCGCTGGTGGTGGAGACGTCCAGGTTCCCCGACAGTTCCGCCAGACAGATACGAATGTCCCCCGACACGGAATGCGCCTTGCCGGCGCAGGCTCCGTCAGAGAGAACAATCTCCCCGCTGGTGGTGTCCATCCGGAACTCCCCTTTCAAAAGTCCCACCTGAATGTCCCCGGAAGTGCTCTCCGCATCCAGGCCGTCCTGCCCCTCCTCCAGCCGGATGCTGCCGCTGCTGGTGGACAGATTCACTGCGCCGGTGACCTTTCCCAGGGAGATGTCCCCGCTGGTGGTGGATGTGTTCACGGTTCCCTCCAGGCTCCTCACCTGAATCTCGCCGCTGGTAGAGGATATTTTCGTTTTTCCCCTGGCCTGTTTCACCGTGATATCGCCGCTGGTGGTGGTAATGTCCAGGGTATCCGCCTCGGCACTGTCCAGGCGGAGGTTGCCGCTGGTGGAAGATATCTTTGTCTCCCCCTGAGCCTGTTCCAGGGTGACGTCCCCGCTGGTAGTAGTAATGTCCAGAGTATCCGCCTCGGCGCTGCCCAGACGGAGGTTGCCGCTGGTGGAAGAGGCACATATCTTCTGCGCCTGTACCTCCGGGAACAGCATGTCTCCGCTGGTGGTGGACACTGTGAAGCCGTTCCGGATTTTCAGTCCGATTTCGGACGATATGTCCCCGCTGACGGTCTTCACGGTCAGGGCATCCATCTCCCGGGCAAAGTCGGCGGGCAGCCAGACTTCCGTATAGGCTCCCCGAAAACTGAAAAAGAGGAAAGAGAGCCACCCCTGCCCCGCCCCCTTTATACTCAGCTCCCCGCCTGACTGCTCCAAGTCGGAAAGCTGGCTCTGCTTCGGTTCGAAGTCCATGTATTCCCGAACGATAATTTCGTCCCCTGCGCTTTGATATAACAGCACGTCCGTGGCCCCTGCAAAGCCCTTTCCGTAGTCGATCTTCAGGCGCTGTATGTCTTCTGCCCGGAACTTCTTTTCCTGCACCAGAGAATAGTTCCCGTGGCCAGCCCCTGACGGCTTCTCCCTGGTCAGGAAAATCCCCAGAACCACGCACAGGAAAACCATCACCGCGCCGATTATGCCAATCAAGGCGATCTGCAATCGTTTCATATTCCTAATTCCTCTCCAATCTGCCGTCCCTTTTCCGGCGGCATTCATAAGCGTTCACGCCAGTGGTATCTGCCCATGCCGATCCGGCTTTCCGGCAGCGCCCGCTTCCCGGGCCGAACCAGGTCGGCCAAAATCCTGCAAATCACCCTCAGCCGCTGTGCCTTAAGTTGAATATCAGCACCTCAATCATCTGGGCGCAGGCTCCCACCAGGAATGTCAGCCATGTAATTTCCCACTGCTGTGTCTTCATGCTGATGGCAAAATACAGAAGTA
Source organism: uncultured Acetatifactor sp. (assembly GCA_910584235.1). GTDB lineage: Bacteria > Bacillota > Clostridia > Lachnospirales > Lachnospiraceae > Acetatifactor. The sequence continues at coordinate 48,770 of CAJTZD010000027.1, forward strand.
AAGTCACCAGCCAGATGATCATGCTGACGGATCTGCGGATTGCCTTTTCCCTGCTGCCGGAGACGGCCGCTTCCTTGTAAAGCTCCACCAGGTTCTCCTCTTTCTTATTGTGGACTGGATACATGTTGGCCGCATAGATCAGCATACAGGTAGGCGGAATGCAGATCAGCATTGAAAGGGCAAACCCCAGAAGTCCCATCTCCGGCTCCGTAAAATAAATATCATTGACCACCAGACATACAATCAGAACCACGAAAGCAAAAATATAGATGCCCACGGCAGCGGCTGTCAGCATGGCCTTTTTCCTGCGCTGCTCCTCCGGCAGCAAAAACAGGCTTCTGTCCTTTAAATCCTCGAACAGTTCCGTCACGTCCCCGATGGAGCCGACGACGATCCGGAACGCGTCTTCCTCTTTATGGCCCTCGGCAATCAGGTCTTCGTACTTCTCTATGGTATTCTGGGCCATTTCCTCCTTTAGCTCCACGGCCCTCCTGGTCTTAGGCGCGTCTTTGAACAGTTCATTGATATGCTTTCTGATTTTTTCTTTCATGTTCATTATCCTTTCTGTTTATTTATTTGTCTTATTTTTTGCTGCCCCGGAATTTGCGGGACATTTTCCATTCAAAACTTTTTCATTTTAGGACCTTTTTATTTGAGGACTACTTTATTTCAGAAACTTCTCATTTCAGCAGCTGGTCGATAGTCGCCTTGGCCTCCTCCCAGTCCCTCTTGTAAGCCTGGTAAGCCTCTCGACCCGCGTCCGTGATGGAATAATAGCGGCGTCTGGCCCCTACCGTCTCATCTCCCCAGTAGGTCCGTATGTAGCCCGCCTGCTCCAGCCGCCGGAACGCGGAATACAGGGTGGCCTCTTTGAGTTCGCACCGGTTGTCGGTCTTCTTCATGATGTCCTTGTTGATCTGGTAGCCGTAGCTGTCCTGCTCCAGAAGATGGGACAAAATGATGGCCTCTGTGTGCCCCCTTAAAATATCGGACGTAATTGACATAGGCATCTCCTTTCCGGTTACACTATACCTCAATATACCTCGTCTGTCAAGGTATATTTTTGTTCGTAGTATATATTTTTTTGAGAAACTTTCTTTGAGAAGTAAAATTCCGCAAAAGTAGTATCCATATTTCCGGCATTGCGTTACAATAGGGACAGACATAAGCCAGGGGGTATAAGCATGAAATTTGAAAGTTCTTTTCCGATTTGGGATAAATTGAATACAGATCAGCAGGCCCGCATACTGGGCAGCCTGGCAAGCCACCGCGTCAAAAAAGGAGCCGTCATCCACAACGGAAGCATGGATTGTACCGGCCTGCTTTTGGTGAAATCCGGGCAGCTTCGGGTCTACATTCTCTCGGAGGAGGGCCGCGAGATCACGCTCTACCGGTTATTCGAGCTGGATATGTGCCTGTTCTCGGCCTCCTGCATGCTGCGCTCCATTCAGTTTGACGTAACCATTGCCGCCGAAAAGGATACGGAGTTCTGGGTGGTGCCCACGGAGGTCTATAAAAGCATTCTGGAAGAATCCGCGCCGGCGGCAAATTACACCAATGAACTGATGGCCTCCCGCTTTTCGGATGTGATGTGGCTGATGGAGCAGATCATGTGGAAAAGCCTGGACAGACGCGTGGCAGCATTTCTCCTGGAGGAAGCCTCCATAGAGGGAACCGATCAGTTAAAAATCACCCACGAGACAATCGCCAGCCATCTGGGCTCCCACCGGGAAGTTATCACCCGGATGCTCCGGTATTTTCAAAATGAGGGAATGGTCCGGCTGAGCCGGGGCGCCATTGAGATTGCGGATGCAGATAAGCTGGAGGAATTAAGGGATTCCTGATTTGCAGTCTGCCCAAATGCGCAAAGATTTCCAAGACTGAAAGATACAAAGCCTGAAGCGCCATGGCGCCTATAAGGAAGAATGCCCAAAATGCACAATGTCATTAACTTAAGGAATCTTTTACATTTGAGTTGTAAAAGATTCCTTTTT
>CAJTZD010000028.1 GCA_910584235.1 uncultured Acetatifactor sp.
TCGATAAACAGGGCAAGGCAATATGGGAAGTCTACTTTGCTGATGGCTTTGGAGCAGTATCTGCAAAGGGATTACCGTGTGGTTTCGCTGGACTTCCAGACATTTGACGATGCGAAGTTTCAAAATGGCTGTGTGTTTGCGGCAGCATTTGCAAAATCTTTTCTGCGCGCTCTGCAGCGGGATGTGGACAGGCAGGACGAAGCGTTCCGTAAGGCGGCTGTTCATTTGGAGAGAAGACTGGAGGAAGAGGGAAATGGATTTGCATTGATGGAACTGTTCGAAGAACTCAGCGACATTTGCGCTGTCTCTGACCGTCCTATGGTACTGATGATCGATGAGGTGGACAGTGCAACGAACAACCAGGTCTTTCTGGACTTTCTTGCGCAGCTGCGGGCATATTATATCAGGCGTACTCGACAGCCTACATTTCGGTCGGTGATTTTGGCAGGGGTGTGTGATGTGAAGAATCTGAGAATGAAAATTCGGCCGGAAGAGGAACATAAGATGAACAGCCCGTGGAATATTGCGGCGGATTTTAAGGTTGATATGAGTTTTTCTCAGAAAGAAATAGCCGGAATGTTGGAAGAATACGAGGCTGATTGGCAGACGAGCATGGATACCGGAAAGATGGCGGGACTGATTTACGAGTACACTTCAGGATATCCCTTTCTTGTATCACGATTATGTAAATTGATGGACGAGGAAGTGGGCGGAGCACAAAGTACCGGAATGCCTGAAGACGGTGCAAAAACCAGGGCGTGGACGGAGGACGGCTTCCATAAGGCAGTGCGGATGATCCTGTCAGAGAAGAATACGCTGTTTGAGTCGTTGATCGGAAAGCTGACAGCTTACCCGGTTCTGAATACCATGCTGCGTTCCCTGCTCTTTACTGGAAAAAGCATTGTTTATAATGCAGACGACCCTTCAACCGATACTGCTTTTATGTATGGGTTTATCCGTAACCAGGATGGCATGGCAGTCATCTCGAACCGCTTGTTTGAAACGCGTTTATATAATTATTATCTCTCTCTGGCCGAAATGCAGAGTTTGGATATATACAAGGCTTCTCTGCAGGATAAAAGTCAGTTTATTATGGACGGTTATCTGAATATGAGACGGATTCTGGAAAAATTTGTGCTGCATTTTCATGAACTGTACAGTGACAAGGGAGAGAGGTTTGTGGAAGAGGAAGGAAGAAAGTATTTTCTGCTCTATTTAAGACCGATCATCAATGGCACGGGCAACTATTATGTGGAGTCCAGAACGCGGGATCTGCGCAGAACAGATGTAATCGTGGATTATCGCGGAGAGCAATATGTGATAGAAATGAAAGTGTGGCGGGGAGAGGAGTATAACAGACGCGGTGAAAAGCAGCTCATCGGCTATCTGGATGACTATCACAAGGATAAGGGATATATGGTCAGCTTCAATTTCAATAAAAACAAGCAGATTGGCGTCCGGGAGATTGCTATCGGCGGAAAGACTTTGATAGAGGCTGTTGTTTAAAAACCAGATGATAAAAATAGTGACAGTGGGTGATGAGAAAGAGTTTTATGGCGGAATCAGGGACTTGGAGAAGAGACTGCCCAAAGAGTTTTTTGCGATTCACCACTCATATGTGATAAACCAGGCTCATGTAGCAAGGTATGCCTATGAAACAGTGGAGATGGATAATAACACGATACTGCCAATCAGCAAAGCATATCGAAAACAGGTAAGAGAGAGGTTATTAAAGGGGTTATCATGACGGATTGATTTTTGTGCTAAACTGCTTTCAGAAAGACAGCAGATGCATAGCAGAGATAAATTATGTAATGTATGCCGCCGTTCCATTGCCAGAGCATAGGTTTGCTTTGCCTTTGTGTACTTAGAAAAAATAGAATGTAGCTATAATAACCGGAGCAGAAGCCAGTGATAGCTTTTGCTCCGGCTGGGTACGGCGCAAATGATAGTTGTGTATGCCTTGCAGCCATTTTGTCGGAGGGTGAGTCTGTGATTGCATATAGGAAAATATTTTTGGTGATAAGCACTTTGATTTTAACTGTATGTTTATGTGCCTGCTCAAAGATGGCCGACAGCTTACCTAATTATATTAGCTTCGATCAATTGGCGGAAAGGTATGGGGTAGAAGATGCAGTGGCGGATGACTGCGTGGTATTTATCGATTCTAAGTTGATTTCCGGAGAAGACATCTGGAAAACTTTTGTCACAAAGGCAGAAAAGAAACAATCCTGCAGTGTACGTATTGCGAATTATATTAGCACGGACAGCTATTTTTCCCTTACGGATTTGTCATACGAAGGCTCTTGCTTTCGTGTTAATACCAGCGAGGGAACATACGGAGAATATAAATATCTGAATCACTATGAAATCCATATAAAAGATGGCGATTCAGATGATTCAGTAAGGGATCTCTACATACTTGTAGATAAAGAAGATGCAACATATGATGCGATTCAAAAGTCATGGGCTAGTTCAGTGCCCAATGGCGGGATTGCCAGTTATATAGTTTACAGCAACATATATTGAATTGCACCAATGTGAGAGGAGAAGAGAATGTATTCTTTTTTACCAACTGTATTTTTATCAGTACTGTTTCTTGGCATGTACATATGTTTTAAGTATCCCAGCAGTTATGGATCCGGTACTGGCTATAATACAATAACATCTAGAAAATCAAAAAGAATCTGGGAATATGCTCAAAAATTAGCTTGTGACTATATGCGCAAGTTTTTGATTTACTCAATTGTGTATAATTTTGTCTATCTAATTGTCTATTTCGTTATAAAGAATCTGGAATGGGCTTCATCAAAGATTCTTGTGATTTTTAATTGTCTAGTATTTTTGAGTATGGTTCTGGGCTATTTTGTATGCGTTGAATCTAATCTAAAATTGGGAATAAAACAGGGAAAGTGTGAAGAGTGAAAACCGCAGGTGGACAGGTGCATCAGGGAAAGCGTGCTGAAAGAGTATCTGCTGAAAAAGAAGTCGGAGGTGAAGCTTATGCTGCTGACGGAATTTGATGAGGAACTGTTTGCGGAGACAATGAGGGAGGAAGGCCGGGAAGAGGGCCTGAAAGAGGGCCGGGAGGAAGGCGAGGATCGGCTGAATCAACTTTATGTGACGCTGATGAAAGAACAAAAATCCAAGGATCTTGAGCGAGCCATGCAGGACAAAGGTTTTCGGGATATGCTGTACGAGAGGTACGGGCTTTGAAAAGGAGTCGAAAAGGGCGGGGGCATAGGTGCACCTCTATAAAAATCAGGAGGCCGTACACTCCCAACGTAAAGGGGGTACGGCCTCCGTTTTTATAACACTTTTGCCAGAAAATCCTGCGTCCGGGGCTGCCTGGGAGCCGTGAAGATCTGTTCCGGCGTGCCCTCCTCCACAATCTTTCCATCCGCCATGAAGATGACCCTGTCGGCCATTTCCCTGGCGAAGCCCATCTCGTGGGTGACCACCACCATGGTCATACCCTCTTTGGCCAGTTCTTTCATGACCTCCAGCACCTCCCCCACCATCTCCGGATCCAAAGCGGAGGTGGGCTCGTCGAAGAGCATGACCTCCGGATCCATGCAAAGGGCGCGGACGATGGCGATGCGCTGTTTCTGGCCGCCGGACAGCTGGCTGGGATAGGCGTTAGCACGGTCAGAGAGCCCTACCCGCTCCAGCAGGGCTTTCGCCTTTGCCTCCGCGTCAGCCTGGGACTTTTTCAACAGCTTTATGGGAGCCAGAGTCATGTTCCGCAGGATGGTCATATGGGGAAATAAGTTGAAGTGCTGGAACACCATGCCCATTTTCTGCCTGTGGAGATTAATGTTGGCTTTCTTGTCCGTAATGTCCATGCCCTCAAACAGCACCTGGCCGCCCGTAGGCAGTTCCAGCAGATTCAGACAGCGCAGGAAAGTGGACTTTCCGGAGCCTGAGGGGCCGATGACTACGACCACTTCTCCTTTTTTGACGGAGGCGTTCACCCCGTTTAAAGCCTTGATGTCGCCGCCGCCAAAGTGCTTCTGCAAAGCAATTGTCTGTATGATCTCAGCGCTCACTGCTCCTAAGCCTCCTTTCCAGCTTCCCTACCAGGAAAGTGAAGAACATTACCAGTATCAGATAGATCAGAGCGGACATCAATAGCGGGAACAGATAGTCGTAGCAGTTGCCGCCTATAATGTTGCCTGCATAGGTCACGTCCGTGAGGCCTACATAGCCCGCCACCGCAGTCTCCTTTAACAGCACAATGAACTCATTGGCCAAAGTGGGGAGCACTGCCTTGAAAGCCTGGGGCAGGATGATATAGCGCATGGTGGCCACATAGCCGAAGCCCAGACTCCTGCCCGCCTCCATCTGTCCTGTGTCGATGGACATGATGCCGCCCCGGATGATCTCCGCCACATAGGCTCCGGAATTGATGCCGAAAGACAGCGCCGCCACCATAACCTTGTTGCGGCTGGAGGCGAAGATGACAAAGTACATGATCATTAGCTGGACCACCGCTGGCGTGCCCCGGATGACGGTGAGATACACCTTGGCCAGGGCGTTGAAGAAGCCCAGGAAAAATTTTCCAGGCCCCTGCATCTCGGTATGGTTCTTGTCCCAGGAGACCCGGATCAGGGAGATGACTACGCCTAAGGCCACGCCGATGAGCAGGGCAAGCAAGGTCAGCAGCAGGGTGTTGCCCAGCCCCTTTATGTACATCTGGTACCGGTTGTCGAAGACGAAGCTCTTGTAAAAATCGTATCCCAGGTCGTTCAGCCACTCAGGGCCGTTCAGGATCCAGTCCGGCGCCTCTAAAGGCCAGGACTGGGAAGCGGATGGTCTCATAGCTTATTCTCCTTTTTAACAGGCCGTCAGGGCCGTATCTGCTTTCGCAAAATTGCGTGTTATTCCGCAGTGATATATTTGTCAACAATGCCTTTGACAGTACCGTCGGCAATCAACTCTTCCAGAGCGGCATTGACGGCATCATACAGCGCCTTATTGTCCTTGCACATGGCAGCAGCGTAATCCTCGGTGACATACTCGGTCTCCAGGATCTTCAGCCCCTCCTCCTCGGCCACGAAAGCCTTGGCGGGCTCATTGTCGATGACCACGCAGTCCACCTTGCCGGTCTTTAAGGCATGTATGGCTTCGGCGCCCTTGCTGTAGCGGTCGATGGTGCCAAGCCCCTTTTTTTCGATATCATCGGTGGTATAGATATCGCCCGTGGTGTTGCGCTGTACGCCTACCACATGGCTTGCGCCCTCTGCGAACAGGTCGTCCACGCTGGCGATGGCGCTGTCCTGGGTAACGATGACTACCTGTACACCGGTGGCATAGCTGACGGTGAAGTCCACCTCCTCCTGACGGTCAGGGGTAACGGTCATGCCGGCCAGGCCGATGTCAGCCTTGCCGCTTTTGATAGCTTCCGTGATGGAGTCGAACTCCATGTCATCGATCTGCAGCTCCAGGCCAAGCTTATCTGCGATGGCGGCGGCGATCTCCGCATCGATTCCGGTGATTTCGTTCCCCTCCAGATACTCATAAGGCGGGAAAGTCGCGTTTGTGGCCATGGTGAGTTTGCCCTCTACGGCAGTGGTAAAGCTTCCTGCATCAGAAGCAGGGGGGGCATCTTCGCCCTCGTTGGCATTGCCCTGGTCGGCACTGTCATCGGCAGGTGTGCTTTCCTCCGAGCTCTCTTCGCTGGTCTCGCTGCTTTCCTCGGCGGAAGAACTGCTCTCCTTGCTCTCCTCCGGCGCACTGCCGCAGGCCGCCACGGACAGAGCCATGGCTGAAACCAATAATAACGCAATCCATTTCTTCATAATAAATATCCTCCCAAAATGTATTTATCGGCTCCCTGGATGGAGCCAATGGACAGATACTAGCACTTAATGCATAATATGTCAATGGATTTTGTTAAAAAATAAGGAATAAATGTAGGGATATGCATATTCTAAATGAATATACATAGAAATATGCATATTTACAATCACATGCCCGCCGCCTGCAGGGGTTTGCGTAAGGGAGTACTTTGTTATGATGGAGCAGAGGCTATTGCAAATCTGATAAAATAAGATAAAATAAGGTAATAGCCTTTGCAAATCCGGATAAACAAGAGGAGATGCGAGCAGAGAAAGGATTGGGAAAAATGACCGGCACAGACAGAATAGCATACAGGAATCTAAGGAAAGAGGAGATCACGCGGGAACTGTTTCGCCAGTTTATCCGCAGACAGGCAGTAGGAAAATGCTGGCGGCGGGTAAACGGGGAATGGGTTATAAAGGAGGATCCGTTCGTGGACGACTGGTCGGAGGCGGACTATGAGGAACTGGTGGCATGCCTGAAAAACACCCTTGCTGCCGGCGGCTTTGTATACGCTGCTTTCTGTGACGGCGCTCTGAAAGGCTTTGTCTCTGTGGAGGCAGCGCCTTTCGGGGGAGAGCAGGGTTATCTGGATCTGTCCAGCATCCATGTATCTTGGGACATGCGTGGCCGGGGCGTGGGCCGGGCGCTGTTCGCGGCGGCAAAGGAATGGGCCAGGGACCACGGCGGGCGGAAACTGTACATTTCCGCCCATTCCGCCGTGGAGAGCCAGGCTTTTTACAAGGCCATGGGCTGCGTGGAGGCGCAGGTGTACCACCCCGGCCATGTAGAGGCGGAGCCCTGTGACTGCCAGCTGGAGTGTGCGCTGTAGAGGGATAGGAGGAAGATATGAGCGAATTTGCAGAGATTAAAAAATGGCTGGCCGACACGGCGGAAGAGCCTCTGGAGGAGATGGGAAGTTTCTTTGCGGCCAGAGTGGAGGGGTATGAGGAGCACATGTCCCCCTGGCGGGAGTACTACCGCTGGATGGCCGCGCTGATCCCACAGGGAGCGGAGACGCTTTTGGACATCGGCTGCGGCACGGGGCTGGAGTTGGACGAAATATTTTGCCTCCATCCCGAAATCGCCGTCACGGGTATCGATCTGGAGCCCTCCATGCTGGAGCGGCTGAGGGGAAAGCACGGACACCGGAACTTGCGTCTGATAGAGGGGGACTATTTCCGCCACCCTTTCGAAAGCGGATATTATGACGTGGCGGTGTCTTTCGAGACCCTGCATCATTTTAAGCCGGAGAGGAAACGGGACATATTCCGGAAACTTCATGGGAGCCTGAAAGAGGGTGGCTGCTATCTGGAGGCGGACTATGTGGCGGAGTCTGACGAGATGGAGGCGTACCTGTTCGCGGAATGTGAGCGCAGGCGCAGACGGAGCGGAACCCCTGAGGACGTGTTCGTCCATTTCGACACGCCGCTGACCCTGGAGCATGAAATGGAGCTTTTGCGCCAGGCCGGGTTCGCCCGGGTGGAGTGCCTGGGATATCAGGGAGAGAACCACACGCCCATGATCCGGGCGATGAGATATTCATAAATATATTGGTTTTATCTGAAGCCGCTAGAAGACTGAGTGCCAGGACAGCCTCCAGCTTAAAGTATTCGTAAAGCTGGGGGTTGCCTTTGCAAAGACCTCCGGTGGCAAGTCTTTTTGATAGTACAGCTATCGCTAAAGCCTAATTGGTGGAACCGCTAAAGGTGCTTGCCAGCTGACTGTGGAGCACTTGCGTAGATTCAACTACATCCTGCCCTAAGCCGCTTTATCTGTTCTTCAGCATCTGTTCTTGGTGTATTATAATAAAGTAATTTCTCTTTCGCTGTCATATGCTTTGTCACTTCATAAGTATGTTCACGAAGCTTGTGTATATCGTCAATCGTAAAATCCGGGCTAATTTCCAATACGAGCTGCTTAAGGAAATCCAGAGATATTCCTCCGGGGAGTTGGTCTATATTCCAAAGGCTGCCGAACGTAAAAAGTGGGGCGAGGATTCGGGGGCAAAGCCCTGCGTCAGCCGCAATACTGACTGCCGCAGGGCTTTTGCGGATTCAGATGGGGCACTGCCCCTTAGAAGTCAAAAAGTAACAGTAGCGGTTCCGCTCTTTTCAAAGGAGAGCAGGGTATCCTCTCCCTGAACAGACCATTCGGCGCCCTGGGCCGCAACAGGCTTTCCGGTTCCTTTCAGTACCACCCGGCAGGGCTTTTCCCCCTGGAAAGTCACCGTGTAAGTATCCCCTTTGCGCTCTATGACAATGAAGGCCTCCTGCAGGGCTCCGCCGCTGTATACCACAGTCTCTGCCTTTCCGCCGTCCTTTATTCCATAGACCCGGAATGTGACGCCGTCGGCATAGTCATACACGGGACCGTCATCCTTTGCGCCCACGGCAATGACGCTGTTTTCCCGCACATACAGCGGAATGCTCAGGTACCCGTGCTTCTCTCGGTACCACCGGCCGCCCTGCCTTGCTTCTCCTGTGAGGAAATTGGACCAGACGCCCTCCGGCAGGTAATATTCCGCCATGCCCTCTTCATTCAAAACAGGGGCTACCAGCAGGGAATCTCCCAGCATATACTGGTTTGCCAGGTAAGCGCAGTTTCTGTCCTCCGGGAACTCCAGCACCATGCTGCGCATCATGGGCACCCCTGTGCGGGAGGTTTCCACAGCGCACCGGTACAGATAAGGCATCAGGGACGCTTTCAACCTGGTAAAGAACCTTACTACGTCCACACTTTCCTCATCGTAGAGCCAGGGCACCCTGTAAGAGGAGGAGCCGTGGAGCCTGGAATGGGTGGAGAGCAGTCCGAAAGCGCACCAGCGCTTGTACACATCCGGCGTGGACTTGCTCTCGAAGCCGCCTATGTCATGGCTCCAGAAGCCGAAGCCCGAGCTGGTCAATGACAGTCCGCCCCGCAGGCTCTGCTCCATGGACTCGTAATCGGACCAGCAGTCGCCGCCCCAGTGCACCGGGAACTTCTGGCCTCCGGCGGTGGCGGAGCGGGCGAAGAGCACCGCCTCGCTTTTGCCCCGCTTCTCGGCCAGGATCTCATACACGGCCTTATTGTAGAGATAGGTGTAGAAATTATGCATCTTCATGGGATCCGAGCCGTCGTGGTACACCACATCCGTGGGAATCCGCTCGCCGAAGTCGGTCTTGAAGCAGTCCACGCCCATGTCCAGGAGCTTCTCCAGGCCCTGCTGATACCAGCGCACTGCCTCAGGGTTGGTGAAGTCTACCACAGCCATGCCGGACTGCCACATATCCCACTGCCATACGCTGCCGTCAGGACGTTTTAGAAAATATCCTTTTTCCATTCCCTCATCGAACAGAGCCGATTCCTGCCCGATATAAGGATTGATCCAGACGCAGACTTTGATCCCTTTATCATGAATCCTGCCAAGCATCCCCTCCGGATCCGGGAACACGGCCTCGTCCCAGATAAAGTCCGTCCAGTGGAATTCTTTCATCCAGCAGCAGTCGAAATGGAACACGGACAGGGGAATCCCCCGCTCCAGCATGCCGTCGATAAAGCTCATGACTGTGGCCTCGTCGTAATCCGTGGTAAAGGAGGTGGACAGCCACAGGCCGAATGTCCAGGGGGCGGGCAGGGCGGGCTTTCCGGTGAGATCCGTATACCGCTCCAGCACCTCTTTCATGGAGGGGCCGTTCAAAAGATAATAATCCAGCATTTCTCCGGCTACGGAGAAGCCTGCTTTATTGACCTGTTCCGTGCCCACCTCAAAGTCCACCTGTTCCGGGTGGTTGACGAAGACGCCGTACCCTCTGCTTGACAGGTAGAAAGGGATGTTTTTGTAGGACTGTTCGGTACTGGTGCCGCCGTCCTGGTTCCAGACGGACACGGACTGGCCGTTTTTCACGAAAGCGCCGAAGCGCTCGCCCAGGCCGTAGATCTGCTCGTTCACGGACAGACCCAATTGCTGGCGCATGTACGCGCCCTGGCCCCTGTCATAGGCCATGCCGGTCCAGTTCTCCTTGAGAAAGGCAAAATCCCTGCCCGCGCTTTTGGTCAAAAGCTCCCCGTCCCGCTCATAGCGCATGGACCAGGGGCGCTTGCCCAAAATCAGGCTTAGATGCCCGCTTTTTACGGTGAGTGTCTCATCGGTCTCCTCTACCGTCAGAGCCTGTCCGCAGGGCTCGGCCAGCTCAAAGGCAGGGCCTTTCTTCAGGCCGCCCTTGTGGTGCCAGGCCTGGACGCGGATGACCTCGGGCGCGGGGGCGGTGATGCGCAGGGTGAGGTTGATGCCGTCTATGGTGTTTCCCCGGCCGTTTACCACGGCTGTGGGCGCACAGATTACTACTTCGTCTTCCGTAATCCGGCTGTCATAAATCTGCTGGGGAGAGAAGCTTGCGAAGCCCTCCTTTAATAACCAGCATCCGTTCTGAAATTTCATGTTAGCTTCTCCTTTCACTTTTTTCGCGGGTGCGCGCGGAACCGCTTCGCGAACCCTGTAATCAGTATTATACTATGTAATAGCCATATTTGGTAGGGCGGATTGTATTTTGGGCGGCGAGCGCTCATAACGGCAAAACAGCTTGACAAGGATGGAAATATTCTTTAAAGTAAAGAGAGGCGGCTTTTATTCGGGCATTTATGGGGGAGGATATGCAATGCACTCATCGCGTCAAAAAGAAGACATCAGCATCAGCTATATTTCCGCTCTGTGTGCGGATGCGGGCATATCATATGATATTCAACGCCATGATGATGACAGCACGGACGGAATTATGAAAAAACGCATATTTCTTGGTGATGGGATATTCTTTGATTCTGCCTTGAGAATACAGCTGAAATCTACTTCTTCCGTTTCGCAATATAAGGATAAAGGCGACATTATTACATATGCTTTAAAGGGAAAGAATTACAATGATTTATGCACTCCTGCTACCACGCCGATTATCCTTGGTCTTTTTGTAATGCCGGAAGAGGAAGCATCCTGGGTACAGTGGAGCAGGGAGGAATTATTGATTAAAGGCTGCATGTATTGGGCCGATTTTTCCAAAATGCCAAAATCGGATCATAAGGAAACGGTCACCATATCGATTCCCAAAGGCCATGTGGTAAATAAAGAGTTTTTGCTGGATATTTTGGAAAGACAGGCAAAGGAGGCATGACATGATTTATTCCGTGAATTTAATGGATTTAACAGAAAAAATAAATCCGCTTTCTTTTGCCAAATATTTGAAAGATACGGGTTGGAGACAATATCCGTCAAGGCGGACGGATGTTAAGATATTTCAATACATTGCTGCCGGCGGCGAGGCATTTCAGGTTATGGTTCCTATGGAGAAAATGCTTTTTGACTATAAGAATGCCATGTACCAGGCTGTTGAGACAGTGGCTCTGGCAGAAGCCAAATCCATGGATCAGCTTATGCTTTTTTTGCTGAATCCCAATACGGATATCCTGAAGATCAGACTGAACAGGAAAGGCGTAGAGGCTGGAAATATTTTATTTGATGACGCCATAAGGGTTTATGAAAGTGCCAGAAAATTGATAGCAGCGGCGACACAGGACATTTTACATCCAAGAAGATATCATCAGGGACGCCCGGAAGATGCCGTTTCAAGGTTTGTAAATAATTGCAAATTCGGCCAGACAGAAATTGGCAGCTATGTGGTATCTATCGTCTGTCCTTTTGCCGAATTGGATGAAACGGAAGGGTACAGACAACTGAGCATCTTTTCGGAGGAGGAACAATGTGCGAATTCGCTGACCCGTCAGGTGACAAATCGTATTATGACAAATGTGTCATCTATTAAAAGTAACATTGATAATGGCGACTATGGCGAATTGGTGCCTGATGAGAAAGAACCGGTAATCAGTATAAACTTTTACGAGGCGTTGGCAGGCCTCAATCCGGATATAGAAGATACGGATGTGGAATTCATTGCCCAGTGGTCGCCAGTGGTGAAAAAAAACCGCAGTACAAGCAACAGGATTCTATTGTCTCATGATTATCATCAACCAATTGTTTCCGCCATTGAGAAATTTCGAAAGACGGCAAATACAAAGCAGAAGATTCTGGGACGAATCAAGAGGCTGGAATCGGCTCCGGATGTGGCAAAACGTGATAAGGGGAAAATAACGATTGTTTATCTGGACGAAAATGACAGGAAACGGACAGTGACCGCGAATCTGTGTAAACGGGATTATGACAAGGCGATAGAAGCCCATGAAAAGGGGCTGCATGTAGAAGTGGTCGGTGAAATTGCAGGAAAGACAGGTAATACGATGAACTGTGAATTTTTTGACATCATAGGGTAGAGGGAAAGAAAATGCCTGACAGCTTTCGCCAGGTGTGGGAATTGTTTGGCTGTCAGGATTTTCTTGAAAGTTTTTCTAAAACTATGGAAAATCTGCTCCAAAACAGTTATAATTTAAGTACAGGCAATTATTCGCTGCAATTACCAATATAAAAGGAGGACCATTCCCATGAACAATTTGCCCAAAGTAAAAATCGGCGTCGTGGCCGTGAGCCGAGACTGCTTCCCTGAGAGCCTGTCCGTGAACAGGCGCAAAGCCCTGATGGAGGCTTATACCGCCAAGTACGGCACGGACGCCGTCTACGAGTGCCCCGTGTGCATCGTGGAGAGCGAGATCCACATGGTGCAGGCCTTAGAGGATATCAAGAAGAACGGCTGTAACGCCCTGTGCGTATACCTTGGGAACTTCGGTCCTGAGATTTCAGAGACCCTTTTGGCCAAGCATTTCGACGGCCCCGCCATGTACATAGCGGCTGCCGAGGAGAGCCAGAACGACCTGGTGGGCGGCAGGGGCGACGCCTACTGCGGCATGCTCAACGCCAGCTATAACTTAAAGCTGCGCAACGTGAAAGCCTACATCCCCGAGAACCCGGTGGGCACCGCGTCCGAGTGCGCCGACAGGATCCATGAGTTCATCCCCATCGCAAGAGCCATCGTGGGACTGAGCAGCTTAAAGATTATCTCTTTCGGCCCCCGGCCTCTGAATTTCCTGGCCTGCAACGCGCCCATCAAGCAGCTCTACAACCTGGGCGTGGAGATTGAGGAGAACTCCGAGCTGGATCTCTTCGAGGCATTCAAAAAGCACGAGGGAGACGAGAGGATCCCCGCCAAGGTAAAGGAGATGGAAGAGGAGCTGGGCGCGGGCAACAAGAAGCCCGAGATTCTGCCCAAGCTGGCTCAGTATGAGCTGACGCTGCTTGACTGGATCGAGGCTCACAAGGGGTATCGTGAGTATGTGGCCATCGCCGGAAAATGCTGGCCCGCATTCCAGACCCAGTTCGGCTTCGTGCCCTGCTACGTGAACAGCCGCCTCACCGGCATGGGGATCCCCGTGTCCTGCGAGGTGGACATCTATGGGTGCCTTAGCGAATTCATCGGCACCTGCGTCAGCGAGGACGCCGTGACTTTGCTTGACATCAACAATACCGTGCCCGATGACATGTACGAGGATGCCATCCAGGGCAAATTTACCTACACCCATGGTGACACATTCATGGGCTTCCACTGCGGCAATACCAATACCAAGAAGCTGTCTTCCTGCAGCATGAAGTACCAGATGATCATGGCCAGAACCCTGCCCGAGGAAGTGACCCAGGGGACGCTGGAGGGAGATATCATCCCCGGCGACATCACGTTCTACCGCCTGCAGTCCACCGCGGACAATAAGCTGCGGGCTTACATCGCCCAGGGCGAGGTGCTGCCCGTAGCCACCAAGTCCTTTGGCGGCATCGGCGTGTTCGCCATTCCGGAGATGGGTCGCTTCTACCGCCATGTGCTGATCGAGAAGAATTACCCTCATCACGGCGCGGTGGCTTTCGGCCATTTCGGAAAGGCTCTGTACGAGGTGTTCAAGTACATCGGCGTGCCCGTGGAGGATCTGAACTACAACCAGCCCAAGGGCGTGCTGTATCCTACGGAGAATCCGTTCGCGTAATGCGCGGCGCGCTTGTATGGCGCATTTGACAAGGGAATCTGTTCTGAGAGGGGCGGGGCGAATGCTGCCGCCCTCTTTGCATTCTATAACCAGAGAGGCTGAGAAATCTATGCTGACGGTTACCAATATTTTGCACTGCTGCTTTCGGGGGAATTTACAAAGGAACTGAGAGGCAGATATGTGTCGTTCCGCGTCAGGCCCTTTGCGTACAGGGAAATTCTGGGAATATGCAGCGGAACTTGAGAAAGCTGTTTCTGTGACGGATTATCTGGTATGGGGAGGATTTCCCGGATGATTCGGAAAAACTTATAAGGCTTGCGATGCCCCGCGTCTTTGCGCAAGGGGGATCACAAGCCTTTTTGACATACCGGTCCGCAAACCATATCGAAAAATGCGGTGGCATCAGTCCTCCGCGTCATCCACGTCCGCCGCCACCGCGGATACCACGCTGGAGACTACGGATATGACAACCGCGATGATAATGATTAGCAAACCTCCGCCTAATACAATGAACATGATGCAAATCCTCCTGTCAGATTTCTTTAAAATTAAGGCCTGTGGGCCGTTTCGTGCCTGGAATGAAAATATTGTACCATATCCGTCGGGAAATCTCAACTGCTTTTCACGGTCTGTTTTCATTTTTATATTTTGGAAATAGTAGTTGTGCCTCCGCGCCGTTTTTGGTATGATCTTATTGACACTGACAGATCAGGCGGATGCCGGGGACTCGGGCAGAAGCCGGTAGTTTTAGGGAGGGATCAGATGATTACGATTTCCCTGTGTATGATTGTAAAAAATGAAGAGAAGATATTGGAGCGATGCTTAGACAGCGTGGCCGACCTGGTGGATGAGATCGTCATAGCGGACACGGGCTCCACGGATGCCACCAAGGAGATCGCCCGGCGCTATACCGAAAAAGTCTACGACTTTCCATGGATTGACGATTTCAGCGCGGCCAGGAATTTTGTGTTTTCCAAGGCTACTCAGGAATATATATATTCTGCGGACGCGGATGAGGTGCTCTCTCCGGAGAACAGGGAGCGGTTCCGGCGTCTGAAAGAGACATTACTCTTAGAGGTAGAAATCGTACAGATGAAGTATGCCAATCAGCTCCGGTTCAATACGGTGTACAATTACGATGAAGAGTACCGCCCCAAGCTCTTTAAAAGGAAGCGGGATTTCGTCTGGGAGGCCCCTATCCATGAAACAGTGCGGCTGGAGCCCGTGGTGTACGACAGCGATATCGTCATCACCCATCTGCCCCAGGAGTGCCATGCCAAGCGGGATCTGGCCAATTTCCACCGGCACTGGCAGGAGGGCTATCGGCTTTCCAAAAGACTTCTGGGCCTTTACGCCAGAGAGCTGATGCTGGCCGGGGATAAGGAGGATTTCCTGGAGGCGGCGGGAACCTTTATGGAGGCGGCTGCGGACAATGGGCGGGACGGCGAGGAGATGGCCCAGGCCTGCTGCGTGGTGGCAAAGGCGGCCAGGCTGGCGGAGGACATGGTGAATTTCTTCAAGTATACTTCCAAGGTCATCGCGCAGGATCCCTGTTCGGAGATTTGCTGCGAGATGGGGCATTTTTATGAGGAACTTGCGGACTGGGAGGAGGCGGCCATATGGTACTACAATGCCGTCTACGAGACCCGGCCCATATTGGCCCTGCAGTCCGGGGGGAGAGAAAGTCTGGAGGGGCTTATCCGCTGCTATGAAGCCCTGGAGTGCCCCGGACAGGCGGATATCTACAGAGAGGAGCTGCGCAGCCGGGGGGATGAAGAGGAGGTTTCTGAACCGTGATGCGGGTAGAAAACATTCGCCGATCTGCAGCCATTTTCCCTCGTGGATGGCTCTGAAAATGTCACGGCAGATATTGTTCCTCCGTGTATCATCCACAGACAGGGTATTGCCGCCGGGGCGTGAGCACGAGAGGGACTGTGGAAGTTCAGTGACTTGGATGACAACCGCCCGATGTTTGCCTGCGGCGGAACATAAGGACAAAAAGGTCTGCAGTCAGGATTCGCGGCATATTTTACTGACGTGCAGTAAAAAAAGAGAAAGAAGGACGACAGAGTGAACTGGGAAGAAAATGTACGAAAGGTAGTGCCCTACGTGGCCGGAGAACAGCCCAATAAGCCGGGCATGATCAAGCTGAATACCAACGAATGCCCCTATCCCCCCGCGCCGGGGGTAGAGCGGCTGTTAAAGCGGATGGACTATACCGCGTTTCGGCTGTACCCGGATCCGGATACAGCTATACTGGCGGATGCCCTGGCGGAATACTACCATGTAAAACGGGAGCAGATATTCGTGGGTGTGGGCTCGGACGATGTGATTTCCATGGCGTTCATGACCTTTTTCAACAGCGGGAGGCCCATTCTTTTTCCGGATGTAACCTATTCCTTTTATGATGTGTGGGCGAATCTACACGGAATTCCGTACAAAACATGCCCTCTGGACGAGGAATGGCACATCCGCCCCGGGGATTACAGGCAGCCAAACGGCGGCGTGATTTTCCCCAATCCCAATGCCCCCACGGGTCTCGGGGAACGGCTGGAGACAGTGGAGGAAATTGTCAGGGCCAACCGGGACGTGGTGGTGGTGGTGGATGAGGCCTATGTGGACTTCGGGGGCAGAAGCGCGCTGCCCTTGGTGGAGAAGTACGACAATCTCCTGGTTGTGCAGACTTTCTCCAAATCCCGGGCCATGGCAGGTATGCGCATCGGTTTCTGTATCGGCAGCGAGAAAGCCATCCGGTATCTGAATGACGTGAAGTTCTCCTTTAATTCCTACACCATGAACCTGCCTGCCCAGATACTGGGGGCGGAGGCGGTGCGGGACGATGTCTATTTTAAGGCGGTTACGGCCAGAATCATCGCCACCAGAGAGCGGGTGAAAGGGGAACTGAAAGCCCTGGGATTCACGTTCCCGGACTCCAAAGCCAATTTCATTTTTGCATCTCACGAATCTCTCCCCGCCGAAGAGATTTTCCGGGCCCTGCGGCAGGCGGATATCTATGTGCGATACTGGAATAAGCCCAGGATATCCAATAGTCTGCGTATCACTATCGGCACGGATGAGCAGATGGATATTCTCCTGGCTTTCTTGAAAGAGTATGTGGCAAAGCGCCGGTAAGAGAAACTGTGAATGAAAACGGTGAACTGAGACGGCGCGTAAAGAGGCGCGGATGGGGAAAGAAAAAAGAGTAGAATAAATTAAGGAAGAAACGAGAAAAAGAAAGAAAAAGAAAGAATAATAAAGAATAATAAAGAATAGAGAAGAATGGAGATTGTTATGCTGAAGAAATATCTGTTTGTGTTTTTTGTTTCCATGGTGCCTTTGATCGAGTTGAGGGCGGCGGTGCCCATTGCGCTGGGCATGGATTTGCCCGTGCTTCAAAGCTATATTGTATGTATTCTGGGGAACATGCTTCCGGTCCCAATCATTTTCCTGTTCGCCAGAAAGGTGCTGGAATGGGGGGCGGATAAGCCTGTCATCGGGAAGTTCTTTACATTCTGCCTAGAAAAAGGCCACAAGGGCGGAGAAAAGCTGAAAGCGAAAGCGGGCAAGGGCTTGTTCGTGGCGCTTCTCTTGTTCGTGGGAATCCCCTTGCCCGGAACCGGGGCCTGGACGGGCACCCTGGCCGCCAGCCTGTTGGATATGGATTTTAAGTCCAGCGTCGTCGCGGTGCTTTTCGGGGTGGTGTTAGCGGGCGTTATCATGGGGCTTGCCAGCGCGGGGCTTTTTGGAGCGCTTGGGACGCTGTTTTAAGCTGCCTTAAGCAGCCCGGCTTCATTGTGGGAATTTTTGGAACGGATGTAGCGCATTAAGCAGAATAGCAAGTATGCCGATATACAGATTACTTAAGCTTCCGGGAAGCAGGGCGGATTTTTGCATATGCCTCGGCGTATTCGCTGCGGCATATGTGCTGTGGCGTCTTGTAAAAGACCGGGGCAGGGGCTTGTTCAGAGCGAAAGCCTTTTACAGGAAGACAAGTTGACGGAAAGGGAGATGAGATGAAAAAGAAAATTCTCGTACAGATCGGCATGGCTCCGATGCTGGTATTATTTTTATTGTCCTGCGGCCAGGGGGAGGCCATGCCGCAACAGACGGAAATACCGTCTGAAACCGTAGCCGAAACCCCGGAGCCGACACCGGCCAGTCCGGGGACGCCGGAGGAACTGCGCCGGGCCATTGCCCAGGCGGGTCCCGGGGAATCCGATCTGAAACGGGAATATTATGAACAACTGCTTTCCATGGATGCATTTGAGGAGGCGGATTACGCGGCCCTGTCCGGAGTGTATGGGGAGTTGGGGGAAAAAGCGCTGCAGCGGGATATGCTGGAGAAAGCCCTGCGGCTCTACCCCTCCAGAGAATATGCGGGACAGGTAAGCGCCATTGTGGTAGAGACGGACGACTCCGATGCCCGAATGGCGGCTATGGCGGCTCGGATTCTGGAGGCGCTTGGCGGCGGAGACGCGGCGGCGCTTCGGGAGATAACCGGGGGAGAGGAGTGGCAGGAGCTTCTGCAGGGCGGCATGACGGGGGTGGAGACCCGCACTTCATACCATGAGGGAGAGAATGTACTGCAGATCCTGGCAGACGGAGGCCATACGGAGATCACATGGCTTGGAGCGGAGGGGAGATTTTGCTTCTATGAGGGGGACGAGACCGGCGTCTTGCTGGGGGAGGCCGTCTTAAAGGACGGCGTATACAGCGGCGCTGCCACTGTGAGCCGCATGGACCCGGAGGGGAATCTGCTGCACGCCTACAGCGGCACGCTTCAGAAAGACATCTGCGTGGATCAAATTACCGTCGAATATCAGGGAAACATATACACGGGAAAGCTCAATGCCGACGGCACCACGGCAGAGGAACAGTACGGGAAAGTGGCGGACGCAGGGGGCGTGGTCTATGCGTATACTGCGGACGGGAGATCCTATCTGTATGAAGCGGATACCGCGCCGGAAGCCTTTGTGATGGACGCGGCTTATCTGGGATTTCCGGAATATACGGAATGGAGGTAGAGCATGAGCGGATTTGGTAAAAAGCAGGGCCGTCTGGCCGGGTTTCTTGCAATGCTGCTGACCGCGGCGATGATCGTAACGCTGCCCCTGCCTTTTTTGCCTCATACAGAGGCGGAAGCGGTCAGCGGCCGGATGGCGAATCTGGTGATTTTTGTAAAAAAGAAAAGCGATACAAAAGATGTCTTCAACGCTTCCTATACCTCCGGCACCGCTACCTATTCCAACTGGAAACAGATCAAGGGGATGTATAACGACGGAACAGGGTATGAGGGCAACAATTCCTTTCAGAACTATATATCCATAGTCACGGAGGGAAAGGTCGCCGTGGAAAATTACTTTCCCCAGGAGAAGCCGGATCAGACAGCGGTGGCAACGCTGACCCTTTCCTCGGACAGCGACGACGGCGGCGTGGGACTGGTGGAAGAGGTGGTAAAAGCTATCAATGACAAGAAGATCATACTGGATACAGCCAACCACAGACTGGACAATCAAAATGCGGGATACATAGACAACCTGACAATCATCCTCCAGGGGAATACAATCAACGGAAAAAACACGGCATTCCACACAAAATATGCCGGCCAGGCGCAGATAAAGGAATCGGGTCTGCGTGTTTTAGACTATAACGTGATTCCCTCCGGGATGCTGGTGTCCGACAACGGCGCTCTCCATGTGGGACAGGAACAGGGCGTCATCGCCCATGAGTTCCTGCACACGCTGGGACTGCCGGATCTCTACAGGCAAAACGGCGTGGGAGAACCCGTGGGCCTGTGGGACATCATGGCCAATACCAGTTCTTTTTTACAGTACCCTCTGTCCTATCTGCGGGCCAGGCAGGGATGGATTTCCATGGGAACCATCACCCAGAGCGGTACCTATACCCTGACGGCGGTGTCGGAGTCCGGAGGCAATAAGGTGTTCGTCCTGCGCACGCCCCTTTCGGATACGGAGTTTATCTGCCTGGAATACCGGAGGAAGAGCGGGAATATCAACGGCTTTGAGCACAAGATTCCATCGGACGGTCTATTGATGTACCGGGTGGACACAAAGGTGGACGGGCTTACCAATCATGCGGGCAAAAATTATATCTATGTTTACCGGCCGGGAGTGACGGACCCGGAGGCAGGCACGGATCTGCACCCCGACACGAACCTGAATCTTTCCAGAGAGGCTGCGCTGGACGTAGCCAAGGGGGAGATCTCCTACGGCAGTACGGATCTGGACGCGGATTTTACCAAGGATACCCTTTACTATTCGGACGGAAGCAACAGCGGAATACGGCTCAGCGATCTGAAGCTGTCCGGGGACAGGAAACAGTTGACATTTACGGTTACCTTTGCGGATTACAAAAATGTGATTTCCTGGGAAAATATGGGGGATGCGGTCAGCAGTCAGTGTATCGGGGAGGAGCCTTTTATCTGTACCGATCCGGCCGGGGGAACGGTCTACGCGGCTTTTCTGGAGAGCATGTCCGGGAATGACAGCTATGGGCAGGTATGCGTGAAGCGCTGGGACGGGGCGGCCTGGCAGCAGGTAGGGACAAAGATAGGCTCTGTTTCCCGCTCTTGTCGGGCTGTCCTGGCAGTGTGCGGCGGGGAAGTGTATCTGTCCTACCTGAACGGAACCAATCAGCCCATGTACTGCAGGCTGGAAAACGGCGCCTGGAAGCAGGTGGCCAGCCATAGCGCGGTCAACCCGAAATATATGCAGTTCGCCGTGGACGGCAGCTCCATTTATGCTGCCTATGAGGACAGCGGCACATGGAAGATTTATGATTTGAAGACGAACAAGCCGGTGGACAGTCAGTTGAAAGCGCGGGATTTCAGCCATCCGGCCATGCTGGCGTCCGACGGAAGTTTTTATATGGTTTACGCGGATTTTGCCGACGGTGTGACAAAGATACAGAAATACACGGGCGGCACATGGAGCACGGTGAATACATTGCCCGGCCGGTATACCAATATCCATTACATAGGAAAATACGGAAACCGGATATACGCCTTTGCCGGCAGCGGCTCGGCCGGCGTGGAGGGCGGAGACGGGCAAAGCCCCATTATGGCGGTGTTTGACGGAAGCACATGGAAGAACTATCCTGTTTCCGCCATGACAAAATATAATCTGGCCTCCATGGCTATGGCGGGAGATCAGGTGTGCCTGGCCTATTATGACACGAGCGTCAGAAAAGTGAAGCTGCTGCAGGGCACAGGAGATTCATTCGGAACAATCGCTGACAATCTGGGCACAGGGGTGGATTATCTGGGTATGTGCGGCTACGGCTCCAATCTTTACATTGCCATGCGGGCGCAGAATTCCACGAATCTGGTGGTGCGCAGGAAAGTGATATCGGGAGGGAGCGTGACGCCGCCGGGAGGAGACGGAGGCACGGATACGCCGGTGACACCGCCGGGAGGAGACGGGGGCACGGATAAGCCGGTGATGCCGCCCGGTGGAGACGGGGGCACGGATAAGCCGGTGACGCCGCCGGGAGGAGACGGGGGCACGGATACGCCGGTGACGCCGCCGGGAGGAGACGGAGGCACGGATACGCCGACGCCTCCGGCTCAGGAGGCGCGCCTCGTGACACTGACACCTCCTGCAGGATATGCGGATAACCATGTCTACATTGACGGGATAGAATATACGGCTTCCAGGAGCGGAGACAGCTATCAGCTCAAACTCCCCGACACTTCCGGCAGGACCGCAGTGATGTATGCTTATGACGCAAAGAATATCCCGGTGGGGATGTATGTGTGGAGACTGTCCTGGGACGGGGAGGCGTGCAGGGCCGTTCCCATGCCGGGGCTGGAGAACCTGCTCAGCTACCACGGCTTTTCCATCCGGGTCCAGGGGCAGGCCGGAATCCGCTTCAAGTCCGGTATTGATGCAAACCTGAAGAAAAGGCTGATCGCGGGAGGCGTGGACGGCTGTAAGCTGAAAGAGTACGGGACCTTGTTCATGACCAATGAAAACAGGGAGAAATATCCCTTTATAAAAGACGGAACCAAGGTAGGAGGCGGAAGAGCCTACTGGACGGAAAACGGCAAGGTCACGGATAAGGTGTTCGAGACAGTGGGGGGACGGAACCGATTTACCTCTGTGCTGATCAATCTTGCGCCGAATATGTACGCGAAGGATATTTCGTTTCGGGCGTACGCGGTGGTGGAGTGCGACGGCAGGGAACTGATTCTCTACGGACCGCCTGTATACAGAAGCGTATACACGGTGGCAAAGCAGGTACAGGCTAAGGGAGAGTTTAAGCCCGGCACCAGCGGATACCGCTATGTGCAGGGGATCATTGATTCTGTGGAGAAGAAATAGTGTGCACGTCTGGGGATGTGCCGGATTGGAGAGATGAGATGGGAAAGAAACAGTATGTGGCTCTGGCTGCGGCTGGTGGGGCGTTGTTCGCCTTTGGTTTCCTGGCAGGGACGGTGTGGAACAGACAGAGTCCGGTCAAGGGAGCCGGGGATGAGCAGGCAGCGGAAAACACTGTTCAGGAGCAGACCGGAGGAGATGCCATGGCCCAGGAGAGGAATGACAGTCCGGAGGCAGCGGGATATGTGAAAGCTGACGATATCCGGGTGCGCATAGAGGACGGGCAGGTGCAGTGGTACGACGGCAGATCCTGGCATGAGGTGTCGTCCGCGAAAGATTTGGAGCAGGAAGACAGGTTCTGCCTGGCTCAGGAAAGCTTCCGGGCTTTTGACCGGCAGCTTAGACAGGAGAAAGAGGCAAAGCGGCTGGAAGAGGCTGCAGAGCTTTCGGAGGAATTGTCCGCAGGGGTGAAAGAGACTCCAAAACCTGTGAACAGACCTGCTGTGCCCCAGGCGCCTGCGGCAACGCCCGAGCCGGAGACACAGCCGGAGACTCCGCCTGCGGACAATGGAGGCGGCGGGAACCCGGGATATCAGCCTCCGGCGGCTCCGCCCCCTGCGGCTACCCCGACACCTGCACCGGAAACCCCGCCTGCGGATACGGGAGGCGGCGATACGGGAGGCGATGATACCGGGGACGGAGAGAACATGTCGTGGAGCGATGATTATCTGTGACGGCGATTTCCGCAGAAAGATAAGAAGCACTGCCGCTCTCAGTTTAATCAGGGGCATCACGGAAACAAAAAGGGCGGAGCGGTTTTTTAGGACAGAACAAGAGCTAGGAGGCAGCGGATGGATATCTATCAGGACTTTGCAAGTGTTTATGACCGGTTCATGGACAATGTTCCGTATGAAGAATGGGCGGAGCGCATAGACGGCCTGATCCGGAAATACGGCGTGTCGAAGCCGGAGCGGGACGTGGAGGGGCTTTTGGAGTCCGAGCGCAACCTGGTGGTGGACTTGGGCTGCGGCACCGGCACGCTGACGGAGCTTCTGTACGCCAGGGGGTATGACATGATAGGGGTGGATGCCTCTGACAGTATGCTGAACATGGCAATGGAGAAGAAAGAGAGAAGCGGATCCGAGATCCTCTATCTGCAGCAGGACATGCGGGAGTTGGATCTCTACAGCACAGTGGGCACGGTCTTATGCGTATGCGATTCCGTGAACTATATTTTGGAAGAAGAGGAATTGGTGAACATATTTTCCCTGGTGAAAAAGTTCCTCTACCCTGGCGGCGTATTTCTCTTTGACTTCAATACGGACTACAAATACAGAGAAGTCATCGGCGATACCACCATCACGGAAACCAAAGAGGACTGCAGCTTCATCTGGGACAATTTCTATGATGTGGAAGAGGGCATCAATGAGTATGACTTAACTGTATTTGTTCGGGAAGAGGGGGAGCTGTTCAGGAGATTTCAGGAGACTCATTACCAGCGGGGCTATACCCTGGAGCAGATGCGGAGTCTGGTAGAGCAGGCAGGGATGACTGTGGCGGAGGCCAGGGACGTGGACACCGGGGAGGACGTAAGGCCTGAGAGCGAGCGGATATACCTGGTGGCGAAAGTGCGGGAAAGGACAGCGGGCGGGTACAAAACTGAGGGAACAGAGGAGATTCAGACAGAAAGCGAGGTGTGAAATGTCAGATTATATAGTGCGCGCCACCGCGGCGGGGGCGCAAATTCGGGCCTTTGCCTGTACCACGAGAGAACTGGTGGAGACCGCCAGGCGGGCACATGATACCAGCCCTGTAGTCACGGCGGCCCTGGGACGGCTCCTAAGCGCGGGGGCAATGATGGGCAGTATGCAGAAAGGCGAAGAGGACCTGGTCACTTTGCAGATCAAGGGGGACGGTCCCGTGCAGGGTTTGTTGGTGACAGCGGATTCCAAAGGCGGCGTAAAGGGCTATGCCAATGTGCCGGACGTGATTCTGCCCGCCAACGACAAGGGCAAGCTGGACGTGGCCGGAGCCGTTGGGAGCGGGACGCTTTCCGTCATAAAGGATATGGGTTTAAAGGAGCCCTATGTTGGGCAGACTTTATTGCAGACCAGCGAGATCGCGGAGGATTTGACTTATTATTTCGCCGCCTCCGAGCAGGTGCCCTCCTCCGTGGGCCTGGGAGTGCTCATGGAGCGGGACAATACCGTCAGGCAGGCCGGGGGCTTTATCGTGCAGTTGATGCCCTTTGCGGAGGATGGGGTGATTGACAGGCTGGAGCGGAATCTTTCGGGAATTACATCCGTGACAGCCATGCAGGACGCGGGGGATACCCCGGAACGGATGCTGGAGCGGATTCTGGAGGGGCTTGACTGCCAGGTGACGGACACCCGTCCCGTGGCCTTTTCCTGTAACTGCAGCAAGGAGCGCATCGAAAAGGTGCTGATCAGCCTGGGGAAGAAAGAGATCAAAGACATGATCGATGAGGGACAGGAGGTGGAGGTGAACTGCCACTTCTGCAATACCCATTACAGGTTCAGTGTGGAAGAATTGAAAGAGATCTATAGGAAGAGCAGGCTGCCGTAGGCGGATTGTAAGGCAGGCCCGGGAAGAAGCGGGAGAACCCGGGCAGCCGCGCCAGGAGGTTCGATGGAGACAAAAGAACCCGACTAGTCGTGTGAGGAAATTTGCCGGGCAGGAAAACTGTCCGATAGGCCGGGGAGAAGCGGAACCGGACGGTTCGCGGCAGGGAGGAATCTGCCGGAGGGAATGGAACTTAGGGCAGGCCGTAGAGGAAGGAGCAGGACGCATGAAGCAGGGTTTTATCAAGGTGGCGGCAGTGACGCCGAAGATCAAAGTAGCGGACCCGGTCTACAACGCGGGCGTAATCTGCGAGAGGCTGGAGGAAGCCTGTAAAAAAGGCGCGAAAATCATCGTGTTCCCAGAGCTGTGCATCACGGGCTATACCTGCGGGGACTTATTTCTGCAGGAGATTCTGCTGCGTGAGGCCTCCGCGCAGCTGCTGCGCATCGCGGAATGCACCCGGGGAAAGGACGCGCTTGTGATGGCGGGGCTGCCCGTGGAGCGGGAGGGCAGGCTCTACAACGTGGCCGCCGTGCTCTGGAACGGGGAGATTTTGGGGATGATACCCAAGGCCAATATCCCCTCCTACGCGGAATTCTATGAGGGACGGCATTTCTCGGAGGGCAACTCGGAACCGGTTCCCTTTGTTTTTCAGGGCAGAACGGTTCCTTTCGGAACCAATATCCTGTTTTCCTGCGAGACTATGCATGGGCTTACCGTGGGCTGCGAGATATGCGAGGACCTCTGGGTGGCGGACGCCCCGGCGGTGAACCATGCCCTGAAAGGCGCCACGGTCATCGCCAATCTCTCCGCCTCCAACGAGACCATAGGCAAGGACGAGTACCGGGAGCTTCTGGTGAAATCCGTAAGCGCAAGGCTCCTTTGCGGCTATGTATACACCTCCGCAGGGGAGGGGGAGTCCACCCAGGATTTGGTGTTCGGCGGGCACAACCTGATCGCGGAGAACGGCACGATTCTGGCGCAGGTGAAGAAGTTCACCTGTGAGACTCTATATGGGGACATTGATGTCCGGAAGCTCCTGGCGGACAGGCGGCGCATGGGGACTTTCGGCAGGGAGCCTAGTGCCGCTTATGTGAAAGTGCCCTTCCGGCTGGAGGTGGCGGAGACGGATTTGCAGCGCAGTTTTCCGGCCTTGCCTTTCGTGCCGGGGGACGCGGAGAAGAGAAAGAGGCGCTGTGAGGAGATTCTGTCCATCCAGTCCTACGGCCTGAAGAAGCGGTATGAGCATACGGGGCTGAAGACAGCGGTGCTGGGCATTTCCGGCGGGCTGGATTCCACGCTGGCGCTGCTTGTTACCGTGCGCGCCTTTGACCTGTTGGGTCTGGACAGAAAGGGCATCCTGGCGGTGACAATGCCCTGCTTCGGCACTACGGACAGGACCTATGAGAACGCCTGCCTGCTGGCGCGGACTTTGGGGGCCACGCTGGAGGAGGTGGACATCAAAGAGGCGGTGACGGTGCATTTTAGGGACATCGGCCAGGACATGGCCGACCATGACGTGACCTACGAGAACGGCCAGGCCAGGGAGCGGACCCAGGTGCTGATGGACATTGCAAACCGCCAGGGAGGTCTTGTGATCGGAACCGGGGACATGTCGGAGCTGGCCCTTGGCTGGGCTACCTACAATGGGGATCACATGTCCATGTACGGGGTGAACGCAGGCGTGCCCAAGACCCTGGTGCGGCATCTGGTGGAGTATTATGCGGACACCTGTAACGATAAAGCGCTGGAAGATGTGCTGAGGGACGTGCTTGACACGCCGGTGAGCCCGGAGCTTCTGCCGCCTGTGGACGGAGTGATCTCCCAGAGGACGGAGGATCTGGTGGGGCCTTATGAACTGCATGATTTTTTCCTGTACTACATGCTGCGCTGCGGCTACTCTCCGGCGAAAGTGT
Source organism: uncultured Acetatifactor sp. (assembly GCA_910584235.1). GTDB lineage: Bacteria > Bacillota > Clostridia > Lachnospirales > Lachnospiraceae > Acetatifactor. Next base: position 26,627 of record CAJTZD010000028.1, read on the forward strand.
ACCGGGTGGCGAAGCTGGCGTTCAAGGGGCTGTATGAAGACGGGACTATCCTGAAGTGGCTGAAGACCTTTTACAGGAGGTTCTTCGCCCAGCAGTTCAAACGCTCCTGTCTGCCGGACGGGCCGAAAGTGGGAAGCGTGGCCCTCTCGCCCCGAGGAGATCTGCGCATGCCGTCAGACGCAAGCGTGAGTCTTTGGCTGGCGGAGGCGGAGGGGCTTGGAAACGGAACGGACTAGGTCCTTGCCGGAGATTCGGCATCCCCAATCTGACGCTGACGGAAGAAAACCGCCCCCAGCAGCTGCTGGGGGCGGATGCGCCGGAACTATTAAAAACCGACCAGGGTATTACGGCAGTCTCCACAATTCTCATCCTCGTTTCTTCTTTCTAACCGATTTAACTATATCATTAACATCGTTTTCATCATACCCAACAGACTTTGCCCATTTTTGTGCTTCGTCCAGTGAGGCTTCAAATTCTACGACAGAAAGAAGTTTTAAAGTTTTGAGCATGATAACATCACCTGAAGTATATGCCACCAGTTTATCGCCAGTATCAATGGACAGAGAGAAATTGGATTTACCTAAGGAGATTGTAAAAATACATTTGTGAAAAGAGGATTTAATTTGAAATTGCATATATGCTGAAAAGAGAACTTCGTGAGATTCCGGTAGGGGAAATCAATTTGGGCCTGACGAGGAGTCGGCTCCCCGAATAGGAGTGGGGAGGGAATGCCATAACGGTTGTATCCATGGCAGGATTTTGTACAGCCCCTCATTTTTTCTAAAAAAGTTCTTGACTGCACGCAGCGTGCAGTTTTAGGCTAAATAAAACAGTAAATAAACAAATTAGAAGCTTTCCTGCGAATATTTGTCGTAGCGCTAATCTCCTTTATATTCAATGATATCTGTAATATCGCAGTCCAGCATATTACAGAGGTCATTCAGGGTATTAAGTGTGATGCTTCTGTTATGCTTTAGATTGTCAAGCATGCCCCTGCTCATTTTAAATTTATTTAAAAGGTCATACTGGCTTATTTTCTTTTCTTTCAGGGTTTTCCACAATGGATTGAACGTTATCACCGATATCACCTCATTATAAATTTTACATTTGTTTTTTGAATTACAGTATTCCCAAATTTTTGGGAATGTGGTAAAATAGATTTGCTTGTACTACCTTTGAAAGGTGGTACTTTTATAGAGGAATTCACTTGATTTTGCGTTCGCGAAAAAAACATCTCCTATAAAAGCAGCAGATATCTGATTGCTGACTAAAAAAGTCTTTGACTGCACCCTGTGTGCAGTTTTAGGCTAAAAGGAGATAATATGAGCGACTTAAAAACTTTACGGGAAATTTGTGACGAGTTGGGAGTCACGCGGCGGGCAGTGCAGGGATATGAGGCTGCAAACCTGGTTTCACCGGTCCGAAAAAACAAGTATGGTTATCTGCTTTATGGCAAAGCCGAGCAAAATCGTATAAAGGAAATAAAGCGATACCAGCAATTCGGTTTTCAAATCAAGGAAATCAAAAATCTAATTGATGCACCAGATTGCGTTGTCAGGGAGGCTCTGGAAAGGCAAGTGGTAAAACGAAACGAAGAGCAGAAAAGACTTAATGCAACCATTGAAGACATGAATGCGCTGATAGCAAAACTAAGCGAATCAAGAGAGGGAGCATGACTTATGAAGAAGAGAGTAATTGCATTACTGTTAGGACTATGCTTGATTTCTATGTCTGCTTGCGGAGGCAAAACGGCATTTCATCTTTCAGATGAGATGCCCGCTAGCCGGAATGAGAAAAGTAGTGAGCCAGATAGGAAGCAGGCCGTAAAAGAGGATAGCAAAGCCAGTGATCGTGTTGAACAATCAGAGCAGGAAGAGAAATCATCAAGCGAAGAAGAACTTGGGGAAGAAACTTCAAATAATGATGAAAGAGATGATGCTACTCAGGATATAGAAAGCATAGACACGAGTACGGATGAACAATTGGTGGAGGGTATGCGTCCTGCATTTAAGGAAGCAATGGACAGTTATGAAGAATATATGGCGGAATACTGTGACTTTATGAAAAAATATTCCGAATCAGACGGAACTGATTTGAGCCTGTTGGCAGATTATGCCGACTATATGCTCAAGTATGCCGATATGATGCAGGACTTTGAAGCATGGGAGGATGGAGACCTGAATACTGCGGAACTCTCATATTACATTGATGTCCAGGCCCGCATCAACAAAAAGCTTCTCGAAGTAGCGGAATGAAAAAAGGATGAACTCCCGGAGATGCTGTGAATCCGAAAGAATCACAGCATCCCTTTCGGTTCTGTAGGTATAACCTTTATAATGCCATAAACGAAATGGCTTTATAGCAAATGGAGAATAAGGAAGATGAAATTAACGGCACTTGAATGTCCCAAATGTAATGCCACACTTGAGATCGCCCCAGAATCAACTTATGTAACCTGTACTTATTGCGGCTGTCGTTTTCTGATAGATAGTGAATCCGAGAAAGCAAAGCCTGATTCCGAAGACATCTATAAAATGGGATATGCTTTTGAACACGGCAGATACGAGAGGCAGTCGAAAGAGTGTCGAAATCTTGCAAACAAGGTAAAGGCGTTAAGCGGGGCAATTACGGATCTGCGCATTAAAAAGGGGACGCTGGAGCTCCTCTCAATAGAGATCAGCAATTTGGAGACAGACCAAAAGAGACTGGCTTCAATCAGCGGAAAGGTCAAGTCTTATAAGGTTCCCATATATTCACTCATTGTTACAGGAGTATTGTCAGCGATTGGAGCCGGAGTCGGAATTTTCGTTCTAGGCGTTATTGCCTCTGTAATTTTGTTTTATATTATGCGATTTAGGAGGAATAAGGAGCAAGATGCTGTTTCTAAGTTGATACAACAAAAGACTGAAGAACTTGCCCAAATCAAGAATGAGGTGCTTTCTATCACTAAGACATATGATTTTGACCTTATTCCAGAAAAATATCGCAGTAAAAATGCAATTGAATATATCTATGAAGTGCTTTACAATCAGAGGGCAATGAATATTTCGCAGGCTATAAATTTATACGAAGATGATCAATATAAAAAGAGGATGGAAAGGCTTCAAAGAGAACAAATAGAACTACAAAGGACGCAACAAGCACAAAACGCTGAAAAGAGCATGGAAAGGCCTTCTGAGAGCAGTTTAGGACTGGGATCGTTGTTGAAAGCGGGCGGGTTGATTTTGGCGGCAGCCGCTTTTATAAAGAAATTAGATGACGATTGAACTGATTTACTCCTGAATTTAAGACCTAAAATAGTAAAAATCTTACTAGATGTCATGAATTTACTGCTCTGTGGTACTTTTCCAGATTTCCTGCCCAAGCCTGCTTGCAACGCTCAAGAAAAAGCATAGTTAATCGAATGACATATCTTTTCACATATCATTGACAATACGTAAAATACGTGTTATTGTATAGCTATGAGGAGGAGACATACATGAGGTTCAGAGAAGTCGACCGTTAGTGTTCCGAACCATCCTGGCGACATACCGAAAAGTATTGTCAAATCCATACGCAACCAGGCGGGGCTGAAATAATCCCGGAAAGGAGTATTGATTTATGAACTATGTATACCCGGCTGTTTTTTACGAGGAAGAGGGTAAAATATCGGTCATTTTCCCTGATTTGGGAAACCTTGCAACTTTTGGGGATAACATGGCGGATGCTATGCGTATGGCGGTAGATGCCTGCGGCCTGTATCTTTTTACAGCTCTGCGCGACGGCGAAGCCATCCCGGCGCCCAGTGTAATAAGCGAAATCGACCTTATGGCTGTCCTGAAAGATCTGGAAATGGAATCTGCCGCCGACAGCGCATTTGTCAATATGGTGCTGGTGGATATGAACGAATATGCAAGGCAGCACAGCGATAAGGCAGTGAAAAAGACTTTGAGCATCCCTATGTGGCTGAATACGCTTTGCGAGGAAAAAAACATCAACTTTTCAAAAGTATTGCAGGATGCTCTATTGACGAAAGTACAATCGCTCTAACTGAAAGATTTTGCAAAATACCTTTCCGACTCAGAGAGGGCGGGGCCCTGCGGCACAAGGCAGGCCCCGCCCGAAGACCGGAAGATTAATTTCTCAGGCATTCCGGATCGGCCGGATGTATTTCCGGAACCTGCCTCCCCCGTTTCACCTTTCTATATGCAGCGGGAGACATATGATGAGCGCTCTTAAACACCTTATAGAACTGGGAGTATTGCCGGAAGCCGCATGCGAAAGCCACCTCTTCGATGGACTTGGAGGTCAGTTCCAGGAGCTGTTCCGCCCGTTTGATTCGCAGCGCATTGACATACTGGAAAGGCGTCATGCGGTACTTCTCCTTAAAGAGATTGATGATATGGTTCCTGCTGAAATGAAATTCCTCTGCAAGCATGTCCAGGGAGATCTCCCGGAAACATTTTCGGGAGATGCTTGCAGCAATCCGGTCGGCCACGGTAATTTCAGCATTCTGGCCATAGAGGACCACAAGAAGCTCCAGAAATTTCGCAGTCTGTTCTGTCAGGGTAGAGCTGCCGTATGCCAGCCTGTCCAGTTCTTCTATCAGGGATTTCACTGCAGGATATTGAAAAGTCCCACGGTATGGCAGGGATTTGCCTCCGTCTGTCCAGTCTGCCCAGAAATGGACATAGAAATATTTCGGGGAATCGCTTGTCTGTTTTCCTGCCTGGGATGTGTTCTTCCTCTGAATGTAGTATTCTCCGGGATGTATCTCATATTCGGTTCCGTCCTCGGAAAAACGCAGCACGCCCTCATATACCAGCAGCAGCACGTCGTCCCTGCAGAATCTGGTCACATGATGCTCCCCCGGATCAAAGAACCGCAGGGAGGCACACCGGTATTTTAGGGGTCTGTTCAAGTCGATTCCATTCATCTGTCAATTTCCTTTCTGGCGGTTGACATTGGAGGGGTCTTTCCACTGTCTGCTGATTTGATAATTCTTATGGCTTATCATAACCTCAATATCACGCTTTGCGGACAAACGAATCACTTCAACTAAGTCTGGAAAAATCCGTTCGAGCGCCGGCACATTTTTGTGTTCTATGCTTTGCATCCTGACTATAGTACGAGATGTCCTTATTTGGAGCATGAAATTGCCCCGCACATGGTTTAGTATAACAGAAATTGTGATAAATGCAATATATTCTTGAATATAGTCCATTTTTCGCATTCTTAGATGTGATATAATCATGATTGCAGGACTGGCAGGATTTGCGAAGCGCATCCTGCGGCAGACGCATGGCCCCGGGTTGGCATACAACGTACAACGGGCTGTAAACTTATTATACGAGGAGGCGCATATGAAAAAATGGCATTTTTACACCCCTGGGCAGTTAAAGCCAAAGGGGTGGCTTAAGAAGCAGCTAACGATACAGGCCCAAGGCCTGGGAGGCAATCTGCACCGGGTCTGGAGGGACGTGAGGGACAGCGCATGGATTGGAGGGGACGCGGAAGGCTGGGAGCGGGTGCCGTACTGGCTGGACGGCTTTGTTCCGCTGGCCTATCTGCTTGAAGACGAGGAAATGATAAAGACTGCAAAGAAATACATCGACGCAATCATTGGGGCGCAAAAACCGGACGGATGGATCTGCCCCTGTACCCCGGAGCAGATCCCCCGGTATGACACATGGGCCGTGCAGCTGATATCCAAGGTATTGACTGTGTACTATGAATGCAGCGGAGACGAAAGGATTCCGGAGGTGCTCTATAAGCTTCTGAAGAATTATTACACCCTGCTGTCGGAGGGCAGCATAAAGCTGTTCGAATGGGGAAAGTACAGGTGGTTCGAGTGCTTTATCGCCCTTAACTTCCTGTATGAACGCTATCGGGAAGACTGGATCCCCAGGCTTGGAGAACTGCTGAAGGAACAGGGCGCCGACTACGCCGAAAAAACCGGGCTGTGGAAGCGCCCCCTGAACCAGTGGACTTTTGACACCCACATCGTCAACATAGCCATGATGCTGAAATCGGAAGCGGTTTCCTGCGAGCTGCTGGGACAATCCTACACGAATCAGGCAGAGGATTTGCATGACGTTCTGGAGCGCTGCAACGGGACGCCGGTGGGGCTGTTTACCGGAGACGAATGCCTGTCCGGACTTAGCCCCATACAGGGCACGGAGCTGTGCGCCGTGGCGGAGCAGATGTATTCTTATGAGCTGTTATACGCCTGTACCGGGGACAGGGTATGGGCGGAGCGGCTGGAGCTGCTTGCCTTTAACGCGCTGCCGGCAACCTTTTCGGATGACATGTGGGCGCACCAGTATGTGCAGATGAGCAATCAGATCGCCTGCCGGAAGTTCCCGGGGCGTTCGCTGTTCCGCACCAACGGCAGCGAGGCCCATCTGTTTGGGCTGGAGCCCAACTATGGCTGCTGTACCGCTAATTTCGGCCAGGCATGGCCCAAGCTTGCTCTGTCGGCTTTCCTTTATCAGGACGACACGGTTTTGAGCGCAGTCCCCGTTCCCGGTGAGCTTCGGACAGATGCGCTGACCGTTACGCTGCACACAAACTATCCCTTTGAAAATGAGTTCCTCTACAGGGTTCAGGCCAGGAAACCTTTCCGCTTACGGGTACGGATCCCCTCCTTTGCCCGGGACATAAAAGTAAACGGCGCTCCCGCAGACAATACAGGGGAGCTGGACTTTACGTTTGACGCTGATACGGACACGGAGATTGGGATCTCTTATGACATAAGGGTAGAAACGGTTGAGAGGCCGAACGGACTGAACAGTGTAAAATGCGGCTCTTTGGTATTTTCCATCCCCATCGCCTATGAGAAGAGGATGCATGAATATACAAGGGACGGCGTGGAGAGGAAGTTCCCCTACTGCGACTATGAATATGTGGGGACTTCCCAGTGGCAATACGGATATGCGGGGAATGGCTTTGAGATCACAAGGCATCCTGTGGGTGAAGTTCCCTTTGCTTCGGACAACCCGCCGGTGACCATAAAAACAAAAGTCCAAAGGATAAACTGGGACTATGAGGACGGTTTTGAGACGGTATGCGCAAAACACCCTGCCTCCGCTCTGCCTTTGGGAGAAAAGGAAACCATAGAGCTCTACCCTTACGGCTGTGCGAAACTGAGAATGACGGAAGTACCGGTAATCAAAAGGCAGGAATAGAGGAAGATGCGTGCGGCATTTTCCCTCCTGCTGGAGCAGAAGATGGAGATGCCGCCGGAAACTGTCGCCGGGTATTTCCTCACAGTCATGAAAAACGGGGTGGTACGGGATTATATGAATTGATAAAGGAAAAAAGGAGCTGTCGGATTCGGAAAAGACAGCCCCTCTTTGCGCATTTCCGGGGCAGAACCCCGGGTTTACTCGCCATCGGCCCCGGTAGCATCAGCCTGGGCCGCGGCCTTATCCAGGGAAGCCTGGATGGCCTCCAGCAGCACCAGGGAAGTGTACTTACTCTCGGCAGTGTAAGTGACGGACTCCAGCGACTGGCTGGCATAGACCTGTTCGCAGATAGAGTCCATGGTGGGCTGTAGCAGCGGGTACACGGTACTCACATCCTCGCTTACATTCACCAGACGGATGGAAGTGATGGATTCTTTATCCACGATTACCTCCACATCAATGGACTCGCTGCCCAGCACAAGCTGTGTGGTGTAGATGCCCGGTATGTACAGGGAGGAGACTTCCGCCATGACAGGCTCTGAGCCGGATGTATCCTCCATTTTAGGCGCCCTGTCCTTATCCTTGTCCTTGTCCGGCAGGAACATCATGACCAGCAGGACAATGAACAGGATGCCCAGTACTGCGAAGATCGCGGTATAGATCAGTTCTTTCATGTGAAGTACGACGATTTTAGTTTTAGCACTCATCCCTATTTCCCCTTGCATTTTATCTTGTCAGATTTTCTTTATAATAGATATGACGGAAAAGGGGGAATTATTCTCCAAAGACACAAGATGCACACATACATCGGAGCCTGTTGCATTTTTGGATAAATCCGGTATAATAGGAAGAAAAAGCGGTATACCGGTGCAGTGCAGGTGCGGGGAAACTGCAGGCCATGAATCTTGGAGGGGTAGTTCAAATAGATGGAAAATCGAAAGTCAGGGGATAATAAAGTTATCACAATCTATGACATTGCCAGCGAGGCAGGTGTCTCTGTATCTACTGTGTCCCGGGTGCTGACCAACAATGCCAATGTCCGGCCGGAAAAGAAAGAAAAGGTTCAGCAGCTGATCAACAAATACAATTTTAAGCCCAATGCCATGGCCAGAGGGCTGACGGATCCCAAGAACAAAGTTATCGGCATCATTGCCGCCGATGTGAGGAATGTCTACTATGCCAATATTTTCGTGGCCTGTGAGACAGAAGCCAGGAAAGCAGGGTACAGAGTTCTACTGTGCAATTCTCTGGGAGAGAAAGAGCGGGAGGAAGAGCAGTTGGAGATGCTCTATGAGCAGCGGGTGGGCGCCATCATACAGTTAGGGGGCAGAGCGGATGACCTGACCAGTGATGTGGAGTATGCGGAGCGGGTGAACCTGATCACCAACAGCATTCCCCTGGTAGTTACGGGCAAGCTGGACGGAACCATGTGTTACCAGATGCAGATTGATGCCATGAAAGCCATGGACCTGGCCATGGAGCATTTGATCGACTTAGGACATAAGCGGGTGGCTTTGGTGGGAGGCCGTCTGGATGTGCTGTCCACCTTTGAGAAGCTTCAGCGCTACAGGCAGATCCTGAAAAACTACCATTTGGATTACCACGAGGAGTACATCAGGACAGGCGGATATGACTATAAAACCGGATATGAAGAGATGAACAAGCTGTTTCAGTGCAGCCGGATGCCTACCGCGGTGATCGCCATCAATGACTACGCTGCAGCCGGAGTGGCGCGCAGCATCATAGAGCACGGCTGCCGGGTGCCTGACGATATCTCTGTGATGAGCTATGACAATACGCAGGTGGCAGAACTCCTGACGCCCAGAATGACAAGCATAGACTACCGCTACGAAGAGTTCGCCGGGAAGCTGGTGGGGACCGCTCTGGCTGCCATTGCCGGCAAGAGCATTCCCAGGATTCAGCTGCAGACCCCGGATCTGGTGGTCAGGGAGAGCACCGGGGCTGCGAAGAACAGTGAGGTATAACATATTTATATTCGTGATCAGATGGGGAACCGCCCGGCCGGGCGGTTTTTTGCGTCCTGACGTCCCATATGCCGGCCGGAGGCTGTCTGATTCGGCCGGATGTTTTGGAATAGGCCTGTCGTATCGCTTCTTTCAGAGGACGGAAACAAATTTTGAAAACGGTTTCTTAAAATGAATGAAAAACAGGATGACAACCATAAAAGGATGCAGAAAGAAACGAAATAGTAGTTCAAAGGCACAAAGTCAGAAATCCGGGCCAGGTGATGGGGCAAAAAGCCGAAAGGAGTCGCAGCGGAAAATGTGCAATATGGATAATAAGGATAGTAACACCTATTGATTATATGCAAAATTACAAATTTTCTATTGACAAGTATTAGCTAAGCGACTAAAATAGTAAACGTGAAATGGGTTTCAAAAGGCATTGGTGCATAAGGGTAATAGGGAGACTTTCGGAAATCCCACGCAGAATGCCTTGCGAAGATAGTTGCAGAGTAGGAAACTCTAAAAAAGGAGGATATTCATGAAGAAGAAAGCATTATCCATTCTGCTAAGCGCAGCCATGATGCTGTCGCTGGCAGCCTGCGGCGGGGATGCGCCTCAGGAAAGTTCACAGGACAGCTCGCCCGCGTCCGAATCGGGCAGCGAGTCCGGTTCCCAGGAGTCCTCACAGGAGTCCGGGGGGGCAGATTCCCAGGAGGAGTCCGGGAATGACGAGAAGCCGGCGGAGACCGTTGTACTGAAATTCGGCACCCACTGGGTCAGGGATCTGGATCCCAACTTCACCGATGAGGTGACCGGGGAGTACACCATGGAGGAGTCCATGCGTCAGGCTCACCAGGCAGCGGCCCAGGCAATCAAGGATACATACAATGTGGAATTTGAATTTTTGCAGTATCCCAACGATGTGAAATCAGATCTGATGACCAGCGTTCTGGCAGGCGATCCCATCTGCGATCTTGCGCTTTTGTGGGGAGGCTCGGAACCTGACATTTTATCCCAGAACGTCCTGCAGGACTTAAGCGCTTATGAAGACCTGTTCCAGGACGAGGAATCTTCCTGGCTCCTGAAAGATGCCATGTTCGGCGGCCGTTATCTGCTGAACAATGAAATGGGAGCCATGACCTACTTCCCTCTGATCGTGAACCTGACCATGCTGGAGAAAGTGGACGCCCTGAAAGACGCGGACGGAAACACCATCTACCCCATGGATCTGTTCAAAGAGGGAAAGTGGACCTGGAGCACATTCGAGGATTACCTCACCAAGATAAACGCCTATTATGCCAATGTGGAATCGGCTGACGGCTGCGTCTACGACTTCGTGCAGGCATATGAGACAGACCACCGCTATGCGGCGCTGGCTGCCATCCATGCCAACGGCGGCGGCATCTATTCGGACGGCCAGGTGACGGCGGATTCCCAGGAGGCCATTGACGGCGTGGAATTCATCAAGAAGCTGATGGATGCAAAACTCCTGACAGAGTGCGGTACTTATGATGACGGCTTTACGCCGGAATGGTGCCGGGGCGGTGAAGATTTCAAGAAAGGCGGAACCGTATTTACGGACTGCCCCAACTGGCAGGTGGGCGCAGCGGGTTCCGACTGCGCAGCCCGCGGTGAGAGCATTGCCATCGTTCCCTGGCCCAGACCGGATCGTCTGGAGGCGGACAGCCCTGAGTATATGCAGAGCACCAACGGCGGCAACAGTGTGGCAATTCTGAAAGGTGTCAGTCCGGAGCGCACGGAGCTGGCCATCAAGTCCTTTATCCTTTATTGGCAGACTTATTATAAGACATACGGCAATGTAGAGAAAGTGTCCGAATACCAGGCAGCCAGGGCAGTGGAAGATCTGCAGAACTATGGAGTGGACGTATTCCACGAGACCTACGGACAGGATCTGATCGATACCTTTATCTACATCAAAGAGCATATGAATACCAACTTTGCCCATATGATGGGCCTGTGGGATCAGAACTGGGAGGCTATCCTGGGCAAATCCCTCTATGGCCTGGAAGGCATGAGCTCCTATGACGTTGCCATCAAGGCCAACCTGACCGACTTAACGAACAAGACGGACAATATTGCGGCAATTCTGCAGACCGACGAGGTGCATGACAACCAGGCGCCCAATGTGACTACAGAGGATATCATCCTGGCGGCGGGCACGGATGCGGCAGGGGTTGACTGGACGACCTACTTCACCGTTGAGGACTCCGTGGACGGCTCCATCGCGGTTACGGCTGACATGATTACCGTCAGCGAGGAACTGGATCTGGCTACACCCGGCGAGTATGGAGATGCTCTGGTGCTCAAAGTTTCCGACAGCTCCGGCAATGAGAAAGAGAGCAAGGCAAAGGTAATCGTGTACAATGGGGACAACACCACGGCGCCCACTGCCACGGCAAAGGAAGAGCTTCCGGAGATCGCCCTGAACACCGAGACTTCCGGCATTAACTGGAAAGACTATCTGGAATCCGCAGTGGATGCGGACGGACTGGACGTGAGCGGCAACGTGACGGCAGACCTGTCCCAGTTAGACACTACCACGCCCGGTAGCTATGAGGTAGTCCTCACCGTAACCGACTATGCGGGCAACGAGGGCACCGTCACCCTGAGCGTGACCGTAGCCGCGGCAGAATAGGAAAACGTCTGCCGCGGACAGCGGCAACATGGGACGTTTTCCCGGGGAACAAGAAAGCAGAATAGTCCTGTTTATGGGCAAAGACGCACAAGGGGCAGGAAACGGAGTACGTTTTCCTGCTCCTTTTGTCTGCATACGGACCTGCTAAAGGAAATAGGGAAAGCAGCAAAGCTATATGTAACAGGAAAAAGCATCGAGAGAGGTAGGCATATGAAATCTGGCAAGATCTTAAAAATATCCGTCTGCATCGCTGCGGGACTTGCAGTGGTGTTCCTGGCGGCAGTGATGCTGGGAAACAGCGCCGCCGGGGAGCCAAATGCCGTGCCCCAGTGGGGGGAGGCCTCCTATGAGGAGAGTTACCAGGCATACCTGTCCGAGGCCGGTTACGATGGGACGCTGTCCCAGGAGGCTATCGAGGTGGATCTGGAGGACTACGAGACGTCCCCGGACATGGTGGCCTATGCGGGGGAGCAGGGAATCGTGACGGAGGACAGCGGATGGATCCGGTGGAGTTTCAAGGTGGGGAAGAGCGGCTTCTATAACCTGAAGCTGGGCTACATCCCCCTGCCGGGCACCACGTCGGACATCCAGAGGAAGATCGCCATAGACGGCGAGATCCCCTATGAGGCGCTGTCCCAGGTGGTGGTCAGCAGGTACTGGACGGACGGGGAGATCCAGGTGAAGAACGACAACGAGATCCGCCCTGAGAGTCTGGAGCTGTACAGCCCGCAGGAGTGGTTCGTGGAGGACTACCAGAGGCGCAATAACGCACCGCTTGTGTTCTATCTGGAGGCAGGAACCCATACCATCTCCTTTGAGGTGATCAAAGAGCCCCTGGAGTACACTTCCCTGACATTCTGCGCCCAGGCCCCCATCCCCTCCTATGAGGAGGCCATCGGGGAGCTGAAGAGCAAGTACGCGGTCTACGACGGAGAGACCCTCAAAGGCCAGGCGGAGCGCAGGGAGGGCATCACAAAAGAGATCGTGAAGAGTTCCTCCGCCATCAACATCCAGAAGAACTATTCCGACAGTAACTTAGAGCCCTACCATCCCTACCACATCCTGTACAACACCATAGGGGCCTCAGACTGGTCCAAGCCCGGCGACTCCCTCACCTGGATCGTGGAGGTGGAGAAAGAGGGCCTGTACGAGCTGACCATGAAAGCCAGACAGAACAGGAACCGGGGCGTCACCAGCTACAGGCGCCTCTATGTCAACGGCGTAGTGCCCTATGAGGAAATGCTGTCCATAGGCTTTGCGTTCCAGAGCGGGATGAACAACTACACACTGGCCGACGAAAACGGCGAACCCTATCTTTTCTACCTGAAAGCGGGGACCAACACCATCACTTTCGAGGACGTGATGGGTCCCATGGGCGGCATCATCACCCAGGTGGAGGAGAGCATGGGCGAGCTGAACCGCCTGTACCTGGAGGTGGTCCAGCTCACAGGCCAGTCCCCCAGCAAGTTCATCGACTATGAGATCGCAAAGAACATCCCGGGCTTCGCCGACTCCATGGAGGAGCAGGGAAAGATCCTGCGGGAGACTGTAGACAGGATCGTAGCCATCACCGGCGAAAAGGGAGAGAACACCACACTGCTGGAGAAGATGGCGGTAGAGGCAGAGAACCTGGCAGAGGATCCGGAGAGCGTCACGGAGGAGCTGGGGCAGCTGAAAGGGAACATCTCCGCTCTGGGCACCTGGCTCGTAAACGTGGCCGACATGCCCCTGGAGGTGGACTATCTGGCGCTGTCGGCCCCCGGAGCAAAGCTTCCCAAGGCCCAGGACTCTTTCTTTGCAGGGGTCAAGAACGGTACGGTGCGCTTCTTCTCCACTTTCTTCGTGAAGAACAGCCAGATCAGCGAGGAGACGGGGGGCTCGGACTCCATCAAGGTGTGGCTGGCCTCCTACGGCAAGGAGCACGCCCAGATGATCCAGAACATGGTGGACGAGACTTTCACGCCCCAGACGGGCATCTCCGTGAACCTGCAGCTGATTCCGGTGGACGTGGTGCTGCGGGCGGCCCTGGCAGGAAACGGGCCGGACGTGGTCATAGGCCTGGGACAGACTACCATGCAGGACTTCGCCATGCGGGAGGCGGTGCTGGACCTGTCAAAGATGGACGGCTTTGAGGAGACTACCGAGCGGTTCTACCAAAGCACACTGGACACCGCCTCTTTCCAGGGGGGAACCTACGGCATCCCGGAGCAGGCCACATTCATGATGCTCTTCACCAGAGACGACATCCTGGAGGAGCTGGGGCTTGAGGCTCCCGCCACCTGGACCGAACTTCTGGAGATGATCCCGGAGCTGCAGAAGAACAACTACAACCTCTACGTCCCCAATGTGCAGCAGACGGAGAACTCCCTTATCGGCACCTCCATCGACTACAACATGCACCTGTACCAGTCCATGGTGATGCAGAACGGAGGGGACGTGTACCGGGGAGAGGGGAACGACTACGGCATAGAGAGCGGTCTGAACTCCGACGAGGCCACGGAAGCTTTCAAGGACTACACGGATTTCTACGTCAGCTACGGGCTGGATGTGCAGCTGGACTTTGCCAACCGGTTCCGGACAGGGGAAGTGCCCGTGGGCATCATCAATTACACCCTGTTCAATGCCCTGGAGATCTTCGCGCCGGAGATCAAGGGACAGTGGAGCTTCCATCCCATCCCCGGGGTGGAGCAGGAAGACGGCTCCATAGACAACACTTTCGTGGTGGACACCGTGCAGTCGGTGATCATGTCCGCCAGCAGGAATCCGAAGGACTCCTGGGAATTCGTGAAATGGTGGACCGGCACAGAGACCCAGTTAAGCTTTGCCAACTCCCTGGAGTCCCTGATGGGGACCAGCGCCAGGTACGCGGCGGCGGACCCGGAGGTATTAAAGCAGCTACCCTGGAGCAACGCGGAGCTGGAGAGCCTCCTTGGACAGTTTGAGCACACCGCGGGACTCCCTGCAGTGCCGGGCAACTACATGACCACCCGCATGGTGCAGTACGCCTTTAACGACACCGTGGCGGACAATGCCAATCCCAGGGAGACCCTGTACCTGAACATCAAGGACATCAACGAGGAACTGACCAGAAAACGGAAAGAACTGCACTTGTCCACGCTGGAACCCCGGGAGGCGGACGCTTCAGGGGAGGAGAGCCGGGGAGAGGGAGACGGAATCTCTCTGGCAGAAGAGAGGAGGGATCAGGATGAGCGCTAAGCGCGAGCCCATTTCACTGGTCTGGAAGAAACATAAATACAAGTACCTTATGATCGCGCCTTTCGCGCTGATCTTCATCGTGTTCACCCTGCTGCCGGTGCTGGTGGCCATCTTCTTAAGCTTCACCAACTTCAACATGGTGAAAGCGCCGGAGTTCGCCGGGCTGGACAACTACGTGAAGCTGATGGTGCACGACCCCATCTTCCTGACGGCCATCAAGAACACTCTGTTCTTCGCCATCATTACGGGGCCCGTGAGCTACCTGATGTGCTTCCTGTTCGCCTGGATGGTGAACGATCTGCCCAGGATCCCCAGGGCCGTCATGACGCTGGTGTTCTATGCGCCCTCCATCTCCGGCAACGCCTACCTGGTGTGGAAGCTGCTGTTTTCCTCGGACTCCTACGGATGGGTCAACGCCTGGCTCATGAAGCTGGGCGTCATTCAGGAGGCGGTGACCTGGCTGGTGAAGAAAGAGTACATCATGCCCATCCTGATCATCGTGCAGCTGTGGCTGAGTCTGGGCGTCAGCTTCCTGACGTTCATAGCAGGCTTCCAGAACCTGGACAAATCCCAGCTGGAGGCGGGCAGCGTGGAGGGCATCAAGAACCGTTGGCAGGAGCTTTGGTACATCATCCTGCCCTCCATGAAGCCCCAGCTCATGTTCGGCGCCGTGATGCAGATCACCAGTTCCCTGTCGGTTTCCCAGCTGTCCATCGATTTGGTTGGGTTCCCCTCCGTGAGCTACTCGGGACATACCATCCTGACTCACCTGCACGACTTCGGCAACCTGCGCTATGAACTGGGATACGCCTGTACCATAGCGGTGATATTGTTCTTCATCATGCTGTTCTGCAACATCATCGTGCAGAAGCTGCTGCGGAAGCTGGGATAGGGGGGTGAGAGGATGAAAGCAGTCGCATATATCAAGAACAAGTACTACAGGAGAAAGTTCAAAAGGCGCAACCGCAGCCTGGGAGGGGACTTCGTCCTGTTTGTAGTCCTGGCCTTTTTCGGGATTTTCAGCCTGTTCCCGCTGGTGTACACCCTGACCAGTGCGTTCAAGCCCTTTTCGGAGATCTTCATGTACCCGCCGAAGCTGACGGTGGAGAACCCCACCCTGGGCAACTTCTTCGACCTAGGGACCATCATCGAGGACTTTACCGTGCCTCTTTCCAGGTACATGTTCAACACCCTGGTGATCACTGGGCTGGGGACGTTCGGTACGGTGATGCTGGGGGCCATGGCGGCCTACCCGCTGGCCAAGTATGAGTTCCCCGGCTCTAAGCTCATGAGCAACCTGATCGTGTACGCTTTGATGTTCAGCACATCCGTGACGGCCATCCCCAACTACCTGATCATGAGCGCCCTGGGGATCGTGGACACCTACTGGGCGGTGATTCTGCCCGCGGTGGGCGGGACTTTGGGCCTGTACCTGATGAAGAACTTCATGGTTCAGGTGCCGGACGACATGCTGGAGGCCGCCAAGATCGACGGGGCCACGGAGTTCCAGACGTTCTGGAAAGTGGTGATGCCGCTGTGCAAGCCTGCCTGGATCACGCTGGTGATCCTGTCGTTCCAGCAGATGTGGGGTACCACGGGGGGAGTGTTCATCTACTCCGAGGAGCTCAAGCCCTTAAGCTACGTGCTCTCCCAGCTGGTCAGCGGGGGGATCTCCAGAACCGGCGTGGCCTCCGCGGTGTCGCTTTTGATGCTGATCGTGCCCATAGGCGTGTTCGTGTTCTCCCAGAGCAATGTCATCGAGACCATGGCCACCTCGGGCATCAAGGGATAAGGGGGGGAAGCAATGGGGAGATTTTTGAGAGATGGAAGCTTGAAAGAAAAGAGCCTAAGAAACGGAAGCCTGGGAAAGGGCCTGAAAAAGGCCCTGAAAATCAGCCTGTCCCTGGCGGCGGCCCTGGGCATGGCGCTGGCGCCGGCCACGGCGCAGGCCTCGGACGGGACCAGCTATGTGTACGACGGTTACACCTATGACTATTACGGCAACGCCAAGGAGAGCCCGGCCATGTTCAGACTGGAGAGGACCATCACAGCCGCGGACGCCGGGGGGATCGCCATTTCCGGCGTGGACGACGTGTGCACAAGCGAAGACGGACGGATCTTCGCCATAGACACCGCGGAGAGCCGCATGAACGTTTTCGGCCCGGACGGTGGGTTCCTGTACTCCACCAAGCTGGTCCGGACCCAGGACAACAAAATCGCCCTGGCGGAGGACGGCAGCCAGATCATGCTGGGCGCCCCGGAGGGCATCTTCATCCATGAAAAGAACAGGGAGATCTACATAGCCGACACCGGGAATCAGCGGATCGTGGTGCTGGACCTGGACGACTACGGCCTGCTGCGGATCATAGAGGAGCCGGAGGAGCTTGCGGGAGTGACCCAGTTCAAGCCCTCCAAGCTGGCTGTGGATTTCGCGGACCGCATCTACGTGGTGGTGCAGTCCAGCTACGAGGGGATTCTGGAGCTGACAAAGGACGGGGAGTTCTCCGGGTACTACGGCGTAAACACACCCATGGTAAGCCTGGCGGACTATTTCTGGAAGTCCCTGGCCAGCGACCAGCAGAAAGAGAAGATGACAAAGACCTACGCCCCCTCTTTCAACAACATCACCCTGGACGGGGAGGGCTTCGTCATGGCGGTGACTTATGACCTGTCCGCGGAGGACATGGTGTTCCGCCTCAACTCCAAGGGCAAGAATGTGCTTCGGGAGGAGGGCAGCACCCTGGTGAAAGGGGATATCTGGAGCATGAACTCCGACGACCCGGGCAGCCAGTTCGTGGACATCGCCGTGACGGACTACGGCACCTATGCCCTGCTTGACAAGAACAAGGGGCGCATCTTTCTCTACAACTTCGACGGGGAGCTGCTGAACGCTTTCGGCTCCATGGGAAACCTTAAGGGCGAGTTCAAGAACCCCACCAGCCTGGCCTGGCTTGGCGACAAGCTGGTAATATCGGACACCATGCTGGGCTGCATCTACATCCTTGCGCCCACGGCTTTCGGCCAGGCGGTGCTGGAGGGGAACGAGAGTTACTACTTCGGCAGGTGGGACGAGGCCCTGGTGTCTTTCCGGAAAGCGCTGGATCTGAACGCCAACTATGAGGCGGCCTACAGCGGCATCGGCAAGAACTACCTGATGAAAGACGAGTACGAGACGGCCATGTACTATTTCAAGATGGGAAACAACAGGACCTTTTACTCCAAGGCCTACAACGGCTACCGGGCGCTGTGGATGGAGGATCATTTCCTGATCATCATGCTGCTGTTCGTGCTCCTGGCGGCCGCGGTGGTGGGATCCGAGATCCGCTACCACAGACAGAGCAAAGAAAAGCAGAAAGCAGCCATGAAGCGGCTGAACAGCAGGAGGGGGAGGGCGGTAGAATGAAAGAAGCAGTAAGAGAGAAATTCAGTTACTTAAAGCAGTCTCTTTTCCATCCCTTTGACGCGTTCTATGAGATCCGGTTCCGGGGCAGGGGAAGTGTGCTCCTGGCGGCCCTGCTCCTGGCGCTGTTCGGCATCTTACAGTGCATCAGCTACCAGTATACAGGGTTTGTCATCAATGAGAACGAAGTGGAGTCCATGAACAGTATCTCCATCTTCCTGACCTGGGTCCTGGGCCTGCTGCTGTTCATCGTCAGCAACTGGTCCGTGACCACCCTGTTGAACGGAAAAGGAGGCATGGGCGACATCCTGAAAGTAGTGTCCTACTCCTTGGTGCCCTTTATCTGCACCCTTCTGTTCCAGGTGTTGGTGAGCAACTTCATCATCCTGGAGGAGGCCATGATCGTGTATGTGGTTACGGGCATCGGCACGGTGTGGACCCTGTTCATGCTGCTGGCGGGGCTGTGCGTGATCCACGAGTACAGCTTCGGCAAGAACCTCATCGCTATCGTGCTGACCTTTGTGGCGGCAGCCATCATCATGTTCCTGGGGATTCTGATCTTCACCCTGATCGAGCAGATGGTGCTCTTCGTCATCTCGGTGGGGCAGGAATTCTTCAGGCGGCTGTAGGGACTTTCCCTTTCAGAGCCATCGCGCAGCGATTTTGACAGTCTCGGAGCGGGAAGCGCCGGGAGAATTTTCAGATGCGCTCCTTGCAGATGAAAATTCTCCCCTGTATGGCGCCGGAGCGAAGAGACGGAACTGGAATTAGGAGGGATATATTATGGCGGCAATCAAAAGCGTTCTTGGAAAGGCATGGGCCTTTCTGAAGAAATTTTATGATAGACATACCATCCGCCGGATCGTTTTGACGGTCCTTGCGGCGGCAGTCCTGATCTACGTGGCTGCCAGCATACCGGCATGGACGCTGAAGAGCCAGAGCCCGGAAGCGACCCGGTCCAGACAGCCCCTGGAGGGGCAGGCCATAGGGAAAGAGGCCGGTAAAGTCCAGGTGGCGGAAAAGGGCGGCAGACAGCTGTGGGTGGACACGACCACCATGGTGGCGGAGGTAAAGGACGAAAAAGGAAAAACCCTCTACAGCACCGCGGCCAAAGGAAGCGCCGGAACCGAGATGGCATTGTTTTCCCTGGCCTACCTGGGGGAGGACAACAACCTTTACGAGTGGAATTCTTACGACAATGCCACGGCGCTGTCCAGCTATGAACTGTACCAGATAGACGGCGGCGTCCGGTTTGACGTGAACCTAAACGAAGGGGAGTCCAACCGCTTCTACGAGTTCCTGCCCAAGAAGATGCGCACCGAGGTCTATGAGAAGACCTTTGTGGAGGGCATAAAGGGCCTGATCGGGGACGGCACTCTGGACGAAGCTACAGGGGAAAGGTACCTGACCACCCTGTCCCTGGTGTTCAAAAAGAGCCTGACAGAGGACTGTTACGCGGTGACCTACACCGGCAACCCTCCGGTCAGCGCCACCAACCAGATGATCCAGGTGGCTTCCCTGGTGGGGTACGACGCGGACATGCTGCTGGAGGACGCGGAGGCTTTCGGGTTCACGGTGACCTTTACGGAGCCCGCGGAATTCGACCTGTCCGTGGAACTGACCCTGGACGAAAAGGGGGATCTGGTGGCCCATGTGCCCACGGGCAGCATCGTCTCCCAAAACCCTTACTACACGCCCCAGAGCCTGTCCCTGCTGCCCAATTTCGGGGCCACTACGGTAGAAGAGTATGAGGAGGGCTACATCCTGGTGCCCGACGGGAGTGGGGCGCTGGTGGCGTTCAACTCCTACAAAGCCAACGTGCCCGACTACAAAAGGCCCTACTATGACAACGACTTCTTCAGCGACTACTACTACATGCCGGAATACGGCGAGGAACTCTACATGCCCCTGTTCGGGATGCTCTACGGTTCCAGGGACAACGCCCAGAAAGGCTTCCTTGCCATCGTGGAGGAGGGGGCCAGGACGGCCCAGCTGAACGTGAAGCTGGCCAGCCCCGGGGCGGACAGCGCCAAGTACAACAAGGCCTACAACGCTTTCGAGATTGCCCAGTACAAAAGGGTGAAGATCAATGGGGAGTACAGCTCCTCCAGCGGCACCTACCTGGTGAACGTCGGCATGCAGGATCTGGACCTGACCATAAGGTACCGGTTTTACGGCGCGGGAACCTCCTACTTTGACCTTGCAAAGGGATACCAGGACTACCTGGCGGAGACGGAGGGGCTTCAGAAAGCCTACGGGGACGGGGCCGCAAAGCTGTACCTGGAGGTGGTGGGCGGCGTAAGCATCACTTCCCGGTTCGTGGGCATCCCTTACAAAAGCGCCCGCTCCATGACCACCTATAAGGAACTGTCTCAGTTGATGGAAAGCCTGGACGGGATCAGCTACATGCTCCAGTACGACGGGGCCTTTAACGGAGGCTGGAACAACGAGCTGAACCGGGGGGCGGACCTGGCGGGACAAAACGGCAGCAGGTCCGACCTGGACAAAGTCCTCGCCGCTGCCGGGGAACAGGGGATACCGCTGTATCTGCAGACAGCCCTGACCCGGGTCTGGCAGAACGGAAACGGCTACCGGGCTTCCAGGCATGCCCTGAGGGGTTATGACAACGAGGCAGTGGAAATCGCCCGCTACCAGCCGGTGCTGGGGATACCCAACAGCACCTTGAGCGACGGCACGGTCCATGACTCCTACCAGATGCTGACCCCCGGTTACTTAGGCGCGGTGACGGACGCTTTCCTGAAGAAAGCCGGTCAGTACGGGGCGCTGGCGGTGTCGGACATGGCTGGCATGTACTATGCGGACTATCGCTACCGGGGCTATGTCAGCGGAGAGCAGGGAGACCGGGTGCTGGAGGAGAACCTGGGAAAGCTGTCCGAGACGAAGAGCCTGTCCCTGGAGAACCCCCATATAGACAAGATCGGCTACGGCGACGTGGCGGTGGACATATCCAGGGAGAGCAGCGACTACGCCACATTTGCATTCACTATCCCTTTCAAGCAGCTGGTGATGAACGGGCTCATCGACTACACCACTCAGGACGTGAACCTGTCCAGCAGGAATCCCGCCTATTTCGTCCTGCAGGCGGCGGAGCTGGGGGCGTACCCTAAGTTTATCCTCACCTGGAAGAACGTGGACGTGCTGAAGAACTCCGACTTCAGCTACCTGTATTCGGCACAGTACGAGGTGCTGGAGGAGAAGCTGAAAGCAGTGTATGAGGAGTGCGTTACCCTGCGCGGCCGGATCGGCACCAACGAGATAACGGGGCATGAGGTGCTGGCGGAGGGAGTGTACCGCACGGAATACGCCGGCGGCAGCACGGTCTATGTGAACTACAACCTGTATGATGTGGAGCTTCCGGACGGAAGCGTCCTGCCTGCGGAAGATTACCTGATAAAGGAGGGGAAGTAGATGAATAAAAAAGGCAAAAAGATACCCTATCAGACCATGAGAAAGATCCACGGACTGGTTTTCGTCAGCCCCTTTCTGATCGGCTTTGTGGCATTCTTCCTGGTGCCCCTGGTGAACACGGTCTACTACTCCCTGAACAAAGTAGGAGTGGGGGACCAGGGCGGCATGACCTTTGAATGGTCGGGGCTCCAGAACTACATCGACCTGTTCCAGACCGAAGTGACCACGGGCAACGAGCCTATGATGCGGCTGTTCACGGAGGAGAATTCCACGGTGCTTTTAAGCCTCCCCCTGATCGTGATCTTCAGCCTGTTCATGGCGCTTTTGGCGAACCAGAACTTCAAGGGCAGGGCCATCGTGCGTCTGTTGTTCTTCCTGCCTATCATCCTGGGGCTGGACGTGGTCATGGACATGCTGACCATCACCACCGGCTCCGCCGAGGGGCTGGACTCGGGGAGCAGCCTGTTAGCGGGCAGCTATGTGACCATCTTCCTGGTGCGGACGCTGAACGTGCCCATGCGGGTGCTCTACCCCATCATGAACTACGTGGAGAACATCTTCGAACTGATCTCCCAGGCCGGGGTCCAGACGCTGGTGTACCTGACGGCGCTGCAGTCCATCAGCCCAAGCCTCTATGAGGTGGCCAGGATTGAAGGCGCCACGGCCTACGAGACATTCTGGAAAGTGACCATCCCCTCCATCATGAACATTACTTTCTTCGTGGTGGTATACACCATCGTGGACCTGTTCTTAAAGTCCTCCATAGCGGAGGAGGCCTACTCGTTCGCGTTCACCCAGGGCAAGATCGGAGTGGGGTCCGCGCTGTCGGTGGTCTATATCTTCAACGTGATCCTGGTGCTGGCCATCGCCGCGCTGCTGTTGAGAAAGGCGGTAAAGAAGAATGAAAAATAAAAAATACACGGAAGTGGACGCCAGCCTGGCGCTTTACCTGTTCCAGAAGAAGTCCAAGAAGCGCATCGTGCAGTTCTTCACCATCGTGCTGATCCTGGGCCTGTGCTTTACCATTGTGTACCCCATTGTGGGCCTGGTCCCCACTGTCTTTTCCGCCATGGAAGACCTGGGGAACCCCAACGTGATCTGGATACCGGAGGAGTTCTCCACCGTCAGCTTCAAGGCCGCGGTGCGGCTGGTGATGCCCCAGGGCATCTGGACCATGCTGGGCTCCATCCTGTACTCCGTAGGGATCATGCTGCTGCAGCTGTTCTTTTCGGCCATGGTGGGATACTCCCTGGCGCGGGTGAAGTTCTGGGGGAGGGGCATGGTATTCGGCATGGTGATCTTGGTGTTCCTGCTGCCCAGGCAGTCCCTGCTGTTAGCCCAGTACATCTCGTTCGTGCACTTCGACGTGCTGGGGATCATGAACCTGTTCACGGCGGCCGGAGAGGTGAACCTGATCAACAATCCGATCGTCCTGGTGCTCCTTGCCATCTTCGGCTTCGGGGTGAGCCAGAGCCTGTTTATCTTCCTGTTCAGCCAGTTCTTCAAGAACATTCCCAAGGAGCTGGAGGAGGCCTCGCTGATGGACGGCTGCGGGTTCTACAAGACCTACTTCCGGATTATGCTGCCCAACGCGGTGCCCATCATCTCCACGGTGGCCATCCTTTCCTTTGTGTGGAACTACGGGGACACGTACTACACCAACTACTTCAACCCGGACGGGAACTATATGAGCACTTTGCTCTCGTCCACCTTTATCCAGGCAAATAAGGATACGATCCTGAGGTCTCTGACCTCCTGGTACAACGTGCCGTCAGTGACGGACATGGCCTTTGACGCGGTGAAGCAGGCGGGGGTTTTAGTGTTCCTGATTCCGCTGCTGATCGTGTATCTCATCGGACAGAGGAAGCTGGTGGAGAATA
>CAJTZD010000029.1:0-18392 GCA_910584235.1 uncultured Acetatifactor sp.
TTTTAATGGTTCAAAAAGCAATTTCTATAGTACAGCAGATTGGGAAAGTTTTAATGTATTACAAAGCGCAAAATTGGAAACATTATTGTAATGCCTATTTTATCCACCTCTGCCCAATAATGACAATATCAATTATCAGGGCACAATCCCTCTGCCATAAGTATCGTACAGGACTTTCTGATGTATAATGAGTTTGCGATAACCATTACAAAGGAAAGTGACCCTGTACGGCAAACTTATCATACAACAAAACAGCCTCATTTGGTAGACTCCATCAATACTTTTTTACTTATTTTGAAACATTCCCTGCCCCTACTGCTGAGACGCTGTTCTTATTAATACTGTCCATATTGTCGATGGAATCGGCACGCTCCATCCGTTTCCTCTACAGGCATTTCCTATCCGGCATCACGGAGAAGTCGCTGAACGCCTTCTATTATGCCTGTTCCTATGCGAAAGTGACTATTCCAGGTTCATGGACATGACGGTATCCATAGCCCTGGAGCTGCTCCCGGAACACCTGAAGCCGCAGCCTGTCTTCCTCTGCATCGATGACACGATGGCAGCCAAGTTGGGGAAACAGTTCGAGGACATGTCAAAGCTCTTCGACCATGCCGCACATAACGGCTACAGCTACCTGAATGGGCACTGCTTCGTCAGCCTCATGCTCTACGTCCCGGTATGGCGGGGCGTCAGGTCTCGTACCTGGCAGTCCCCCTTGGCTACCGCATGTGGAAGAATGAGGAGTCCAAACTGAATCCTGGCGGAAGCGGATTTCCCAAATAAGTCAGAGAAGACGAAATCCAGGCGTATATTAAAAACAACCATGAAATTATGGTAACGGTTCTTCTCGGAAATCCTCGTATAGGTAAGCTTAAGGCGGTAACGGCACAATTCCCTGAGGTCACGGATGTCGGCGGGCGAGATAAAGGAAGGGACGGCTAGATCCATCCTGAACAGGTTAGCCATATGGATGGCATCCCGAAAGTCCGTTTTGTGCCCGTTTGCCTGCTTCACATATTTGGAGTGTGTCAGCACCGGCTTAAGCCCCTGGCGCTCCAGTATGTCATAAACAGGGATCCAGTATTTCCCGGTGGACTCCATACAGACATCTGGCACGTCTTAGCTTTTGAACCATTCGGACATCCGGCGGATGTCGCTGTTGGCGGAAGCGAACTGGTGGACATAAAAAACGAAGCCAAGAGTGTCCGAATCCGTCCGGCAGACCGCAGCCAGAAGAATCTCCTTATGGACATCAACGCCCGTGCAGACCGGGCGTCTGATATTTGTATCGGAAAGAGTAACGACGTGAGTTCCATCGTCAAGAGTAAGGGACCTGATATCTTCGGCTGTATAAGTCCGCCGGTGCGGATGTGTTTCCGCTGGGTTTTGTTTTTAGTAGCTGCCATACAGAGCCTCCTTTCATAAATGGCCGAACTGAATGAATGAGAAAACAACCAGCATTGACTGCCGTCCCTGCGGGAGCCCTTGGAAAGAATGGGTATATTCATAAGTGTACGGGTTCTGTCCCTAGTCATTTGTGCAAAAAAGACGGCTGCAACTTATAACCTTTCGGTCTCTGAATCTCCAGATGTCACACACTGTGCTCTGTAGTGTGGCGAACACATGCCTATGCAGAGTCCATAGCATCCAAAGAGCTCTTGCTCCAGTTACAGACACAAGATATGCTGGATAATTTGTATGGCGGAGAGTACTTAAATTTCATTGTTGCCCTCACAAAAAAAACGCCTGCATAGACAGCAACTCCAAAGCTATGCTCGACTGCCTCGTCCAGCGACTGAAAGCAAAATCCCAAGCACATTAATCCTTCTCCGTCCATTTTGTCCCATTCTCCTAACAACTAAGAAGTATCCCCTGAACTGTTAGGCCTATGAGGAATCGACCCAAATAGGCCCTATTATCACCCTTTCAGCATTCCGCAACCTGTTTACAATACCTTTTTTACACTTTTCTAAAACCGTTAATCTGAGCAGTTCAAGGGGATGCCAAACTGAACCCCTCCCCCGTCCGCAGATGCGTTCCTCTGCCGTACAACCATCCATATCCCCTTGCACTTCATCAACTCTTTCATCTCCCCTTTTTTCAACCATTAACGCATCAAAGCTAATATGCTTTATTTGTCCCTCAATCTGCTCTGCCTTATCCTCCTGCAGTGCTTCTGCTACTTCATCGCTCCCAACATCCCTCCCTGTAGCAGCATCTCCATCCAAACTGCCATCCGCCCGCTTCCACCTCCATCTCATATCCACGAGCCAGCGCCGCCAGATGGCCGCCTGCATGATTCTCAACATAGCACACGGACGCACCTACACGAGCCAGCCATGTACTCAGCCCTATGGCTGCTGTGGTGGTTCCTATTCTGGACTGGGCACCGGCCACTGCCACCACCACATTCTTGCAGTCAAAGCGGTAATGCTCCTGCCCTCCCGCTCTGGACAGCCTTTCCTTTGCCGCATACCGTGTCATGCCCTGGCCGCTCAGGCACTCCCTGATTTCCTGCTGAATCTCCCCAATCTCTGTATCGCACACGATATTCCCCACGCCGCTGTCAAGCAAGGACTGGAACAGTGGGTCGGCTCGTGTAAGCCCCTCGCAGATGACCGTCACCCTTGCGGAGTACATGGTGAGGAATTCCTCGATGGCCTGGGCAAATTCCTCATCTGTGTCCCCGAAAGCAGGACGGTCAAGCACCACATCCGTAAAATGGGCAAAGCTGCGCATATCATAGACCACGAACTGTTTCAATACGAAATTCCCCACCATTTTCTTGATGGGCATCTCGCTGTCCGGCTCATAAAAGCCGGTAAAGTCCAGCAGATTGGTATGCTGGGTGGATGATAAATATAAAATCATATTCTGCTGCCTCCTGTCATCTGCCGATTGCCCAGTAAGGGCCGCCGGAATCTGCCGCCTTGTTGGATTCGTCCATAATAATGGATAAGTCCCATTCCTGTTGGCTCCTGCCAAAGCTTGCCGGGTCTGCCACCAGAATTTTCCCCTCGCTGGTCACGCCCCGCAGGACAATGAAATGCCCACCTCTGGTGAAATGCCCCTTGCTCATGATTGCCACCACCAGCTTTCCGGAAGAGAGGGCATCCACAATCCCCTGGGCATCCAGGTTCTTCTCGCAGGACAGCCCATAGGCGGCTGCCGCTGCCGGAATCAGGCTGTGGTAGGAGCCGTTGCCCTCGCAGCGGTGTCCGTTTGCTACAGACCACTGAGCCAGTTCCACAGGGTCATGGGTCTCTCCTGTCAGGGTGGAGACCACAATCGCCATGGAAGTAGGCCCGCACCCGCCCTGGCCGATGGTGCTGGATGTACCGTACATCACGTCTGCCCACCGCTTGTCCATCTGGCTGTAGTACATGACTTCCATGCCGCCATCCGTGAATACTACGCCCTCATAGGACTGACCGCTCCCATTGATATAGTCTGTGTCATAAATGCCAATATTCTGGTTATAACCGTATTCCTGCTGGAAAGACTCAATGGCTTCAACCGCACCGTCTCCCAGCACCCACCCCACAAACATGGAGATAGGGCTGGACAACAGGTGGACGATGAATGGGAGGTCCACAATGCTATGAGAAATGATAGCCAACGCGCCCTCATATTTCCTCGCCCGCTTCATCACGTTTCTGAGATATACAAGGGACTGGGGCACTTTCTGGTCAATCATCAGATATGCCTCGTCACAGATTAAGAGCACCCGTTCCTCTCTGTGACACCAGACTGGAAATGCCTGTAGATATTGCCTCCACATCAGGTGCCAGGAATCCCCTCAGCGCTCCTGCCGGAAGGCTGCTTCCCGGCTCCGGCCACTCTTCCCAGTGAAACCCACAGTCAATCAGTTGGTCATAGCGGGCTGGTTTTGCAGTATACCAAAGCTTTCTTTAAGAAAGTCGTAGCAAGATACGCAGAGCGGCATTGCGGTACATCTGTTGTTCCAAAGAGGGGACATGCTCTGCAGTTTCCAAGAGCCCACAGGCGATAATGACGCCGGCCCCGCTGTCGTACAGGACAGGCTCGTCTGGTGCGCGGAAATCCACCAGCGGAAGCCAATTGTTGTCAGCAAGCGCCGCCATGCAGTAGTGGGCTGTTTGGGTAGTTTGGGGTGGATAAATAGGGGATAAAAATAGGGATAAAGCCGTAGACCATTTAATGGTTTTCCTAACTTTATCCCTATAATAACAGATGGGTAGCTCCGCGATATCCCCAGCCTCGCGCCGATCTCGCTCTGGGTTACTTCCCGATTCCCGTACAGGCCATAGCGCATGATCAGGATCTGTCTCTCCCTCTGGGTCAGGCTGGCGTCCATCAGAATGAACAGCCGCCTGATATTTCCGGAAAGTTCCATGCTCTCCACAACATCCGGCTGGTTCTGTTCGATCACGTCCACCAGATGAATTTCGTTCCCCTCTTTGTCCTGTCCGATTGGTTCATAGAGAGATACCTCCCTGGAGGATTTCTTCTTCCCGCGCAGGAACATCAAAAGCTCGTTCTCTATGCATCTGCAGGCGTAGGTGGCAAGCCGTCCCTTTTTGTCGTCAAAGGTTTTGATGGCCTTGATTAGCCCGATACAGCCAATGGAAATGAAATCCTCTATATCCTCGTCCGTGTTCTGGTATTTTTTTGCAATATGAACCACCAGGCGCAGATTCCTCTCCACCAGAATCTTCTGCGCCTGCCCGGCCTCCTCAGGGGAACCATGCCGCAGCAGTCGGATATACTCGGCCTCCTCCTCCTGAGTCAATGGTTTCTGAAAAGTCTCCAAGCCAACCCCCATGGATTACTCTTACCATATTTTATGTGGCGGTTTCGTCCATGGTTCCTGTCAGAAAGAGGCGATTTTTCACGACGGTCCTCCTACAGCAAAAACTGCGCCATCACATAATTGCTCAGATCCAGTCCCCTCTCCGTCAGCGCCAGCCTTTTCCCGGGCCGGACCTGCTGCATCCATCGTTTCGCAGACAGGCCGTCCAAAATCTCCAGCAGGCCGTCCCTGATGTTTTTATTGACTATATCCCCGTAAACCTCCTCTATGCTCCGGCCGAACAGCCGCCTGAATTCTCCGCAATTGATTCCATCAGTCATGCGCAGCCCCAGGAACATGAACTCCTCCATCTGCTCCCCGGGGCTTAAAATCTGCTCCTCCTCCCGGCAGCCCAGAGGACTGGCCAGATAAGCCTGCAGGTCCACCCCGTTCCGGAAGCGGACATTGTCTACCAGAGAGGCTGCACCCAATCCCAGACCTACGTAGTTTCTCCTGCGCCAGTAACCGCAATTGTGGCGGCATTCAAAGCCCTCCCTGGCATAATTGGATATCTCATAGCGCCTGTATCCTCTTTGTTCCAGGATTTTTTTCGTCATCTGATACATCTCCCTGTCCGTGTCCTCATCGGGTATGTCCAGACTGCCCTTTTCGTATCTGGCAAAAAGCGGAGTTCCCTCCTCCAGTATCAGACTGTACGCGGAGATATGCTCCGGCGGCGGCTCCAAAGAAAGAACCTGCTCCAGTGTCCGTCTGTATCCGGCAGGGGTCTGCCCCGGAAGCGCGCTCATGATGTCCACATTGATATTCCGAAAGCCCGCTTCCCTGGCCTCCCTGTAAGTGTCCAGGAACTGCTGCCAAGTATGGATTCTTCCGATGGCGGCAAGTTCCCTGTCATCGGCGGACTGCAGACCGATGCTCAGACGATTAATCCCTGCTGTCAAAAAGCGGACCAGGGCTTCTCTGCAGACAGTGCCCGGATTGACCTCCATGGTAATCTCCGCGTCTCCGTCCAGCCGGTAGTGCCTTGCCGCGGACATTAACAGCCGCTCTATGTCCTGTGCCGCAGCCACAGAGGGCGTGCCGCCGCCGATGAACACGGTGGGAACCCTGTAATCCGCATAGGAAAGAGCGCTTCCCTCCGTCTCGGCGAGAAGCGCTTCCATATACATTCCGATAGTCTCCCGGTCTGCCGGGGCAGAGAGGAAATCACAGTAGAAACATTTTCTGATACAAAATGGAATGTGGAAATATAGTTCCAGTTCTTTTGGTTTTGTCTTTTTCCCCGTATCTTTCATATCGTTATCCCATTACTATCCCGCATGGCCGTTTTCATGCATCAGTCTCCCACAGCATTTTGCGTCCGCACTCAATCGTCATCCAGCTTCAGCACGCTCAGGAATGCTTTCTGGGGGATCTCCACATTGCCGATCTGGCGCATGCGCTTCTTGCCCTCTTTCTGTTTCTCCAGGAGCTTTTTCTTACGGGTGATGTCTCCGCCGTAGCATTTGGCCAGCACGTCCTTGCGCATGGCTTTCACGGTCTCCCTGGCGATGACCTTGCCGCCTATGGCCGCCTGGATGGGAATTTCGAACAGATGCCTGGGAATCTCCTCTTTCAGCTTCTCGCACATCCTCCGGCCTCTCTCATAGGCTGAATCCGCATGGACGATAAACGAAAGAGCGTCTACTTCTTCTTTGTTTATCAAAATATCCAGTTTCACCAGCTTGGATGGCTCATAGCCCTTGATGTCATAATCAAAGGAGGCATAGCCTTTTGACCTGGACTTTAACGCGTCGAAAAAGTCGTATATGATCTCATTCAGCGGAAGCTCATACTTAAGCAGCGCCCGGCTGGCCTCGATGTACTCCATGCCCAGGTACCGTCCCCGCCTCTCCTGGCACAGCTCCATAATGGAGCCGATGAACTCGCTGGTCACCATGATTTCCGCGCTGACCACGGGCTCCTCCATATGTTCGATTACGGAGGGGTCCGGGAGATTGGAGGGGTTGGTCAGTTCGATCATCTCTCCATTAGTCTTGAATACCTTGTATACCACCCCGGGGGCAGTGGCCACCAGGTCCAGGTTGTACTCCCTCTCCAGGCGCTCCTGGATCACCTCCAGATGCAGCAGCCCCAGGAAGCCGCAGCGGAAGCCGAATCCCAGCGCCACTGAGGTCTCCGGCTCATACTGCAGGGCCGCATCGTTGAGCCGGAGCTTCTCCAGCGCGTCCCGCAGATCCGGATACTTTGCCCCGTCCGCCGGGTAGAAGCCGCAGTATACCATGGACTGCACCTTTTTATAGCCGGGCAGGGGGTCCTTACAGGGATTGTCATCGTCCGTGACGGTATCGCCGACTGCCGTGTCTTTCACGTTTTTGATAGAGGCCGTGATATAGCCCACCATACCCGCCGAAAGCTCTTCGCAGGGGATGAACCGGCCCGCGCCGAAGACCCCTACCTCCACGACCTCCTCCTTGGCGCCGGTGGCCATCATGCGAATTTTTGTTCCTTTCCGAACGCTTCCCTCCATAATTCTGCAGAAAATGATCACTCCCTTGTAGGAATCATATAGGGAGTCAAAAATCAGCGCCTGTAACGGGCTGTCCGGATTCCCCTTGGGGGCGGGTATCTTCTTCACAATCTGCTCCAGCACGTCCTCAATGCCGATGCCGTTTTTCGCGGATATGAGAGGAGCGTCCCGGGCCTCCAGCCCTATTACGTCCTCAATCTCGTCTATGACCCGCTCCGGCTCGGCGCTGGGCAGATCAATCTTATTGATCACCGGAATCACGTCCAGGTCGTGGTCCAGAGCCAGATATACATTGGCCAGCGTCTGGGCCTCAATCCCCTGTGCCGCGTCCACCACGAGAATGGCGCCGTCGCAGGCCGCCAGGGAGCGGCTGACCTCATAGTTGAAATCCACATGGCCGGGAGTGTCTATCAGGTTCAGGATATACTCCTCCCCGTCCCGGGCCCTGTACACGGTTCGCACGGCCTGAGCCTTGATGGTGATGCCCCTCTCCCGCTCCAGGTCCATGTTGTCCAGCACCTGGGCCTGCATCTCCCTGCTGGTCAGCAGGCCCGTATGTTCAATAATGCGGTCGGCCAAGGTGGATTTGCCGTGGTCTATATGCGCTACGATGCAGAAATTGCGGATTCTGCTCTGATCTGTTTTTTTGGACTCCATCAAATCTTCCCCATTCCTTTACATAAATGATGTCCCCTGGCAGTTTTCCTGCCCGCTGCCGCGAGACAGTATGATTGTATCAGAATTGCAGGGACTTGTCCAGATATTGGGTAAGATTTGTTTTCAGCCGGCCTCTTCCTCCTCATGAATATCGGCTTTGGGTTCTTTCAGACCCTGGATGACAATTCCTTTCTTCTGTGCATAGTCCCAGAGAGCGGCATGAATGGCCTCCTCCGCCAGCAGGGAACAGTGCACTTTCACCGCAGGGAGCCCGTCCAAAGCCTCCATCACCGCCTTGTTGGTCACCTGCAGGGCTTCCTGTATGCTCTTACCTTTCACCAGCTCCGTAGCCATGGAGCTGGTGGCCACGGCTGCCCCGCAGCCGAATGTTTTGAACTTCGCCTCCCGGATAATCCCGTTATCATCCACGTCCAGATATATCCGCATAATATCCCCGCATTTGGCGTTTCCCACAGTCCCCACGCCGCCGGCGTCCTCTATCTCCCCCATGTTTCTGGGATTCTGAAAATGATCCATTACTTTTTCGCTGTACATATCTCCTCCTGTGCTGCCGCTAAT
This sequence comes from uncultured Acetatifactor sp., assembly GCA_910584235.1. Lineage (GTDB taxonomy): Bacteria > Bacillota > Clostridia > Lachnospirales > Lachnospiraceae > Acetatifactor. Next base: position 8,562 of record CAJTZD010000029.1, read on the forward strand.
ATACAATTTCCAAATCGCCGGATTCCCTCCTGCTCCCTTTGTATCCTGTCGGAGCCGATTCAGCGGTTATACTGCTCTTTTGGAGATTTTACAAAGTCCTCATACAGGGGCGACATATCCCTAAGTCTCTGTACAATCTCCTTTAAATGCCCCACCACTTCGTCCAGCTCTTCTTTCGTATTCTCTTCGGAGAGGGTCATGCGCAGCGACCCGTGAGCCTCCTCATGTCTCAGCCCTGTTGCCAGCAATACATGGGAGGGATCCAGCGAACCGGATGTACAGGCGGAGCCGCTGGAAGCGCATACGCCCCTCATGTCCAGCATGATCAGCAGGGATTCCCCCTCTATAAATTGAAAAGAAATGTTCACGTTGCCGGGGAGACGTTTGTCCCGATGGCCGTTTAAGCGGCAGTAGGGAATCTCCCTCTCAATCCGCCCGATCAGATAATCCCGAAGCTCTCTTTCTTTCCGGCCTTTCTCCTCCATCATGCGCTGCGCCCTGGAAACGGCGGCGGCGAAGCCCACGATACCCGGAACATTCTCCGTGCCGGCCCTTTTGTTTCTCTCCTGGGCTCCGCCGTGTATCAGGGAGGGGATTTTCGCATTCGAGCGGATATAGAGCATTCCGATGCCCTTGGGGCCGTTCAGCTTATGGGCGCTGGCGCTGAGCATGTCAATGTTCAGCTCCTCCACATGAATAGGAATCTGCCCGAAAGCCTGCACAGCGTCCGTATGGAACAGGATACCATGCTCTCTGGCAATGGCGCCGATCTCCCTGATCGGTTCGATGGTGCCGATCTCATTGTTGGCAAACATGACGCTGATCAGAATGGTGTCGGGCCGGATAGACGCCTTAAGGGCCTGGGGATCCACCAGGCCGTCCCCGTCCACGTCCAGATAGGTTACCCGGTACCCTCTTTTTTCCAGGTATTCACAGGTATGCAGGACCGCGTGATGCTCTATCTTGGTGGTGATGATGTGCTTCCCCTTTCCGCTGCAGCTCTCCGCCGCTGCCTTAATGGCCCAGTTGTCCGCCTCGGTTCCGCCTGCCGTGAAGTAGATTTCTTCCTGCCGGGCGCCCAGGGCTGCGGCGATGGTCCTCCTGGCCTCGCCAATCGCCTTTTTCCCGGCAGAGCCCAGGGAATAGATGGCGCTGGGATTGCCGTAGATTTCCGTAAAATACGGTAGCATGGCCTCCAATACCTCAGGGGCCGTCCTTGTAGTGGCTGCATTATCCAGATATATCATTTTTCCTCTCCGTTTTTCGCCCTGCATAAATCGCCCGGATGCTTAACGCGCCTTTGGCAGCAAGGCCTGTGTTTTATTTCATATCTATCCACTAGGTTTATAGGTCCAGTATATCACCGCCTTTCTGTTCTGTCAACTGTTCAATCGGAATATAATGGGAAAAACGAAAGTTTCCTCCTGTTATTATGAACGCAAAGCAACGTCATCCCTTAATCGTCGGCACTTTCATCCTTACCGCCACCGGCATTGCAACCCGTCTCATAGGCTTTTTGTACCGCATCTATCTGTCCCGGCTGTTCGGGGAGGAGGGCATGGGCATCTATCAGTTGCTCGGCCCTGTTCTGTCTCTGTCCTTTTCCCTGACTGCCGCCGGGTATCAGACCGCCATCTCCAAGCTGGTGGCGGAGCAGGCGGCCACCAAGGAGGCGCCCTCCCGCCGCCCTCTTGTATTGGGGCTTGGTATTTCCCTGCCCCTTTCCCTGTTGTGCAATGCAGTACTGTTCTTTTTTGCAGACACCATCGCCGTAAGCTTCCTGCAGGAGCCGCGCACAGCCGCCATGCTTCGCATCCTGTCCTTTTCCGTGCCCTTGAGCGCGGTGCATTCCTGCATCAACGGCTATTTCTACGGTATAAAAAAGGCCGGAATTCCGGCCGGAGCACAGCTTCTGGAGCAACTTGTCCGCGTGGGCTGTGTATACATAGTTTCCTCCCGCATCCTGGCTGCGGGGCATGTGCCCTCCATCGGCGTGGCGGTACTGGGGCTTACGGTGGGAGAGCTGGCATCCATGCTGCTTACCATTGCCGCCATCCTCCCCGGGAGAAGTCCCTCCCGTGCCGCGAACAAAGCCCCCCTTTCCGGGAGGGATCTGCGCCGCTCTGCAAGCGGCTCCCGGCCGGGTTCCACCCCTGTGCTCTGTGGGAAGCTTTTGGCCATGGCTCTGCCCCTTACCGCCAACCGCATCGTGCTGAACCTTTTGCAGAGCGTGGAAGCCGTATCCATTCCCTCCAGACTGCGCCTCTACGGCTACGATGCCGCCACCTCCTTAAGCGTCTACGGCGTGTTCACCGGCATGGCAATGCCCTTTATCTACTTTCCCAATGCCCTCACCGGCTCCGTGGCCGTGCTGCTGCTGCCCATTATCTCGGAAAATTATGCCCTGGGCAACATGAAAGCGGTCCGGGACGCCACGGTGCGCACCGTGAAATACTGCGGCCTCATGGGCTTTGGATGCCTGGGGGTGTTCGTCCTGTTTGGCAACTGGGCCGGCACCGCACTCTTTAACAGCCCTCTGGCAGGCTATTTTATCACCACCCTGGGCTTCATCTGCCCTTTCCTCTACCTGGATACCACTCTCTCCAGCATCCTCCAGGGGCTTGGGCTGGCGGGGCATACCTTTGTGATGAATGTAATCTGCCTGTTGATCCGCCTGGCCTTTATCTTCCTGGCCGTGCCGCAGGTGGGTGTCAGGGGATTTTTGTGGGGGCTTTTAGCCGGACAGCTGACCCTGGCCGTGCTTTACCTCCTGTGTCTGAATCGTTTTTTAAAAAAGAAAGGTGGCCTGATGGCGTAAACGGGTATACACCGGCATTTGAACGGATAAGTCAGGCGGGTTCGGAATCCGGTCCGGGGCATTCTTCCCTCATGGAAGCGGCCGGGAACAGGGTGCCCGGCTTTACTCGGTGAGGTAACTTCGCATGGCGCGCAGGGCATTCTTCTCCAGCCGGGACACCTGGGCCTGGGAGATGCCGATGGCTTCCGCCACCTCCATCTGGGTCTTGCCCTCGAAGAAGCGCAGGGAGATGATCTCATGCTCCCTGGCATTGAGACGCTTCATGGCTTCGCTTAAGGAGAGATGCTCCACCCAATTCTCTTCCTTGTTCTTCTTGTCGCTGATCTGGTCCATCACATAGAGGGTATCGCCGCCGTCCGTCAAAATGGGCTCGTAAAGGCTCATGGGATTCTGAATGGCGTCCAGCGCATAGGCGATGTCCTCCTTGGCAATGCCTATCTCCGTGGCAATTTCCTCAATGGAGGGCTCTTTCAGATTTTTTCTGGTGAGACTGTCTCTGGCATAAATGGCCTTATAGGCGGTGTCCTTCAGAGAGCGGGACACGCGCATAGCGCTGTTGTCCCGAAGGAAACGCCGGATTTCGCCGATGATCATAGGCACTGCGTAGGTAGAGAACTTTACGTTCAGGGAGGTGTCGAAATTATCGATGGCCTTGATCAGGCCGATGCAGCCTATCTGGAACAGGTCGTCCACATTTTCATTGCTGGATGAGAAGCGCTTGATGACGCTTAGGACCAGCCGCAGATTCCCTTCGATATAGGCCTCCCTGGCTCTCTCATCGCCGGCCTCGATCTGCTGGAAGAGAGCTTCCTTTTCCTCCGCTTTCAGCAACGGGAGCTTGGATGTGTTCACCCCGCAGATTTCCACTTTTCCCTGTGTCATTTCCTTCCTCATTTCTGCGCCTTGCGGCGCGTTGGATTATAGTGGTAGTATGTACCCCAGACACAAAAATATTCCCGGAGCGTATGAGAAAGCGAAATTTATTCCCCTATGCCGCATATCAGTATAATAAGCCAATTTAGCGCCGTCGCGCAGCGATTTTAAAAGGAGGGATTTCCATGCTTTATTCGGAACTTAAGAGCAAGGACGTGATCAACATCAATAACTGCAAAAAGCTGGGCAGGGTATGCGACCTGGAGTTCGACCCCTGCAGCGGCTGTATCTGCAAAATCATGGTGCCGGGGGGAAACAGGCTGCTTGGATTCATAAACTGCGATCCTAACATCGTGATTCCCTTTAAGGATATCAGACAGATCGGGCCGGACATTATTCTCGTTGACATTCACTGCTGAATATGGTACGTTTAGGATAAGGTAAAAGGTTGCGCAGGGCTTTCGCCCTGCGCTGTCAGAAATGGCTGTGAATCGCTATGCGCGCCAAAGCGCCCAGTGACATAAAGGGGGTATCATCATGAAATGTCCTTATTGCAATCACGAGAACACAAGAGTGATCGATTCGCGTCCCGCGGAGGAGAACAACTCCATCCGGCGCAGGCGGGCCTGCGATGAGTGCGGAAAGCGTTTTACCACCTATGAGAAAATTGAAACCATCCCCCTGATCATCATTAAAAAGGATGATAACCGGGAGACTTACGACCGTTCCAAGATAGAGGGCGGACTGCTGCGTGCCTGCCACAAGAGGCCGGTGAGCGCCCAGGAGATCACAAGGCTGGTGGACTCGGTGGAAAATGATCTTTTCAGCCGGGAGGAAAAGGAAATCTCCAGCCAGGTCATCGGCGAGCTTTTGATGAACAAGCTAAAGGATCTGGACGCTGTGGCTTACGTACGCTTTGCCTCAGTCTATCGGGAGTTCAAGGATGTGAACACCTTTGTGGACGAGCTGAAAAAGATGCTGGAGTGAAAGGCGGACCCGGGGCCTGGTCAGGAAGCATTACCACGAGTGTGTCTTCTCCGTTTCCCTGCAAAAAGCAACATAAAGCCCCAATACGCCAGGAAACCTATGACTGCGCCCAGCGTATTGGTAAGGATATCGTCTATCTGAAAAATCCCCCGCCCCGTGATAAGCTGCATGGTCTCGATGCACAGGCTTGTCATGGCTCCCAGCGCCAGGCAGCGCAGGAAATGCCTGTACCTGCGAAAAGCCGCCGGGGCCAGAAAGCCATAGGGCACGAAGAGCAGTATATTCTCAATTACAAAGGCATTGTTCCTGTCGTTGATTCCCCAGGTAGAGAACAATTCCAGGTCAAATCCCTCGCTCCCGCCGCTCTCTCTGGACAGAAAAGTGATAATGATCATCAGGGAAAGATAGATCACAAAAGCAGCTACGGGCAGTTTCGGTACAGGCGCGGTTCCTCTGCGCTTTCTGATACTGTTCACTGTCCCTAAAAAAAGTGCGGCCAATAAAAGCCCCATGGCAAGACCATAAGGCAAGAACCTTACCATGGACATGATGTCCCGATATATATATGCAAGCATTTCGTTTTCTCCGCAGATTCTCGCGGAAAGTCCGGCTGTTATTCCCGGTTTTCCTTTTTTCCGGAAAGCATTTCGTTCATCCAGCAGATGGCCTCTGCCACGCCGTCCTCCCCAAAAGGAAACTCGGCAGCTTCCTTTTTCTCGTCAGGTGTCTTAAAAAATGCGAAAGGCTCCGGCCATACCGTACAGCGCAGCTTCTTCTCCCCCGCGCTGTCCGTGACGCCCTCCAGACGGTAGCGCATGCCCTGGTGGCAGCCCGTAAACTCCGTCTTCTTCAAATATTCCATCGATAATATATCATCTCGTTGTATCAACGTTTTTATACCCGATTTCTATGTGCTTTGGCCAAATTTCCGGCTCTCTTGCGTTCTATATTTATTCTACCCTATTTTTCCCTTTTTGCATAGTCTAAATATGATTGCTCATCTCTTTTTTTAGCTGGCGCATGATTTTCTTTTCCAGCCTGGATATGTAGGACTGGGAGATGCCGAGAAGAGACGCCACCTCTTTCTGGGTCATCTCCTGTCCGTCCCTGGTGCCCAGCCCGAACCGCAGCTTGATGATCCTCTTCTCACGCTCGGAGAGCTTGCTGATAGCTCCCATAAGTATCTTGCGCTCTGCCTCGTTCTCAATGTCCCGGTAGATCACGTCCTCATCCGTCCCCAGAATATCCGACAAAAGCAGCTCGTTTCCGTCCCAGTCCACGTTCAGGGGCTCGTCGATAGAGACTTCCAGCCTGGTCTTGTTGTTCCTGCGCAGGTACATCAATATCTCATTCTCAATACATCTGGATGCATAGGTGGCCAGCTTGATATTCTTGTCCGGCTTGAAAGTATTGATGGACTTGATCAGGCCGATGGTTCCGATGGATATCAGGTCCTCCACCCCCACACCGGTATTATCGAATTTCTTTGCTATGTACACCACCAGACGCAGATTGTGTTCAATCAGTATGGCCTTGGCCTCATCGTCATATTCCGTGCCCAGGTCGTTTATCACCTGGCTCTCCTTTTCCAGCTCCAAAGGCGGCGGCAGTACCTCGGCTCCGCCTATGTAATGGATATCGCCCTCTTTCCGCAAGAACAGCTTATCCCTGTGAATCATCTTGAACTGCATCTTTCCCGGTATCATAACCTTCAGTATCATAACGCCTCTCATTCTGCCGCCTCCGACGGCTCCCTTTTTTGTCCTCTGCAAAGAGTCTGGGATTAATTATCATATTCACTGGCTCTGCATCCGCACTGTCCTCAGCCGAAATCTTTTCTTCACTGACAGCCACATACACATCGGTAAAACGGTATTTTATGTCTCCTGCCTCCAATATCAGTTCAGGAAGCAGGTATCCCGGCAGGATACCGCGCTTTTTTCCGATGCTGTGATAGGGAATCACACGAAATCCCTCCTGTGTCCCCTCCCACAATTCACTGAATACCTCCCTGCCTATCACACAGACCGGCTTTCCGCTTATGGGCTCAAACAGACTGTTGCCGGAATCTATCAGCGCCATTGTCCGGATTTTCTTCTCCTGTAGGGACAGTACGGCTCTGCAGAGACTGTCTGTTTTGTGCAGTTCCCTTTGGAACCGTCCAAACAACAGGAAAAAAAGGCCGCCCATGCCGACAACGCCCGGAACACTGCCCAGGAATCCCCTAAGGCCCGGTATGAGCCTGATCAAAAAGAGCATAGCGCCGCCCATTCCAAAGGAATAGACCGCCAGCCTCTCCAGGAGCTTTAGAAACATTCTAAACCCCCTCACGGAAAAAGTGATATAGAGCATTCCCGCTGTCCCGGCAATGGCTCCTGCCGCAAGCTTCAGGAGCCCCGGCCCGCCCGTCAGAAGCGGAAGCAGCGCGCAGACCGCTCCCGCGGCCGCTCCCATGATCAGTCTGCCGGCGGATGCAATGCGCAGGGTACTCCTGTCCACCAAAAGCAACAGGTAGAGATTCATAATAAAGTTGAGAAAGAACACACTGTCAATATATAGCTCATAGTGCATCTGCATCATCCTTTTCATAATCATTATAAAGGGATTGGACGCAAGAATTTGTCAAACACAGGGCGAAATCCCAAGAATTTTTCGACAAAAAGGGCCCGGCGATCTCTCGCCAGGCCCTATATCCTATCTGTTTTCTGATCCGATGCGGTCCGCTATTTTCTCTGCAGGAAATCGGGAATCTTTAATGTCTTCTCCTCCACGGAACTGCGGATGTCCACGGGCTTCTGAATACCCTGGGCAGGATTCGCCTGGCCGGAAGCAGGCTGCGCGGACTGTGTGTTCAGGCCTTTGAGGCCTCCTGCTCCCAGATGGGCATTCTGCTGTCTGTACATGCTGCCCGTCCCGAACCTGGACTGAGACGCGGACGAACCGCCCTCCTCCTCTAATCCGGTGGCAATCACCGTGACGGTACAGCTGTCGGACTTGGACTCGTCATACATAGCGCCGAAGATGATATTCACATCCTCTCCCGTCAGACTCTGTACAAAATCAGCCGCATCGCTGGCATCCGGCAGGGAGATATCCCCGGACACATTGAGAATAACGTCTGTGGCCCCGCTGATGGTAGTCTCCAGCAGAGGACTCTCCACAGCCATCTTCACAGCCGCCAGCGCCTTGTCGTCGCCCTTGCCCTCGCCGATGCCGATGTGGGCGATGCCCTTGTCTTTCATGACTGTCTGAATGTCAGCAAAGTCCAGGTTGATGATAGCCGGCAGATTGATCAGGTCCGTAATACCCTGTACCGCCTGCTGCAGCACTTCATCCGCTTTTTTCAGCGCCTCCGGCATGGTAGTGCGCCGGTCTACGATCTGCAAGAGTTTATCATTGGGAATCACGATTAAAGTATCTACATTCTCCTTGATCCGCTCAATGCCGTTAATGGCATTCACCATGCGGGTCCTGGCCTCAAACCGAAAAGGCTTAGTCACCACGCCCACGGTAAGGATGCCCATGTCCTTTGCAAGCTTGGCCACCACAGGGGCCGCGCCGGTTCCCGTGCCGCCTCCCATGCCGCAAGTGACGAATACCATGTCCGATCCTTTCAGCGCGGCGGATATCTCTTCCGCGCTCTCCTCCGCTGCTTTCTCCCCGATCTCCGGCTTCGCTCCCGCGCCCAGTCCTTTGGTCAGCTTCTCCCCGATCTGCAAAAGCTTCGGAGCCTTGCACAGCTGCAGGGCCTGCTTGTCCGTATTGACTCCGATAAAGTCCACACCGTCAATCTGTTCGTCAATCATTCTATTTACAGCATTATTACCTGCGCCTCCCACACCGACCACAATAATCTTGGCAGCAGATTCAGCATCGTTCGTCTTAATCTCAAGCAAAGGTAAACCCTCCTTTTCCCATCTCTTCATTTCCGCTTCTACTATCATATAATCATTTTTCAAATTAATCAACTATTTTTTATGAAAAATACTCCAAATATTCCCCAAACATTCCTCAACCGAAGTCATGTCTCCGGCTTGAAAACATATTTGCCGCTGTTTGCGTCATAGGTCTGCATCTGCAGGGTACCTTTTTTTCCTTTCAGATTGGGCAAAAGCTGCGAAAGGAGCATCAGCTTGTCCTCCAGGGTGGAGCTGTCGTTGCCCAGAGCGATCTTGACCTGGTCAAAATACAATGTTACGGCCCCTGATTTGTTGAAATAGATCTTGTCCGATGCCAGCTCATACTTCTGCAGCAGCTGCGTAATGCTCAAAATACTGTCAAAGATCTCCTCATTTCCCACGGGCAGCTTTTCCCCCGTAACCATGTGGTCGAAGCGCAGCCCCATGATCTGGGGCACGCCGGCTGTCCTGAGGCCCGAGCTCTCCACCACGTATCCGTCCCTGTCGAAATAGATATAGGTATCCAGATACCGCACACAGCCTGTCAGCGTTTTTTCGTACACGATGATCTTGACCGTATCCGGAGAGAGAATATCCACATCCACCACATCTACAAAGGGGATGCCCTCTATCCCCTTATTCTTGTACTTTAAGGAAAGATAGAGGGAATTGTCCCCAAAAGGCCCGCTCATAACAATGGCCTTGATTTCTTCCTCCGTATAATGGACATTTCCCTCCACATATACTGTCTCAACGGTATATGTCTCTTTCAAATAAACTGCTGTCCCGCCTGCCGCCAAAAACACCATGGCCAGCAAAATCCAGATGCCTACTCTGCTTTTCCTAAACACTTGTCACACGCGCTCCTAATTCTCTGAAATCCCGGCCTATATTCTCATATCCCCGATAGATATAGGGACATCCGGACACAATAGTCTCTCCCTCTGCCATCAGTCCGGCCACCACCAGGGCTGCACCGCCCCGCAGTTCCTTTGCCTCCACACGGGCGCCCCGCAGCGTCTCCACGCCGTGGACCAGCGCGCTCCTAAAATCGCTCACCTCCACAGAGGCCCCCATTTTTTCCAGTTCCTCCACAATCCGGAACCGATTCTCAAAAATCCGCTCCTCAATGCGGCTGGATCCTTTTCCTTTTGTCTCCACAGCCAGCACCAGGGACTGAAGATCCGTAGGGAAACCCGGGTAAGGCGCCGTGACCAGTTCTATGGCCTTAGGTCTTTCCGGGGCCTGTATATA
>CAJTZD010000029.1:18402-49775 GCA_910584235.1 uncultured Acetatifactor sp.
CCAGCACTGCCTGCATCTCCTCTTCCGGAGCCTGTTCCAAAAGGACGCTGCCTCCGGCGCCGATGCAGCCGAACAGATAAGTCCCCGCTACAATTCTGTCCGCAGGCACCGTGAAATCCGTGCCATACAGCCGTCTGCCGCCGTGTATGATAAGTCTGTCGCTCCCAGTTCCCTCTATCCATGCCCCGCACTGCTGCAAAAATACGCACAGGGCCGAGACTTCAGGCTCTCTGGCAGCCCCCTCCAATACTGTATCCCCGTCTGCCATCACACCTGCCAGAATAATATTTTCCGTGGCTCCCACAGAGGGAAAAGGCAGACTGACAGCGGCTCCGTGCAGTCTGTGAGAAAACGCTTTCAGATACCTTTCGTCTTCCTCAAATTCCACTCCCATCCGGCCAAGCGCAGCCAGATGCAGGTCAATGGGACGCTCCCCGATCACACATCCCCCGGGATGCTCCATGACCACCTCGCTGCATCTCCCGATCAATGCTCCCAAAAGACACAGCGAAGAACGCATCCCTTTTACCGCGTCCCTGGGCATTTGGGCCCTGTGCACCCGGGAAGAATTCACAGCAATGCCTGTCTCCTGCCAACGGATGCTGCAGCCTAAGCTTTTCAGGAGGCTGACCATTGAATATACATCCGCTATTCTGGGACAGTTCCTGATGAAAGAATTGTCTTCACAAAGCAGTGTAGCTGCCAGAATGGGCAAAGCGGCATTTTTAGAACCTTGTATACGAACCTTTCCCTGCAGGGCAATTCCGCCCTGAATACGAATAGAATCCATAAACCACCGTCCGGCTTCATTGATTGCATATTCTATCCTATGAGGGAAATGCCCGAAGCGTACCTTGTCCCACTACAGACCGCCAAAGAACCTGCGCAAAACTGCCCTTTCAGAGTTCTTTCAGCTGTATCCGCCTTGCCACGCTTAAGACAAGCCCGATCTCAATGAGCAGAAACATCACCGATGAGCCTCCGTAGCTGATGAAAGGGAGTGATATCCCCGTATTTGGGATGCTGTTTGTAACCACTGCAATATTCAAAATAGCCTGTATGGCAATATGCCCCATGACCCCCACCACCAGCATGGCGCCGAACAGATCCGGGGCATTGTTGGCGATCACCATCATGCGCCACAGCAGCATAATGAACATGATCAGCACGGCCACGGCGCCGAACAGTCCCAGCTCCTCGCAGATAATGGAGAAGATCATGTCGTTTTGGGCTTCAGGCAGGAAATTCAGCTTCTGCATACTCTGGCCTAATCCTTTGCCCCAGACGCCGCCGCTTCCGATGGCGTAGAGACCCTGCAGTGTCTGGAAGCCCGTGCCCGTGGCATCGCTCTCCGGATTCAGCCATGTGGCGATTCTCCCGAAACGGAAGTTTACCTCCTCGCCCTCCGCCGCATTCTGGGTGGAAGACACTGCCAGGAATACTATCAAAACTGCCGCGGCTACCACCAGGACTCCCATGATAATAAACTTTTTGTAATCCGGGCTGGCCACAAATACCATCAGCACGGAAATCCCCAAAATGATAATGGCCGAGCTCAGATTTTTTGTGATCCGGTACACCTCCAGCACCACGGGCATGGGCAGGAGGATCATGAGGAGGAACCCTTTCATGGTGCGCACATTTTTTCCGATCTTGCACACCATCACTGCCAGAAACAGAATCAGGCACAGCTTTGCCACCTCCGCAGGCTGGAGGTTGAATCCGATGCCGGGAATCTTGATCCACCGTCTGGCTCCGTGGGACTCCACGCCCAGCGGGGTCAACACCACCGGTATCAGCGCCATGGACACTATGTATCCAAGCAGCGCAAACCGTTCCCAGAAATGGTAGGGAATATTCGACACAATAATCATCAGCACCATCCCGATGACTATGGCCGTCAGCTGTCTCTTCATATAAAATGTAGTGTCCTCATACTCCTGGAATGCCTCATAGGAACTGGCCGAATAGATCATCACCAGCCCGAAGCCCAGCAGGAACAATACGATAAACAAAAGGCTGTAGTCAAAAAAGTATTCCGACTGCTCTTTTTTCTTCCGTTTCAGGTTCGCCTGTGCCCTCATCCATACACCCCATTCTATAACCGATTCACATATTCCTTAAAGAGGCGTCCTCTCTCTTCATAGTTCGGGAACATTCCCCAGCTGGCACAAGCCGGGGACAAAAGCACCGCATCGCCGCTCTGAGCAAGCTCCGTGCACAGCTTCAGACATTCCTCAAAGGTGTCGGCAAAACGGATTCTCTCAAAGCCATGTCTTCTGGCGCATTCCGCGATCTTTTCCTTTGTCTGTCCGATCAGCACCAGACATTTCACCTTATCCTCAAAGCTCTCGATCCACTCGTCATAGTCGCTGCCCTTGTCGTATCCTCCGCCGATCAAAATCGTCGGTTTCCTCATGGCCCGGATCCCCTGGACGGCCGCGTCGGGATTGGTCCCCTTGGAGTCGTTGTAATAATCCACGCCTCCTTTTGTGGCCACAAATTCTATGCGGTGCTCCACTGCCCTGAAGTCTCTCACAACGTCTAATATGGTATTCATGGGCACTCCCATCCCCTGGGCAATGGCAATGGCGGCCATGACGTTTTCCACATTACACAGGCCCACCAGCCGCATGTCCCGGTGGATGTCCAAAAGCGCTTCTCTGTGTCCGGATCCGCTTTTGCATATCTGGTCCCCTTTTAGATAATACCCCTCCTCCAGCTCTCTCTTCGAGGAAAAATACACGACTCCGGCAGGGCATCTCTCACCGAACCTCCTGGTATACTCATTCTCATAGTTCAAGACACAGATATCGTCTTTTGTCTGTTTTGCCGCAATATGCTCCTTTGCCGATATGTAGGCCTCCATGGTGTGGTGGCGATTGAGATGATCCGGCGTTATGTTCAAAATTGCGGATACCGCCGGGTGAAAGCTTTTTGTAGTCTCCAGCTGGAAAGAGCTGATCTCTCCCACTGTCACGGATTTTGCGGTGGTTTTTCCGGATTCCGCGGTATAGGGATCTCCGATATTGCCCACCACGAATACATTTTCCGCTCCTAAATGCGCTTTCATGATCTCGCCTACCAGGGTGGTGGTAGTGGTCTTGCCGTTGGTGCCTGTGATCGCAGCCACTCTGCCTCTCTCCCGTAAGAATCCCAGCTCGATCTCCCCTATGATTTCCGCGCCCCTCTCCCGCAGACGGTTCACAAGCGGGATATCCGTGGGCACTCCGGGGCTTAATACCACAGTCTGTGTCTCTTCCAGAACCGCTTCCGGACATTCTCCCGCCACACAGACTGCCTTGCTTTCCTTTGGAAGCAGCGCTCTCAGATCCTTTTCGCACAGTTTTTCATTGCTGTCGTAAAGCACGACTTCGGCTCCCATATGTTCCAGACAGGCAACGGCGCTGATTCCGCTTACGCCTGAGCCAACCACAAGGAATTTTATCCCTCGGAATTTTTCTTCTGATTTCATTTCCGTTCCTTTCTTGCTGTTATTCCGGTTCCGCCCCCACAGACGCAAAAGCCGCCGGTACCGGTCAAAGGCCCCGCAGGGCCACCAGACACATCAAAGCCGTGACGATGGTGAACAGCGCAGTGATCCTCGTCTCCGACCATCCGCCAAGCTCGAAATGATGGTGCAGCGGCGCCATCCGGAAGATCCGCTTTCCCCCGCTTAGCTTATAATAGCCCACCTGCAGGATCACGGAGCACACCTCCGCCAGATAGATCATACCGATAATTACTATGTACAGCGGCATCTGCAGCATGTAGCTGCAGCCCGCGACGAACCCTCCCAGGGCAAGGGACCCGGTATCCCCCATGAACACTGCGGCCGGATGTACATTAAAAAGCAAAAATCCCATCAGCGCGCCGGCCACCGCACAGGTAATCGGTTCAATCCCCGCCGAAGTGCCTATGGCCACCACGGAGAAGAACACCGCGATCATCAAAGTAACGCTTGCCGCCAGCCCATCCAGCCCATCCGTGAAGTTTGCCCCGTTTGCCGTCCCTAAGGTGACAAAAAACGCAATAGGCACATTCCAGATGCCAAAATCCAGGTACCGCCAGGACAGGAAAGGCACTCTCATGGCAAGACTCACATCTGTGTACCTTGTCAGATACCAGACAAAGAGACCTGTGACCAGAAGCTGCCCCAAAAGCTTTTGCCAGGGCGAAAGCCCCATGGAGCGTCTGTATACTATTTTTATGTAATCATCCAGCAGCCCTACCAGTCCGAATCCCACTGTCAAAAGCAGCACCGGAGCTATCTTCGGATAGTCCTTAATGAACAGCAGGGAGGTGGCTGTGACGCTGAACAGAATCAATATACCTCCCATGGTGGGCGTGCCCATTTTCTTCAGATGAGCGGCAGGACCGTCGCTCCTGACCATCTGGCCGCATTTGAGCCATCTGAGGAAAGGAATCAGCACAGGCCCCAAAAACGCGCTTACAAAGAAAGAAAACATGACTGCTGTAATACTGATCTTGCCCATTTGTCATCCCTCTCACAAATATTATTCTATGCCCAGATAGGGAAGAATATTCTCATAAAGCTGTCGTACAATCGGTGCAGCTACCTGACTGCCGTAGTAGACTCCCTTGGGATTGTTCACGATTGCAATGGCGATCACCTGAGGATCCTGTGCCGGGGCAAATCCGATGAAAGAAGCAATATAGCGTCCGCTGCCTCTGGGAAGCGTCTGGCTGGTGGCTGTCTTGCCGCCGATGCGAAACCCCTCCACTTTGCCGTTGGAGCCGCTCCCCTCCTGCACCACCATCTCCAGAATTCCCCGCATGGTAGAGCTGGTCTCCCCTGACACAATGCCCTCGGATACCGGGTATGTAAATCGCTCCGCCACATTTCCCTGCGCATCCACGGTCTGGATACCGAAATGGGGCGTAATCCGCTTTCCTCCGTTTATGATGGAGGATACGGTAGTCAAAAGCTGTATGGGCGTAATCTGAAAGGACTGGCCGAAAGCCACTGTCGCAAGCTCTACGTTTCCCATGTCCTCTTTCTTGTGCATAATGGTTCCGGCCTCTCCCGGCAAATCCACGCCGGTCATTTTCTTCAGGCCGAACTTCTCGAAATAGTTATAATAATCGTCCACTCCCAGCCGCAGTCCCACGGTGATCAGGGCCGGGTTGCAGGAATTCATCATGGTATGGGTAAAATCCTGGCTGCCGTGTCCCGTTCTTTTGTGGCAGTGGATTCGTCTGTCATCCACCATGATAAAGCCCGGACAATTGAAATTGCTTTCCGGCGTCACCACGCCGGATTCCAGGCCTGCCGCAGCCGTAATGATCTTGAATGTGGAACCCGGTTCATAGGTATCGTTGATGCAGCCGTTGCGCCAGAGTCCGTTTAAGATGTTCTGGGCTTCCTCCTCACTGATATTCTCAGGGGTTCCCTCGGGGAGCTCAAAGGGATTGTTCAGATCAAACTCCGGCACATTGACGCAGGCGTAGATTTCTCCGTTTTGGGGATTCATCACCAGGATGGACACACTGTCCGCCTCCTTGGTGGCAAGGGCCTGTTCGGCAAGCTGGGTGGCATAGGCCTGAATGTTGCGGTCAAGGCTGATGTAAAGATCAAGGCCGCTCTCCGGCTCTACCCGCCGCTCTCCCGCCGATTCCACTTCAATACCCTTAGCGTCTGTCACGGTCAGAATCTCGCCGGGCTCTCCCTGCAGATATTCGTCATATATCACCTCCAGCCCAATGATTCCCTGATTGTCGCCGCCTGTAAAGCCCAAGACCTTGCTGGCCAGCTCATCATAGGGGTAATATCGTTTGTAATCTTCATCCACCTTGACTCCGGCCAGATCGTATTCCCGGATCTTATCTCCCAGTTCCTTGTCTACATTACTTTTGATCCGCTCCATGGAGGAATACTTCTCCACACGTTTCCTTACATACTCTTCCGTAAGCTCCAGTTCCCTGCTTAATACCGCAATGACCTCCTCCGGATTCTCCACCTGGTTATGGATGACGGATATGGTGCACACGGTCCTGTTGTCTGCCAGCACTGTGCCGTTACGGTCAAGGATACGGCCCCTGGCGGCCTTGATGCTGCGTTCCCTCTCGTGGAGCTGTGTGGCCATTGCGGAATAATGCTCCGCTCTCCACACGCACAGATACACCAGCCTGATAAACAGCCCCAGAAAAATGCCGGTACAGACAAGAAAAATCGTCAGAATCTTCTTTCTGTGGAATATTTTATTGTTGTCTGTCAGCATATGTGCCTCATGGATCAATGTTACTATACTTTATTCCTGTCTCCATAAGGTTATGATAACCGTTTTACTCTATGCCCGGATTGGCGGGAAGATTGGGGTTCACCGGGATATCGGGATTCGGCACCGATTCTCCGGGGCCGGCGGGCTCTCCGGTCTGGCCCTCCCCGCCCTGGGTATCGCCCTGCGTCGGATTCTGGCCTGCGGCTCCGTCTTCCCCGGTGCCTGGCTGGCCGCCCCCGGGATCCTGGCCGCCCTCCGGCTGGCTGCTTCCGGTTTCGTCTCCCTCTCCAGGCTGGCCGCCCTCCGTTCCGCCCTGGGGCTCTCCCTCAGGGATCTGGGTATATTGGTTGGTAATGGACAGCTGCAGCGCCTCCAGCTCCCGCCTCTCCTCCTCCGTAACCTCTTCTGTCATGAAAATGTTCAGATAAGGAAGCGCCTCGGTGAGAATATTGCGCACAATCTTCGTGGCGAATCTGGCATTGTCCTGGCGGTCCGCGTTGGCTCTGTCTATGACCACATAGATTGCCACCTGGGGATCATCCGCCGGTGCATATCCGATAAAGGATACCACATGCTCCCGCTCGGAGCGCTTGTGTGTATTGGGGTCTATGGTCTCCGCCGTGCCTGTTTTGCCGCCTATCATGTATCCTGCCGGCCTGGCCGTCACGCCGGTTCCGTATTCCACCACGGCTCTGCAGTACTGTCTGACCAGCTCGGAAGTGGATTCCGATATGGTCTGCTTTAAGACTCTTGGCTCAATGTTCTTCACCGTGGCGCCGCTGGCATTGGTAATCTTGTTCACCACATGGGGTTCATAGTAATATCCCCCGTTGATCAGGGAGCAGAATCCCGTGATCATCTCAATCATGGTCACGTTAAAATTCTGGCCGAAGCTGTTGGTGGCCAGATCCGTAGGCCCCATATTTTCCGCCACATAGACCAGCCCCGCTGTCCTGGCCTCCCCGGCCAGATCGATATTGGTCTTTAAGCCGATATTGAATATCTGCTGGAACTCACAGAACTCTTCTTTTCCCAGAGCCTGCGCGATCTTCATCATGGACACATTACAGGACTTTGCCACTGCCTGTTCCAGTGTCAGCCACCCCTCCGAGCCATTGTGGCATTTGATCTCATGACCTCCGATCTCCATGGCGCCGTTGCATTCCAGATTCAGATCCGATGTGATCGCGCCGCTCTCCAGGGCGGCCGCCACCGTAAAGGGCTTTGCCGTGGATCCCGGCTCGTAAGTACCGGTGATGCAATAGTTCTGCCACAGATAGTTCAGGTTTACATAGAGCTGATCCTCGCTCAGACCTGCCAGTACCTCGGGCGTAATGATGGTGTCTGTCTTGTGAAGCTCTCTGTAGCCTGCTGCATTGAGAGTCTCCTCCAGCAGCCTTGTGCCAAGCAGAGGGTCCGTCCCCCGTACATTGTTCAGGTCATAGGGCGGATAGCTTGCCATGGCAAGGACTTCTCCGCTATTTACATCCATCATGACGCAGGCCGCATTCTCCGCTCCGTTTCCCGGGGTAAAGGCATCCTTTTGTTCGTCATTGAACTGTTTTAAGTATTTCTCCACGATCATCTGCAGATTGGCGTCAATGGTGGAGTGGATGTCATATCCGTCCACTGCGGACTTCACAGTCCTCTCCAGCGTCAAATCGTCATTGAGATAGCCATATTCTCTGCCGTTGATGCCGTTTAAGACATCATTATAATATTCCTCCAGTCCGTATCTGCCCACATTATCTCTGTCGGAAAACCCTAAGATATCCGAAGCCAGCGACCCGTATGGATAAATACGGCGGTACTCTTCCTCGAACCAGACGCCTTGTATGTTGGAATCCGCTTTCGCCGCCTCCTGAAATCCGCTTATCTCCTCAAAAGTCAGCTGCTTTAAGGGCACATACCATGAGGACTCTTTGTTGGTGGTGACATAGGTTCTGATGGCAGTCATATCCAGGGCAAAATGCTCGCCCAGCGCTTTCAGTGTAGGCTCCAGATACTGAGATCTGTAATTCATGACCTTGGCGTCAATAACCAGATTATATACCTTTTCGCTGGTGGCAAGGCTGGTGCCCTTTGCGTCCAGTATATTCCCTCTCCTGTAAGGAATGGTGGTGGACGTGTATCTTTGCTGGGACAGCACCTGCTTCTGATAATCCGTCTCGTTTTTCCCTGTAATCAGCACCAGGCGGATCATCAGGCCGACGAACATCAAAAGCAGCAGGATAAACAGAACCACCAGCTTTTTCTGCATTTTAATCGAAAACTTTTTCACATTCTCGTTTTTCACGCCGCACCTCTATTTACTGCTTCCCGTCACCCGGCGCATATAGTCGCCTTCCTCGTTTTCATATTCCACGATCTGTCCTTCCTGGGCATATGTCATGCCCAGTTCTCCGATGGCCACACGCTTGATCTCCTCTAAATCAATGCCGCTCATGATCCGGTTGTAGTCCTCGTCATTGGAAAGCTTTAAGCTGTTTAAGTCGCTCTCCTTATCGGCTACGATTTTCGTCAGTGTGGTCAGTTCGGACTGCAGCTGGATGTAATTTACCAGGATGAATGATGCCGCACACAGAGCCGCCGCCAGAAACATTACATAGCCCGCACTCATATGTCTGGCTTTCTCCCTGTTCTTACGCGCCTCCAAATGCTGTTTTTGCGCCGGCGCCTCCTCCCATGCCTCCGGCAGATCCATTTTCCTCACGATATTTCCATAGATATACTCGCCGTGATCTGCTCTCAGGTATGCCCTCCTGTTATCTTCCCGGGTATTTTTACGGTAACTGCCTCTATTTTGTCTCATATCCTTACCTGCTTTCTTTGTCATATTTTGTCGTTCTCACATGTCCGCATGTCATGTATTCACGCCCGTTCAAACACCCGGAGCTTTGCGCTTCTTGAACGGCTGTTCTCGGCAAGTTCTCTCTCCCCCGGTATTATGGGCTTCTTCGTCACCACGGTACCCTTTGAGACTCTCCCGCATACGCACACCGGAAATTCCGGCGGGCAGGTGCAGGGATTCTCATTTTTCCTGAAAGCTGTTTTCACAATGCGGTCCTCCAGGGAATGGAATGTGATGATGCATAGTCTCCCCCCCGGATTTAGTATCTCAATGAAATCATCCAGCGTATTTTTCAGTACTTCCAGCTCCCTGTTGCATTCGATGCGGATGGCCTGAAAGGTCTGCCTGGAGGGATGTCCGTTCTGCCGCATCTTCACCGGAATCGCTCCCTTTATGATTTCATTTAGCTCGAAAGTAGTCTCGACAGGCTTGTCCGCCCTGAACCTTACTATGTGCTTTGCGATTGCTTTCGCAAAGCGGTCCTCCCCATAGTCCCTGATGATACGGCAGAGCTCATTCTCCGGATAGGTATTGACAATATCTTTTGCCGTAAGCGCCTGTCTGCGGTCCATCCGCATGTCAAGGGGCGCGTCAAAGCGATAGGAGAAGCCTCTCTCCTGATTGTCAAACTGGTAGGAGGATACGCCCAGGTCTATGACAATACCGTCTGCATGCTCCACACCCTCCGCCAAAAGGGCAGCTTTCATATTACAGTAATTATCCCGCAGGAAAGTGGTCTTGTCCGCAAAAGGCCGCAGGCGTTCTCCCGCCGCGGCAATGGCCTCTCCGTCCTGGTCGATTCCATAGAGATGTCCTCTTCCAAGCCTTTTGCAGACTTCCAGGGCATGTCCACCGCCGCCTAAGGTGCCGTCCACATAAATTCCCTCCGGCTTTATATGAAGTTGTTCAATGGTTTCCTCCAACAGTACAGAGTAGTGTTCAAATTCCATGGCATATCCTTTCCTCCGGGCGGCTTAAATGGTCAGCCCCAGATCCATCATGCCCTGGGATATGACGCCGATGTCCACGGATTCATTGTTTGCGTTCCATCTGTCCAGACTCCAGATCTCGATGCGGCCTCCCATGCCGGCCAGCACCACATCCTTTTCCAGTCCCGCAAACTCCCGCAGATCCTGGGGCATCAGGATACGCCCCTGCTTGTCCACAGTCACGGGCTGGGCACCGGACAGAAAGAATCTGGCGAACTGTCTCGCCTCTTTGTTGATCAGGGGCAGGGAAGCCAGCTTTGCCTCAAAGACTTTCCAGTCTTCATTGGCATACACGAAGAGACAGCCGTCCATTCCCTTTGACACCACGAATTCATCCCCCAGGATCTCCCGGTACTTTGAAGGAATGCTCAGCCTGCCCTTAGGATCGATTGTATGATTGTATCTGCCCATGAACAAAAGCAACCACCACCCATCAAAGCCGGAAACGCCACCGGACTGTACATTTTGACCCAATCATGGTTCTTTATCCCACTTTTTGGGTTTTTATGCCATATCCATCCCACTACTCTATTGATTTTAATATACTATCGGTCATTTGACAAGCCGAAAATTTGTGCGGCTTTGAAACAGAAAAGCAAATTTCTGTTTTTTCAGATATTTTTTCAGGAGGAAAATACAAGATATTGTGCTTAGTCGCACTGATTTTTCATAGATATTGATTTGAGAGAAACTGATTTTTTAATTTTCCTTAATATTTTTTCGGTAGGTCTGGCCCGTTGCGTCCGGACCCCCGGATCATAAAAAACAGATCTGCCTCTCCCAAAGCGGGAACAGACAGATCTGTTTTTTCTTTATTCTCAGGTTATCGTATCTTTTTTCTTTTTCAACCGCACGGCTATGTCCACTGCCACCGCAAAGACCAGCATCAAAAGCGCCAGCACCTGGGATACCGGAACCTGGGTACCCGGAATGAAAAGCGTATCTGTGCGGATCCCCTCGATCACAAACCGTCCCAGCCCATAGCCGCCCAAATAGAGCAGGCAGATCTCCCCGTCAAAGCGTCTGTGCTTCCAGTAGCAGAGTATCACGGTCAGCACCAGCAGGTTCCACACGCTCTCGTACAGAAAAGTAGGATGCACGTTAATATAATTTGCCCCCTCGGGAATGTGGGCAGCTATACTCTCTGAAATGTCCCTGGCCCTCACTGCCTCAATGGGAAGCTGCATGGAAAAAAGCCCGTCATAATATTCCCCGAACACCTCCCGATTCATGAAATTCCCCCAGCGGCCAATTGCCTGTCCCAGAATCAGCCCGGGCATACAGGTATCGCCCATGAGGAAAGGACTCTTCTTTTTGAGCCTGCCGTAGACGAACAAGGTGATAAAAGCCGCTATCACGGCGCCGTAGATAGCCATACCGCCGTTTCTTGTGTTAAAGATACTGAGCAAATTATCCTTATAATAATCCCAGGCAAACACCACATAGTAAATGCGGGCGCCGATGATGGAAAAAATCACCGCATAGATGGCAAAATCCCAGTAGTCATCCGGATTCTGGCCGCTCTTTTTGGCCATGTACGCCGCCATCAGAATTCCGGCCAGCACACCGGTACCGATGATCAGGCCATAGAAAGCTATGCTGAAGCCAAATATGCTGAAAGATTTCGGCACATCCTTTAAGTAGATTCCCAGATTCGGAAAAGCAATATCGCCTGCGTTCATATTTTTCTTCCTTTCTCCTATTTCCTTTCATACCGCCCCTGACGGCAGCGCGTCCTGCAAAATCCGCCTCGCCCTATGGCCTGTTTCACTGGCAGTTATACATTGAAACGGAAAAGGATGACATCTCCGTCCTTTACCACATACTCCTTGCCCTCCATACCTACCAGCCCTTTTTCCCGGGCGGCAGACAGGGAACCCTGTTCCAGCAGATCTTTATAGTTCACCACTTCGGCCTTGATGAAGCCCCTCTCGAAATCGGAGTGGATCTTGCCGGCCGCCTGTGGCGCTTTGGTACCGATTTTGATGGTCCATGCCCGGGTCTCGTCCTCCCCTGCGGTCAGAAAGCTCATCAGGCCTAATATGTGATAGCTGGCTTTTATCAGCTTCTCCAGGCCGGACTCCGAAAGCCCCAAATCCTCCAGAAACATGGCTTTCTCATCCTCGTCCAGCTCGGAAATCTCCTGCTCGATCTGGGCGCAGATGACGAAAGCCTCGCTGTTCTCCTCCTCTGCGAACTTACGCACTTGTGCTACTTTCTCATTGGAAGCGCCGTCGTCGGCCAGGTCATCCTCCGCCACATTGGCGGCATAGATGACGGGCTTGTAGGTCAGCAGATTGTAGTCCTTAAGCAATGCCAGTTCGTCCTCGTCCTCCACTTCCAGGGTTTTGGCCGGTTTTCCGCTCTCCAGATGCTCTCTGATCCGCTCTAAGAGGCTCAGCTCCTTGGCGCAGGTCTTGTCCATCCTGGCGGCCTTGGAGACCTTTGAGATCCTCCTCTCCAGCACCTCCAGATCCGAGAAGATCAGTTCCAGATTGATGGTTTCGATATCCCGCAGAGGATTCACGCTGCCGTCCACATGGACCACATTCCCATCTTCGAAACAGCGCACCACATGTACAATGGCATCCACCTCGCGGATATTGCTCAAAAACTGGTTCCCCAGCCCCTCGCCCTTGGAGGCGCCCTTTACCAGGCCAGCAATGTCCACAAATTCTATCACGGCGGGAGTGACTTTTCTGGACCGGTACATCTCCCCCAGCAGCCTGATACGCTCGTCCGGCACGGCCACGATCCCAATGTTGGGGTCTATGGTACAGAACGGGTAGTTTGCGGATTCCGCGCCTGCTTTGGTCAGCGAATTGAATAATGTACTCTTTCCTACGTTTGGTAGGCCTACGATTCCTAATTTCATTTTTATACCTCCCTGCGCGCTTTGGCGCGCATGCTAATCAATATTTGGAAATTTATTTCCAAACTTATACCTCCCTGCGCGCTTTGGCGCGCTTTATTTCATCCCCGCCTGCTTCCGGCTTCGCTCCCCCTGTCTTGGCTGCGCTTTCAGCTCCGCATACAACAGGCAGTAATTCTCATACCGGACTCCGGCTACAGCCCCCTTCTCCACCGCCGCTTTCACACCGCAGTCCTTTTCCCCGATATGAGCGCAGCCGCCGAAACGGCAGTATTTCTCATGGGCCGCAAATTCAGGATAGAAATCTGCCAGTTGTTCTTTTTCCAGGTCAAAAAGCCCCAGAGAGCTGAAACCGGGCGTATCCAGAATATAGGAGTCCTCACCGATGGCTATCAGCTCCGAATGCCTGGTGGTATGCTTTCCCCGCTGAATCTTTGCGCTGATCTCCCCGGTCTCCATAGTCACGCCGGACTGCAGGCAGTTGATGACGGAGGATTTCCCCACGCCGCTGGGTCCCGCCACAGCAGTGGTATGTCCCATGAGCAGATCTTTCAGCTCAGCGATGCCCGTCCTTTCTTTGGCGCTGACAGTCAATGTGCGGTAGCCGCAGCCGGCGTAGATCTCCCGAAATTCCCTGCCAATCCCCTCCGCATCCATGTCAGCCTTGTTAAAGCAAATGATGCAGTCTATCTCCTGTCTGCCCATCATAATCAGAAACCGGTCCAGGAGATTGAAATTGGGCTCGGGCTTCACAATGGCAAAAATCACCAGCGCCTGGTCCACATTTGCCACAGCCGGGCGTATCAGCTCGCTCTCCCTGGGCAGCAGCCGGCTGATATTGCCCAGCCCCTGGACCTCATCCAGCAGGTCCATCTCCACCCTGTCCCCCACCAAGGGCTTTTGATTGTCCTTGCGAAACACTCCTTTTGCCTTACATTCATACATCCGGTCTCCGCAGCGGACATAATAGAAGCCTGCGATTCCCTTGATAATTCTCCCCCTCATAATCCCTTTCCAAGCCGGCTGTCAGAAAGCCGTCCCATTGCCTGCTTCCGCAGATCCGGAATCGGCAGGCCGGCTGCTATTCCTCGACAAATTCTATTCTCCTGGTAAAGCTTCTCTCTTCTGTGACAGGCTCCGGCGTTGTGGTCTCGCCTGTCTCCGGATCCGTCACGGGTTCTCCCTGTATGGTCACGGTATAGGTCATAGTAATCGTACCGGCCGACGCGGTCAGCCCATAGTAGTTTGCAGCCTGAGGGAAGCTGGCTGTCCTTGTCTCCAAAAGCGTATGGCCATCGTCCGTGACCAGTTTAATGGCCACTTCCGTCCCCGCAGCATAGTCCGGCGCTTCCTCCACGGAGGGAGCCAGAATGCTCGCATTGCATTTATAGGTGTTTGGTTTCGGGCCTGAGCTCACCTTGATGTCTATGGCAGTATCCGGATCCACATAGGACCCCTTGGAATAGCTCTGATAGAAAATCTTGCCCTCTCCCTGCTCGTCGCTGTTCTCATAGGACACATTTTCAATCCGCAGCCCGGCCTCCTGCGCCTCCACCCTGGCATCGGCTTCCGTCAATCCCAACAGATTCGGCACGCGTACTTTCTCTTTCCCCTGGCTGACTATGACTGTAATATTTGTCCCTTTTGCCACCTTAGTCTGGGCAGCCGGTACCTGGGAGATGACTTTTCCCTCCTCCACATCATTAGAGGACGCTTCTTCCCTGGTCACGGTAAAGCCCTCTGCGGTAAGCTTGTTTTTCGCCTCATCAAAAGACATTCCCGTCACGGAGGGCACCAAGGCGCCCTGGACTCCCGCGCTTGCGGTCAGTCTCACCTTACTTCCTACCTCAACGTCAGCGCCTGCCTCCGCATCCGCACTGATCACTTTCCCCATTTCCACATCATCCGATTCCTGATACTCCACCTCGGACTCTATCCCTAAATCTTTGAGTTCATTCCTGGCTTCCTCCACGCCTTTCCCTTTCACCTCGGGCATCTTCACATATTTTATCTCAGGCGACGGCGTGGGTGTTTCCTCCTCGGCGGAGATCAGCGGGCTGCTGGACTCTTTATCAATTACCCGGTCCCGGTCCCCGAAGACTTTCACCGCCAAGATCACCACGATCACACAGATCACCACGCCCGCCAGCAGAGCCAGAAAGGTCGTCACATTCTCCATCCTGGGATTATAGTCATAATCATCCTCGTCCTCCGGCTCCGCCTCGTCCTCATACACAGGCTCCGCCTCGGCCCGCAGGCGCATGGGCTGCTCCCTTTCCTCATACTCATGACGGTCATGATAGGTGGTCCGGCGCTTGATCTGCGCTCTCTCACTGTCCGTAATAGGTCTGGTGCCCGCCTCCATGTCCGGGTCGTTTGACACAATAGCCTCTTCCGGGTTCATCAGGGACTGCTTTAAATCCGCGATCACCTCCGGCATGCTCTGGTACCTGCGATCCGGAGATTTCTGACAGCATTTCATCACAATTCCCTCCACGCTGGCAGGGATCTCCGGCACAAATTCCTTGGGAGAGGGTAATTCCTCCTGAATGTGCTTGATCGCAATGGCCACCGTGGTCTCCCCGTTAAAGGGCACTCTCCCGGTAAGCATTTCAAATATCGTGATACCAAGAGAATAAATATCGCTCTTCTCATCGCTGTACCCGCCTCTGGCCTGCTCCGGCGATGTATAATGGACAGAGCCCATCACATTGGATGTGATGGTATTGCTGGTGGCGGCTTTCGCAATGCCGAAATCCGTCACCTTTACCTTGCCGTCCTTGGAAATGATGATATTCTGAGGCTTGATATCCCTGTGAATGATATGATTATTATGGGCCGCCTCAATGCCCATGCTCACTTGTATGGCAATGCTGACAGCCTCCTTGAAAGACAGCCTGGCCTTTTTTTCGATATATTTTTTGAGGGTAATGCCCTCCACAAGCTCCATGACGATATAGTAAATACCGTCCTCCTCGCCTACATCATATACATTTACAATATTGGGATGCATCAGTCCGGCAGCCGCCTGGGCCTCTGTACGGAATTTCGATACAAAATTGGCGTTTTCGCTGAATTCCTGCTTCAGGACTTTGATCGCCACAAAACGGTTCAGCTTATGACATTTTGCCTTGTATACATCAGACATACCGCCGGTACCGATTTTCTCCAGTATCTCATAACGGTCTCCTATCATCATTCCAATCTTAACCATATACGTTCTCCAATCTATATAATCGGCAATGAAATGCGAAAAGTTTCCTGCGTTATCCCACAGGCTCAATCAGGATCACACTGATATTGTCCTTTCCGCCGTTCTCATTGGCCGCCTCCACCAGCGCCTGCGCCCTCTCCACAATATCCCGGGCTCCGTTCATAATCATGCGTATCTCTTCGTCCTCCAGCATATTGGTCAGCCCGTCCGTACACATCAGGACGGTGTCTCCCTCTTCCAGGCCCACGGTAAAGAAATCTGCCCTCACCGTATCCTCGGCGCCTATTGCCCTGGTAATGATATTTTTGTCCGGATGGTTCCTTGCTTCCTCCCTGCCGATTCCGCCCCGCAGCACCATTTCCTCCACCCAGGAATGATCCCTGGTGATCTGGCGTATCCCCTGTCTGCCTGCCACATACAGTCTGCTGTCCCCCACATTGGCAATATAAAGGCGGTTTTCCTCACAGGCGGCCGCCACCACAGTAGTCCCCATGCCCGCAAGCAGAGGCGAAACCGAGGCAAGCTTGCGTATCCGGGCATTTGCGGACTGTATCGCTGTATCAAAAATCCGTACGGCATCCGTCTCCGGCGAATCCGCTATGCACTCCACAATCGTCTCCACCGTAACTTTCGACGCATATTCCCCCGCATTATGGCCCCCCATCCCGTCCGCCACCAGAAACAGATTGGGCAGATGCCCTATGGGCTGCTCCGACGAATATACGTAATCCTGATTCATTTTCCTCTTTCTGCCGATATCCGTTACGGAAAATGTCTTTAACACCTGTTTTCCTCCAATACCCCGTTCTTCTCTATTTCCGTGCACACTTCCCTGCGGCGCAGCTGTCCGCAGGCCCCGTCAATGTCCCGGCCCATTTCTCTTCTTATACTACCATTAATTTTATTTTTTTCAAGTATATTTTGAAATGCACGGATTCCGGAGACATCCGGCTGCACGAACTCCCGCTCCGTTACAGGATTGACAGGAATCAGGTTGATGTGACAGTGCAGCGGCTTTGCCAGGCGGCAGAGCCGCTCTGCGTCCTGCTCCGAGTCATTGATTCCTCTGACCAGACTGTACTCCAGCGTGATCCGCCTGCCTGTCTCCCGGAAGTAATAGGAACAGGCATCCATGAGTTCCCGGATGGAATAGCGCTTTGCTATAGGCATCAGCCGCATACGCTTCTCATCCGTGGTTGCATGCAAGGACAATGCCAGTGTGATCTGCAGCTTCTCCCCGGCAAGCTGCTTCATCCGGGGCACAAGGCCGCAGGTGGACACCGTCACGTTCCTCTGGCTGATGCGCAGACCGCCCTCCTCCGTAAGCATGCGGATAAACTTTAACAGATTATCGTAATTATCCAGCGGCTCCCCGGTACCCATGACTACCACATTGCTCACCCGCTCTCCCGTGAGCAATGTAATGGCATAGACCTGGTCCAGCATCTCCCCGGGAGTCAGATTGCGTTCCAGTCCCCCCAGCCCGGAAGCACAGAAAGCACAGCCCATCCTGCAGCCCACCTGGGAGGAAATACAGACACTGTTGCCGTAACGATACTGCATCCAAACGCTTTCTACCAGACTGCCGTCCGACAATGCAAACAGGAACTTCTTTGTGCCGTCGATTTTAGACTCCTGAACGCGCACCGGCCGCAGCGCAGTATAGATAAATCTCTCTTTACACTCCTCCCGCAGAGCCTTGGGAAGATTGGTCATCTCGTCAAAGCTCCTGGCCAGCTTCACATGCATCCATTCATACATCTGCCCGGCTCTGAAAGGCTTTTCCCCCGCCAGCTCCGTCTCCAGTTCCCGCAGGTTCATGGATTTTACATCAAGCCCTTTCCTGGTTTCTTTCTCCATCGTTTTTAACCGTTTCCTCTTTCACTTTCACAGTTCTATCATCTACCGGCAGGCCCATATAAATCTTTCTTGCCCGATTCCCCGGCACAGTGCCCGATTCCCGGGCACAGTCAGGACTTTCTCCGGAATCTTGCCATAAAAAAGCCGTCTGCCTCCAGAATCCCGGGCAAAAGCTGTATACAGGCCGCCTCCTGGGCTTCTGTGAGCGGCACCGCCGGCATGGTCCCGCTTTCCCGCATCCGCAGCGCCGTGCGCCGCTTCCCCTCAAGGATACTTTCCGGAAGCACCTCTTTTAGGGATACCGGTTCAAAGTCCAGCTCCTCTGTCAGAAATCGCACCATGGCCTGATTCTCTTTGCTGTGAATGGTACAGGTGCTGTAAAGAAGCGTCCCTCCCGGCTTTACATATCCCGCGCTCGCCCTGGCAATCTGCCTCTGAAGCGCCTGGAGACTTTCCAGATTTTCCGGCTTTATCCGGTATTTGATGTCCCGCTTCTTGCCCATGACACCCAGTCCGGAGCAGGGCACGTCCAGGAGAACCACATCCGCTTTGCCCAGAAGACTTTCATCCGTCCGCGTCCCGTCAAACGCCTGAATTTCTATGTTCCCGGCCTTCATGCGGGCTCCATTCTCCCGGATACGGGCAATCTTCTCCTCGGACAGGTCCCTTGCAAGCACCCTTCCTTTCCCGGCCATCTCACAGGCCAGAATGCTCTTACCTCCCGGCGCCGCGCAGACGTCCACCACAAAGTCCGTCTCCCGTATTCCCGCTGCCTTTACTGCCAGCACAGAGCTGATATCCTGCACTGTGCATTTTCCCTCCCGAAATCCCGGCAGATTCTCTGCCCCTTCCGCGCCTCTCACCAGGCACACCCAGGGCAGATAAGGACTTGGCTGTGCTTCCATGCCCATTTCCCCCATCAGGGCGCGCAGTCTCTCCCTCTCCGCCTCCGGTACATTCAGGGAAAAACGCAGTGAAACCGGCCGAATCCGAAGCAGTCCCTCCAGGATCTCCCCTGTGATTTCCCTGCCGTATTCTCTCCGCCACAGCTCCACCAGCCACCGGGGCATAGAATATTTCACGGAATCATATAGGACCGGATCTCTGTCTTCATCCGGCAGGGGAAGCCTCTCTTTATTTCTGGAAATCGTGCGCAGCACTCCGTTCACAAAGCCCTTCAGCTTCCCGAAGCCCCGCCTGGCGGCAAGCTTACAGGCTTCGTCGCACACGGCGCTGTCCGGCACGGCATCCATGTAGACAAGCTGGTACACGCTCATGCGCATAAGGCAGCGTATCAGAGGCCGCATCTTGTCCACAGGCAGGCTGGAATAGTGGTTGAGATAATAATCCAGCTCCAGCCCCCGCTCCAGCGTACCCTCTGTCAGCCGCTTGATAAAAGCTTTCTCCCGGCTCTCCAGGTAATCATATTTATCCAATACTGCTTTGATCAGTCTGTGGGAATAATCTTCCTCCCGCTCCAGGGAAAGCAGCATATCCAGCACAAGCTCCCTCGCGTTTACGCCCACCGTCAGTCTCTCCTTCTGTTATTGCCCCCAAAAAGCAGAATCAGCCGCAGCAGCTGCAGTCCGGCAGAAGCCGTTGCCGCCACATAGGTCATGGCCGCTGCGCTGAGCACTTTTCTGCAGCCCTTTGTCTCCTCCGTGGTCAAAAGCCCGTACTGTTCTACTTTCGCCACCGCCCTTGCCGAGGCATTGAACTCCACCGGAAGCGTCACCAGCTGAAACACCACAGCCAGGGCAAATGCCCAGATGCCTATCTGAATCAGGGTCTGGTTCCAGCTCAAGATCACGCCCAGCAAAATAAGAGGCATTCCCAGCTTACTGGAGATATTCACCACAGGCACCAGAGCCGACCTGATATTTAGCGGCGCATAGCCCTTTGCGTGCTGAATGGCATGTCCGCACTCATGGGCCGCCACCCCCACCGCGGTCACGGTAGCGTAATTATAATTGCCTGCGGATAAGCGCACTGTGTTGGTGCGCGGGTCGTAATGGTCCCCGCTGTCCGAGGGCAGGCACTCAATCTGTACATTGTACAGACCCTCGTTGTTCAGAATCTGCCTGGCCGCCTCGGCCCCTGTCATACTCCTGGCATTGCGCACTTTGCTGTACTTGCTCATAGCGCTGTTCACCATGGCGCTGGCGCCCATACAGATGAGCATGCCGATGATTACCAAAAGGTACGTTGCATCCCAATACATATTGCTTACCTCCTATATTTCCGCTTCCTCACTTACCTCCCAGGATCTCTCCCGGCTGCATCTTCACACCCAGCAAAAAATCATGGGCAGTCATTCGCTTCTTCCCGGCCAGCTGCAGCTCATAAATGCGCAGCGCCCCGCGCCCCGCGGCCACAGTCACGCTTTCTTTGTCGGTCCGCAGGATTTCCCCCGGAACGCGTCCGTACACATTTTCCGTCACAGAGGGCCGGGCCCGCCATATCTTCAGCTGCTTTCCCTGATAGCTGGTAAAAGCGCCGGGCCATGGGGTCATGCCGCGGATCCGGCGGTCAATTTCCAGCACATCCCTGGAAAAATCGATTTCTCCCATCTCCTTGTCTATGAGCGGCGCATAACAGCTGAAGCTTTCGTCCTGCTTGACGGGCTCCAGTTTCCCCTGCTCTAACAGCGCCAGAGCCTCCACGATGGCCTGGCCTCCCAGCGCCGCCAGCTTATCGTGCAGCGTCTCGTAGTTATCCTGTGGCAGAATGGGAATTTCTTTCCGATAAAGCATATCCCCGGTATCAATGCCCGCGTCCATCTGCATGATAGTAATGCCCGTCCGCTCCTCCCCGTCAATGATGACATGCTGAATGGGAGACGCCCCTCTGTATTTCGGAAGCAGGGACGCATGGATATTCAGGCTGCCGTAAGGCGGAATGTCCAGAATCTCCTGAGACAGAATCTGCCCGAACGCCGCCACCACATAGACATCCGCCGGAAATCCCCGCAGCTCCTCCATGGCCTCAGGCCTCTTGATCCGCTTCGGCTGCAGCACCGGAATACCGTTTTCCACGGCACAGATCTTTACCGGCGGGGGAATCAGCTCCTTGCTGCGCCCTTTCGGCTTATCCGGCTGCGTCACCGCCGCCGTAATCTCATGTCCGGCCAAAATCAGTGCCCGCAAAGCCGCAGCCGCAAAATCCGGCGTTCCCATAAAAACAATCTTCATTGTGACACCTCTTCTTCGTCTTCCACCGCATCCTGCAGGTTCCCTTCCACCTTTTCCACATACAGATGACCGTCCAGGTGATCCAGTTCATGGCAGATGGCCCGGGCCAGCAGCTCCGTGCCCTCCAGCTCAAACTCCCTCATGTTCACATCCAGCGCCACTGCTTTGACATAATTCGGCCTGGTGACCTGTCCTGTCTTGCCCGGCACGCTTAAGCAGGCCTCCATCCCTGTCTGCTCACCGCTGGTTTCCACGATTCTGGGATTGATGAGGATATAAGGATCTTCGCCCGTGACATCGATCACCACAATGCGCTTGAGCACCCCCACCTGGGGAGCCGCCAGACCTACGCCGTTGGATTCGTACATGGTATCCAGCATATCCTCAATGAGCTCCCTGGTCCGCGGCGTCATCTCCGTCACAGGCTTACACTTCTTTAAAAGAACCTCTTCTCCCATTTCCCTTATATTTCTGATTGCCATTTCACTGTCCCTCCGCTTGTTCCTTTACATTGTATTCATAGGATTGAAATCAAATTGCACCAGTTCCTCCGTAAGCTGCCGCTTTTGTATTTCTCCCTCCAATAAATCCTTTATCTGTATTAGTTTATCATATTTTGCGCATTTCACATAGAACACAAATCTAAAAATATCATTAATTCTCCCGATGGAGGCAGGCGCCGGGCCGATGATCTGCAGTCCGGACGGCTGCCCTTTTCCCGGGGGGCTTCCTCCCTCACCGTCCGGGCTGTCAAAGTTATGTCTTGTTGCAGCCGCAAACGTACTCGCCAGTCTCCGGCCTCTCTCCTGATCCTTTGAAAAGATCTGCACGGCCAGCATGTGCGCCGCAGGCGGATATCCCATCATCTCCCGGTAGATAATCTCTTCCCTGTAAAAGCTCTCATAATTCTGGGCCGCCGCCTGAACCACCGCGTAATGCTCCGGCTGATAGGTCTGGATCACGGCCTCCCCGGGAAGCTCCCCCCTGCCGGCCCGGCCCACCGCCTGGGTCAGCAGCTGAAATGTCTTTTCCCCTGCCCGGTAATCCCCCACGCTTAGGGAAAGGTCTGCCGCCAGCACGCCCACCAGCGTAACTTTCGGGAAGTCATGCCCTTTCACGATCATCTGTGTGCCGATGAGTACGTCCGCTTCGCCGTTCATGAAAGCGGACAGAATCCTCTCATAGCTGTCCTTAGTCCGGGTAGTGTCCCCGTCCATGCGAAGCGTCCGCACCCCCGGAAACATCTCCCTGAGCTTTTCCTCAATCTGCTGAGTACCGGCTTTAAAGCCGCTTATATACTTAGAACCGCATTTGGGGCAGGCTGCGGGCTTCTGTTCCTGATATCCGCAGTAATGGCACATCAGTATCCCCTGCCCTGCCCTCCCCGCGCTGTGCTCCGACAAAGATACGTCGCAGTGCGGGCATTTCATCACATGGCCGCAGGATCTGCAGGACACGAAACCCGCATAGCCCCGCCTGTTCAGAAACAGGATACTCTGCTCTTTCTTCGAGAGCCTGTCTGCCAAAAGCTCCTGGAGCTTGCGGCTGAAGATAGAGCGATTGCCCTCTTTCAGCTCTCTGCGCAGATCTATGGTATAAACCCTGGGCAGCTGTCCTCCAGTGAGACGCTCCTTTAACGTAAAAAGCTTGTATTCCCCTGTCCGGGCCCGGTAATAGGACTCCAGGGACGGCGTGGCTGAGCCCAGCAGCACACTGGCGCCGTGGAGTTTTGCCGCCTGGACGGCGGTCTCCCTGGCATGGTACTTTGGAGAGGCTTCGCTCTTATAGCTTCCCTCGTGCTCCTCGTCTATGACAATCAGACCGATATTCCGGAAAGGGGTAAACAGCGCGGAACGGGGGCCTATGATCACGTCAATCTCTCCGCTTTTAGCCCGTTCGCACTGGTCATATTTTTCTCCGGGAGAAAGATTTGAATTCAGGATGCTGACTCTGTCCCCGAATCTGTTGTAGAAGCGGAGCAAAGTCTGGTAAGTCAGCGCAATCTCCGGTATCAGCACAATGACCTGCCTGCCCCGCTCCACCATCTCCGATACCAGCTGCATGTAGACTTCCGTCTTGCCGCTTCCGGTGATGCCATGGAGCAGATAGATGTCAGGATGACCGCTGTCGAAATCACATATCACTTTCTCCACGATTCTGCGCTGGGCTTCGCTGAGATGCTTCTTCTGCTCCTGTGTGCCGTTCAGCCTCACCGGATTGCGCAGCGCCCCGGTGCTGATAACCCTGACAGCTCCCTCCCGCTCCAGGCTCTTCACGGTCTGGGCGGACACGCCCAGCTTTGTGGTAACCCACTCATAGGGGATGGATTCCTGCTCCAGAAGCTCCTGCAGGAGACGCTCCTTTGCCGCCTGCTTTTTCCGCCTGCTCTCTCCCAGCAGGAAGATGATCTCCTCCCGGCCCAGTACCCGCTGCAATGTTCTGTGCTCCAGCCGCTTTACGGAGCGTTTGGCAGGCAGCACTACTTTCAGAGCCTGGATCATGGTGGAGCCGTAGTTTTTCCGGATCCAGCCGGCCAGGGCGATCATCCTGTCTTCAACACCTACGCCGCCCCGGACAATGCCTTGAATTTCTTTGATCCTGGCAGGGTCGTACTTGCAGACTTCTCCGATGCCTACCACATAGCCTTTCAGAAGCTTATTGCCGTTTCCAAAAGGAACCGTGACGCAGGCCCCTGTCTCCAGCTTACCTTTAAGACTTTGGGGGATGCGGTATTGGAAAGGTCTGTCCAGTTTTTCATGGGAAATGTCTACGATGATATCTGCGTAGTATTCTCTCGTCTCTTCCATTCCGTCCCCTTTCTGCCTCCCGGCTTTTACTTCCGTGCACGGCACGCTTCCCCCTGCTCCCCTGTTTCCTTCAGATATGCTCCAGGCCTCCGGCCAGCAGTTCCTCTATGATGACCCTTTCATCCATAGGATATTTTATCCCCTTAATCTCCTGATAATCCTCATGCCCTTTTCCCGCCAGGACGATCAGATCCCCCTCCCTGGCATGGGAGATCACATAGGCTATGGCCTCTCTCCGGTCGCAGATTTCCACGAATTTTCCCTCAGTCTTCCCGATACCTATCTTTATGTCTTCAATAATGTCCCGGGGTTCTTCGAAACGGGGATTGTCGGAGGTGATTACCGTAAAGTCCGCAAGCCTCCCGCTGACCTCACCCATCTCAAAGCGCCTCTGCTTCGAACGGTTGCCGCCGCAGCCGAACAGGCACACCAGCCGCCCGGGTTCATACTCTTTCAGTGTGGACAAAAGGCTCTCCAAGGCCATGGCATTGTGGGCATAGTCTATCAGCAAAGTGAATCTGTCCGAAATTTTCACCCGCTCAATGCGCCCCTTGACTTTGGCCTGGCGCAGGGCGCCCTGAATATCTTCTGTCCCTACCTTGAAATGGCGGCAGATTGCAATGGCGCAGAGCGCATTGTATACGCTGAACCGTCCGGGGGCAGACACATGTGCGTCAAAATCCATCAGGCCTGTCACATGGAAATTCACGCCCAGCTCTCCCGGCGTGTGCACCAGCTCGGGATTCTCGGCCCGGAGCATGCAGGCTTCTCCCATGCCGTAGGTCTCCAGCTCACAGGTATGCCCACGCAGCAGCTCCTCTGTATGGGCATCGTCGCCGTTTACAATCCCCACAAGGCACTGCCTGAACAAAAGTCCCTTGCAGGCTCTGTATTCCTCAAAGCTCTCATGCTCCCCCGGCGCGATATGGTCCGGCTCAAGATTCGTAAAGATACCGTAATCGAATACAAATCCCTGAGTCCGGTGGAGCTTCAGAGCCTGGGATGACACCTCCATCACTACCGCATCCAGTCCGGCCTCCGCCATCTTCGCAAAGTCCTCCTGCAGAAGATAGGATTCCGGCGTGGTATTCTCGGCATGGATATGGACGTCCCCGATGACGGTCTCTATAGTGCCTATAAGTCCTACCCGGAAACCGGCGTTCTCCAGAATGGATTTTACCAGATAGGTGGTAGTGGTCTTGCCCTTGGTGCCTGTGATCCCGATTACTTTCAGCTTCTTTGCGGGATGGCCGAACCAGGCGGCCGAGATAAAAGCCATGGCATACCTGGTGTCAGGCACCTCGATGACGGTTACGTCACATTCTTTCGGCAGCTCCACGGCCCTGGAGACAAGCAAAGCCTTTGCCCCCTTTTCCACTGCTTCCGCCGCAAAAGTATGTCCGTCAAATTTGGTACCTTCGATGCAGATGAAGAGGCAGTCTTTCGTCAGCTTTCTGGAATCGTAGACGACTGCGGATATTTCTATGTCGGGAGTCCCCCGTAAGATTTTGTAGTCAATTTCTTGCAGCAGAGCCTGCAGTCTCATATGTTCTCCTTTCCAAAGCAATAGAAATTTTTAAGCATTCTTTACTATTTTACTCTAATTTTGCATTTTCTACCACCCCTATTTTTTGTTTCTTTCCGAAAAGCGGACGCACGGACCGTCCGAACTCAATAAAAATCCCGCCTCTGTCTGCCGCAAAACCGGCAGGCCCCTTTTCGGATCCATTCCGCACAGGCACGCTCAGGACCCATTCTCATACTCTTGAATCTGCGTTATAATAAAGAAAAGGTAAGTTCAAAACTTTCTTCCGGAATTTATGAGAGAATCCCACATCTCATCCGTCTAAAAGACAGAAAGGGGGAGAAATCAATGGACAACGGTGCAAGTAGCTACCGCCGTTTCCTTGATGGTGATGATGAGGGTATTGTCGAAATTATCAGAGATTACAAGGACGGACTGATTCTGTACCTGAACGGCTTTACACAGAATCTCTCCATGGCGGAGGAGCTGATGGAAGAGACTTTTGTAAAGCTGGCCACCAGAAAACCCAGGTTCAGGGGCCGAAGTTCTTTCAAGACATGGCTTTACGCCATCGGCCGAAATGTGGCCATGGACTGCCTCAGGCACAGCGCCAGGCTTTTCCCCAGACCTGCGGAGGAGCTGGAGAATCTGGCCGGGGAGGAGGAAAGCCTGGAAAAATCTTATCTGCGCACAGAGCGCAAAATCCTTCTGTACCAGGCTCTGGACAGACTTAAGTCCGACTACCGCCAAGTCTTGTACCTGGTCTATCTGGAGGGTTTCGACAATGCCCAGGCCGCTGCAGTCATGCATAAGAGCAGGCGGCAGATTGAAAACCTGTTGTATCGGGCGAAGCAATCGCTGAAATCAGAGCTTGAAAAGGAGGGCTTTGTATATGAAGAATTATAGGGAAGTGGCAGATATTGTATTGGAACGCAGGAACGCCTATCAAAAGACACAAAAACACAGACGCAGTATCGTCATGCGAACGGCGGCAGGCACGGGCGGACTCTGTCTGGCAGTACTGCTGGGGCTTGGACTCTATCATGGCGGCCCGGCAGGCCAAAGGACTGACCGGATATCTCCGGCCGGACGGGCAGTCCCTGAGGAAAGCAGCAGCAACGGCCTGGCGGCCGCTGAGAGCGGTATGGGCTTTTCCGCCGAAAACAGTACAGCCGCTTTGCCGGACAGCGATAGCCCCGACACCTCGGTCCCGGCCGCACCTCGGGAAACTGCAGCTTGTGGCAGCGATCTCATCCCCATCAGTTACAGCTCCCTGTCCCTCCCTCAGGGACAGGTCAAGCCGGACATCATATCGGAATATGCGGCCGGCAATCAGGCATCCGCCGGGGACATTCTGCCTTTTAGCGAAGAACTGCTCTCGGAAAGCTGCGCCATTTTTGAGGGCCGGATCACGGACATGTA
Organism: uncultured Acetatifactor sp.; assembly: GCA_910584235.1. Lineage (GTDB taxonomy): Bacteria > Bacillota > Clostridia > Lachnospirales > Lachnospiraceae > Acetatifactor. The sequence goes on from CAJTZD010000029.1 coordinate 45,376, forward strand.
CCTTAAGCATTATTCCTATGACACATACAGTGACAAGTTCGGCCCCAGGGAGGTCTACCACAATCGGTGCTCCTCTGTGGTATATGAACTCACTGTGGACAAGGTATGGTATGGGGACGAGTCCCTGGCCGGCTCCTCCATATTGATAGAGGACGACATCTATCTGATAGACACCTACTTTTCCCTGAAAATAGGCTGCAGCTATGTCATTCCTGTCTGCGATGCCGGCGAAGAAAAAGGGATATGCGGAGAATACGCAGGCGGCGACCTCACCAGAGACAGCAGGTATACTTCCCTCTATCCCTACCATCCTCAGATCCAGGTCACTTCCGACGGGAACTATATCGTCACCTCCGACTGGGAGACGCTATGCTCCGGCGATGCTCCGCATATTTTGACGCTGCCTGCGGATGCGGACTCTATCGCGAAAACACTTATAGAATATCATCCCGAACCCCCCTCTACCGAGGAGGGCCTTATCACCACGGAATGGCGGACGCTCCTTGTCTCCGCGTACGACGCAATTTTCTATTACGATAAAATGAGGTATCTGGAAGCCGACGAGTTCTTCATCCGGCTGAACCGTCTGATCCACCGGCTGCCCTAGAACCGGAATATGTTATGCATAAGGAAAGCTGCCTGACCGGGATTTACAGGCGATGGGGAAAAGGCGGACGCAAAGAGCCCATGAAAGATATGATCCGGCTTGCCGTCCGCCTGATTTCCCATGGTCTGTCCTAAGGGAACGCAGCAGCAGTCTCACAGGCATACGGTTCTGCCCTGGCGCAGAGACTCCTGTACATCAATCAGCCGCTGATTCTCAGAGCCCCGAAAGGCCAGCCGCAGATTCTTTTGCTCCTCTATGAATTCGCCGTCCACCAGCACGTCAATCAGGGACAATAGCTGCGTTACTTCTTCTGGCCCTCCCAGCAGATCATTCTCGTAATGATACCCTGTATAGCACCAGATATCCTTTTGGGGATAACGCAGACGCACCGTCTTCACCAGCGAGAGCACCGTCCCCCGGTTCTCCGGCTCCATGGGCTCCCCGCCCAGGAGACTTAAACCCCTGATATGCCCCGGCGCAAGGGCTTCCAGTATCTCCTCTTCCGTCTCCGGTGTGTAGGGCCGGCCATAGTCAAAATCCCATGCCTCGCTGTTAAAGCATCCTTTACAGCGGTGGGTGCAGCCGCTGACGAACAAAGACACTCTGATGCCCGGGCCGTTGGCCACGTCCGTCTTCTTAATCGTCGCATAATTCATAGATGCAGCACCCTCGACTTGATCTCTTTGGTCTTTCCCGTGTTCCAGAAATTCTCTCCCAGATACCCGCAGGTTCGCCTGGTAACGTTCATCTTGGAATGGTCCTTATTGTGGCACTGGGGACATTCCCACTCATTGTCTTCGTTGACCACAATTTCTCCGTCAAATCCGCAGACATGGCAATAGTCTGATTTCGTGTTAAACTCACCGTACTGGATATTGTCATAGATGAAGCGTATGACTTCCTCCACAGCCTCCACATTATGGATGAGATTCGGCACCTCCACATAGGAGATGGCCCCGCCCAGGGATTTGTTCTGGAATTCGCTCTCAAAGCGGAATTTCGTAAACGCATCTATAGGCTCACGCACATCCACATGATAGGAATTGGTATAGTACCCCTTATCTGTCACATTGGGAATATCCCCGAATTTCTCCTTGTCAATGCGGGCGAACCGGTAGCACAGCGATTCCGCAGGGGTTCCGTAGAGGCTGAAGCCAATGCCTGTCTCCTCCCGCCATCTGGCAGCGGCGTCCTTTAAATGGTCCATAACCCGCAGGGCGAATTCCTTGCCTTTGGGATCCGTGTGGCTGCAGCCTTTCATAAGCCATGTGAGCTCATAGAGACCGATATAACCCAGAGACATGGTGGAATAGCCTCCGTACAGAAGCTTGTCAATCTTCTCCCCTTTCTTCAGCCGGGCGATGGCCCCATACTGCCAGTGGATAGGGCTTACGTCTGACACCGTGCCTAACAGCGCCTTATGCCTGCACATCAATGCCTCGTAGCACAGCCCCAGCCGCTCGTCCAGCCGCTTCCAGAAAATTTCCTCATTGCCCTCGGAGACAATGCCGATCTGGGGAAGATTTAAGCTGACCACGCCCTGGTTAAACCGTCCCTCCCATTTATAGTTCCCGTTCTCATCTTTCCAGGGAGACAAAAAAGACCGGCAGCCCATGCAGGAGAATACATTGCCCTCATAGTTCTCCCGCATTTTCTTGGCCGAAATATAGTCCGGATACATCCGTTTCGCAGAACACCTGGCCGCCAGGCGGGTCACATAATCATATTTGCCCCCCTTTAAGCAGTTGTTCTCGTCCAGCACATACACCAGCTTGGGGAAAGCAGGCGTCACAAAAACGCCTTTCTCATTTTTCGTGCCCTGGAGACGCTGGTTCAAAATCTCTTCTATAATGCGTACAGTCTCCTCCACATATTCGTCCCGATCATCTATGTGCAGGAACAAGGTCACAAAGGGAGATTGTCCATTTGTAGTCATCAAGGTATTGATCTGATATTGGATGGTCTGAACGCCGGAGCGCAGCTCGTCCTGAAGACGCAGCTCCACGATTTTCTCCTTTGCCCCCTCATCCAGGGAACTGCCGAACTCCTCCTCCAGCTGGAGACGGAACTTCTCCCTGCTCTTGCGCAGATATTTCCCAAGGTGCTTAATGTTCACGGACTGGCCGCCGTACTGATTGCTGGCCACGGCCGCGATGATCTGGGTGGTGACGGTACAGGCCACCTGGAAGCTCTTGGGGGATTCTATCATTTTTCCGTTGATAGAGGTGCCGTTGTCCAGCATGTCCTTAATATCTATCAGGCAGCAGTTGAAAATAGGCTGGATAAAATAATCCGCGTCATGGAAATGAAGCACGCCATTGTCATGGGCCAGGGAGATATGCTCCGGCAGCAGCATACGCCTGGTCACGTCCCGGGAGACCTCACCGGCGATGTAATCCCGCTGGGTGGAAGCCAGACGTGTGTTCTTGTTGGAATTCTCCTCCGCCAGTTCCTTGTTCTCATTGCGGATGAGTTTTAAAATGGACTCATCCGTAGTGTTGGATTTGCGCAGGAGGCTTCTCTGATAGCGGTATACAATGTACTTCTTGGAAAGGGCATACTTATTATGCCGTACCAAGTGCTGTTCGATGATATCCTGCACATGCTCCACAGCCTGCAGCTCCTTGTCCTCTTTCTGGACCGCTTCCAGAATCTCATCCACCAGCGCCTGATCCGCCCTGTCCTTTCCCTCCACCTCGTTGTTGGCTTTCTGAATAGCCGCTATGATCTTCTCCTCTTCATAGGGCACCACCCGTCCGTCTCTTTTCTGAATTCTCATTTCTCTCCACTCCTTGTCCCCATTACACACATAAAAGCCGCACCGCAGATTGTCACGGATACGGCCGTTTTCTATATCTTGTGTTTTCTGTAGATTATCATGTCCATATTTTGTAGTTTCTATTATAATAGACTATAGAGGAAAAAACAAGGGGGAATTTATCTATTTTCCAGGATGATCAAATTATCAGTCTTCGTTATCCGCCCGCCTCCATAATTTTCTTCCATCCGCCGAAACACTGCGCTGCTGTGAACCCACGTCCGGAACCTGTGTAAAAAAAGCACTGCCACCACCGCCAGAAAGCCGGGAATCACGCTCAGATACAGCCATAGCTTCTCTCCGCTCTCAAATCATATCCGGTAATCGGCATCCAGAATTCCTCTCACGATCCGGTGCGACCGGCTCACATCCGCCACAGAGACGCCAATCACAAGTCTGTCTTCGCACCTTACATAGCGCTGCATATTAATTTCAATATCTTCTATGGAAAGACTGGAGATAAGGATACCGATTCGCCGGGTGTTAAAATGCCCCTGCTCAATATAGAGCAGCCGCACTTCTCCGTTTACCTCAATACTGGTTCCGCTTAGTTCCTTTTCCAGCATGGCAATGAAACCGTCTATTTTTCCGCTCTCGGACTTCCTCACCACGATTGCCAGCCAATCAATATTAATCGCCATACATTCGCAGGGAATCAGACATTTCTCCAGCACCTCAAATATCTTCATAACACTTTTCCGGTCCCTTGCCAGCTTTGCCCGCCCGATTGTAACCCGAATCGCGCTTATCTCCCGAATTCTGCTTTCCATCTATTAACCCAACACTTTCCCATATTTTCCCTCTGTGGCATATGCGGTTAACTTCATCCCCTATCCACCAAAAACATGTGCAAGTATACCATAAAATCGCCGGAAATACAACCGTTTTTGTCGCTTTCTCAGGCTATTTTCCTGGGCTTCTAAGTCACCAACCCCCAGTTCAACTGGGGGTTTGGAACAGGCCCTATAAGGGCCT
>CAJTZD010000030.1:0-1612 GCA_910584235.1 uncultured Acetatifactor sp.
TTTCCGTTATCGCTTTTTTACATCTGCTGTATCTCATTTTTCAGCATACGCTTGAAAATAAAGGAAAGTTAAGGCAGTTAGTAGATGAACTGAAAGTTGACGGACAAATCAATACATGCAAAATCTTACGGTTTCTCGGAAATCACATAGAGGTCATCGCCGTAAAATTGTATGCTATCGCTTTTCGATGTTTGTCTTAACACTTGATATACATTGTAGCTATCCACATATGGGCTTGTTAGTCCCATTATAGATAATCCAAAAAGGAAACCGTTCATTCCTGTAGCTGTCGGTGGAGATATGCAAAATAAAGTGATTGGTATAATTCCAAGCAGATATGGAAGTAAACACATCAAAATAAACCTGCCTCGTTTGAGCGGATAGGAAGCCAATGCGACTGCTGCAAACTGTTTTATGTTAAAACCTATAACCACAGTAGCTTTTGCCGGATATACAATTGCATGAAGGAATTCGTGTACCGGTAATGCTAAGATGCTGGAAATAAACCCCAAAATTACGGTAGCGGGAGCTATCACTACCTGTCCCGCATATGTTGTCTTTAGAAACATAACAATGAAAATAATTAATATTGATGGGATTACAAATGGTAATGCTTTTATCATCATTTCATTCAATGTTTTAGGCATATTTAGTTTTTTCGCATTTTTTGATAAGAATCCCATTTGATAATCCGCCGGATTCTCTATTATACCTTTCCATTCAATTTTAGGCATACCTTTCCTCCGTTAAACTGTGATCTATTGTTCTGTGTGTTCCTATTCTGCCACAAATCCGAGAGCGTGGAAATAGGTGGTTTTCCGGGCTGATTTCATACCTTATGGATATACGGCACAGGCTGTCAAAAAAGGGTAGACTTGGGATAGTTCATTGATGTCCGGCAGCAGAAGCTGTGCCGTATCGTTCTCAAAGAACTTACGACAGTCCGATACGCTGTACACTACTGATCCATTATCCCTTTTTGCCGTTTTGATACTTTATCTTACAACAATACGGCTCCCAATACAAGAAAAAATATTCAGATAAAAACAGCACCCCTGCTCCTGCAAGTAAGGGTGCTGTTGACTACCGAAAATCTTATTTAAGCCTTATTTTACCCGTATCTTCTGACCGGAGTAAATATACTTCTGCAGGAAGACCGAGGGGTTCCATGTGCGCAGCGTGTCCAGGGTCTGCCGGAAATACATTGCGATCCTGCTCAGGCAGTCGCCCCTCTGCACGGTGTAATAGGTTGCGTCCGCGGCAGACATCTGCCCGGATGCGTTCCCCTCCATGCCTACGATGATCTGCTGCCCCGGATAGATGAGGTTGGGGTTCAGTATCTGAGGATTGTAGGCCAAAAGCTGGGAAAGCTTCAGACCGTGCCGCCTTGCGATGGCGGACAGATTCTCCCCTTTCTGTACTATGTAGAGCACGGGCCGGGGCGCTTTCTGCTCCTCGACTGCCCTTTCTCCGTTCCCCGCAGTGTTTCCTGTGTTGCCGGCATTTCCGGTATTGCTACTGCCGCCGGTATTTCCGCTGTCTCCGGTGTTACCGCTGTCTCCGGTGTTACCGCTGTCTCCGGTGTTACCGCTGTCTCCGGTGTTTCCGCTGT
>CAJTZD010000030.1:1712-3930 GCA_910584235.1 uncultured Acetatifactor sp.
CTCCGGTATTTCCACCGTCTCCAGTGTTACCGCTGTCTCCGGTATTTCCGCCGTCTCCGGTATTACCACCGTCTCCGGTGTTACCGCTGTCTCCGGTATTTCCACCGTCTCCGATGTTTCCGCTGTCTCCGGTATTTCCACCGTCTCCAGTGTTACCGCTGTCTCCGGTATTTCCGCCGTCCCCGGTGTTATCTCCGTCTCCTGCGTCACCGTTTCCCTCATCCACAAAAACAAAGGTGCTGAAATGCGTTACGGTAAAGGTCACTGTCCGCGCTGTGCTGTCCACATGGCAGGTGCTGTCCGAAACAGCCAGGATCTCCTCTATGGTGCCGTCCTGTTTCATATGCAGGATGGCCAGGTGGGAGAGGTCTATTCCCTCCGGCACGGGCATGGTGATGGTCACGGGGATATCCAGCCCTGTCTCCGCATTCTTCGCTCCCGTCAGGCTGATTCCGATGGGCTTTTTGTGGTGGTAGCGGTTGGGATCCACATATACATCGTCTGCCTCCGTAATCGACAGTGTCACAAGAGAGGTTCCGTCCTGGGCATTGAGTCCCGCTCCTGCCACGGAAATCTTACCCTGCTCGATGCCGGGCACTGCGGACTCCACCGCTACGGTCACCCCCGTCATCCCCTCCACTGCCTTTACCAGAGCCGCCATCTCAGGGTCGGTCTGCATGCCGACTCTCAGCGCCGTTTTGTCCACTTCCGTCAATCCCTGTTTCAGCGCCGCGGCTATCTGGGGCTTCTTCTGCTCGTCCGCATCCGCGTACAACTTCTCCACTGCTGCCGCATCCGCCTTTTCAATGTTCTCTACGCCTAACTCCTTGAGGATTTCTCCCAGGGAGGTCTCCACGTCGTCCGTTATGGCTGCCGGGTCGTAGACAGCGCTGTAGACCCAATCACTGGAAGCACATGCATCTATATCCGGACTTAATACCGCGACACTTGCTACATAGACGTATCCAGGCTGATTCATCCGGGAACTTATATCCCGGATTTCTTCCAATTTCCCGCCGGTAACCTTCCCGCCAGTGCCAGAATGACCCTGATTCCAATCCATCCACCATTTATCATGGGTTTGATGATATTCCACTGTAGCTTTTTGAAGAGTAAGGTCATATTCCACACCCTCTTCCGCAAAGGTAATCTTAACCTTTCCCACATTCTCCGTTCCGGACATCCAGTCTACGGATACTGGGGGCGTCATTTTCACCTGGGGCGGTTTATACTCATATTGCAGCTTGCAGGGCCTGGAAATAGCATTCTTGCCTGTCTGGGTATTTTGACCCTTCAGGATGACATAACCGTCTATCCTAAATCCATTTAGACAAGATGACCTTATATCTTTTTTTCTCTCTGCACTAATACCGATAGATATATATTGATTATTTGCTGTGGTAGCCTATTGTCATACCTCCTCGAGCACCCTGGTATTGATCGTCCACCTCATATCGGAGATATCCGCCCTCCACCCGGAGGTTTCGAACCTCTATCACATCCCCTATCAATTCCAGATTCGGATTCTGCGCAAAACATCCTTCAGCATATTGGGTATGTGATGCTGCCAGTCGCATGGATCCATCTGAGGCACTGTGTACCGTACCACCAGTCCAGTCCCCGTCTACGCAATTCCCATCCGCATCCACATACCAGACATAAAGGTAGTCTGTATAAGTATCCGGATAGGTTCCATTAAAGTCAAAATTGTCCGAAACCCGCGCCGTACTTTCTTCAAGAATCGTCATGTTCTCCGTCAGTTCCGCTATCGTAGCGCTGGCCGATGGCCGCCAGCAGTACGCCATTCTATACACTGCAGAACCGGATGTCAGTTCCAGCGTCAATTCCTTGTTATCAATATCATACTTCACAGGAAGTATCGTCACTTCCTGCGTCTCCTCTTCGGCTGCGAGAGCTTCCTCTCCTGCGAGGGGCACCGCCTCAGAGGCCTCCTCATCTGCCGCGGACTCTCCGGCTTCCGATGCCCCCGCGTCGGCCACAGGCAATTCCACCTCAGGTGATTCTGCATCAGGCGATTCTGCCTTAGGCATTTCCCCGGCAGTCCCCGGTACCTCCGCCTCTGATGTCTCTTCGTCTGCCGTGGAGGACTCCCCCGCCATCTCATCATTTACCGATGGCTCGCCAGTCCCTGACGCCACTTCATCCGCCGTTGCCTCTCCATTTGCTCCGGCTGTCCCGGCTTCCGATGAATCCTTGC
>CAJTZD010000030.1:4030-49458 GCA_910584235.1 uncultured Acetatifactor sp.
CTGTATCCGGGTTCTCCGCCTCTGCCTCTCCATTTGTCTCCGGCTCAGCGGCTTCCGATGAATCTTTGCCTGTATCCGGGTTCTCCGCCTCTGCCTCTCCATTTGTCTCCGGCTCAGCGGCTTCTGTTTCCTCTTCGCCCGCTGCAGAAGACTCTGTTGTCGTCTCCTCCGTTGCCGCCGGTTCACCGGCTGCCGTTGTTTCTTCACCTGCCGTGGGAGATTCCGCTGTTGTCTCCCCATTCTCCACTGGCTTTTCAACGTCCGATGCGGTTTCGCTTGTCATTGGACGTTTCTCCCCTGTCGCGTCTGTCTCCTCTCCCGCCACAGAATTTTCTGCCGTTCCCGCCGTCTTTGCCGCTTCGCTGGTCCATGCTTCGCCGGCCGCTCCCGATTCCGCCCTGACTATGGGCTGTCCCACACAGTCAAGCACCAGAAAAGCGGCCAGTAAAACCGCGGCCGTTCTCATCTTCCTCATGTTCTCTCCTCTCTCTTTTTCCTGCCCCCAGCAGGATATTTTCCCCTCTGTCCACCGGTTTTTCATCTGCGGGAAACCGGCTTTCCGAGTTATGGTAATTTTACCCCCCGGGTATCTTGTCAAGTTTTTTCGCAGAAATTGATTTGAGGTCAGTTCAAAACCCTTATTTTATTCGTACATAATCCCCGTTTCCATTCCTATTCCTCTCTCTCTCTTGTTACCAGTCTGTGATCCGGTCTGCCTTGCGGATAATCTGCCTATAATTATCTCTGGTCCGATCATTCTCCGCCAGAACCGGCTCCACTGCACGGTATTTCCTGCTGTGTTCTACTCTGGCATTTTCGTCCACACCGATATACAATTCCGCCGCTTCCATTCTATACCTCCGCTATCCCTGCATAATTGCGTCACTGCGCAAAGCCAAGGGTACTGACAGTATTTCAGGGCTCCCTGTCTCTACAAATCACTTGCGGTGCCGTCAGGATTCCCATGGGTTTCACCTGATAGGTATCTGTCCAGGCTGTTCCTTCCGTTCTCCAGGAATTCTGTCCCAGCCAGACAATATCATCCCCCATCAAATGCAATTGGCCGAATCCGTTATGTCGGTTACCAAGGCAGGTGATCTCCAATATATTCCCCTGTTCTTTCAGTCCTTTCAGTTTGCAGGCATACGGCAAAAAAGCCAGCATCTGCTCTTCCCCTTCGCTTACCGCCGCCTTGACGGCAGCTCCCGAATAATAAGGGACCTGCAGAATCTCATCCTTTCTTTCCTCTCCCTGCTTTCTGTCAGGAAGCTCCACCAGATATGTCATGTTGCCGGTATAAAACGGGAACCCCTGCCTGGTATAATCTCCCCAGAATAATCTCTCAGGTTTTGGATATAGGAAAGAATGTGCTCCCTGCAGCTCTACTCCGAACTCTCCCAGGAGATACATCCATTCCAGATTCGTGCAGTCGCCATATTCCACGGTCAAACACAATACATTCTCTCCTTTTAAAATCTTCGGAAGCCGGACAACCCCGATTGCCGGATCCACATAATATCCTTCCCGCCTCATATCCACTGCCCTGCCATTTAAAGTACATGTACAGTGCTCCGCCTCCTCTAAAGCCAGACAGCAGTTCAAAAGCTCGGCAGTGGAATAAATTCTTGTCCTCAAATATAGAATATGATTCCGAACTTCATCTCCGATTCTGATATATGGCTGCGCAAGCGCCTCGCATCTAAGCGGCAGTCCAAGCTCCTCCCGCAGCCGGTTATCCAGCTTTAGCATTTCGCAGGAAGCCTGATACCCTTTCCCGTCCAAAGAATATTCAAAGGTATCCAAAAGCAGAACATTAGGCTCGCTCATCCGATATTCTGAAGGTTCCGGTAAAGTATATCTCTGCTCCTCTTTTTGCGTATCCCACATCTTACCGGATAATTGGGGGGACTTCACACAAGGAAAAGCACCCTTATCCGCTTGGCCTGATACCGACTTTAAACCAAGCAACAGGCTGTCGTCCCCATACATTCCACACTGGATTACCGTGTGCTGTCCCTGATAACACACCTCCCATTTACAGACCTCTCCGCTCAGAGTGTCATACTTTTCCACCTCCCATATTCCTCTGATCCGAATCTCCAGTTCCTGGGGCATATGCAATGCTCTTCTGTGCCATATTCCCCCACTCTGTCTCCCTTCCATCCCCCTGTATGCCTGGGCGACAAACAGCCAGCGGCAGTCTTCTTCCTGGCGCATCTGGTACAGCAGATTACCGGCACGCCTCACGCCCTGTTCCCAAAATTCCACTTCACGCAAGCTATCCAGCTCATCCAAAAGAGCCTGTGCTGACAGCGAAATCCATTTACTCTTGTGGAGCAGCCGTTCCAACAGCACGTTTTCCCGGCAATCCACATATTGCGGCATTTCACCCGCAAAAAGGACCAAACCGCCAAAAGCCGCGAAGCGCAGCAGCTTCTCCACAGTGTTTTTTCTAAGATTGATGCAGCTGGGAACCACTACCGCCTCGTACCCCATATCTTTGCAGCAAAAAACTGCCCCATCCTGAGCCTCTCCCTCTTTTGCCAGTAAAGATTCCGCAACATAGTCAAAATCAATGCCGCCTGTCAGAAGCCATCTCGTCACGTTTTCGAAGTCTTCTTCTAACTGTTTCTTCTTTTCTTCTGACCGGATCCCTGCGCTTTGCAGCAGCCAGAAAGACTCCACGGTATGCAGCACGGCCACATGGACTACCGGCTTCCCTCTTGTCAGGCAATAATTCACCCTGGCAAAATGGTCTTCAATGCAGGAAAAGTCTTCATACCAGGGCGACTGCCATCCAATAGCCGCAGGATAATCCCTCTTCGCCTCTCCGTTCATGGATGCCCAAGCCAGGTGCGGTACCCTGACATTGATTCCAAGTGCAGCCTGCCAATCTCCCGCCAGCTTATATCCCTCAAAATCAAAGTCCCATTGGGTGACTCCATACAACTCGCTTAATACGCCCTCTTTCGCATACTGATGCGCTACACTGGCAGCCTGTTTTACCGCCATAAATTCCCTGTTGTCGCACAAATTGTCAATCCCCGGCACCTGAAATTCCTTATAGCAGCGCATAGCTTCCCCAACGGCGCAGGCCTGTCCCCGCAGGCTGTCCTCACTCAGCAGATGTCCCGTTGAAAGCAGATGATGTTCTTCACACCAGTCCCCGATCTGTTTACAATAAGCTTCCGTAAACATCCGGCAAAGCGTTTCATAGTAATAATATCTCTCCGGGCATGCTCTTTCTTCTCTGCGATTCCATACCAGGCAGGGAACCGCCTGAAAGAAGTCCATGCCGCTTATCTCTCTGAACCGCTCCGGCAGCGCCTCCGTATAAGGCAGCCAAACCTCTTGAACGGATTCAGCTCGTCCAGGAAGCCTTAAACCATTAATGTGTGGCTCATCTGTAAAAATAGCCGGTACCGATCCGCCAAAATCCTCCTGCAGCACCTTAGCATAACGCTCATGCGTCTTCTCTATAAACGACCCCACCGCTTCCGCTTTCAGCGTATCCACATAGGTCTGGTTATTACACCAGGGGGATTCCTCTGCAAGTTCCAGATAAAGACAGTACCTAATCCCTTCCGCCTTTTCCTCAGGAGAGATAACGGATGCTTTTTTCAGAAAGCCCTCTTCTAAAACCACATCATAGGCTCTCAGGAAACACCCTTTGACTTTATGGTTTTTCTCCTGCTCCTTTTGAAATATGTCCGGTGAATCCAGCATTTTGACATCACTGTGAACTGTCAGCTTCAGCCACCTGGCCCTGTAACTCACATTTTTCGTTACTTCGCCTCCCGCAATTCCGGAAGAGTATCTATCCTCGTCATAAAGCCAGCACAGCATCCCGTTTTCTTTGGCTTTCTCGTTGCAGAACCTTACCAACTCCAAAAAATCATTACTCATGTACTGATTTTGCAATCCCACTCTTACATGGACGTGGAAGCCGCCCATACCCATTTTTTTAAATTGCAAAATCTGTTCTTCTATCATTTCCTTTGTAATCCATGTATTCCACGACCAGAAAGGCGCTCCTCTGTAACACGCGCCCGGATTGCGAAAGGTCTCAATGGAAAAAGGTTTTTTTGACTGTTCAAACAGCATGGCTGCTCCTTTCTTTTTATCCTTTCACGCTTCCTACCGTCAGGCCTGTGGTAAAATATTTCTGCAAAAACGGATAGATCAGCATTAAGGGGATAATAGAGATAAAAATCTGTGCTGCTTTCATATTGGTATCATTCACATCTATCATGGACATAATTGCCTTTAAATCTCCCGTCAGCAGCGCTTCCGTATTGGACGTCACCAAAGTCTGCAGGTAGGATTGAAGCGGATAATTCTGAGTGTGGTTAGAGTAAATCAAGCCGTCAAACCAGGCGTTCCAATGGCCTACAAGGCTGAAAAGCGTTACAGTCGCAAGGGAGGGTTTTGACAGCGGCAGATAAATTTTTGTCAGTATCCGCACCTGATTTGCCCCGTCCAGCCTGGCTGATTCTTCCAGTTCCTCCGGGATCCCCCTAAAGAAATTCATCAGAACAATACAGGAAAAAATAGGTACCGCCCCCGGCAGGATCATTGCCCATACTGTATCAATCAGCCCTGTCTTCGCCACGATAAAATATGTAGGCATCATGCCGCCGTTAAACAGCATGACCACAAGCATATATGCAACATAGTATTTTCTCGCCGGAAATACGTTTTCCGGTTTTGACAGCGGGTATCCTACCAGCACAATCATAATCAGATTTATGGGAACCCCCAGCAATACCCGCTTCAGGCTTACCCAGGCTGCCCTCCAGAATTCTCCGCTGTTCAGTACATAGGCATATGCTTTCGCCGTAAACTCTGCCGGCCACAGTCCCACCCGGTTTTCAATGATAGCCTGAGAGGAACTGAAAGAAGTCGCCAGCAGATTGAGAATCGGAACAACGCAGCTGACTGTCACCAGCGCTACCGCAAAATAGATCAGAGCCAGAGAAAGAATCCTCGTTTTACTTCGCTTTGTCTTCTTCATTCTGTCACCCCCTACCATACTCTGTATCCGGCATATTTATCAGCAAGCTTATATCCCAACAGTACAAGGATACAGGACACGATGGATTTCATCAACCCCACTGCCGCGGAAAGCGAATATTGTTTATTGACCAGTCCCAGACGGTATACCAGCGTGTCTATGATATCGCCTGACTGATACACTGCAGGGCTGTACAGATTAAAAATCTGGTCAAATCCGGCGTTCAGCACACTTCCAATGGATAATATGGTCATCAGGGCTATAAACGGCGCGATGCCCGGGAGGGTGATATGGATGGTCTGTTTCCATCTGCCTGCGCCGTCCACAGAAGCAGCCTCGTACAACGTTGGGTCTATCCCCGTCAATGCTGCCAGGTATACAATAGAGTTGTAGCCAAAGTTTTTCCAGATGTCACTGACAATCATGGTTTGGCGGAATGTTTCATTTGTGCCTAAAAAATACACCGGTTCTTTCACAATCCCCAAATTCATTAATATCGTATTCAAAAATCCCACAGAAGACGCGGTACTTCCCGGAGACAAAAATTTAATCAGAATTCCGGCCAGTATGACCCAGGACAAAAAATAAGGCAGATAGGTAATCGTCTGTACCGCCCGCTTAAACCACTTAATGCGGATTTCGTTCAGCATCAATGCGAATACAATGGCCATAACCAAATTTCCCGCTATTTTATAGACCGCAATAATCAGAGTATTCACCAGTGCAGGCATTGTATCCGGAAGCGCTGCCAGCCTCCGAAAGTTTTTCAATCCCACAAAATCCGAACCTGTAAATCCCCTGCCAGGCTGGTAATTTTGAAAAGCCATGAGAATACCTGCGGGAATCGGCAGAATACTATAAATGAACAGAAGAACAACCGGCAGAAACAGCATTAAGTGGAACAACATGGTATCCCTGCCTCGGTTTTTACACTTTTTTTCCGCTTTATGCGCTATTTTTTTCATTCATTTCCTCCAACAGCAAGAGGTAATGAAAAAATCTTCTTTTCTTTCATTACCTCTCCTCTGACTACTCATTTCACATCATATTTATTCTGTCTTCAAAGCCCGCTTAATTGCTGTCCGCCCATGCCTGTGCGTCCGCAATCACGTCTTCCCCGCCCAGCGCATACCATGTCTCCAGGAAGTCGTCATAGCTGTCCACCGGATCTCCGGTGATAATCTTCACTATGGTCTCTACGGTAAGCTTCTTTAAAGTCTCTTCGTTTTCCGCCATGGCATCCGTAGGAAGAGAGTTATAGGCTGAGGGCTTGAAAGCACCCTTGGCAATCATATCATCAATTAAGGCATAGGCGCCCTCCGGATCCCCGAATACGGTATAGAGCGCAATGCCGGCCGAGAAAGCCGCATCCTCCGGGTCAAAGTCTCCCGAATTATACATATCCAGGAACGCTTTCATATTCGTGTAGTCGCCCATCTGCTCTGCATTCAGTTCACTGGTATCCCCGCTCTGCAGTGCGGCGGATTCCTTTCTGTAATTGTCCAAATTCTTTAAAGGAGCCAGCGTTCCGGTGAGGGCAGGCTTCCAACCGCTGTATTGACCGGGGGCTCCATAAAATCTGATAAATTCTTCCTCACTTTCAGGATAACAGAGTTTCTGGACACTGAGATTCAACAGCTTAATCAGAACCTCCGGCTTCTCACACTTACTGCTGACGCAGAACACGCTTTCCAGAGACGATGTCAGGAACACATCCGTCTGCTCCTGTCCTGCTCCGGTGGGAATCGGCGCCGCTATCATATGGGCTTTCGGATCAGATTTAATTGCGTTGCCCGCAGGCACCATGGCTGCCCACATCGGCCCAAACCATATGCCACATCTTCCCGCCCCGGTTTCCTCAAACATGCTGTTTGCATTCATAGTGGTAAAAGTCTTTGGCAGGGAGCCGTCCGCATACATATCCTGAAGCAATTGAAGCCCTGCTTTCATCCCTTCCGCATTGCTCCCTCCCCAGGTTACCTTTCCGTCTTCTCCCTCGACGAATGCCATCCCGTCCGTTCCGG
The DNA here is from genome assembly GCA_910584235.1 of uncultured Acetatifactor sp. Classification (GTDB taxonomy): domain Bacteria; phylum Bacillota; class Clostridia; order Lachnospirales; family Lachnospiraceae; genus Acetatifactor. The sequence continues at coordinate 11,069 of CAJTZD010000030.1, forward strand.
GATAGGCATTGTAGGCTGCAAAAATAGCGCTGGCGTCTCCTCCGCCATTTGTCAGGATATCTGTACCATTCAAGGCTAAGCCATATGTATCGTTTACTCCATTCTGGTCGGGATCATCATAGGTAAATGCATGGGCTACGGCTTTTAAATCCTCCATTGTTTCCGGAATCTCCAGGTTCAGATTCTCCAGCCAGTCTGCCCTGATCCACATAACAGGAACCGAGTCATAGCTGTTGCTCATCTTGGGAACCCCATACAGTCTTCCATTCACCATGCAGTTCTGCATGGACAGCCCGCCGTCCGCGTTTACATATTCTTTCAGCTGGTCGCTGGCATATTCCTCGTACACGTCCGTAATGTCCGCGATTACATCCGTCTGCGCATAATTAATAAAATCACTGGGAGATGCCTGCGTAACATCGGGATAATTACCGGACATGATGGCCGCAGACATCTTTGCATCTCCCTGGCTGGAATCTACATCATATAGTATTTCCGGCATAATATTGTGTTCCCGGTACAGATTCATCCACTGATTATTCTCGGAAGACTCCCCTTCCACGAATTTGAAATCGGATCCCCAGGAAAATCCCACTTTAATGGTGAAAGGTTCACTGAAGCCATAGAGATCTTTCTCTTCCTGCGCCGCTGCATCCGTTTCCCCATCTGCGTTATCATATAAATCCGCAGATTGTTCTGCATCGGTTGCCCCGCTTTCGCCAGAGTTGTCCGCCGGGCTCTCCTCCGCGGCCTTATTCCCGCAGGCCGCCGCTCCGCAGGCCATAGCTGCCGTCAATAATAATGCTATTATTTTTTTCATAGCTTTTCTCCTTTCTTTTGATAAATATATTATAAATCAGAGCAAAATCTCATCTCAATCCGCATGTTTTTACTTTAGAAACATTCTTTTACTTATTCTGAAAAAGAATCCTTTCTTCTAACCTCCCTATATTCAGCCGGCGACATCCCGTAAAAATTTTTAAAGGCTCTCCCAAAAGAATAGGCGTACTGATAGCCTGTTTTTTCTGCTACCTCCTGGATTTTACAGTTAGACGTACCCAAAAGAGCCGCTGCCAAAGCCATCCTTTTTTGGTAGATATACTCCGTTATGGTAACTTCATATACCTGCTTGAACAGCCTTGACAGATAGCTGGCGTTAAATCCTCCTATCTCTGCCAGTTTTGTCAGAGACAAATCCTGCGCCAGATGCTCTTCAATATAATCACAGATTCTTTTCAATGCCTTATCCGTCAAATTTCTCTCGTCATTTCCCAAAAGCCTGAAAACGGCATCCGATACCTCATATAGATAATGCAAAGAGTCCTCCCATGATGCGTGCTCATCAATCTTAGTCAGCTTATACAGGCCTATATGAAACGCAATCCGTTCGTTCAGCTGATTTTCATTGATAAACTGCAGAAGCAGTACGGAAACGCTGTAGTAGATCTGCATTCCACGGAAATCATGGCGGCTTCTGCTCTTGAGCATTTCTTCTCCAACCTCTCCGAGCACCTCAAAAAAATCCTCCCTCCTGCACAGTTCCAGATGCGCCCTGAGCGCCGGGATTTTCATCATGGTTTTCCCCGGTTCTGCCTGCTCCCTGCGGACGCTGAGCGCCTCTACATGAGCGATCACATCCTTTTCCTTTCCAAGGCCTCCCACCATAATCTGCTTCATTCTGAAAAACATACCCGTGATCTCATGACAGTCGATTGCCGTAGACTCTATTACCACGGAGAAGCTCCGCCCTCCCAGCCTCTCAAAAAAGGTCTGGGAATATTCAATACCTCCCCGCACCACAGTAAAAACTCTCGCCATATCATCATTTTCCTGCTCTTTGGGCTGCACCAATCCCATACCCCAGTGTCCCTCTACGATATCCATATATAAATTAATATCTGCAGGCAGATTCTTTCTGATAATTTGGTTTGCCCTCTCCAGCAGAGCATATATCTTAGCCGGCTGCTCTGTCTGATCGCTTTCCTTATCTATCCTTACCAAAAATAGCAGAATCTTCCTGTTCAGTTCAACGGAAATTCCTGCTTTTTGGGCATGTTCTGACAGTTCATCCTTTCCGAGAGCGGACAGTTCCCCTTTTAAAAGGCTCCCCATAAACTCCCTTCCCTCCCACAGTTTCATCCGCTCCATGTCCTGTCTGTACTTTTCCTGTAAAGCTTCCTGCTCTATCTCACTTTGAAGTTCGTCAAACGAATCCCTCACGGTCTTTATGATTACTTCATCATCTTCATTTTTCAAAAGATATCTCACGTCTTTGTTGTTGAAAATCTGATACATATCGTCAAATTTACCATACCCTGTAAGAAATACGACCTTACATCTGGGCCAATTCCGTTTGATTTTCTGAAAGAGGGTAATACCGTCCATTCCCGGCATTTTAATGTCCGTCAAAACCACATCAAATTTTATCTTATTCAGCAGTTCAAGTGCCTGAAAAGCGGAACATGCCGCATACACATCCGTTGTATATTCAAAATCGCAGCGAAACATCTCCTCCAGCCACATTAATGTTTCCTGTTCATCGTCCACAATCAGCAAATTCATGTTCATTTCTCTACTTCTCCTTTTCCAATACAGATAGCGATGGCCATTCCCCCCAGCCCGCTTCTCTGTACCCTAAGTCCGGCATGTCCACGAAAATAATTCTGCAGCCGCATATGAATATTGTAGATACCTGTAATTTCTCCCTGTTTTCCATGGGTAAGCGCGTCATGAATCTCCTCCAGCTTACTGTCTGTCATATCCTCTCCGTTGTCTTCTGCCCAAATCTGCCACTCGCTCTCTTCTTCCCGGAAATGCACCCAAAGCAGGCCGTTTTCCATCTTATTTTCCAGCCCGTACTTAAACGCATTTTCCAACAATGGCTGCAAAATCAGTCTGGGAACTTCAATAAGCTCCAGCCCATAGGGCGTTTCCTCAAAATCAATCGATATACGGTTTACAAAACGCGCTCCCTGAATTGCCGCATAGCTTTTTGCATGTTCTGCTTCCAGCTTAAAAGGTACATAGTCAGACTCATTTCTGGTCAGGTATTGAAAATAATTACCCAGATATCTTGCCAGTTGTTCCGCATTTTCATAGTCATGTCTTTTAATTCTCTGACTGAGAAGAAAAAAGCTATTATAGAAAAAATGGGGAGCTATCTGAGCCTGAAGCTGTTTCATCTGTGCTCTCTGGGTCAGATTCGTCTGCACATATACTTCGTTGATCAGCCTTTCAATCTGATCTTCCATATCATTAAACCCCTCATACAGATAGCGAAATTCATCCTTTCGGCATTCAGTAATATGCTCTTTCCAGTTTCCTCCCTGAACTCTTTTAAAAGCGCTCAATAAGATATTGATCGGCTGGTTCAGGGATGCCCCATAGCCAATTCCCAGAATAGCCGCCGCAACAAGCATGATGCCCAATACCAGAAAAGAAAGATTTCTGAACAATATTACAGGCTCCATGGCCGAGGCTTCCAATTCATACTGAACAAATAAGCCGAGCTCCCCGTATCCGCCGACAAAAACAAGATAATCTTTCCCATTTACCTTTAACCTCTGTATTTTGTCATACGCATCATTCTGCTTCTCCAGCGAATCCAGCAGGCTTCTTCCCACATACTCGCCGCTGCTGTATTCTACCAGCACATCGTCCGCTTCATTGCACCAAAACGCCCCGCTGTTTTCCGATGCATTTACAATTTCAAGTTTTCTTGTGATCTGCTCTTTTGAAAAAGAAAGCACAAAGACATGGTAAGGAATAGAATCCGACTGTATTTTGGGCACTCCTGTCTTTACAACAAAAAATTGATTTCCATCATAATGAATCCTGTCATCCGCATAGTTCAGATACCATCTCATTTTTTCCATATCGGCATCATTCATTTCGTATACGATTTCAGGCATAATCTTATATCCTGACCTGGGAAGATACAATACGCCTCCGGAAATCAGGTTGCTGATTCCTGTCACCCCTCCGAGTCTCTCTTTCACAGACAACAGACAATCTCTCTTCTCATAATCATCAATATTCATTTCCGGGCTGACAATAAAGGTCAATTTCCTGTCGCTGAAAAAATCTGCCTGCAGCTGTTGGACATGCTCTATTTCATTGTCAAATACCTGCATGAAATACTCTGCCTGGGAATACAGCTTTTCATAAGTAGCTTTTCTTACAAGCCGACTGGCCTGATGATATATAAAGCTGAACGCTGTCATTGTCAGGAGAATAACAATTCCGAAACCGAATATTAATTTCGTGACAATTGAATTTTGCCAATCCTTTTTCATATGCGGACACCCACCCCTCTGTCTGCAAACCACTCGTTAAAACTCCCGATAAAAATCATCTTCAAACACGGAACCAGCCAGGATTCTGGATTCATATAATATTTTGCCATATCATCCCTCCCGTTTCCCTAAAATATTTGGGGCATTCGCCGACTCTCCCCATATAATTATATTTTAAAGTCTGGTATCGTTTATTTCCATTCACACATTTTTACTTTCATAACTCGGCTTTACTTCTTTTGCTTATCATCCTGTGTATTTCTGTATCTAGTACCCTTTCAACATGACGTTGTTCAGCCACTAGTGAATCTTATCATAAAAATACAGGAAATTTCCACTGTTTTCAGTGATGATAAGAAAGTTGACAAAATCCCGCCGGAAACGTACAATGATAGAAAAGGATAAAGGGCAGCTGCCCCACCAAAAGGAGTTCAGGGGATGGATAGGGAAAAAAGGATTGGCGCGGAAACGAAAAAAGGATATCTTATCGTGGAATCCGGACCGGACAGGCCTTTCAGAATTTTGTATGCGGATAGGGCGGCCTGCGACATGACCGGAATGTCCATGGACGAATTGCTGGCTGTCCGGACTCCCGGGGCGGTTCCCGAGTATCTGGAAAGCATACCTGTCACCCTGGACGCTTCCCACCGGCTCTGGATCCTGAACACCACAGACAGCCGCCTAGAGAGCGAGGCCGAGCTGATCCGGATGAACCAGAAGCTGGAGGAGGCCCTGAATGCGGCGGAAGCGGCCAACCAGGCCAAAAGCGCTTTCCTCTCCAATATGTCCCACGATATCCGCACCCCCATGAATGCCATCGCCGGCATGACCTCCATCGCCCTGTCCCACATCGATGAAAAGGCCCGGGTGCAGGACTGCCTCCACAAGATACAGACGGCCTCGGCCCATCTCATGAGCCTGGTCAACGACGTTCTGGACATCTCCCGCATAGACAGCGGGCGGCTGAGCCTCAACGAGGAGCTGTTCTCCCTGGCAGACCTCATCCATGACGTAACAGTCATCGTGCGCCCTCAGGCAGCACAAAAGGGACATAGCATGAAAATGGAAATCGGGCAGATCTACGAGGAAAGCCTCATCGGCGATTCCCTGCGTCTGCGGCAGATTTTTGTAAACATAATCAACAATGCCATAAAATACACCCCTGAGGGCGGAAATATCCAGGTCCGTTTCTCCCAGTATCAGGCCCGGGACAAAGCACAGGATGCAAAAGACTGCCTGTGGCTGGACTTTGTCTGTCAGGACGACGGCATCGGCATGAGCCGGGAATTTCTGGAACGCATCTTTATGCCCTTTGAGCGGGCCAGCAATTTTACCATGAGCAAAATCGAGGGCACGGGCCTGGGCATGTCCATCGTAAAAAGCCTTACGGACCGCATGGGCGGCCGGATAGAGATAGAGAGTAAAGAGGGCGCCGGCAGCCGGTTTCACATAGAGTTCCCCCTGACCGTCATGCCGGGAAACCGCAAGCCCTGGAACGCTCTGGCGGGAAAGACCGTGCTCATTGCCGAAAGCGCCGACCCCCTGGCAGAGAAGATGGAAATCTGCCTGCAGGAGGAAAACATCCGCACCGGGCGGGTCAGGAACGCGCTGGATGCCGTAGCATGGCTGACTCAGGCTAAGAGCGAGGGCCGTATGCCCTGCGCCCTGCTTCTGGGGCAGGAGCTTGACGATATGCCCGTCTTTGAGTTGGCTGCCCATGTGCGGCAGTCGGCAGGGCCGGATTTTCCTGTTATATTGATCTCCGAGGCCGACTGGGCCCAGATGGAGTACCGGGCCGCCCGGGCGGGCATCAGCGCTTTCGTGCCCTGTCCCCTGTTCAAGAGCAGGCTTTTAGACACCCTTTCCAATCTTCTGGAGGGTAAACCGGAGGACGGAGAAGCCGATATCACAGCCAGTATGGATTACAGCGGCTGCCATGTGCTGCTGGTGGAGGACAATGAGCTGAACCAGGAAATCGCCCTGGAGATGCTGGCCGGAAGCGGCGTCCATGCTGAGGTGGCGGACAACGGGGCCGATGCTTTGGAGAAATTCAAGTTGTCCCCCGAGGGCTATTATGATCTGATTTTCATGGATGTCCAGATGCCTGTGATGAACGGTTACGAGTCCACTATGCACATCCGCACCCTGCCCAGGCCCGATGCCCAGGAGGTCTGGATTGTGGCAATGACCGCCAACGCATTTGTGGAGGACATCCGCACCGCCAGAGAGGCGGGCATGAACGAGCATCTGGCAAAGCCTGTGAATCTGGAACAGCTCCGGGAGATTCTCCACAGGCAGCTGGGAAAGGCGAAAAAGGAATAACGCTATGGAGCCATATCAGGAAGAATACATTGCAAACTTAAAAGAAATCTCCGGCCTGGCAGCCGAGAGCAGACAGGAACTCCAGAGCTTCGATGCCTTTCTGGAAAAAAAGCTTGCGTGCAAAAAGCGCCATGAACAGGCTGTGGAACGGAACATGACATTGCTGCGGGAAAACCTTTTTCCCCTGCTGGACCGCCTGTTTGAGGCAGACGGAGCGGAGCTGGCAAATCTGACCGAGTTCGCCGGGGTGCTTTTCGACGGGCGAAACGAATTGGACATAGGACTGTTCTGTCAGATTCACCGGGCCTTGCTGAGCAGAGCCCGGGTACAAAAGGATCAAAATGCCATGATATGTGAGCTGTACTGGCTGGGAATAGGGTACAACAGCCTCTGCAGCAAGCTGCTGGGACTGGACTACGCTGCCGGGGAGCGCTATACCTCCCAGATGCGGCTTTGCTTCATGGAGGCCGCCGCCTATCTGAAATATTTCGATGAGATTTCCGACAGCGGCACAAAAGGGTACATCCTGCGCTCCCGGGCCAATGTATCCCTGGGACAGTTCAAATCTCCCAGCGAGAAAATCCGCCTGGTGAAATACACCCTGCAGATTCTCCAGGACAAATGGTATCAGGAGAAAGCCCCGGAGCTTCCCTGGAGCCGTTTCATCTACATGACCCACTTGCAGATGGCTGCCAGCATCTCCCGCAGCAGGGAAAAGGCCATGACGCCCGAGGACATCGCCGCCGTGATGGAATCGGTGTATGTGGTCTATGATCAGCAATGGGCACAGGCGAAAGAAAATGGACAGCACCCTCCCGTGCGGGCCACTTTTTCCTATGACTCCATCAACTATTACTGCGGTCTCAACACACTGGACGAACTGCTGCACAAAATGGAGCTGCTCATGGACAGGGCGGAGGAAAACGATTACTCTCCGGACGGCGTCTATGCCATGATTTCCCTGCCGGCCTTTTACTGTAACTTTCTGCAGGAAAATCCGGAAAAGCTTCCCGAGCGGACCGAATACCTGGAAAGCCTTTACAGGCGGGCCTCCGCCTATGTGGCGGGCTTTCCCCGGGCCTCAGAGAACGAGACGCTTTTTTTCGCCCTGCGGCAATTGATGCTGGTATTCGTGGAAACGAAAAACAGTATGTCCTACGGCACTCTCCTGGAACGGCTCCTGATACGCTTCATGCCGGAAACCTATGTACATTCCTGCACTGTGGGCAAGGCAGCAGCCGCTTTCTGCCGGGTTCTTTTGGGGGAGGAGCCGGGCTTTTTTGACGATATGGATTTCATAAGGGAAATCACGGATTTCCGGGAAAAAGAAAACGCCGTGACGGATTATGCCAGGAAGTGCGGCCTGTACCATGACACAGGCAAAATCGGCCTCACCAATCTGTATGCCCTGACTGCAAGACAGTGGTTCGAGGATGAATACACAATGGCCAGACTGCACACACAGCTTGGAGGAGAGCGGCTGGCCAATCAGCTTTCCACGAAACGCTATGCTCCCGTCGCACTGGGCCATCACGTCTGGTATGACGGTTCCAGTGGCTATCCGGAGACTTATGTCCGGCTGGAAAGCCCTTACAGACAGATGGTGGATATCATCGGACTCATGGACTGGCTGGACAATGTGACCTACACCTCGTATCTATATACCGGCATGCAAAAGACATTTGAAGAAGCTGTCCAGGAGGCTGCCCTGTTAGGAGGAAAACGCTTCTCCCCGCTGCTGACGGAACGGCTTATGGACAAAGCCCTGTCGGAAAAGCTGGAGGGTGTTTTCAAAGACAGCCGCCGGCAAGCCTGCCGGCAGCTGTATGAAGCGGCAAAGAATCCTACTCTACAATAATCCTGACTCTGGCCAGGTTCTTTACCTGTGTGAAGATTTCATCACGGTTTCCGTTCCTCTGGCTCTTTACGAAAGCAGTGGCAAAATAGGTTCCGGGCGCATCGTACCTGGCAGTCACTGTGGACGTGCCTGCATGCAGGCCGTCTTCGGTGACATAGGTCTCAAGCCGGCCCACTGTCCTCTGGGAGCGGCCCAGTGCCAGAAAGTCGCTGTAGTCTCCTCCCTGATCCCGCTTTGCATAGGTGCCGAACATGGGATCCGAGAAAGAGAACCGGATCTCCGTCACCTCTCCCGCGCCCTCCGGAACCTCTGCCGCGGCTTTCAGGGTCACGCTCTCTCCCACTTTCACATGGGCGCAGGAACTGCCGTCGGCCGTGAGCGTCACCACGGGCTGGATGCCTTTCCTCTCCTTTGCCGTCTTTGCTATATGGACCCGGCCGCCCTCCATCTCATAGACCGAGGACTGCCTTGGCTCAATGCCCCGCTCCACCCAGTCGCTGACGTCCAGCAGAGCCTGCTTGAGGCCTCCTAAGTAATTCACTATCATGTCAGTTTCAAGGCTGGACACATCCCCATGGAGGCATCTCTCATAATAGTAAATTCTGAAATCCTCCTCGTTTCCTTTTGCTTTCCGCACAGCGCTTCTGTACCAGTCGCCGCACCAAGGACAGGTGGATTCGTCCATCAGAGACTGGGTCAGGATGACCTTGCCCTGGATGGTGCCCTCCTGTACCGTGCCCGTGCCGCAGAAGCCAGGCCCCATGATGTTCTCCCTCTGAGGGATGGCGGGGGTGCCGTCCTCTTTCCGGAACTGGTCCCAGGCATGGAAAGCGGGATCCGGCGGCACCTGATGGCGGTAATAGGACTGGACTGCTATGTAATCGGAATTGTCCAGGGTCAGTACGTCTCCGGGCCGGATGGATTTCAGCACGGACTCCATGTCGTCCATGCCGTAGCACATGCCGATAGTAATGCCTCCATGGGAGGCATTGCCTCCATGGGAGGCATTGCCTCCATGGGAAGCATTGCTTTCATGGGAAGCATTGCTTTCATGGGAAGCATTGCTTTCGTGGGAGGCATTGCCGCTTATAATGTCGCCCAGCAGCATATTCTTCCCTACAGCAGCGCCGGTTTCGAAACCGATGTTCACGCCTCTCAGGTACAGATCCTCCCCCCGGGGCACTTCTTCCACTTCAATCCAGGCGCCGCCCCCGTCCACCAAAGATTTCTTCCAGGCCGTATCCACGCCGTTGGAGTACTCCTTTTCAGCAGCCCCTGCTGCCTCTTTCTCCCCGGGCAGATGGACCGCCACCACCTTGGTCTTAAACTGCAGCCTGTCGCGAACGGCATTGCTGTCAGGCTCTGTTCCCAGGTATCCCGGCTTCTCCCAGAAATCCTTGAAATACTGGGGATCCTGCTGGCGGATGCCTGGCATCAGCACCGGCAGAGAACCATCGTCCCAGCGGCCTGCGGCCTCCATGAACCAGGTTTGGGGCGGAAAGCCCATCAGGGTAATCTCCTTAAGCATCTTCGCCTCGTCTTCCGTCAGCCCCTCATACATGTCCCCGCTGCCGCCTGCGTCCAGGGCGTCCACGATCTTGCCCAGGGCATGGCGCAGAGTGCGCATGCCCTGGACATGGAGGGTGATGGTATTGGGCAGGGAGTAGGGAGATCCGATGACGAAAGGACACGCCCCGTCCCAGGCATTGGTGTTCTCGATGCAGGCAATGGATTTGTAGCCGCCGCCGCTGCCGCCGAACACATAACCGTAAGGCCTGCCGCAGCCATAGTATTCCCGGGCCACCTGGCGGGAGTACTCCGCTGCCGCCGCGCTGGACTGCCAGATTCTGCGGGGATGGGAATGGCCTCCGAAAGCGCTGGCGGACTCCATATTGGTCTCGATGAAATAGGCTCCGTTTGCCAGACAGAAAGCGATGGTGTCGTCCTCGCCGCTTCTGGCCAGGGACGCAACCTCCTCATCGGGGCCCGGGAACGGACACATATACTGATAGAACCGGCCTTTAAAGTTCTCTTTCATGGGAAAGCAGAAGACGAATTTGGCGTCTGTGTCCTCAAAGCCGCCGTGGACATAGCGGAAAGGCACTTTGCTGCCGTCCGGCATGTTGCGCTCCCGCAGTTCGTCCGCATCGATAAAAGGCTTTGCATAGCGGGGATCCTTTTTTGCGTCATAAATCAGCTTCTCACTCATTGGATATCCTCCTGATTCCGGAATTGCAGATGTCCGCGCCGGGGCACCTGCTTTCGCTATTGATTTTATAATCATTATAGCCGATTTTGTGCCGGACTTCACCCAAGAATCCGGCGGAAACTACCACAAATCCGACAGGAACATTTCCGCGCTTTCGTATAAACAATACGGCATGGCAAGCAGCAGCAGAAAAGACTGGAAAGAAAAAAGGGTGCCGGCTTTCTCTGAATCTCTGAATCTCTGAATCCGCTGAATCCTCCTGACTTTATCTGGAATCCCTCCTGCCAATCGCCGCGGCGATGCTGTCGATTCCCAGCAGAATCAGGTACACGGCCACCACGTAGCCCATGAACCGCATGGTCATAAAGGTGAGTATCGGGTTAAAAAACATCAAAAAGCCCAGCACCAGTCCGGCAATGTTTACGGCCAGCGAAAAATAGTAGATAAATTTTCGTCCTGTCATACGTATTATGTACGCATGGTTCAGTCTGGAGATACAGTGGGACATGAACCATATAGGGAACAGCAGGGACATGATCCACTTGCCCGCGCCCGGGTAGAGCAGGAGCATACAGCCGCACATCACGCTTAGGATGCCGGAAATCAGGGATGCAAAAGGCCCGAAGCCCGTATATTTTTCCAGTCTGATGAAAATCAGGATGTCCTCCACTCCCGTGATGACCGCAATGAGGCCGTAGACCGCCACGATTCCCGTCAGCAGGCTGCCCGGACGCAGGAAAGTAAAGATGCCCAGCAATATCAGCAGCGCCCCCACGGCCAGTTCCATCCATACGAATCCGGAATATTTCTTCATTTGTCAGCACCGTCCTTTCCCCGATATGCCTCCTGTGGCCCCTTATTCCCGGGAGCATTTTCCCTGTCAGAATACGCTCCTGCATCTGCTCCGCTCTCCCCGTTCCATCGGGATTGCGTGGCATTTTCCATGACGTCTGCCCTGTGACCGGATTCCCCATGGGATCCGGTCCCTTTCCGTCCCAGGATATCCATGAATTCCTCCCCGGTGATGGTCTCCTTTTCATAGAGGAACGCTGCCAGTTCATCCAGCTTAGCTCGGTTTTCCGTCAATATCTTCCTGGCCTTTTCATGCTGGCTTTTCACCAGCTCCACCACCTGCCTGTCGATATCTTTCTGGGTGTCCGCGGAGCAGGAGAGGGACGTGTCCCCGCCCAGGTACTGGTTGGTAACGGTCTCCATGGCCACCATGTCGAATTTCTCGCTCATGCCATAGCGGGTTATCATGGCCCGGGCCAGTTTGGTGGCCTGCTCGATGTCATTGGAGGCCCCGGTGGTAATCTCTTCGAAGACGATTTCCTCCGCGGCGCGGCCTCCGGTGAAAGTGGCGATCTTGTTCTCTATCTCCTGTTTGGTCATGAGCACTTTATCGTTCTGCTCCACCTGCATGGTGTAGCCCAGGGCGCCGGAGGTCCGGGGGATGATGGTGATCTTCTGCACCGGGGCGGAGTGGCTTTGCATGGCCGCCACCAGAGCGTGGCCGATTTCGTGGTAAGCCACTTTCCTTTTCTCCCTGTCCGAGAGGATGGCGTTCTTCTTCTGGTATCCGGCGATGACTACCTCTATGCTCTCCTCCAGATCCGCCTGGCAGACCACGGTGCGGTCGCTCCGCACGGCACGGAGGGCGGCTTCGTTGACGATGTTGGCCAATTCCGCTCCCGAGGTGCCGGAAGCCATGCGGGCTATGGTGCGGAAATCCACATCGTCCGCCAGCTTGATTTTCCTGGCATGGACTTTCAGGATGGCCTCCCGGCCCGCCAGGTCAGGGAGCTCCACGGGCACCCGCCTGTCGAAGCGCCCGGGTCTGGTAAGGGCGGGATCCAGGGATTCGGGCCGGTTGGTGGCCGCCAGGATGATGACGCCGTTATTGCCCTCGAAGCCGTCCATCTCCGTAAGAAGCTGGTTTAAGGTCTGCTCTCTTTCATCGTTGCCGCCGATCTGGCCGTCCCGCTTTTTGCCGATGGCGTCTATCTCGTCGATGAAGACGATACAGGGGGCTTTCTCCTTGGCCTGCTTAAACAGGTCGCGGACCTTGGAGGCGCCCATACCCACGAACATCTCCACGAACTCGGAGCCGGACATAGAGAAGAAAGGCACATTCGCCTCACCGGCCACGGCTTTGGCCAGCATGGTCTTGCCGGTGCCGGGAGGGCCCACCAGCAGCAGGCCTTTTGGCATGGAAGCGCCTACGTCCGTGTATTTCTGGGGATTGTGCAGATAGTCCACGATCTCCGCCAGGCTCTCTTTTGCCTCGTCCTCTCCGGCCACGTCGTCGAAGTGGATGCCCTCGGTGGACTGGACGTAAACTTTTGCATTGCTTTTGCCCATGCCGAACATCATGGCGTTGGGGCCGCCTGCTTTCTCCGTGAGCTTCCGGCTCAGGTACTGGCCTAAGAGGATGAAGATCAGCATGGGCAGCACGGCGGAGAGGAAGATGCTAAGCAGCGGCGAGGTGGGCCGCTCAATGTTCTTTGCGAAGACAGCTTCGGCGTCGTACAGTCTCTGGGTCAGTTCGGGATCGTACATGATGCCCGTGCTGTAGATCTGGGTATTTTCCTTGTCAGTAAAGATGATTTCGGAACTGTCCATCTGGACTCTGCCGATATTCTTTTCCTCTGTCATCTTCATGAAAGTGCCGTAATCCACCTCCATGATCTGCCCCTGCATGAGCAGCGGGGAGACGATCATGTTAAAGAGGAAGATAATGAGAATCGCTATTCCGTAGTAATAAATCAACGGTTTTTTAGGTGACTTTACTTCTTTCATGGGAGACTCCTTTCGAATATGCAATCCTTTGTATTTCTGTTTCCTGCGGAAAGCCTTTTGCCGGAAACATTGTGCCGGAAATTCCTGGTTCGGGTTCCTCAATCCATTTTAGCTCCACGGCTTCCGAAGCAGGCGCTTTCACTGCCCATACGCAGTCAGCTTACTTCAGGAATGTAAACAGCATTATTACTATTCCCAATACCACCAGAATGATTCCGGTGGCCCGATTCAATGTCTTGGGCGCAGCTTTATTGGCAAAGACCGCGGCAACCCGAGCCCAGAGGAATGTGAACAGGATGCACAGGCCCCAAATGCGCCAGTCCGGCAGGCTGCCGATGGCGAAATGGGACACGGCTCCGGTGAGAGCGGTGAATGTCATGATAAAGACGCTTGTGCCAACGGCGGTCTTGAGCTCGTAGCCCAGAACCATAGTGAGAATCAGGAGCATCATCATGCCGCCGCCCGCGCCCACGAATCCGCAGATAAAGCCAATCATGACGCCGCAGACAGCGGACTGTATGGCGCGCTTTTTCGCGGATGTCTCCTGCATGGATTCCTTTGTGGTCATCACGGGCTTTACGATGAATTTGATGCCCAAAAGAAATGTCATGAACACGGAGAAAGTGCCCATGGTGGCAGGGGTTACCAGACTGGCCACGTAGCTGCCCACCACGGTAAAGGTGAGGACGCTGGCCATCATGATCAGGCCGTTTTTAATGTCCAGGTTCTTGTTCTTCCCATAGGTGTAGGCGGACACGGCGCTGGCCAGTACATCCGAGGACAGGGCGATTCCCACTGCCATGTAAGGGTCCATGTCCAGGAATGTGATGAGCATGGGGCTGATCACCGCCGCTGCGCTCATGCCGGCGAAGCCTGTGCCAAGGCCGGCCCCCATGCCGGCGAAGAAAGTGACTGCCAGGATCAATAACCATTCCATTTTAATACCTCCTTGCGTGCTCCTGCACGCGTACTTTTCCTTTGATGACAGACCTACCTCCGAGCCTGTCATTGAAAGTTCATTTCCAGCTTATTCATTTCTTTTCATGATTCCGTTCAGGTTGCGGTCTACCTGCTCCATCACCCGGTGGAAGATCTCCCGGGAGGCCTCGTCCACGTCCTGAAAGATATCCTGGAAGAAGCTTTCCTGGAGCTGCCAGCCCCGCTCAATGATGGGCTGTGCTTTGGGGGTACAGGCCAGAACGGTCTTGCGCCGGTCTCCGGGAAATTCGCTTCTGTCCAGGTATCCCTCCCGCACCAGCCGCTCTACGTTCACGGACACCAGATTGGCCTTAAACCCCCGCAGTTCCACAATATCCTTGGCCGTATTGTAGTCCGGATTGTTGGCCAGAAACATCAGGATGTCAAAAGCGGTCTGGGGCATGCGCAGCTCCCGGCACAGAGATTTGCAGCGGATACAGTAGGCCTGGTAGAGATTCCTTGCGAATGCTATGTTGGGTTTTCTTACCATTGGCACCTCCTTTTGTAATATTCCATATTTGAATTATTCAATTTTGAAGTATTTTAGCATGGGAGAATAGGGATGTCAATGATTCCTGTGATTAAAAAAGCGGGATGTTTCTAAAGTTTTTCTGAATTGATTCGTCCGGCCAAAAAACCTCAGCCAAACTTCGATACTCCCACCGGACTTTTCCACCGGACTGTCGGGGACAAAAATAACGCCCGGCTTGTAAAAAGCGAGCGTTATCCTGTATTCTTCTGCAATTCCCTTTATACGACTGCTGCCGAAAAGATTACAGTCAGTCCACCTCCGCCCTGGCGTAGAATCCCCGGCCGGGCGAGTCGGTATAGCCGTCCCCGGTGACTGTGTAGCAGCCGGTGAGACGGATATCCTCGGAGGAGCTTCCCAGCTGTACCTCCATCCGGCCTTTCTCCGTCTTCCAGCGCATGTCATCATCCAGGAATGCCATTTGGCTTGCTTTCATGGTGAAAGTCACCGTTTTGCTTTCCCCGGGCTTCAGATGCACGCGCCGGAAGCCGGCCAGCTCTTTCACGGGCCTGGCCACGGTGGCGTAGCAGTCCCGCACATACAGCTGCACCACCTCATCCCCGGCCACAGAGCCGGTATTGCGCAGGGTCATGCGGATGCATACGCTTTGGTTGGGGGCGACCCCTATTCCTCCCGGGCAAAATGCCTTATCCCCTTTGCTCCCGAATCTCTCCGTGAGAACCGCATCGGCTGCTTTGCCCTTCTCTGCCGCAGCCGCATCAATTGCCGCGCCGTTTCCTGACTCATCGTCCCCCGCCGCCCAAATCCGCAGATCCGAGTAGGCAAAGTCGGTATACGACAGACCGTATCCAAAATGATACCTGGGCGTATGGGGCATGTCCACATACTCCGCAAATCCGATGCTCTCCCCCTGATGCCAGGCCGAGCCGTTGGGATGATTGTAATATATCGGAGCCTGCCCAGCGCATCTGGCCACCGACAGCGGCAGTTTCCCGCCGGGATTGTACGCCCCCGTGAGCACGTCCACAATGGCCCGGGCCCCTTCCTCCGAGGGATTCCATGCCTCCAGCAGCGCGTCCAGATACCTGTCCGCCGCGTCTCCGGACACAGGCCTGCCGTCCATATGTACCCCTACCATGGGCTTGCCCAGCTTCGCTGCCTCCCGGATGAACGCCTCCTGACAGGGCGGCAGATTGATGTCCGTGCCGTCCACGCCCTCTCCCATGGAGGCAATAGAGCCGGAGCCGTTCTTGCCGCCCAGCGTCAAAATCAATACATCCGCCTCCGCAGCTATCTCCAGCGCTTCCCCGAAACGGGAAGTGTCCGACCCTGCCTTGGGATATCCGTATGCATAAACCACCTCCGGAATCCTGGCCTGCAGTTCCTCCAGGAGGCTTTTGCAATGGGGGTGGAGCTGGCGTAAGATATTGTCGAATTCCTCCGCTTCATCGTCCTGAATCTGGGTGCCGGGCACTGTCTTCACCTTGGAAGCGCCGGGCACATTGGCCGCGTCCACCCCCGCCAGGGAATTGACCGCCGCATGAATGGCCTCCACCATGGACAGATGGGTATAGCCCCCGAAGAAGAACCTGGCATTCTTCCCGTGACAGCCAATCAGCGCAATCTTTTTCCCCTTTAAGTCCAAAGGCAGCACATTCCCCTTATTCTTCAACAGGATCACCGATTCCCTTGCGCTCTGCAAAGCCGTCTCCGAATCCCCCTGGCCATGCACCTCGTTCCACAGCGCCTCCCCTGTAAGGGAAAACGGATTCTCGAATAATCCCATCCGGAATTTTGCGCACAGCACCCGATATACCGCCCTGTCCAGAACCGACATGTCCGCGCTGCCCTCCCGGAACCTTTCTTCCAGTTTTTGGTTATAGCAGCTTACATTGGGCAGTTCTATGTCCATCCCCGCCTCCATGCAGGCCAGCCCGGCATCCTCGGGGCTCTCATAAAGGTACTGAACCTGATGCACATTTGCGATAGCGCCGTAGTCAGCCATTACCACCCCGTCGAAGCCCATATCCTCCCGCAAAAGCCCCGTAAGCATACGCCCGGAAGCGGACACCGGCTTGCCGTTCAGGGAGCAGTAGCAGGGCATTACCCCCCTGAGATTACTCTCCGCAATGGCAGCCTGGAAAGGCTTTCCGTAGATCTCATGAAGCTGCCGCTCCCCGACTTCCACGTTTGCCCCGTGAATGGCGCCCTGGGAATTATGGAATGCCAGAAAATGCTTCGCGCAGGCGTCCGTCCGGCGCCCTGCGGACTGTCCCTGCACCCCTTTCGCATAGGCGCTGCCCATGGCCGCCGCCAGGGTGGGATCCTCCCCATAGGTCTCGCACTGCCTGCCCATCCGGGAATCCCTGGAGATGTCCAGCACCGGGGCCAAAGTCTGGGTAATGCCCACGGCCCGCTCCTGTCTGCCTACGATACCGCCAATCCGCTCCTCCAACTCCGGGTTCCAGGAGGAAGCCCTGCCGATGCCTGAGGGAAAGCTTGTGGCCTCCTGCATCAGGGCCCCGCACAGCCCCTCCATATGGAAAATGGCAGGAATATGATGCTCGCTGCTCTCCATGACCTGCTTCTGAATCCGGGTCAGAATCTCCGCAACCTCATCCAGGGTCTTAACGTTTCTAATCTCCAGGGTGGACACATGACCGATACCGTGCTGCAGCACTTCCCCCGGCTCTGCATGCCCCAACATGAAACATTGCACCTGGGCCATCTTCTCCTCCAGGCTTAAACATGACAGCAAATCTTTCGCCCTCTCCTGTGGGGAGAGGGCCGGGTTCTGATATTTTTTCATCCTTACTCTCCTGCGCCGGCCTTTTCATAAGAATATTCCTAAAATATCCCTGTAAGCACCGGCTTTTTTTGCGGCTCCGGATTCCCGCGCGTAAGCGAAAATCCGGGCATAGTCTGTCCTGTGACAATATCAGTATACCAAATTCGGACTCCCACCGCATCAAAAAATCCGCCTGAAACTACCACAAATCCGATGGTATGTCCGAAATTACCAAAAGGGATCAACTTGGGGTTCCGATCCCAAACACTGCCATCCCCGTCAGCACCGCCGCCAAAAGCCACATGCCCCAAAAGGCCATATCCGTGCCGTGAATCATGTCCGCTGTCTGGGTCCCCCCTGCGCACATGGTCATTACCGACATGAACAGCGCCCCGCCAAAGGCCCCGGCTATGGTCCTTAAGCTTGTAATCAAAGAGGTGCCGTCCGCCGCATGGTGCTTCTCCAGGGTGCTCATGCCCCAGGTAACCGTAGGCATCATTAACATCCCCACCCATGGCAAAACGGGTCGGCCTTAAAACCCCTGTGTCAAAATCATGAAGTGGATATTTGCATGACGCCTCCTTGCCCGGCTGCATCCCTGCCGTACAAAAAGAGCCGAAACAGCCGCACTTTCGCCAAATTTGAGGCGGACAGGGCGCAGATGTGCTGAAAAGTCTCCGTCTATATCCTGTGTTCGTACTCGGTTCAGTATCAGCTCAGCGCAAACAGCTTCGCCCCATGGGCAGGCACGCTGGCGCTGACCACTCCCTGCCCTGCGGCTGACCGCTGGACACTCCACAGTTCCAGCGCCTCCTGCACCTGCGTCTTTCCGGCCTCTGCGAACTGCTCCACCTGGGCGCAGACACAGGAAATCACTGCATCCTCCTCCGCCAGGTTGAAGAACGCCAAATACCGCTCCCCGGTCTCCTCATTCAGGCAGCTCCATATGGCGTGGCTTTCGTCCCGCTCCACCTGTTTTCCCACGTAAGCATTGCCCGTGAGCTTCAGAATATCTTTCCTGGTAAGGAGCCACTGCGTCCACTCATCCAGCTTCGTCAGTTCCGCGCCCACCATCAGGGGAGAGCCGAAGACACACCAGAGAGTCAGCATGGTCTTCTGCTCCTCCTTGGTGAAATTGGTGTCCCATTCCCCTTTGCCGAAACCGCCTCCCAATTTGCCTAAGGGCAGCATGTCGCAGTCCGGATAGCACCCCTCCGCCACATGGTCCTGCCAGAGTTCACAGCGGTAGAACATATTCTTCAGAAGCTCCCATTTGTCCCAGAAATCATCGGTAATCCGCCACATATTGGCATATTTTGCGTACTGCCAGGCCCTGTCGATATGAGCGGGCCCGGGGGAGAGGCTGAGTGCGATGTCCCGGCCGCATTTCTCGATGGCCTCATGGAGCATTCTTGTCTCATGCCAGCCGCTGAATTTTTCACCGGGATACATCCAGCTGTCGCAGATATCGTCACATTTAATGAAGTCCACGCCCCAGGCCGCGTACATGCCTATCAGGCTGTCTATATAAGCCTGGCCCGCCGCGTTGTCACGCACGCCGTACATATCCGGGTTCCAGCCGCAGATGGATGCCGGATCCGCCGCGTCCGCCGCTGTAAATGCGCAGCCTGCTACGGGCAGATGCTGGTGGGCCGCCAGCCTGGGGATGCCCCGCATGATATGGATGCCGAACTTCAGGCCCAGGCCATGGACATAATCTGCCAAAGGGCCGAACCCCCTGCCCTCCGCCGCCGAGGGGAACCGATTCACGGCAGGCTGGTACCTGCCGTATCCGTCCATCTCCATGTCGCCAAAGGGAATGTACTGGAATTCGCTTCTGCGGCTCCCGGCGTCTTTCGCGTACCACTGGATATCCACCACCACATACTCCCAGCCGCAGTCCTTTAAGTGAGCCGCCATGTAGTCGGCATTGGCCTTTACCTGGGCCTCGGTGACAGTGGTGTCATAATAATCGTAGCTGTTCCACCCCATGGGAGCCTTTTTCATTGTCATTTTCATTTTCGTCATCCTGCTTTCTTCTTTTTTTGTATGGATTTTTCTTTCATTATACAACGCTTTCCATACTTTCACTATATCCTTTGTTTAAGAAAAATGAGAGTTTTAAAAGTGGAAAGTTTGGGGAAGAAGCTTTCGGAGACGAAAAGAAACCAGAAAGGCCCTGAGAACCGCCTATAACTTTTGGTCTGTATCAGAGGGAATGTATCGTAAAATATCCTGCGTATCACATTTTAATATCCAACACAAATCATTTATTGTTTTTGTGGATATATCTTTATTATGTTTCAGACGGTGCAAAGTGCTATCTGACATATTGTGTTTTTTGGTGAGCGTATACCAGTTCTCGTCCGACTGCTCTAGAGTCTTCCAGAATGGCGTGTAGTCAATCATACAGAAACCCCCTCACTGTGATATTTTTAGAATAGAATATATTTTTTTACTTGAATATCTTCGCAAAAGTGAATATATTGCCAGGAGTTGCAAAAGCACCGCGATAAGACTGACTGTAAAGAAGTATAAGATGATTAGATATGCTTGTATTGGGCATAAATTCTGAAACTCGAAAAGAATTAGAAAAAGCCAGAAAAGAGAACAACATTTTTCTATATAATGATATATTATTTGATGCATTGCTCCAAAATAGCAAACACCAGTGGTGGTATATAGGGCTGTAGAAAAGAATGTTTTAAGGAAATGTCTTTTGGGTAAAAGGATATGAAAGGTGATGACAATCAAAAAAGGCATGAATCCTGCCGAATAGATTCAGCAGTTCATGCCTCTGTCGTTTGCGGAAAGTTTGCGGCATCATCTGTGGCCTGCCAAGCCGTATCGGAAACCTGAATTCCCCCAGGCCTCACGCCAACGCCGCTGTCATGATGCAGTAGGCCAGGATGCACCAGGGCTTTCCCAGCAGGATGATTGCCACGAATTTCCGTGTGCTCATCTTCGTAAGTCCGGTAAAATAGCAAAAGTAATCGTCCGGGAACAGGGGCAGTACCATCCCCAAAAACAGCACCACTGTATAGAACTTGCTCCCTGCCGCCCAGGTGGCCCATTTCTCGTACTTCTCCCCGGGGAACATCCGGCTTACCAGACCGCTGCCATACTTCCTGGCCAGCCAGAAAGCAATGATAGAGCCTGCGGAGATGCCGATATAGTTGCACCAGAAGCCTCCCACGGCGCCGAACATCATCGTTCCCACCACGCAGCCGAATAGCCCGGGCAGCACTGGCAGTATCACCTGAGCCGCCTGCACCGCCACCAGGAAAAGCGGTGCGGCCAGTCCAAATCCCGCCACATACTTTTGAAATGTCTCCACCGAGTCGAACCGGCCGTCCAGATAAGCCTTTGCCAAAATAACCACAAAGGCCCCGCATAGTGCCGCCAGGCCTATGGTCATGAGCTTTTTGTTCTTTTCTATCTGTTTATCGATCGTCTGTTGTCTGTATACTGTTTCCATACATCCTCCCCATTATTTCCTGATTTCTTTCTGCCGTCTCCCTGACACCAGGTGCTTCAGCCATCTCATCTGTTCTTTATATAGTATAGCTTCCGTTTCTTAATTACATGTCCCTATAATTCTAAACAAATGCGAAAGAAATCCGAAATATTTGTTTTTGGCGGAGAATGTCTATCCGTTTCAGCCTGTCAGTTGGTTTTGGTTTTCGCTATCTCTTCCTCCGGCCTGCTGCCCAAATGGGCGCTGAAGATAAGAGCCATTTCACTTTCCAATCCGCAGCACCGCAAAGGAAAGCGCCGGCAGCACAATGCCCTCTCCCGGCCGGAACGTCTTCCTGTAAGGGGCAATCCGCTCCGGATTCTCCAATGTATTATAGGCGTCCCGCCCCGGGCCGGTGAGGATTTCGGCCTGAATCCGGGTGCTCTCCCTCCAGCCCTCCGGCAGGGCAAGCGTCAGGCTCCTCTCAGCTTCCCTGGCATTGACCACTTTCAGGATGATCTCGCCGCTTCCCTCACAGAGGCTGGCGGTATAATACAGCCCCTCCTCCGCAGCGGCAGCCCTCTCTCCGCCCCGGGTATCCAGGACCACATCCCCCATGTTGCAGGCGTACATTTTCTGCACATAGTAGCTGGGTGTGCCGTAGCAGGACGCCCCGTCGAACCAGATCATGTCCGGCGACCACTGGGTATAGCCCATCCTGGCGAAGAGGGGCGCATAGGAAGCCAGCACCACCACGTCCGCGTTGCGCTCCACTCCCGTCAGGAAAGCCGCCTCCGCCAATGCCCCGTCCAGGGTGTTGGCCTGGGGCATGTTGAACCCGCTTGCGGGATGGGCCGCGTACTCTCCCGAGAACACTTTCACCTTTCTGTCATAGTCATCGTAAAAGTCCACATGCTCGTACAGCCACTTTGGCTTCACATAATAATGCTCGTCCACGGCGTACACGAAATCCTCCTGCTCCTCATGGGCATGGTAAAACGCCCAGGCGTCCGTATACCGGTCCGAGGTCACGTCCGGCCCGGCGGAGCCGATGAGTTTGATTTCCGGGGCTTTCTCGTGGATGGCTTTCTCGAAGATCTCATAGCGTTCAAAGAAATCCGCCTCCTTTGTCTGCCACTGCTCATTGCCGATGCCCAGCATGGTCAGGCCGAAAGGCTCCCTGTGTCCCATTTCCGCCCGGACGGCGCCCCAGGGCGTGTCCGCATCCCCATTGGCGAATTCAATCAGGTCCAGCGCGTCCTGCACGAATTCCTGAAAGGCCGCCGTGTCCCGCCCCACCATTTCTTTGGACTGGTACTGACAGGCGAAGCCCACGTTCATCACCGGCAGCGCCTTAGCCCCGATCAGTTCGCAGAGCAGGAAATATTCGTAATATCCCAGCCCCAGGGTCTGGTTGTAATGGCTGTAAGCGCCCTCGTAGTCATTTTCTTCCCTGGTCCCATGAACTGCCCAGCGGTTCCAGTTGTTCCGCCTGGCCCACAGAGGCTTTAAGCTGTCCTTGTAGCGATAGCGGTTGGCCAGGGTATTGCCCTCCACGATGCAGCCGCCGGGGAAGCGCAAAAAACCCGGGCGGAGATTTTTAAGCATGTCGAACAGATCCTTTCGGAAGATTCCCGCCACCGCATCGCAGGGCATCAGGGACATGAAATCCAGCTCCACGATGCCGGCCTCCGTCAGGCACAGCACGAACTCTCCCCGCTCCACGTCCGCCTCCGCATGAAGCACCACCTCATACTTCCGGAAACGGTTGTATGTCTCCTCACGGCCCTCCGCCGCGGATATTTTTCCCTCTGCATGGCGCACCCCGTCTTTTTCCGCGAAAAGCGCAAAGGCCCCCTGGAATTTCACGCACCGGGCCCAGAATACAACTTTGTAGTCAATTCCTTTTTTCAGATAAATGCCGTCATAGGCCTTGTTCCGGACGCCCGCTCCGGCCTGGGCGGCCTCCAGCCTCATATAGTGAGGGTTCTCCTCGCTGTGGGGGCTGCCCGTGACGACGCGGCATCTCACCCCGTTTGCCGCGTCCGCCGGATAGGGGCTCCAGGCATAGCCGCCGTCATACTCCACATGATAGTCGCAGGCATCCCCCGTGGCTTTCACGCACTCAAAGGAACGGTTCTCCACCATCTCCGCGTACAGCCCGCCGTCCGCCGCGTAATTGATGTCCTCGAAGAACAGACCTATCATGCCCTCCTGTATCCTTGCCTTTTTCTCTGATCCGATTGTTATCTCCATTTTACTGTCTCTCCTTTCCTGTGGGTTGGCGGCACACGGGCTGCGCGCTCTGCTGATGGCAGAGGGCCAGTCTGCGGGCATTCCGGCGCGTTCTTACGCATCTTTTGACTTCTAAGCCCAATCTGTTTCCCCTCGCATAAACTTTCCACAATCCGTCTCCAAAAACCTCACACCGACACCAGCGCACCGTTCCGCTTCCTGGATTCCTCCGCCAAAAACACCAGCCTGTGCCCGGTCATGGAGTCGTCCAAGGCAGTACAGCAGGGAGAGGGCTCCTCTCCCCTGAGCAGCGTGACGAAATCATGGATGATGGCCTGGTCTCCGCCTCCGTGGGCGTTCCCGTGCTGGTCACGGGATACGTCCACCACCTCCGTGATCCTGCCTCCCGGGGCGTCCGGCGCGATGCGGTGTACGGTAAACCGTTCTTCCTCGAACAGTCCCAGGATTTCCCCCCGGGTGCCCGTGATATGGATATGCCGCCCCGACGCGGTGGCGCCTCCGTTCATGGAGAATGTCCCCGTGGCGCCGTCCGCAAAGCGCACCATCATGGACTGATGGTCCACAATCTGCAGATTGCAGCGGTAGGCGCAGCGGCTGAAAGGATTCTCCGGGTCACTTAAGAGCGCCTCTTTTTCCTCCTCGGATATCTTCTCGTATCCGATGTCATGCCAGATATTGCCTGTCCAGCGCTGGGGATGCTCGATATACAGGCGCCTGGCCGAATAAGGGCATGTCCGCTCTACGGGGCAGTCCGTCAGACAGTGGTGTCCCGCTCCCCGGGGAGCCATCTCGGGCTTGAACTGGAACACGTTCCCCACGCTGGACACGCTGGCGGGATGGTTTCCCCGCATGAGCCAGGTCATGATATCGATGTCGTGGCAGGATTTGGACAGAAGCATACCCGAGCCGCATATCTCAGGAGAGGCGTATTTGCCCCTCACGTAGGACACGGACTCATGGAAATAGCTCACCTGCTCCGCCATACGGATGTCCACCACCCTGCCAATGTCCCCCGCCGTGAGAATCTCTTTGATTTTCCGATAAAAAGGGGCGTAGCGCAGCACATGGCAGACCATGATGTGCCGATTGGTCACATGCTCACAGTTTAGGAGCAGCTCCGCCTCCTGCATATTCACCGCAAAGGGCTTTTCCAGCAGAATGTCGTACCCGCGCCGCAGCAGAGGCAGGGACGTGGGCACATGCTGCTGGTCCATGGTTCCGTTGATGACGCCGTCCGCGAACTTGGGCACCGCCACCAGCTCCTCCACAGAGGAAAAGCAGTTCTCCAGGGGGATTCCGAAAGTCTCCCGGGCCGTCCGCACCCGTTCCGGATTGATGTCCGCCACGCCTACAATCCTAAACAGCTCCGGATGTTCCAATGCCTCACGGGCATAAATCATGGACCTGACGCCCATGCCTACGATGATAATGCGAATTGGTCTCGATTTCATTTTGTCCTAGCCATTCCTTCCTGGTGTACTTACGAGCGGTTAGATTTGCCGCCGATTCCTGATACTTTCCGCTCCTGAGTCGGGTGATTTGGCAAACTTTAGCCACCGTCAGTGTAAATTCTTTGGTTCGCTGCCGTGCAAACCTTTCCAGATTTTTGTTTTCGTATTCATAATAACCGATTGCTTTGTATTTTTCTACAGGAAATTTCATAAGTTTACTTCCAAACTTTCATCCGTATTCCATTTTAGTACTTGCTAAAATAAATAAGTGTGATATAATACATTTGTCAAAAACAAAATGGGAGGGAGAGAAACATGGATGCCAAAGTCTTAAAAGCCCTGGGAGAGCCCAAACGCTTCCAGCTTCTGCAGCTCATGTCCGCCCGGGGCTACTGCGTAGGCGCTCTGGCTCTGCGCAGCGGGCTGTCGGAATCGGCGGTGTCCCAGCATCTGCGGGTTCTCCGGGAGGCGGGCCTGGTGCTGGGCGTGAAGAGAGGCTATTACACCCACTACCGCCTGGACAAAGAGGCGCTGGAGCAGGTCATCTCCGAACTGCAGCAGCTCCTGAACACACAGTGCAGGCCCTGCAGCGGCCCGTTCTACGGCTGTCCGGAATCAGAGCGGCTGCAATGCAAGTCCTATGTACCGCCGGAAAAAAGAGGAAAGGAAAATTAGACTCATGTTAAAGCGTTTTATCTACTACTATAAGCCCCACAGAAAGATGCTGACCCTGGATATGCTGGCATCCCTGCTGATCTCGGTGATCGGTATGGTATACCCCATCGTCACCAACAAAATGCTCAATGTCTATATCCCCGAGAAGATGTATACCACCATCGTCCTTGCGGGCCTGGTGGTATTGGCCCTGTACATTGTGCGTATGCTGCTTCGGTATTTCGTACAGTATTACGGTCATGTCATCGGTGTGAAAATGCAGTCCCAGATGCGCCAGGACCTGTTCGCCCATCTGGAGAAGCAGCCCTTTCAGTTCTATGACAACCACGAGACCGGCCGCATCATGACCCGCATTACAAGCGATCTGTTCGAGGTAAGCGAATTAGCCCACCACGGCCCGGAAAACCTGCTGATCAGCTCCGTGATGATTCTCCTGTCCTTTGCCTATCTGGTGATGATAGACCCCATTCTGACGCTGATCATCTTTGCCTGCGTGCCTATTCTGGTGGTGGTGACCCTGCACTTCCGCAAGGCCATGAGCCGCGCTTTCGACGACCGCCGCAAGAGCAACGCCACCATCAACGCCGCCGTGGAAAGCAGCGTCACCGGCATCCGGGTCACAAAGGCCTACACCAACAGCAAGCGGGAAATCGAGAAATTCAGAGAGGGCGACAGGCAGTTCGTGGACGCTTCCCGCAGAGCCTACAGGGCCATGGCCATGTTCCACTCCTCCACCGCTTTCGTCACGGACATCTTCAACGTGTTCATCCTGATTGCAGGGGGCCTGTTTTTGTACGCGGGCAGAATCTCTTTCGGTGATTACTCCACATTCATCGTGTCCGTAAACCTGTTCATCAATCCCGTGAACACCCTCATCGGCTTCATGGAGCAGCTTCAGAACGGCGTCAGCGGCTTCAAGCGCTTTGTGGAGATCATGGACGCGGAACCGGAAAAGGACGCTCCGGACGCGGAGGAATTAAAGGACGTCCAGGGTGTCATCGAATTCAAAAACGTCACCTACGCTTACGACGATTCCAAAGAAGTCCTCCACGACATCAACCTGCGTCTGGAAAAAGGCAGAAAGCTGGCTCTGGTAGGGCCCTCCGGCGGCGGCAAGACCACCCTGTGCCATCTGCTGCCCAATTTCTACAAGCTGGAGGAAAAGGACGGCTCCATCTTAATCGACGGCAAAGACATCCGCCGTCTCACCATGGAGTCCGTGCGCCGCAGCATCGGCATCGTCCAGCAGGACGTATTCCTCTTTGTGGGCACTATCCGGGAGAACATCCTCTACGGACGCCCGGACGCCACCCAGGAGGAAGTATACCAGGCTGCCCGCCGGGCCAATATCCATGACTACATCATGACGCTGGAAAAAGGATATGATACGGAGATCGGAGAACGTGGCGTAAAACTCTCCGGCGGCCAGAAGCAGCGCCTGAGCATTGCCAGAGTGTTCTTAAAAAATCCCGCCATCTTGATTTTGGACGAAGCCACCAGCGCCCTGGACAACACCACCGAGGTGCTCATCCAGCAGGCCCTGGACGAATTGTGCAAAGGCCGCACCACTCTGGTGGTGGCCCACCGCCTGTCCACCATCCGGAATGCGGACGAAATTGCCGTAGTCATAGGCGGCCGCATCACCGAGCGGGGCACCCACGAGGAACTTATGGAGGCAGGCGGCACCTACCAGCAGCTGTATTCCCTGCAGTTTCGGGAAAATGACTTTTTTGAATAGTCTATTTTAGTCAAAGAAAATCCTCCAGTTACGACAGTTCAGGTTATTTTCCCCAAGCTGTCATAACATGGAGGTTTTTGCTCAGAATCTCCGGTTCCCCGGCATCCCTACCGTAAAGCCCCGGCCACGTCAATCACCACATACTCGGACCTGCACCCGGTCTTGAACTGAATGGCCCAGTCAGAAATGCCGGAGGTCACGATGAAGTCCGTGTTTCCCCGCCTCTCCAGACCGTACCTCTTGTCGTCCAGGCCCATCCACTCCCCCATGGGATTAAAGGGCAGCAGCTGGCCGCCGTGGGTATGGCCGGACAGCACCAGATCCACGCCGGACGCCGCCTGGGCCGCATAGTCATGGGGCTGATGGTCCAGGACTATGCTGTACTTGTCCGGGTCCAGGCCTGCGGTCAGTTCTTCCATCGTAGCCCTTGGCATGCCCATCTGATCCTGAGAGCGATCCTGCCGCCCGATCAGGTAAAACTGCTCCCCCAGCAGCACGATTTCATCCTGCAATACCCTCACACCGTTCTTCTCCAACTCCGCCACCAGGTCGGCGCCGCTGTATCCCCGGTATGCCGGACCATAATACCCCTTGTCATGGTTTCCGAAGACATAGTAAACCCCATAGGTGGTCTGCAGGCTTCCCAGCGCCGCGCAGGCGGCTTCCATGTCCTCTTTGGAAGTGTCATCATCCACGAAATCCCCTGTCACCACCACGATATCCGGATGCTCCGCCTGCATGTCGTCCACCCATCTCTGAAAGCCCTCCCCGCTGAAAGTATTGCCCACATGGGAATCCGCAAACTGTACGATGCGCAGACTCCCCACCGGCTTCTCCGTCTCCACTATGTACGCTTTCCGCCAAACATGATTCGCCAGATACCATCCGCAGATCAGATATGCTGCCGTGATGCCGAGTGCGAAGATCCCGGCGTAATACTTTGTAAATTTCTTCCCGCGCTTCTTTTCCATAACCTTACTGACTCCGTCGCACACCAGCCACACAGCCATCAGGTGCAGGATGCTGATGGCCGCGTTGATTGTGCCAAGGCCTGCCCGGATGCCAATCGCCAGCGCCAGAACCGGAACGATTCCCAGGAGAAAAGACAAAAGCTTCTTTTCCCCGGCGATTCTTTGTATGACTCGAAACTTAGCGAACCTGCTGATCAGATACAGAATGCCCAGAACAGAGCCAAAAGCCAATGCGCCAAAAATAAATGTCCACATCTTTCATTCTCCTTTTGCTTTCTTTTTATGAGATAGATAACCTTTCCGTGATCTGTCTGAAACGGTACTGATATAGCTTGTTTTCAGTATAAACCAATCTTCCCGTCCAGGCAAGGCGAAATGTTTTCGCCCCTCTTGAAATCCGGAGGCTCATCGTGTACAATACAATCATTACCTTTATGTCAGAAGGAGGATGCCGGAAATGGCCAGGCAAAAGGATATCAAGACAAATGCTATGCGCATACTGGAATCCATGAAGATTCCCTATACCCATCTGACCTACGAATGCAGCGAGTTCACCGACGGGCTCCAGATTGCGGACATGCTTGCCCTGCCCTACGAAAAGGTATATAAGACTTTGGTCACCATCGGGGGCGCAGGCGAAAAGCATTCCAGAGATTATTTCGTGTTCGTAATACCTGTGGCGGAGGAGCTGGACTTAAAAGCGGCCGCCAGAAGTGTGGGTGTAAAAAGCGTGGAGATGATTCATGTAAAGGACATACAGCAGATCACCGGCTACATCCGGGGCGGCTGTACCGCCGTGGGCATGAAGAAGCAGTATGTGACCCGCATCGACAGCTCCGCCCAGAGCCTGGAGAAAATCATTGTCAGCGGCGGACGCATCGGCTCCCAGCTGGAACTGGACCCGGGGGACCTGGCCCGGGCGGCAGGGGCACAGTTCGCGGACATTGTCCGGCACCACTAGGAGATAACCGCAAGAGGCCGCTTAAACTAATATTATTATACTATGGATAGGTGTACTCCTGCTCCCATGTAAGTATCTTTTCCCAATCCTGCTCTTCTCTCAATACTCTCAAAATATGTATTTGCTTTTCCGGAGCAACTTGTCTTTATTCTGATTTTCGCTTAAATGAATATTATCTTTTATCAATTCCATTTTGTCTCCCTCTAAAATAGGATTACCAATTGATTTCATTTTATCATATTGAACGTCTCAGCACAATCGCTCTTTCGTATGGGATAACTACGTCAGGCGAAAGTGAAATTCGCGAACTGTTTTCCTATAATTTCTTAATATGCTCTTTCGCCATTGCATAATACCTTTGAAAGCGCTGGGTCTGCGTATCGTTATATTTTACCCCGAGCATAATCCATTCACAATACTCGTAGAGCAGAAAATAATCCAGCGCCCTGCGGTAATCGTTGTAAGGAATCCCTTTCTCTTTTATAAAATGCTCATAGTAATATTCGATGGTGTAGTCTTTATCCGTCTGTTTCATATGGAAAAAGGCCTCTTCGTCCTCCTCCCCATGCGCAATCAGGCGGGCAAGCGAGGCTGGATAGGGTAAGATTCCGGCGTATTCCCAGTCAATGATAGTCGCTTTTCCCTTCGTGATAAGCACATTAAACGGCAGAAAATCGTCATGACACAGCGTCCGCGGGATATTGGGATATATCTGCAGAAACGTTTTGTAGGCTTGTTCTAAATCCGGATCGTTCAAATAGTTCCCTCGCTTTTGCCGATCCTGCAGGCTTTCCTCAAAGCCATAGCCCACCCCTTGCAGTTCCCTTTTTTCCCAATACATATTTTGCAGGTAAATCAATGCATCCAGAACGGCAGTCAATGCCTCCCGCTTGCATTTGCGCAGATTATCTCCCTCTATATACTCCATAAGAAGAAACAGCTCGCCGCAATAGCTCAGGCTCTTATAAAAACGCGGCGCCCTGTATTCTGCAGATTGCAAAAACGTATCGTAAACAGCCAGTTCCCTCTCACTTGTCTTTTTCAGGACATAGCTGGCAGTATCCTCTTCGATTTTCCACACGTTATAGTCCTCGCCATCTTCCTCACATTGAAACGTTGTTGCAACGGCTTGTTCGCCAAACCCCATTTGTGCAAGTAATTCTTTTATATTCATGCCCATATTTGATTTTATCCTTTTTGCGCTTTTTCGGAGGATTCATTTCCCCGCTTAGTCCGTGCCCCAGACAGCAATCGCCATCCCGGAATTTGTGCCGTTGCTTAACTTCCTCCTGATACCCGGTTCCTCCCCTGCGCAAGGCGGCGGTACTGCAGGGGCGTACAGCCGTAAGCCGCCCCGAACTGCCTGTCGAACAGGGACGCTTCCTTGAAGCCGCAGGACAGCGCCACCTCTGTCACAGAAAGCCCTGTCTCCTCCAGCATGCCCGACGCCATACGCAGGCGGAAAGCCGTCAGGTACCGCTTCGGCGACTCCCCCACCTGCTGCCTGAAAATACGGTACAGGTACGTTCTGTCGATTCCCACTGTCCGGGCAATCTCTGCCACGCCAATTTCATAGCCGAAATTATTGTGGATAAAGTCCAGGGCGCGGTTCACGTAATCCTGCGCCACGGAAGCGCTTGCAGACTGCTTTGGCATCATATAGGACAGAGTCATGTACAGCCTGCCTAACAGCATGTAGCTGTTCACGTCGCCATGTCCAAAGGAATCCACCAGCTGCAGCATCTCCCTGCGCAGCCTCCCTGCGCTTCTGTCCTGAAAGACCACGCTTTCCTGCCCCAGGCCGCATTCCCGTAAGATACTCTCCGCCTCTGTCCCGCCGAAGCCGATCCAGCAATATTCCCAGGGGTCCGTCCGGTCTGCCTGATAGCGGGTGGACTCCCCGGGGAAAATCAGAAAGCCCTGCCCAGGCCCTATCTCATACCGCTCTCCCGCCCTCTCATAATACCCCTTTCCCGCCAGAATGAAGTGGAGCAGAAAATGGGGCCGCACCGCAGGGCCGAAGAAATGTCCGGGCTCGCATTTCTCCCACCCGCAAAAATAGAATGCCAGCACATTGTCCGACCCGATTTCCTGAAAATATTCTTTCACCTCTGCCATATGCCGCCTCCTGTTTTGATTCTTCCCAGGCTTTCTGCTGTCCCAGGCAGGAAACCTCTGCTGCCCCAGTCCATGGAACTGCCCCCATCCAACATCATGCACTCACCGCTCCCAGTGCCGACGGCTTTCCCCCGCCGTCCATGCATACATTCCGCTTCCAGTATAGTTCTCTTTTCCGCTTAACCGCACCATATTATGAAAATCCTTTCGCCGGGATTCCTTTTCAGTATAGCGCCTCCCTTTTTCCATTTCAATCCCCTTTTTCAAACAGATACAACATTTGTACAAATTTTAGAAACATAATCCCTATCTTAATCCTCCGAAATCCCATATAATAAAAAGTACTTATCAATACCCTCATGATGAGGGAATACAAGTGCCGCCCGTCCGGCGGCGAAAGGAGTAAGAATGCCTAAAATTACTTTCATGGGAGCCGGCAGCACCGTGTTTGCCAGAAACGTGCTGGGTGACTGCATGTGCACCCCCGCCCTGCAGGACAGCGACATCGCTCTCTACGACATCGATCCCAAGAGGCTGGAGGAGTCCGAAATCATCTTAAGCGCAATCAACAAAAACACCAATGAGGGCCGCGCCCGAATCCGCACCTACTTAGGGGTGGAAAACCGCAAAGAGGCCCTGCGGGGCGCCGATTTCGTGGTGGACGCCATCCAGGTGGGCGGATACGATCCCTGCACCATCACGGACTTTGAGATCCCCAAGAAATACGGCCTGCGTCAGACCATCGCCGATACCCTCGGCATCGGCGGCATCATGCGGGCCCTGCGCACCATCCCCGTGCTGCGGGACTTCGCTGCGGATATGGAGGAGGTCTGCCCCAATGCCCTGTTCTTGAACTACACCAATCCCATGGCCATGCTCTCCGGCTATATGCAGCGCTACACCAATGTAAAGACCGTAGGCCTCTGCCACAGCGTTCAGGTCTGCTCCGAGGGTCTCCTGAAAGCTCTTAACATGGAGGACAAGCTGGAGGGCCGAAAGGAGCTCATCGCGGGCATCAACCATATGGCATGGCTGCTTGAAATCTACGACAAGGACGGCAACGACCTGTATCCGGAAATCAAGAGACGCGCAGCGGAAAAGAACGCAGCGGAGAAGCACGGAGACATGGTGCGCTACGAGTACATACGCCGTCTGGGCTATTACTGCACGGAATCCAGCGAACACAATGCGGAGTACAACCCCTGGTTCATCAAGAGCCGCTGCCCGGAGCTTATCGACAAATACAATATTCCGCTGGACGAATATCCCCGCCGCTGCGTGAATCAGATCGAGGGCTGGGAGAAAGAGAAGAACGACATCCTGGCCGACGGCAATGTCACCCATGAGCGCTCCAGAGAGTACGCTTCCTATATTATGGAGGCCGTGGTCACCGGCGTTCCCTACAAGATCGGCGGAAACGTGCTCAATGAGGGCCTGATCACCAATCTGCCCGCGGACGCCTGTGTGGAGGTGCCCTGCCTCATCGACAATATGGGCGTACATCCCTGCAAGGTGGGCCGTCTGCCGGTACAGCTGGCTGCCATGAACATGACCAACATAAACACCCAGCTGATGACCATCGAGGCCGCCGTCACAAAGAAGAGAGAGGCCATCTATCAGGCCGCCATGCTGGATCCTCATACCGCGGCGGAATTGTCCGTAGACGAAATCGTGGCTATGTGCGATGACTTGATTGAGGCCCATGGAGAGTATATGAAAGACTATAGGTAAGTTATACTGCAGGGGCTGCCGCACTTAGGGCATTGTTCCTTTGAGAAGCTTTCTATAGCGAAAGACGGGCGGGGGGATTTCCTCCCGCCCTTTGGGCATTTTTGCGGGTATTTCATTCCCTCCGGCTTTTCTTTTGCCTTCCTTGCTTTTTTCTGCTTTCTTTTATCTTGCGCAACTTCTCTTTGGCTTGTAAACGCATAAAGATTCGTGGTATAATGTTGACCCAGAAAGACATTGTGTCAACTTCTGATTCTATGTACGCTGAAGTGCACGAAATCATGGTATAATATGTCCATATTCCCGGCAGGGAATGCCGAATGGCATAACTACCATGTACGGCCTGTGCACATGGTATGCTAATACATCACAGTTTCTTATGTGCCGGTTCCGGTATGGGGAAAGGAGGACTTCCATATGCCTGAAAGAAAAAAGGCGCTCCCGGTGGGAATCGAGTTCTTCCGGGACTTCAAGTCGAAAGACTATTACTATGTAGATAAGACGGCATTCATCGCCGAGCTCTTAAGGACGAAAGGTGCCGTGAACCTTTTTACCAGGCCCAGGCGATTCGGGAAGAGCCTGAACATGAACATGTTCAAATGTTTCTTTGAAATCGGTGCGGATGCCTCCCTGTTCGACGGGCTGGCTATTTCCGGAGAGAGGGAACTGTGCGAACAGCACATGGGGAAGTACCCTGTCATATCCTTAAGCTTGAAAGATGCGGAGGGAGGGACTTATGAAGCAGCGTTAAAAATGCTGTCGGAGATTATGAAACGGGAAGCCCGCAGGCATCAGTATCTCCTGGACAGCAGCAGGCTTACGGAGATAGACAAGGAGTCTCTGAAACAGCTTTATGCTCCCGGTCTGGACGAGGATACCGTGAAAAGAAGCCTGAATCTTCTTTCAGAACTCCTCGGCAAGCACTATGGCCGCCGGGTAGTGATCCTGATAGACGAGTACGATGTGCCCCTGGACAAGGCCTATCAGAAAGGTTACTACGCACAGATGGTGGATCTGATCCGCTCCTTTCTCAGCCAAGCCCTCAAAACCAACGAAAACCTGGACTTCGCGGTGCTCACCGGATGCCTGCGGATTGCGAGAGAAAGCATCTTTACAGGCCTGAACAACTTTAAAGTGCGCTCCATATCCGACGAACAGTGCGCGGAGTATTTCGGTTTCACGGACGGCGAGGTGCGGGAAATGCTTCGGTATTACGGTGTGGAAGACCGTTTCCCGGACATGAGAGAATGGTATGACGGCTATCATTTCGGGGATGTGGACGTCTACTGCCCCTGGGACGTGATCAATCAGTGCGACCTGCTCAGGGTGTCAAAGGACGCCCCCATGAGGCCCCACTGGGAGAACAGCAGCAGCAACGCCATCGTAAAGGACATCCTGGAGGAGGCCACGGAGGCCACGAAAGCCGAGATCGAGGCGCTGATCTCCGGCGAGGCGGTGGAGAAAGAGATCATCCCGGAGCTGACCTACACCGACCTGGACAACGAGGACAGGAATGTCCGCCAGACCTATCTGTGGAGTGTCCTCTACTCTACGGGATATCTGACCGATGCCGGAAAGCCGGAGGGGTGGATCCATAAACTGGTGATCCCCAATAAGGAAGTCCGCAGGATCTATGAGGACAGGGTGCGTTCCTGGTTTCGCGTGAAAGCAACGGGTGACAGGGAGCGTTGGGAGCGGTTCTGCACGGCGGTCAAGGGAGGCGACGCACAGGCCGTGGAGGAGCTGTTTAGCGCGTTCCTGTCAGAGTCCATCAGCATCCGGGATACGGCGGTGAGAAAAGTAAAAAAGGAGAACTTCTACCATGGCATGTTCCTGGGGCTTCTGCGGGCGGAGGGCAGCTGGATCGTAAAGTCCGGCGCCGAGTCCGGCACAGGATATTCCGACATCCTCCTCATGGCCCCCCGGGAAAGGGTCGGCTGCGTCATCGAGGTGAAGTACGCGGAGAAAGGCGCCTTTGACGCGGCCTGTAGAGAGGCCATGGAGCAGATCGAGACCCGTGCCTATACCGAGCTGCTGCGGGACGAGGGCATGGAGACCATCCATAAGTACGGCCTGGCCTGCTTCCGGAAGTCCTGCCGGGTGGCGTATGAAAAGGAATAGATTTTTATAAAAATACCCCGTGAAGCTGTGCGGTTTTTCGCACAGAACTTCATGGGGTGTCTTTAGACCTGCTGCCTTTCCCGCAGGAACCTCTTCAAAAAGAATGCCAGAAAATAGGGAAACGTATAAAACCGGCCGTTATATCCTATATTCTTCATGCCGAACTTGATCCCGTACCGAATGTCCCCATAGGCCTCCTCCTGAATCAGGCGGTTCAGGGACGCCGTAGCGCCGTCAGCTGCTTTCACCTCCACGGGAATCAGGGAATCCCTGTCCCTCACAAAGAAGTCCATCTCCAGAGTCCCTTTTTCATTCCTGTAAAAATACAGCGGATACCCCTGCTTTACCAGTATGTCCCCTATGATATTTTCATAGATGGCCCCTTTGTAGGTATTGAAATTTTTATTGAAGCGCAGATCCTCCTGCACCTCATCGTCCAGGGAGCCGATCAGCAGCCCGGTATCCC
The DNA here is from genome assembly GCA_910584235.1 of uncultured Acetatifactor sp. Lineage (GTDB taxonomy): Bacteria > Bacillota > Clostridia > Lachnospirales > Lachnospiraceae > Acetatifactor. The sequence continues at coordinate 46,750 of CAJTZD010000030.1, forward strand.
GGAAATAAATCTTGTAGGAATCCGGATTATAATTGCCCCTTAAGGGAAGTTCCGGCTGGGCCATACAATAGCACACATTGACGATACCCGCGTTGTCCAGCCATTCCACCGTGCCCATGTACTCCCGGCTCCTGGCTCCGTGCTCTACTTTGGAAATCTGGAATTTTTTGTTCTCCTTGCCCAGGAATACTGGAATTTTCCGGTAGACGTTCAGGATGCGCCCCTGATCCAGGCCCCCTGCGTATTTCGTGATGTCCTCCTCGTAGTCCAGCAGAATCTGCTTCTGCATCTTCAAGGTACCGCTGTAGTTTTTATTTTTCACAAAGGAATTCACGATTGCTGGCATCCCTCCCAGAACCATGTACTCCCTGAAGATTTCGAACATGGTCTCCAGCTCCAGCCTGGAAAAGGGTTCCAGTTCCGACATATGACGGTACAGATCCGCAATCTGATTCTCCCGGTAGCCCTTTGCCCAGAGAAACTCCTCGAAATCCATGGAATGCATCTCGTAGTCTTCCTTGTAGCCCACGCTGTTGGACTCGATTTCCCGATAGCTGATTCCCATCAGGGAGCCGGAGCAGATGACATCATAGCGTCCGTCCTGCTTGAAACTCTTCAGGCTGGTAGCGCAGTTTGGGCAGGCCTGGAGTTCATCGAAAAAGAGCAGGGTTTCTCCGGGCACCAGGGCAAAGTCCGGATTGATCAGGGAGATATTCTTCAGAATGGCGTCCACCTCAAAACCATTTTCGAAGATGCCCAGAAACTGTTTCTGCAGCGCAAAATTGATTTCCACCGTATGCGCGTAATGCTCCTTGGCAAACTTTCGAATGGATTCGGTCTTGCCGATCTGTCTGGCTCCCTTTATGATCAGTGGCAACCTGTCAGGATTGCTCTTCCACAGCCCCAAATCCCTGTCTATTTTTCTTCGCAGCAGTTCCATTTCCTGTCCTCCCACCGGTATTCTGATAGTATGCCCTCATGTGACACCTTTATGTTATCACAGAATTCCAATGGTTTCAACATGGTTTTATCACAGAATTCCGTCTATTTCCCATGTGTTTTACACAAAATTCCCTAAAGATGTACGGAATGAAAACATCTTAACCTCCGGAGAATGAAAGCCTCTTTGGGATTTGCCTGCTCCGGCTTCCACCTCCCTATACGGTCTATAACATCCTAATGTCCTCCGCATAATCCCCCACCAGGATCCCTGCCTCCTCCAGGCTCTCCGCCTTTTTGCCGTCCCGGCAGAAGTCCCGGATTTCTATGCCGTGAACGGAAAATTCTTCGCTATAGCCCGCAATCACGGAGGGTTCCTCTCCCTCTCCGGAGGATACCTGGATGTTTTCCAGCAGGATATTCCGGATGCCCCTGCCCGGCGCGGGGTTATAGTCCCGGTTCCATTTCACCTGAAAGTCCAGCACCTTTCCGTGCTCAAAGGGCTCTATGCGGATGTTCCGGTAGGTGACGTTTTGCACCAGGTTCTTGTCCCCGGCATTGACGGCCATGACACCCAGGTATCCCGGCTGGAACTCGTGATGTTCCAATACATCGATGTCTTCAAACAAAATGTCCCGGATGACGTCCCCCTCATGCTCATGGTCCCCATGGGTGCCGATCATCATGGGATGGGCCACATCCGCCCAGAGAGATGTATGCCGCACGGTGATCTCGCTGCTGTCCCCGCGGTTGTCCCATCGGCTGCCGTAGACGGCCACGCAGTCGTCGGAGGTGCGCAGGAAAGACTTCTCCACCAGCACCCGCCGGCTGCTCATCATGTCCACCCCGTCGCTCCAGCCCTCGCAGCTGAAAGATTTGATATTGCGAATGATTACGTCCTCGCAGTCGCCCAGGGATACGGTATAATGGGGCGGGTTGATAAAGATCAGATTCTCCAGCAGAATATTGCGGGAGTGGTTCAGCCGTATGCCGTTTATACTGCTGAATCTGGCAAAATCCGCCAGGTACAGGATTCCCCTGCCATCTATGTGCAATCCCTCCCCATGCTCCAGGGCCAGTCCGCCGATGAGGACGGCGCCGCCCTCCAGGTAGATATGGGTGTGGGAGGGCAGGCGCCAGACGCATTCCCCGATATAATAGATGCCTGGCTCCACATAGAGCATCCTGCCCTTTGGCATGGCTTCCAGCTGTTCATTGATTCCGTCTCCCAGAAAGCCTGGTCTGTCCAGGGAGCCGGAGACTACCAGGACATTGTCCCCTGTCTTGTCCGGCATCTCCTCCAGGGCTCCGGCAAAGAGATGGAGATTGTGGAAGCGGTCTTTGTTCACCTCCACAGATAAATTCGCCGGTTTGTCCAGGGTGAAGGTAATCCGCTTAGGCTCCGTCTTAGCCTGGATTCCCAGGGAAAGAGGGCGGATGTCCACCCTGTACACGGTGTAGAATTTCGGAAAAGTGATTTCCACCTCCACGCTGCCCGTAAAATCGAAGTACGCCATGGAGGCACACCGCACATCGTGCATGTCCACTTTCACCCGGTAGGCTTTCAGTTCCTGCCAGTCTTTCGTTCCCTCTGCCCTGACCCGCAGGCAGTAATCCTCCTGGAGCACCGCGCCTTTGGGTACTGGGTAGATCCGTAATTGATTTGTTTCCTGTTTCATTTTGCCGCCTTTCTGTGTGTTTCGTTTGGAATGCCTTTCTTCCATTGGAATGCTCTTCTTCCATTGGAATGCTCTTCTTCCATTGGAATGC
>CAJTZD010000031.1 GCA_910584235.1 uncultured Acetatifactor sp.
GCCCGTGCGGAAAAGAGGATGCTATGAAGATTTTGGTGACAGGCGGCGCCGGGTTCATCGGCAGCCACACAGTGGTAGAGCTGCAGCAGGCAGATTACGAAGTGGTGGTACTGGACAACCTGAGCAATTCCAGCGAGAAATCCCTGGAAAGGGTAGAGGCGATCACCGGGAAGAAAGTCCCTTTCTACAAAGCGGACATCCTTGACAGGGAGGCCCTGGAGGAGATCTTCTCCAAGGAGGATATCGGCGCGGTCATCCACTTCGCGGGCCTGAAAGCAGTGGGCGAATCCGTGCAGAAGCCCTGGGAATACTACGAGAACAACATCGCGGGCACACTGACGCTGGTGGACGTCATGAGGAAGCACAATGTGAAGAACATCATCTTCTCCTCCAGCGCCACCGTGTACGGCAACCCCGCGGAGATTCCCATCACGGAGGCCTGCCCCAGGGGAGAGTGCACCAACCCCTACGGCTGGACTAAGTCCATGCTGGAGCAGATCCTCTCAGACATCCAGAAAGCGGACAACGAGTGGAACGTGATCCTGCTGCGCTACTTCAATCCCATCGGGGCCCACAAGAGCGGCACCATGGGCGAGAACCCCAATGGCATCCCCAACAACCTGATGCCCTATATCACCCAGGTGGCAGTGGGAAAGCTTCCCCAGCTGGGGGTCTTCGGGGACGATTACGACACCCCCGACGGCACGGGCGTGCGTGACTATATACATGTGGTAGATCTGGCCATAGGCCATGTGAAGGCCCTGAAGAAGATTGAGGAAAAGGCCGGACTGAAGATCTACAACCTGGGCACCGGCACCGGCTACAGCGTGCTGGACCTGGTGAAGAACTTCGAGGCCGCCACAGGGGTGAAGGTGCCCTATGCGATCAAGCCCAGGCGGGCCGGGGACATTGCAGCCTGCTATGCGGACGCGAAGCTTGCCAGGGAAGAGCTTGGCTGGACTGCCGAGAGGGGCATCAGGGAGATGTGCGAGGACTCCTGGAGATGGCAGAAGAACAATCCCAACGGATACGAGAGCTGATTGCTTTAAGATATACTGCTTAACGATTTCACTTGCCGTGAAACCAGACTGCATAACGCTGACTGGTTCATTCGCATGATTACATTAGGCAGCATTCAGCGTTATGCAGTATAATAATGGCATGGAAAACAGAAAACAGGGGAGGCACCGGCGTAAAACCGGTGCCTCCCCTGGCGTTTGCGCGCTGCCTCCTGCATGGCCTTCCACAGGAATCTCACAAGACCCCCACAGGGCCTGTACTCAGAACTACTACATTGATGCAGTCACGCGTCTGTGGATGCTCCGGAGCAATTGATTCGCCAGTCCGGCGCGCCTGCAGATGCTCCGGCATGTCCTCAGAAAGAGGAAGAGGAATATTCTACGGTTATTTCGGTTATGCCCTCGCCTGTCACATCCTTCGGAACCGCCTCCCGGATCTTCCGCGAGGTGTCCGTAATGAGCCCCAGGAAGGACTGGTCATAACGGGAAAAGCCGATGCAGAGGACTTCGCCTTTCTCCCCGATGACATCCAGGGAGATGACAGGATCGTTTCCGGAGTATCCCTGGCAGTTGTATTCCACCCGGTCTATGCCGCCGTCCATGAGCCCGCTTGTCCGGACCTTCTCTTCGGCAAGGGCGGCATATGCGCTATAGTCCTTCTCCAGGGCGCTGTCCGGCTCAAGGGAGGGGGAGGCGTCCAGATGCCTGCTGTGGTCGATGCTGAAAAGCTCTCCGGTCACTGCGTCTATCAAGTAGTTCCACCTTGTGCTCTCAGGGGTCTGGGCCTCTTCAAAAAGCACGTCCGCGCACCAGAAAGCCCGGGGAAAGGTCACTGTGCCCGGACTGTACATCATGTAGACATAGGCGCCCTCCAGATCCAGCCCGTACAGGCTCTCCAGATACTGTGCGCCCTTTTGGGCGGCTTCTTCCATGGTCAGGTCCAGCTCCGTGGGTGTCCCGGTATTGAGGCGGTCCATGCTCACATGGTAATCCGCTTCTTTCCGGTTCTCCTTTTTGGCTTCAGCCTCCGGCTGCCCGGCCGTTGCCGCCTGGCTGGCGGACACCTGGTAGCTGGTGGGGACTGTCTCCACCGTTCCGGCGTTGGCCGCCATGGCCGTCTCGGCCGCTGCGCTGAAGAGGAATGCGCCTGCGCCGATGATGGCGAATGTTGCTGCAGTGAGTTTCAGGAAGTTTTTTTGTTTCATAGTGATGCTCCTTTCTTGTTTTGATAGATATACTATAAGACCCCGCTATATCAAAACAATCACGAAGTTTTTATGGAGTTGTAAAAGTTTCCCTGTCATCCTCTGAAAAAACGGAGCCTTGCCGTGGTGCCCTCTCCTTTCCGGGAGGAGAAAGTCAGCTCTGCCTGATGGAGCTGCGCGATCCCCTCGCAGATAGAAAGCCCCAGCCCCGTGCCGCCCAGGGCCCGGCTGCGGCCTTTGTCCACACGGTAGAAGGCTTCTTTTATGTGGGACAACTGCTCCGGCTCCATGCCGATGCCATGGTCTTCCACCTCTATTATGATATCGGCCCCTTCCGGACGGGCACGGACGCTCACTTCGCTTTCCGGCGGGCTGGCCTTCAGGGCATTGTCTATCAGGTTATTGAGCAGGATCGACAACTGGTCCATGTTCCCTCTCAGCAGGAGGGCCCGGGGCATTGCATAGGACAGCCGTATCCCTTTCTCCGCCGCCCTGACGTGCATGACCTTTTCGGATCCTGCGAACAGTTCGGCTACATCGCAGTCTTCCTCCTTGGGCGCGCTGTTCCGCAGCAGGGCCATGTCCAGGAGCTGATAGGCCATGCTCTGGAGGCGGCTGCACTCCGACATGATGAACTGGGTGCATTCGTAGCGGTCTTCTTCCGGAACGGAAGCTTTTTGGAGGTATTCCGCGTATCCGTAGATCGCCGTCAGGGGAATCCGCAGCTCATGGGAGAAATTGTCGATGAACTGCTGTTTCTGCCGGGCAATGTCCTGAAGCTGCAGAATCTGGGCCTCTACCTGCTGGGCCATGAGATTGAAATTGTGGGCCACGCTGGCCACCTCGTCCTTTCCCTGGATCGGAAGCCTGCTCTTGTAATTTCCCTCCGCTATCCTGGCGGAAGCGCTTGAAATCTGGGCCAGAGGGCGGAAGAGGAGGTTCAGGAACTGAAAAAGGAAAAACGCCATGACGGGCATCACCAGGGCCCCTGCCAGAAAGAGGATGTTCTTCGTATGGCGCCAGGTAGAGACGGCCTCATCCAGGTTCCCCATGTACAGGAGCCCATAGTCCTGCCACGGGGCCGGAAAGCTGCCATAGACCCACAGCACGGGGGGAGTCCCGTCCTCCAGGCAGACCAGCCGCTCCTGCCCATGGCCTGTGTCCGGCGGAAGAGCCGGAACTTCCCGGGGCAGGGCGCTTCTGTAGATCCACTCTCCGGAGAAAGCCACAGCCAGCCCGTCCTCCTTTCCCTGGAGGTAGCGGAGGTAAGTGCGCATCAGCCGGTCTATGCTTTCCGCCGCGGGGATCCCCCGCTGTTCCAGGGCCTGCATGTCCCCGATCAGGGACGACGCGATCACATAATGCTCTGCCAGGCATCTCTCCCGGACCGCGGAAAGCTTGCTGTTCAGGATGACAAGCGAGGCGATCAGGATCATGGAATTGAGAAATACCAGAAATAGGATCAGTACCGCGAAGAAAGTCCGTTTTTTCATTCCGGAACCTCCAGCCGGTATCCCAGCTTGTACACGGTCTTGATGTAATCTTCCAGGTGCAGCTTGTGCCGCAGCCTCTGTATGTGGACGTCCACGGTGCGGGTGCCTCCCTCGAAATCATATCCCCACACCATGTCCAGAAGCTTCTCCCTGGACAGGGCGATGTTCCGGTTCCGGATCAGCACCCTCAGCAGCTCGTATTCCTTGGGCGTGCATTCGATGACCGTTCCTCCCAGGAAAACCTGATGCCTGTGGAAATCGCATCTCATGGAGCCCAACGTGAAGTCCGTCTCCTCCTTCATCGTCCGCCGCAGCACGGTCTCCACCCTGGCCGCCAGCTCCAGCATCTGAAAGGGCTTGGTCAGATAATCGTCCGCCCCCATGGCCAGGCCTTTCAGCTTGTCGGCCAGCTCGCTCCTGGCCGTCAGAAAGATGGCCGGCGTCCCCCCGGCCCTTTCGAACACCTGATAGCCGTCCAGCCCGGGCAGCATGATGTCCAGCACGATCAGGTCGAATGACCCGCTTTCCAGCAGGCTGACCGCGGCCGGCCCGTCGAAAGCCTGGGTGCAGCGATGCCCCGTCAGGCACAAGTTCCTCCGTATCAGTTCATTGATGGAAAACTCATCCTCTACGATTAGTATGTCAGCCAATTTCGTCCCCCCTTACAACAGGAATCTTTTGAAATAGTATATCACGGCAATGTTTCCAAGTTGTAAAGGGCTGTCGGTGATTTCCCGGGCTTTTTCAGGCCACATAAAAGTACATGAAGATGAAATGGCACAGGCTCCCCGCCATCACGAACAGATGGAACACCTCATGGGAGCCGAACTCCCTGTGCCTGGAATTGAACAGGGGGAGCTTCAGGGCGTAGATGACCCCGCCCACGGTATAGATGATGCCCCCTGCCAGCAGCCACAGGAAAGCCGCCGTGGACAGGGTGTCGAAGAGCCTGCCGAACACCAGCACGCAGACCCAGCCCATGGCGATGTAGATCGCCGAGGAGAACCATTTGGGACAGGTGATCCAGAAAGCCTTGACCAGCATCCCCGCCAGGGCGATGCCCCAGACCAGAGCCAACAAGGTATATCCCAGCTCCCCGCCCAGCACGATCAGGCAGACCGGCGTATAGGATCCGGCAATCAGCACGAAGATCATCATATGGTCCAGCTTGCGGAAGATGCGCAGATACCGCCCGGTCAGATTCACCGAGTGGTAAGTGGCGCTGGCGCCGTAGAGCAGTATCATGCTGGCCATGAAGATGGCCATGGCGATGAAATGCTCCCCTCCTGAGGACACGCCGGCCTTGACTAAAAGCGGCACTGCGGCAAATACAGCCAGCATCATGCCGATGAAATGAGTGATGGCGCTTCCGGGTTCTCTGATTGTGATCTGCATATGAATACCTCCTGTTTTAAGCATTTTATTCATGTGGATATTATCTACAATAGATATTAAAACTATGACAAGCATGTTTAAAAACTATGACATAGTTTTAAAAACCAGGTGTTGATATTACCATATTATACTCAATTCAGGAGAAATGTCAACCTCAATCTTCCTCAATCACATGAATTTCCAGATAATCGAAATCAATGCTTTCCACAAAATTGTCCTGAGTGAACCGCACCTTGCCGTGCCGTTTAAAATCCGATATGGACGTGTCCAGCCAGATCGGCCTGGACAGGTCGAACCGCAGGCATATCTCATCCAGCGCCCTGAAGACCTTGTGAGTGCGGGTGTCTGCACTGCTGTCGGCGATACAGGTATCCTGAAGCATATGATTGTCTTTGAAGATCCTTGCCCATAAACGAAACATGATATTCCCCTTTCCGGTTATAAAATCGAAAGCTTCCAAATATTGGTGTCAGGCTGTACTGCCCATGATTCCATGGTAATGGATTTGGGCCGTAAAAGCAAGGTGCATATTTTGGAGAGGGCGGCCATATATATGAAAGGTACGGCATTTGCCCACAGAGTATCTCAAAAAAGGTTTTCAAAAAAGGATTAATTTTTTGTGAATCATATATATTTGTATTGGAATTTATGGTATACTGTTCTTGTATTAGGCAGAAAACGGCCGGACAGCCGTAAGGCCCGGGGCGGGATGCGGACATGGTATGCGCGATATGTTTTGGAAAACACATGCCTGGCAAAAGGAGCGAATATGGAATTTAAGGAAGACAATGGGGACGGAATCGACAGCTGGAAAGAAGTGACTCTGATCTACAATGCCGCGCTGAAAATGATGGAGACCAAGATGGAGATACTCAATGATGAATTCCAGCATGTTCATCGCTATAATCCCATCGAACACATCAAGGCCCGCATCAAGACGCCGGAGAGCATCGTAAAGAAACTCAAGCGGGACGGGCATGAATCCACAATTGACAATATGGTAAAATTTGTCAACGATATTGCGGGAATCCGTATCATCTGCTCCTTTACCTCCGACATCTACCGGATTGTGGATATGATCAGTGAGCAGAGGGATATCAAGGTGATAGGGGTAAAGGATTACATCACCTTTCCCAAGGTCAGCGGGTACAAGAGCTACCATATGATCGTCACAGTGCCGGTATATCTCTCCGACCGTACCGTGGATACCAAGGTGGAGATACAGATCCGCACGGTAGCCATGGATTTCTGGGCCAGTTTAGAGCATAAGATTCACTATAAGTTCGAGGGGGACGTGCCGGAGAACATCAAGAACGAGCTGGTGGAGTGTGCCAAAATGGTGTCGGATTTGGATGTACGGATGCTGAAGCTCAACGAGGAGATTCTGGCGATTACCAGAGAGCGGGGGAAATAAAAGGCGCTCTTTGTTGTAATCTGCGGAAAGAAATGATAGAATAGTCAGGATGAAAGCAAAGAGGTACGGCTGTCCGAGCAAGCGGCGGACAGGGTAAGAACGCAATGCCCGCAAAGCGGGCGTGGGGGTACACAGATGGATATGTTTATGGACAAGCTGGCACAGAAGCTGACAGCCCAGGAGATCATCAAGGCGAATACCGCCGCAGATGTGGAGGAACTGAACAAACTGAAGAATCAGATAGCGGAATACAATGAATGTCTGGTGAAGCTGCAGAAGCTCATAGACGACGGCGCCGCGAGGTTCTCCGGTATCAGGACAGGCGAAGAGGAGACGGCACGGGCCCTGGAAGAGGGGAACGGGCGGACAGAGGCTCTCAGGAAAGACGTGGAGAGCCTGCAAAAGCTCTTGGAGCAGCAGCAGGAGAGGCTGGACGGGATAGACCGATCCGCTGCCGGACAGATGGAAAGCTTAGGAGGGCAGGTGAAATCCCTGAGTGCCGGTTTGGGCGCCAGGATGGAAGCCCTGGCAGGACAGACAGAGGGGCTTTCCGCGTCCGTGGGAGAGAAGATTGACCAGCTGTGCGGCCAGCTGGAAGCCCAGGCCAGCGGCGGCCTGTCAGAGCGCCTTGACCTGATGGAGGAGAATGTACATAAAGAATGCGTGAAAGTATACCGCAATGTGCAGGCCGTGATAGCGGAGGAGAGCGGCAGACAGAGCGAAGCCCTGTCCGGAACAAAGGCAGATTTGACAGCCGTCAGAGGAAAGCTTGGCGCGGTGCTGGGCATCTCTTTGGCGGCGATGATCCTGTCCCTGGCAGGAGTGGCGATTCAGGTCCTGAGCGGACTTCATTTGCTGCCTTTTTAGGCCGGGTGTGAACATGGCTAAGGAAATCTGGAAACCCGGGAATATGCTCTATCCCCTGCCGGCAGTCATGGTGAGCATGGCAGACGGTAAGGGAAATTATAATATTATCACCATCGGCTGGGCAGGTACCGTCTGTACCAATCCGCCCATGGTCAGCATTTCTGTCCGTCCGGAGAGATATTCGTTCCGGATTCTGCAGGAGACGGAGGAATTCGTGATCAATCTGACCACCAGACAGCTGGCTTTTGCCACAGATTACTGCGGCGTAAAAAGCGGCCGGGATGTGGATAAATTCAGAGAGCTGGGACTGACGGCCCTGCCTGCCCGGTTCGTGAGGGCTCCGCTCATCGGGGAGAGCCCGGTGAATATCGAATGCAAGGTACGCCGGATCATCCCTCTGGGTTCCCATCATATGTTTCTGGCCGATGTGGCGGCGGTTCATGCGGACGGGAAATATATGGATGAAAAGCATAAATTTCATCTGGAACAGGCAGACCCCATTGTCTATTCGCACGGGGTCTATTATACATGCGGGAAAGCAGTCGGTACCTTTGGGTTCAGCGTAAAAAAGAAATAAATGCATAGGATTGCACAATCGGGACATGCTATGTAAAAGGCGGACTGCCGGGAAACAAAATCAAAAGTGAAAGATTTAAGGAAAACCATGGAAAAGAAGAAAAGCAATCATAAAAAGTACAGATTTACATATATTAAAGCTACAGTCGGCACACTCTTCGTCTGCCTGCTTTTTCTAAAAGGCTATACCCCTTTTCAGGAGACGGGAGAGAACCTGTTCCATATCCGGGTAAACGGGCAGGATGTGGGGACTCTGGGGGACAAGGAGAGAATTGACGAACTGCTGCTTCAGGCCAGGAAGAATGTGGTTTCCGGGAGCAATGAGCTGGTATTCATGAAAGCGGATATGACAGTGGCGGGGGAGCAGGTCCTCTGGGGCGAAGTAGACTCGGAAGAGGATGTGGCACGGAGAATGGAAGAGGTTCTCAGAGCCAGTATTCAGGAGACGCTGCACCGCTCCTATACCCTGAAAGTAGATGAGTTTACGGTGAATCTTGCCAGCATGGCTGAGGTGCAGGCGCTGCTTCAGGCTGCCATTGATAAATACGGAAATGAGGGGAAGTTTACCGTTGCCCTCAGAAATGATAAAAACAGAGAATTCGGTGTACTGACTGCCGACGTGGTTTCTGCCAGGGAGGAAGAGGATGAAAGCTGGCATTCCTATACGGAGGCCGGTGTCCAGACGCTGATCTCCGGCATCAAGGGAGAGCAGGAGACCAAAGAGAAAGAGAATTTCGAGGATTTTGAGCTGGGAATCCAGAATATGGATTTCTCGGAAAAAGTGGAAATCGTGGAGTCGTATCTGCCTCAGAGCCAGCTGACGGATCTGGAGCAGGCTATCAACCTGGTGATCATGGAACAGGAGACGCCCAGCGTGTATGAGGTGGCGTCCGGGGATACCCTGTCGGAGATCGCCCTCAAGGTAAACATCCCCATGGATACCATTGTGGAGATGAACGATCAATTGGAGGATATCAATTCCACACTGCAAATCGGCGATCAGCTGCTGATTACGGTGCCGGAACCGGAACTGTCCGTGACCAGAGTGGAGGAGGAATACTACGAGGAGAGCTACAATGCAGACATTGTCTATATCGAGAATGACAACTGGTACACCAACCAGACCTTTGTGCACCAGCAGCCCTCGGCAGGATTCCGGAAAGTGGTAGTGGACGTATCGTATATCAATGACAAGGAAGTGGGCCGGGAAATCCTGAAAGAGGAAATCGTCATGGAAGCCGTGCCAAAAATTGTAGAGCGGGGGACCAAGATACCTCCCACCTATGTCAGACCCATTTCCGGCGGCGTCCAGACTTCCGGCTTCGGGCGCAGAAACGCTCCCACCCGGGGAGCCAGCTCCTATCACAAAGGCGTGGACTGGGCTACGCCTACGGGGACTCCCGTCTATGCCTCCTGCGGCGGCACCGTGGCAAAAGCCGGCTGGGGAAGCGGCTACGGATATGTAGTCTATATCAACCATGAGGACGGCAGACAGACCAGGTATGCGCATTTAAGCAAGGTATTGGTCAGCGCAGGCCAGACCGTAAAACAGGGCGACAGGATTGCACTCAGCGGAAATACGGGTGTCAGCACAGGCCCGCACCTGCATTTTGAGATGCTGATCAACGGCTCACAGGTAAATCCTCTGGACCACCTGGATCGATGATTGGAAAATATGTTCGATTTACAAACGAGGGAAAATGTGGTAAGATAGACTGCATGCGAAAAGGCTATGGCCGTGCCGCTGAGACGGCCGGTTAAATAATTGACCCTGGACAGAGGAAAATCAGATGGAAGAATATGTAATCAAAGGCGGGAATCCGCTGGTGGGCGACGTAGAGATAGCGGGGGCAAAAAATGCCGCGCTTCCTATTTTCGCCGCAGCCGCCATGACGGATGAGACTGTATATATAGATAATATCCCCGATGTGCGCGACATGGATGTGATGCTGGAAGCAATGGTCAGCATCGGAGCCACGGTAAAGCGCGTCAATCGTCACAGAGTCCTGATCAATGCGGGCAATATCCACAATCTGACCGTGGAGCATGAGGGATGTAAGAAGATCAGAGGTTCCTATTATCTGCTGGGAGCTTTTCTGGGAAAGTATAAGCATGCGGAGGTGGTTCTGCCCGGAGGCTGCGATATCGGGAGCCGCGCCGTGGACCAGCACATCAAGGGATTTCGGGCTCTGGGTGCGGAGGTGATCATTGAGCACGGCCTGATCAAGGCAAAGGCCGAGCATCTGAGGGGCAGCCATATCTATATGGATAAAGTCAGCGTGGGAGCTACGATTAATGTGATGATGGCGGCTACCATGGCGGAGGGAATGACCATCATCGAAAACTGTGCGAAAGAACCCCATGTGGTGGATGTGGCCAGCTTCTTAAACAGCTGCGGCGCCAATATCAGAGGGGCAGGCACGGATGTGATCAAGATCCGGGGGGTGGCAAGGCTCCATGGCACGGAATACGCCATTATCCCTGACCAGATCGAGGCGGGCACTTATATGTTCGCCGCAGCGGTCACAAAAGGGGATGTGACCGTGAAAAATGTCATCCCCAAACATTTAGAGTCGATTACGGCAAAGCTTTTGGAGATAGGGTGCGAGGTGGAGGAAGCGGATGACTGTATCCGCGTAGTGGCCTCCAAACCTCTGGCCCATACTCAGGTGAGGACTCTGCCCTATCCGGGCTTTCCCACGGATATGCAGCCCCAGATTACCGTGGCCCTGGCCCTGGCCAAGGGAACCAGTATCGTCACCGAGAGCGTATTTGAGAACCGGTTCAAATACGTGGATGAGCTGGTGAGAATGGGGGCGGACGTAAAGGTAGAAGGCGGGGACACTGCTATCATTGACGGGGTGGAGCGGTATACCGGGGCCAGTATCACCGTGCCGGATCTGCGGGGCGGGGCCGCTCTGGTGATCGCAGCGCTGGCTGCGGAGGGTTTCAGCACCGTTGACGATATCAAGTATATTGCAAGAGGCTATGAGGATTTCCATATTAAGCTTCAGAATCTGGGAGCACAGATTGAGCTGGTAGAGACGGATAAGGATATTCAGAAGTTCAAGCTTAAGGTGGGATGACAGAAAACGGGTCCGGCGGCAGGAAATCTCCGGCCGGGGAATTCTGCATGGATAGAGAGGATGGAAAAGGGTCTTGTCGTGCCGATAAGGCCTTTTTGTAAAAAGGATAGTATGGGAAGAAATATGCGGGAGAGGCGGTGAAAGCTATGCGGCGCGGCGGAAGGACATGTCTGTTGCCGGTAATGCTATTGTCACTGTTTACGGGCGGATGCGGCGGCCCTGCTGTGCCGCAGGAGTCGCCTGGAGGAAGTGCGCCGTCAACGGAAAGTGCATCTTCCATAGAGGGCACGTCACAGGTCTCTATGGTGGTGGAAAATCAGGAATATGAGGCGGCCCCGGGGCCTGGCGGCGCGGCGGAGGCGGATTTTACGCCCTATCAGGCCCCCGAATTCGCGGATTCCGCCTTTCATGCGGAGCATGCCCAGGGAAACGGGCAGGTGAAGCTGGACCTGGAGCACACGAGCGAGGGCTACATAGGTGTTTCGGGAGAGTCCGATACCAGGCTCAAACTCCAGGTGTTCATGGGAGAGACGGAATACCGCTATGACGTTCCCGCGGACGGGACCCCGGTGATATTCCCTCTTCAGGAAGGGGACGGCACTTATACCATTAAGGCCATGGAAAATGTGGAGAGTACAAAGTACAGGCCGCTTTTTTCCATTGATTGTGAAGTGAAACTGGCCGACGAGTTCCAGCCCTTTCTGCGGCCCAGCGCGTATGTGGATTATGACCAGGACTCCGAATGCGTGAAGCTGGCGGCACAGCTGGCGTCGAAAGAGGAGGACGCTCTGGGGGTGGTGGGCGCGGTCTTTGAGTATATCTGTGACAACATCGTATACGACAAGGAAAAAGCGCAGACGGTGCAGACCACCACGGGTTATATGCCGGTGCTGGACGATACGCTCAGGACGGGAAAGGGGATCTGCTTCGACTATGCTTCCCTTGTGGCCGGGATGCTGCGCAGCCAGGGAATCCCTACCAAGATGGTGTTCGGCGATGTGTCTCCGGACGATATCTACCACGCGTGGAACATGTTCTACACGGAGGAAACCGGCTGGGTGACGGTGAAGTATGAGGTGAAAGCCGGAAGCTGGAACCGGCTGGACCTGACATTTTCGGCCAACGGCGCGGACACGTCATTTATCGGGGACGGCGCGAATTATCTGGACGAAAAATATTATTAGGAATCAGCATATAAGGAGGGGCGCTATGAAACGTGGGAAACTGGACAGTCTGGGGGTCAGCGCTTTCTGTGAAAGCATGGCGATGATGGTGCAGTCCGGAATCCAGATGGACGAGGCTGTGGCACTGCTTAAGTCCGGCAGCGGACAGGGAGGCCCTTTGGAAGAGGGACTTGTGATCATGCAGGCGGAGACAGAGGCCGGAAAAGGGCTTTCCGCCGCCATGGAATCCACGGGAATTTTCCCGGAATATGCCATACAGATGGTTCTGGCGGGGGAGCGGGCAGGACGGCTGGAGGACGTACTGTTTCAGCTTGCGCGGTATTATGAGGATCAGAAGACCATGACGGGGAAGCTGCGGAACGCGGTTCTCTATCCGGTGGCCATGCTGGGCATCATCATCATTGTGCTGATCGTCATGCTGGCCATGGTTCTGCCGGCCTTTACGGATGTGTATGACAATCTCACAGGAAGCCTGACCGCTTCCTCCTATGCATATGTGAGTTGGGCCTATGCGCTCTGCCGGGCGGCGTTGGCCGTGATGGTGGCGCTGGCTGTGGTGCTGAGTGCGGGATTCCTTTTGTGGCACAGCAAAAAAAGAGATCTGGTGGAAAAACTGCTGCACAAGATTCCTTTCTGCGCGTCTATTCTGGAGAGTCTGGGGATGTTTCGCTTTACCGCGGCGTTGTCCACCTTTCTTGCCAGCGGGGAGATTCAGGATGTGGCCGTGGCGGAGAGCAGGAAGATGGCTTCCTGTAAGCCGGTGGAGGAGCGGATCGACCGGTGCGCGGGCCGCATGAACCAGGGCCATGGCATTGCCCAGGCGGCATATGAGGAGGGGCTTTTCGAGCCTGTCTACGGGAGGATGCTTTTGGCCGGGGAGCGCAGCGGCAGCTTAGAGTCAGTGCTGCGCAAACTTACCGGACTGTTGGCAGACCACTGCGCGGACCTGGTGGACCGGCTGGTGGGTATTGTGGATCCTTTGCTGTCAGGGGTTCTGATGCTGGCCGTAGGGCTGTCTTTGCTGAGCGTGATGCTGCCTCTGATCGGCATGATGAATTCCATGGGATGACAGGGAAAGCCCGGGGCAGAGGAGCCGAATACATAGTATCGGGAGGTAAGGCAGATGTATGTGGATAAAAAAAGAAAGAGATGGCCCGGGCCGGTATTGGCCCTGGCTGTGATTCTGACGGTTGTCTGTGTGTGCAGGTATGCCTTTCCCGTATCCGGCAGGGATATGGATGAGGAGAGTACCAGAGCTGTGAAAGCCGCAGTGGAGCGCTGCGCTCTGCAGTGCTATGTGGTGGAGGGGGCCTATCCGGCCAGCCTGGATTATCTGGTGGAAAATTACGGACTCCAGATCAATGAGAAAGAGTTCTATGTAAGCTATGACATCTTTGCCTCCAATGTACCGCCGGCGGTGAAAGTGATCAGCCGAAGCTAAGTTTTTATGAGAGAGGGGGCATGGCCTGTGAAACGGGATGGCGGTTCGTCCGGAGTCTATACAATGGTGATAGCTGTAATTTTTCTGGCAGGCTTTTTCCTGACGGTTGTCTTTGGCGCGCTGACCTACAGGGACATCGCTGCCGGACAGTCCGGCAACAATGAGAAAAGGGCGCTGCTTTCCTATCTCTCGACCTGCGTGAGGATGAACGACACCACAGGGGCGGTGTCCGTGGCGGAGGCGGACGGGGAACCGGTATTGGTGATCGCGGACGGACAGAGCGGCTATGCGCTCCGGATCTACCGATATGAAGACAAGCTTGTAGAAGATTACGGAGAGGCGCAGGGGGCATTGTACCCGGATATGGCGCAGGTCATCGGGGAGACAAAAGAATTCCGCATCGAAGCCCTGGGGAACGATACTTACAGGATAATCACGGACGCGGGCAGAGTGCTGTTCGGCTTGCGCAGCAGGAGTGAGGAGGTGGCCGCGGATGATTGAGGGCAGCGGCAGAACCGGAGGAGGAAAGTCCGGACACCCCGGGACGGCCTTTTATATAGAGGCATTGCTTCTGGCAGGGGTATTTACCATAGTGGTCCTCATTCTGACCAGAGTCTTTGTCATGTCCGGACAGATGGGAAAGGATGCGGCTCTCCTGACAAACGCGGTGCATTTGGCGGAGAACGGGGCCGAGGCAGTGGCGTCTTCGCACAGCCTGGAGGAAGTGAGAAAGCTCCTGGAAGAGAACGGCAACGGGGAGATCCTGGAAAGCTCTAAAGCGGAAGCGGGCGGGGAAGCTTATGAGGGCGCTTCCGGAGAAAACCGGGCGCGAATCCTGCGGGTGCATTATGACGAGGAACTGAATCCTGACGCAGAGGGCGGGATCTGGATGGATATTCAATGGATAGAGCCGGACTCCGGAGAGGAGGGGCTGGTAAAAAGCATTATCAACATATACCGGACGGATCGCCCGGACCCCGTCTACACCCTGGAGACAGAAGTATTTATCAGTGAAAAAGGTGGACAGTTATGAAACATGTACCGATTAAGCTGGGGCCGTTAGCGCTTCTTTTGACCGTGATCAGTATCTGCATGACCACGCTTGGGATTCTGGCATTTGCCACGGCCCGGGCAGACTGGAACCTGGCGCAGAAGTACGCGGATACGGTGCAGACCAGATATACTCTGGAGGCCCGGGGGCAAGGCTTTTTGCGGGACGCCGCAAAGGCCTGTCAGGAGGGGAAGACATTGCAGGAGCTTGCGGATACCCGGACGGAGGAAGACGGAATCTTCTATAAGACCCTGGAAGAGGGCGAATTCAGGCTGAAAATAGGAATTGTCAGCGAAAACGGGAGTTTTCGGGTGGTGAGCTGGAGGATACAGAGAGAGTGGGAGCCGGAGGGCGGGCTGGATCTGTGGATGAGCGATTAAAGTATCGGGCGGTATGACGAGGCTGAGAAAAGAAGGGTGGACAGGAATATGAAATTGCAGGAGATTCTGGAGCAGGCAGTGCGGGACGAGGATGTGGCGGACATTTTTCTGGTAGCCGGATTGCCGGTGACAATGAAACGAAACGGCGTACAGGCAAGGATGGATATGCC
Source organism: uncultured Acetatifactor sp. (assembly GCA_910584235.1). Lineage (GTDB taxonomy): Bacteria > Bacillota > Clostridia > Lachnospirales > Lachnospiraceae > Acetatifactor. The sequence continues at coordinate 15,282 of CAJTZD010000031.1, forward strand.
GCCCCTGATGCCTAAGGACATCGGGGAACTGGTGGAGCAGATCTATGAACAGGCCAAGCGCGGGAAGACCAGGCTGGAGACGGGGGACGACGACGATTTCTCACTGTCCATGTCCAGGAGGGACAATTTCCCGGGCGGGCGCTTCCGGGTCAATGTGTTCCGGCAGAGAGGTTCCCTTGCGGCGGTGATCCGTGTGATCCGCTTCGAGCTGCCGGATCCGGTAAAGCTTGGGATTCCGGAGGATATCCTGGCCCTTACGGACGACTCTGAGGGCAGGAGTAACCGCAACGGAGGGCTTGTGCTGGTCACCGGAGCGGCGGGCACGGGCAAGACCACCACGCTGGCCTGTATGATCGACCGGATCAACAGCAGCCGGGACTGCCATATCATCACCATGGAAGATCCCATTGAATATATCCACAGGCACAAGAAAGCAATCGTGAGCCAGCGGGAGATTTCCATCGACACGCCGGGATATCTCAATGCCCTGCGCTCCGCCCTGCGGGAGAGCCCCGACGTGATCCTGCTGGGAGAAATGCGGGATTACGATACGATTTCCGCGGCGCTCATCGCGGCGGAGACCGGCGTATTGGTGTTCAGTACGCTCCACACCAACAGCGCGGCGGACACCATCAACCGTATTGTGGACGTGTTCCCGGAGAAAGAACAGGCCAGAACCCAGCTGGCACAGGTGCTGAAAGCCGTGGTCTGTCAGCAGCTGGTACCCTCCACCGTGGAGGACGGAGAGGGCAATCAGGTGCGGATTCCTGTGTTTGAGGTGATGAAATCCACGGACGCCATCCAGAACATGATCCGGGAGAACAAGGTGAACCAGCTGAACGCCGCCATGCAGGCAGGTGTGAACCAGGGTATGTGCACCATGGACGGAAACCTCCTGCGGCTGTGCCAGGAGGGGAAGATTACCAAGTCCACGGCATTAAAATACCGCACCCATTACGGATACGAATATATGGAGAAGAGGCTTGGGTAAAATTAAGCATAACAGGATAAAAATTCCTGTTGACAACAGGGTCCTTTTGTAGTAAGGTAGATTTCGGATAGAGGATATCAAAGGATATCTTCGGTATCCTTACACAATTTCATATGATTTCTCTTATTCAGAGTCGGTGGAGATACATAGGATCGATGAAGCCGCGGCAACCCCATTGAGGAAAGTGCCCACCTGAGCGAGTGTTTTTCGAACAATAAGAGGATTTGACATCGAAAGATTTTAGTCCGCTTATTATGGAAGAAAAACATTCCATGGTAAGCGGTTTTTCTATACACGGGCTCGCATATGGAGATTTACCGCCAGGGCGGCATGCGCACCGGGCGGCAGGCATGGAAGAGGGGCATTCCATGGAAGAGGGGCATTCCATGGAAGAGGGCATCCTTATGCCTGATTACACAAATGACTATCATACATAGAAAGAAAGGAAGAGACAAATGGAAAAGCATTTATTTACCTCAGAATCTGTGACAGAGGGACATCCCGACAAACTCTGCGACGCTGTGTCGGACGCCATTCTGGACGCCTGTATGGAGCAGGATCCTATGAGCCGCGTGGCCTGTGAGACCGCAAGCTGTACCGGTTTTGTATTAGTGACGGGTGAGATCACCACCACGGCCAATCTGGACATTCCCGCCATTGTGAGAAAGACCGTGAACGAGATTGGATACAATGATTCCAAAGTGGGATTCGATGGGCACACCTGCGCCGTCATGGTGGCCCTGGATAAGCAGTCCCCGGACATCGCCATGGGCGTGGACAGGGCTTTGGAGGCCAGAGAGGCCCAGATGACGGACGAGCAGCTGGAGGCCATCGGCGCCGGAGATCAGGGCATGATGTTCGGCTACGCCACCAATGAGACACCGGAACTGATGCCCTACCCTATCTCTCTGGCCCACAAGCTGGCAAGGCAGCTTACCAAGGTGCGCAAGGACGGCACCCTTTCCTATCTGCGTCCGGACGGCAAGAGCCAGGTGTCCGTGGAGTATGATGAGAACGGAAAGCCCATCCGCCTAGAGGCCGTGGTGCTCTCCACCCAGCATGACGAGAATGTGACCCAGGAGCAGATCCATGGGGATATCAAAAAATATGTCTTCGACCCCATCCTGCCCGGGGAACTGATAGATGAAGACACCAAATTCTTCATCAACCCCACGGGCCGCTTCGTCATCGGCGGGCCCCAGGGAGACGCAGGGCTCACCGGACGCAAGATTATCGTTGACACCTACGGCGGAGCTGCCCGTCACGGCGGCGGCGCTTTCTCCGGCAAGGACTGCACAAAGGTGGACAGGAGCGCTGCCTATGCGGCCCGCTATGTGGCCAAGAATATCGTGGCTGCCGGCCTGGCGGAGAAATGCGAGATTCAGCTGTCCTATGCCATCGGCGTGGCTCAGCCCACTTCCGTTATGGTAAGTACTTTCGGCACGGGGAAAGTAAGCAACGAGAAGCTGGAGGATATTATCCGGGAGAACTTCGATCTGCGGCCCGCGGGCATCATCAAAATGCTGGATCTGCGAAAGCCCATCTACCGCCAGACCGCGGCCTACGGACATTTCGGCAGAGACGATGTGTCCCTGCCCTGGGAGGCTACGGACAAGGCGGAAGAATTGAAAAAATATCTGTAGGCAACCCACAATTCTGAAATTCCGAAAACCCTTTCACACCATCCGCGGGATGAGGTGAAAGGGTTTTTGTTGAGCCGATTAGAGTGCCGGAAATAAAATCCAGTTGACAATCTTTTCTCCGAAATCTTTACAAATTTCCCGGATTTCAGTATACTATAAGTAGCATTTATTCACAGGCATATGACAAAAGGAGATCCCGCTCATGGCATTCGCACACTTGCATGTCCACACAGAATACTCCCTCCTGGACGGCTCCAATAAAATAAAAGAATATGTTTCCCGGGTCAAAGAGCTGGGCATGGACAGCGCCGCCATCACGGACCACGGCGTGATGTACGGCGTCATTGATTTCTACCGGGCAGCCAGGGAGGCCGGCATCAACCCGGTCATCGGCTGCGAGGTCTATGTGGCGCCGAATTCCCGCTTTGACAAGGAAGTCACCGGGGGTGAGGACAGGTATTATCACCTTGTATTGCTTGCGGAGAACAATACCGGCTATGCCAATCTGATGAAGATTGTCAGCAAAGGCTTCACGGAAGGTTATTACTACAGGCCCCGTGTGGACATGGAAGTCCTGAATCGCTACCATGAGGGAATTATCGCCCTGTCCGCCTGCCTGGCCGGAGAGGTTCAGCGTAATATCGTAAAGAACCTGCCGGGAGAGGCCAGGAAAGCGGCGAGGAAGTACGAGGACTGCTTTGGCAAGGGCAATTTCTTTTTAGAGCTTCAGGACCACGGGTATCCCCAGCAGAAACTGGTAAACACAGAGCTGTTAAAAATGAGCAGGGAGCTGGACATTCCCTTAGTGGCCACCAACGATGTCCATTATACCTATGAAAAGGACGCGGACTCCCACGACATCCTGCTGTGTCTCCAGACCAACAAAAAGCTGACGGATGAGGACCGGATGCGCTATGAGGGCGGTCAGTTTTTCGTCAAGAGTGAGGAGGAGATGAAAGGGCTGTTCCCATATGCCTGGGAGGCTCTGGAAAATACCCAGCGCATTGCCGACAGATGCCATGTGGAGATCGAGTTCGGAGTCACAAAGCTGCCCAGATATGAGGTGCCGGAGGGTTACGACTCCTGGGGGTATCTGAACAAGCTCTGCAGCGACGGACTCAAAGAGCGCTATGGAGATGAGAATCAGCCGGCCGGGGACACGGGACAGACCCTGCGGGAACGACTCGACTACGAACTTGACGTTATAAGGCGTATGGGATATGTGGACTACTTTTTGATCGTATGGGATTTTATTAATTATGCCAGGAGCAACGGCATTCCCGTAGGGCCGGGCAGAGGCTCCGCGGCGGGAAGCATTGTGTCCTACTGCCTGAAGATTACCAATATCGAGCCCATCCGCTATAACCTGCTCTTTGAGCGGTTTCTGAATCCGGAGCGGGTGTCCATGCCGGATATTGACATCGACTTCTGCTACAACCGCAGACAGGAAGTCATTGACTACGTGGACAGGAAGTACGGCTCCGACAAGGTGGTGCAGATCGTCACTTTCGGTACTCTGGCGGCCAAAGGCGTCATCCGGGACGTGGGGAGGGTTATGGATCTTCCCTATGCGCTGGTGGATTCCATTGCAAAAATGGTACCCAATGAACTGAACATCACCATTGACAAAGCCCTGGAAAAGAACCAGGAGATGCGTAAGACCTATCAGGAGGATGAGCAGATGCGTCATCTGATCGATATGTGCAGACGGCTGGAGGGATTGCCCAGGCATACCTCTATGCACGCGGCCGGCGTGGTTATCTGTCCGGAGGCGGCGGACGAGTTCGTACCTCTCTCCAGGGGAAGCGACGGTTCTATCACCACCCAGTTCACCATGACCACACTGGAGGAGCTGGGGCTGTTAAAGATGGACTTTCTGGGGCTGCGGACGCTGACAGTGATCCATGACGCCGTCGTGTTCGCGGCCGAGACCACGGGAGACCATATTGACATCGAAAATATTGACTATAACGATCCGCAGGTGCTGGCGGCCATCGGAACGGGGAAGACGGACGGCGTGTTCCAGCTGGAAAGTCCGGGGATGAGAAACTTCATGAAAGAGCTGCGGCCCCAGAATCTGGAGGACATTATCGCCGGTATTTCCCTGTACCGCCCCGGCCCCATGGACTTTATCCCCAAATACATCAAGGGGAAAAATAACCATAAAGACGTAGTGTATTCCTGCCCTCAGCTGGAGCCGATTTTGGCGCCCACCTACGGCTGTATCGTGTACCAAGAGCAGGTGATGCAGATCGTCCGGGATCTTGGCGGCTATACTCTGGGGCGCAGCGACCTGGTGCGCCGGGCCATGAGCAAGAAGAAGCAGGCTGTCATGGAAAAGGAGCGGGCCAATTTTATCTATGGAAATGCGGAAGAGAATGTGCCGGGCTGTGTGTCCAGAGGCATCAGCGAACAGGTGGCCAGCGGTATCTTCGACGATATGACCGACTTCGCAAAATATGCTTTCAACAAATCTCATGCGGCCTGCTACGCGGTGGTGGCTTATCAGACCGCCTGGCTGAAATATTACTATCCCGTGGAGTTTATGGCCGCGCTGATGACCTCTGTCATTGACAATGGCAAGAAAGTATCGGAGTACATCTTAACCTGCAGAAATATGGGAATCCAGCTGCTGCCTCCGGACATCAATCAGGGACAGAGAGGCTTCTCCGTGGACGGAAAGAGCATCCGCTATGCCCTGACTGCCATCAAGGGCGTGGGCCAGACTGCCATTGACGATCTTGTGGCGGAGCGCAAAGCCCGGGGCGCGTTTACCAATCTGAAGGATTTCCTCACCCGCATCGCGGACAAGGATGTGAACAAGCGGGCCGTGGAAAATTTCATCAAGGCGGGGGCCCTGGACGGGCTGGGAGGCACCAGGAAACAATTCATGAGCGTATATGTGCAGATCATGGATCATATCGCTAAGGATCGAAAGAGCAACCTGGCCGGGCAGATTTCCCTTTTCGATATAGCGGAGGAGTCCCAGAAAGAGGAATTCGACATCCGTATGCCGGATGTGGGCGAGTATCCCAAGGAAATGCTTTTGGCCTTTGAAAAAGAGGTCTTGGGTATTTACTTAAGCGGTCATCCTCTGGAAGCGGATCAGGAGCTGTGGCAGAAGTATATTACCAATACCACCAATGATTTTGCCCTGGACGAGGAGATCGGCAGAGCCCGGGTGGAGGACCAGAGGCGCGTGACGGTAGGCGGGATGATTGCGGACAGGAATATCAAATATACCAAGAACGATAAGGTGATGGCTTTCCTGAATCTGGAGGATTTGGTAGGGAATATGGAAATCGTCGTATTCCCCCGGGACTATGAAAAATATGGCAGCCTGCTGGTGGAAGACGCGAGAGTCTTTATCAGGGGACGGGTCAATGTGGAGGAGGAAAAGGACGGCAAGCTGATCTGTGAACATGTAGTCAGCTTCGAAGATGCCGCGAAAGAAAACGGCGCTTCCCTGTTCCGGAATCAATACGGAAACGGCGACTACGGGAAGAGCGGCTACGGAAATGGACAGAGGGCCTATGGCGGCCAGGGCAGGACGAGCCGGGGCAGCGGCTTTGGCCAGGGACCGTCAGGCGCCGGGGCAGCCGCGGAAAACGGCAATCCGGCAAAGCATTCGCCCGCAAAGGTGCCGGCAGGCATCTGGATTCAGTTCCCGGATGCGGACAGCTATTTTGCCAGGGAGGAAGAACTGTTTGCTGCTATTGAAGACTCGGACGGAAATGATGATGTGGTGATCTTCGTAAAGGACACCAGGGCGTTCAAGCTTCTGCCCGCCAACCGCAGAGTGCATGCGGACGGGGAATTGGAGCAGAAGCTTGGAGAGATGTTTGGCCGGGAAAATGTAAAAATACGGCAATAGGTATTGAAAACCGTTCACAAATGGATTAAAATAAAGCCGAACAGTGCAGAAACGTAAGCAGGAGGGTTGAAATATGGCTAAGGAAATCAAGACAATTGCGGTTCTGACCAGCGGCGGGGATGCGCCGGGCATGAACGCCGCCATCCGTGCGGTGGTCCGTACCGCTATTTACAGAGGCGTGAAAGTAAAAGGCGTCAAAAAAGGATATAACGGTCTGCTGAACGAGGATATTATTGATATGGAACCCCGCAGCGTGTCGGACATTATCCAGAGAGGCGGCACTATCTTGGGAACGGCCAGATGTCTGGAGTTCAAGAGAGCGGAGTATCAGAAAAAGGCGGCGGAAATCTGCAGAAAGCATGACATAGACGGAATAGTGGTCATCGGCGGAGACGGCTCTTACCGCGGCGCCCAGGCGCTCTCCAGACAGGGAATTAATGCCGTAGGCATTCCGGGCACCATTGATCTGGACATCGCCTGCACAGAGTATACTATTGGCTTTGACACGGCTGTGAATACGGCCATGGAAGCCATTGACAAGGTAAAGGACACTTCGTCCTCCCATGAGCGCTGCAGTATCATTGAGGTTATGGGGCGGCACGCAGGTTACATTGCCCTGTGGTGCGGCGTGGCCAATGGGGCGGAGGATATTCTGCTACCTGAAAATTATGACTACAATGAGCAGGAAATCATCAATCATATTATCGACAGCCGCAAGAAAGGCAAGATCCATCATCTGATCATCAACGCGGAGGGCATAGGCCATTCCACTTCCATGGCAAAGCGTATTGAAGCCGCCACGGGCATTGAGACCAGGGCGACGATCTTAGGCTACATGCAAAGAGGCGGCAGTCCTACGGCTATGGACCGCTACTATGCCTCTATCATGGGCTCCTATGCGGTGGATATCATGCTGGAGGGCAAGACCAACCGGGTAGTGGGCTATCGGTATGGGGAGTTCACGGATTTCGGCATTGAAGAGGCTCTGCAGATGCAGAAAGATATCGACAGATACCAGTACGATGTGGCAAGGATACTGACAATTTAATACTTGCCGGGCGGATGTGGGAACCGGCAATGGACAGGCGGCTGTTTCTGGGAAATGGCCGCCTTTGTGTGTGATAAGGGCAGCAGGAGGCAAAGGCTTTTTGCGGGCGGAGGCGGGGAGAGTATATGATCAGCAGTCTTTCTAATCCAAAGGTAAAACAGATAGTACAGTGGCACGGAAGCGCAGCCAGGCGGCGGGAGGCGGAAATTTTTCTGACGGAGGGCTTCAAGATGTTTGAAGAAGCGCCAGAGGAGGCCGTCCGGGAAGTCTATGTCACGGCCGAGGCCCTGGAGAAAATCGGACAGCGCCCTCTTTTACGGGAAAAGCTGGAGCGGATTGGCCGGGAGACGGTGACTGAGGAGGTGTTCCGGAAGATGTCCGACACCCAGACCCCCCAGGGAATCCTGTGCGTGGTGGAACGGCCGGCGTTTCGGCTGGAACAGCTCCTGGATGCGCCGGCTCCCCTGTTTGTGGTGCTGGAGGACCTGCAGGATCCCGGCAATCTGGGAACCATTGTCAGGACCGGGGAGGGCGCGGGCGTCACGGGCATCATTATGAGCGATAAAACAGTGGATATCTATAATCCAAAGACCATCCGCGCTACCATGGGCTCCATTTACCGGGTGCCCTTTGTGTATGCGCAGGATCTGCCCGGGGCAGTGAGACGGATGCGGGAAAAGGGAATCTCGGTTTATGCCGCCCGCCTTGACGGGGAAACCTATTACGACAGCTTTTGCTTTCAGAAAGGCACGGCATTTTTGATCGGGAATGAGGGCAGGGGCTTAAGCGGAGAACTGACAAGCTGCGCCGAAAGCCTGTTAAAGATTCCCATGGAGGGGCATGTGGAATCCCTGAATGCCGCTGTCAGTGCGGCTTTGCTTATGTATGAGGCCCATCGCCAAAGATCGTAATCGAAAAACTTGACATTTCTGTTAACATCTGTTATGATGCTCTTAACAAATTTAATAACTTTGTAATAAGTTTATGTAGAAAATGGAATAATTTAATACAAAGTCTTAAGAATTTGTTTATGGAGGAAAAAATCATGACAAAATGCAGAAAGCTGTTTACCACAGCGGCAGGGCTGTTGCTGTCGTTATGCCTGCTTCTGGAGACAGGTATGTCAGCACAGGCCAGTGAGGATTCCTATGTGGAGAAGACACGCGGCGGCGTGACGGCAGTGTTCAGCCCGGGCTCCGCAAGCTCGGCGGATGTGGTGAACGCTACGGCCAGGGAACTGAATTTGGATCTGACAGCGCAGGAGGAAGAGCCGGAGGAAAGCAAGCTGGTGATGGCCAATGTACAGAATGCGCTGAATGTAAGAAGCGATGCCAGCGAGGAGGCTGACAAGGTGGGAATGCTGTACAAGGACTGCGGAGGCACAATCCTTGAGCGCAGGGACGGATGGACCAAGCTGCAGTCGGGAAATATCATCGGCTGGGCCTCGGACGAGTATCTTTTGTTCGACGAAGAAGCCCTTACCCTGGCAAACAGCGTGGGTAAGATGGTAGCCACCATCAATACCGAGACACTGCGGGTGAGGATGGAGCCCAGCACAGAGTCGGGAATCTACGGCCTGCTGCCCAAGGGCGAGGTAGTGGAGGTGCTCAATCAGTACGACGACGGCTGGGTGTGCATAGACTTTGAGGGAGACGACGGCTATGTGTCCACGGAATTTCTGGATCTGGACTTCGTCATTGACGCCGGAGAGACCCTGGAAGAGATCGCTGCCAGGGTAGAGAAAGAAAAGGAGGCCTCCCGCCATCAGAATTACGGCGAATACACCACAGACGCAGACACCACGCTGCTGCTGGCGGCTTTGATCTACTGTGAGGCAGGGTGCGAGAGCTATGAGGGAAAGGTAGCGGTAGGCGCAGTGGTCATGAACCGTGTCAGAAGCGCCGCTTACCCCAATTCCATTCATGGCGTGATCTATGCCTCCGGACAGTTTACACCGGCTATGACCGGCAAGCTCAACAGCGTGTATGAGTCCGGCGGCTACGATGCCAGCTGTATCCAGGCGGCCCAGGAGGCGCTCTCAGGCGTGTCCAATGTAGGCGATCTGACCCATTTCCGCCGCAATAACGGGCGCGAGGGACTGGTCATCGGCAACCATGTATTCTATTGATTATGCAAACGAAAGACTGACACAGGGGCGGCAGGCATAAAAATGCCTTGCCGCCTTTTGGTACGTTATCCATCGGTATCGTGCAAAAGAAATCTATTGCGAAAAAGCGTTTTTTATAGTAAACTGGTTATAGAACTAAGGTTTGAAGAAAGGAAAGAGGAGGGATAGTATATGGATGTGGTGCTGATTTTCTGGATGGTGGTGCTGATATTGTGCATCGGAATCGAAGTGCTGACCTTGGGGCTTACCACGATCTGGTTCGCGGCAGGCGCATTGGTGGCCATCTTTGCCGCTTTACTTTACGCGCCGATTTTCGTGCAGGTGATTCTGTTCCTTCTGGTTTCGCTGGTGCTGCTGTTTTTCACCAGGCCAATCGCGGTAAAATATTTCAACACTGATCGGGTGAAGACCAATGTGGAGAGTATGGTAGGCCGTCAGGCTATTGTCACTGAGGAAATCGACAATCTGCAGGCTGCCGGTCAGGTGACTGTAAGCGGGCAGGAATGGAGCGCCAGGAGCTGGGATGACAAGGTGCGGATTCCTGTGGGTACCGTGGTCACTGTTGCTGCGATCAGCGGCGTGAAGCTGATCGTGCGCATGAGGCAGCAGGCGGCGGAGATGCCTTTGGAGTTCAATGAACCCGGGACAGCGGATGTTCCGGAACCCGGGGAAAGCGCGGAATCCGCGGAGGCGGCAGAAGACGTGAATACGATGGCTCCCGGGGAAAGTGCGGAATCCATGAAAGAAGCGGATTTCGGGGAAGAGGAGCAGGCTGCAGGGGAAGCCGTGGAAGCAGAGCGCGATCAGGAGTCAGCGAACGTTTCCGGGACAGAGGAGGAAAAGGCTTTCCGGGACGGTGCAGATAATTTATAAAACATAAAATAATAAAAATAGTGCTTTGGCAAAGAGCACGGAAAGAGGTAATGTTATGTTTATGGGATGGATTTTGATTGTGTTGATCGTGGTGGTTCTTGCGATCCTGGTTTCCTGCCTGAAGATTGTACCCCAGGCGCAGGCCTATGTCATTGAAAGGCTGGGCGCATACCAGGGTACATGGTCGGTGGGTTTCCATGTGAAAGTTCCTTTTGTGGATAAAGTGGCCAGGAAAGTGAACCTGAAAGAGCAGGTGGCGGATTTCCCGCCTCAGCCCGTGATCACAAAGGACAATGTTACCATGCGCATCGACACGGTGGTCTTCTATCAGATCACGGATCCCAAGCTGTTCACCTACGGCGTGGAGAACCCTATGATGGCTATCGAGAATCTGACAGCTACCACCCTGCGTAACATCATCGGCGACCTGGAGCTGGACCAGACACTGACCAGCCGTGAGACCATCAATACCAAGATGCGCGCGGCGCTGGACATCGCTACGGATCCCTGGGGCATCAAGGTAAACCGCGTGGAGCTGAAGAACATCATTCCTCCCGCCGAAATCCAGAACGCCATGGAGAAGCAGATGAAAGCGGAGCGCGAGAGGCGTGAGGCCGTAACCCGCGCAGAGGGCGAGAAGAAAGCCAAGATTCTGGAGGCAGAGGGCGCCAAGGAATCCGCTATCCTGCGGGCAGAGGCTGACAAGCAGTCCGCAATCCTGCGCGCGGAGGCCCAGAAAGAGAAGATGATCCGTGAGGCGGAAGGTGAAGCAGAGGCGATCCTGAAAGTGCAGCAGGCCAATGCGGACGGTATCAGGATGCTGAAAGAGGCCAGCGCGGACGATGCCGTTCTCAAGATCAAGAGCCTGGAAGCATTTGAAAAGGTTGCGGACGGACAGGCGACCACGATCCTCCTCCCTGCAGAGCTCCAGGGCATTGCCAGCCTGGCGGCGGCGTGGAAAGAGGGTTCCAGGAACTAAGAGTACAGGAAAAAAGCAGCTTTGGATGCGGCGTGAAATCCATGGGATTTCCGCCGCGTCTTTTTATGGGCATTGACCCCTATCCTGTTTTGTGGTAAAATGAAACATCATTATTTCTGCTTACTTTTATGGAAAGAAAGGGGCTGCATGAAGATATCTTATCGGAAGAGTAACTTAAAGTGGGGATTCTATTTCCTGTGCTTTTTTGCGATGTGCATCTGTGACCAGCAGATTGGCAGCGCTTCCGGGGAAATTCAGCTTGTCTGTCCCAATATTGTCCTTAGCATCCTGAGTTGTCTCGCGTTAAGCCATTATCCGTTTTCCTGCTATGGCAGACGCCTGTTCTGGGTCTTACTATTGCCCTGTGTGGCGGGGGCGGGTATTGTTTTTTCCCTGAAATGGCCGGAAACTTTTTACCCTTGGCAGTTGGCCAGCGGAACCATCGCCGCGGTTTTGTATTGTTGTGTGGTAATACAGACCGGCTTTGCCATTTACTCTGCGAAAAGGATTCCCGGGGGCAGGCATCCGGGCATGGGACTGCTGCTTTTGCTGGTAGTATGCATGCTTATCTCCCGCCATGACAAATATAACGGTCCGCTGTTGTGTCTTTCGGTTATGCTGATTTATTTGACGGATTTCACGGAACAGGAGTTTGAGGGGATGATAAAGGCTTTGGGCGGCTCGGTTGCAGCAGCCTTTTTCCTGTTTCAGGGATTGGCCTTTGTATTTCGGCCCTATGATAATCTGCGGTATCTTGGTATGTATGCCAATACGAATATAAATGCGCTGTTGTATCAGATGGTTTATTGTGTTTTTCTGTCTTTTTTCTGTGTGACGGAAAGGAAGAAAGTCCATGTTTTTTGGCGGCTGGCCAGTTTTTTCTTTGCCTGTGCCATGTGGGGATTCGTTCTGCTGACCATGTGCCGCAGCGCTATGCTTGGTATGGCAGTTGCCACTTTGCTAGGGTTTGGCATTCTGTTGTGGAAGCAAAGGGGTGAAAAATGGCTTCGGAAAGGCTTTGTATATGTCGGCGGTTTTCTTCTGGTTACGGCGCTTGCTTTTCCGGTGGTGTATGGGGCTGTGAGATATCTGCCCCCCGTGTTTCATCATCCGATCTGGTTTATGGGCGAATATTCTGAGGATAGGGTACATTCCTGGGATAGCTTCGACTCTGAAAAGTATACGGACTGGCGAGATGTCCTTAGGGGGAATTTCGGAATGCTGTTTCTGAACCTGTCTATTTTACAGATCTCTTTGGGGCAGGATCCCGGGACAGCTTGTTTGGCAAAAGAGGGAGAGCTGACCGCTTTTGCGGTAGGGAAACCTCCTGTGGTATTGTGCTATGCCGGGGAGGACGGCCGGGGAGAGGGAGAAATAAGCCCGAAATTGCCTGATCGGAGCTATTCGGTGTCTGCCAGGTTCAGGATATACCAATATTATCTGTCACAGTTGAATCTGTCAGGACATGCGGAATCGGAAAACGGATATCAGGTAGACGAGAATTATTATGCGCCCCATGCGCACAATATAATCTTACAGTATGCCTTTAACTACGGGGTACCGGCTGGGGTAATTTTATTGCTTTATTTGGCGATATCCGGCATACGCCTGTTTTTGGCTTGTCTGAAAGGCGATACAGAAATGTATAATCTTTTGCCATTGCTTTTGTTTACATCTATCGCCACATTCGGCATGCTGGAAGTCGTATGGAGATTTGGGCAGCTTTCTCATACGTTTATCCTGCTGCTGCCCTGTTTTGCCTGGAGACGGACGGGAGCTTTCGGCTGTGGGAGTGTCAGCGGTACGGATATTTCTAAAAAGAGAGTTTGTTGATTATGGAAAAAAAGCGTTATAGGAACGGTATTTTGGTGCTGCTTATTCTGCTGTCGCTTTTGGCAACCGTTAAAATCTGTTTTATGAATTTGAACATAGATGAGGAATATGCCATCACCTTGTCCTGCCGCGTTTTATCGGAAGACAGGATGTTCCGGGATATCTGGGAACCCCATCAGACTTCCGGATTCCTTACGGCAGGTCTGTGCTGGCTGTATCAGACTTTTACCGGTACCACGGAATACATGGTACTTTATCTGCGCATCTGCGGCGCTCTGCTGCAGGCGGCAATCAGCGTTTTTCTGTATCAGACGCTGAAACCGTCATTTAACCGGTTAGGAGCGCTTACAGCGGCTTTCTTCTTTTACAATACGCTTCCCAAGCAGATTCAGACGCCTGAATTCTCCAATATGCTGGTGTGGTTCAGCGTGTTGGCTATGCTATGTTTTTTCAGGGCCTGTGGGGCGGAGCACGCACGGCCCTGGCTGGCAGCTGCAGGGGTATTCCTCTGCGGGCTGGTTTTGGCATATCCATCCTGTATATTGGCAGTGCCTGCATATTTTCTGAGTTTGAAGAAGTTGCGGCCCAAAACTTTTCGAAAGGATGCAGGGCTGCTGTTTTTGATTTGCGCACTGCTGGGGACATGCTATATAGCCTTTTTTCTGTCCCATATGACATTATCGGAATTCCTGTTTGGCTTAAGGCAGATGATGACTGACAGCTACCATTCCGACTCACCCTGGCAGCGCATGGTGTCCTATGGCCGGGAACTGTTGGAGCTGGCGCCGCATTTATGCCTGACTATACTGTTGGCAGGGTTGCTTTTCCTTCTGTGCCGTATGCTGATTTTGAGGCGGGACGGCAGGTATTCCGGCTGGCATCTGTTTGCCTGTTGTATCTTGTGTGTCAGCTTTGTGGGACAGATTTTAACCTGGCTGGGAGACAGTCTGAACTTTCATTACCCGCTGCTTTATTTTTATCTTTTATACGGCATAGGGATTGCGGCTTACCGGAAAAAAACACAGCAGGGCAGTCCCTGGAACCGTTGTTTATTCTGGTTCGGCTCTGTCTGCGGCGGATGTGTATGGCTGGCGGCGCTCCTTGTCACCAATACCACCATTAGCGTTACGGGTTCTTATCTTACAAGCGGCCTGATACCGGGGATCTTGCTGCTGATGCAGGAACCGGAGAGCTGCAGTGATGGGCAGGGGAGACGGACGCGCATGGGCCGGCTTTCGGCCTTGCTGACTGCAATGGGTTTGCTTGGAACCACTTTGTTTGCCAAAGGATTCATGGTATGCATGAATCAGGGGCTTCGCGACAATATTTTTGTGACCAGGCAAAAGTTTCTGACCGGACCGGCTAAAAGTATTTATGGTGTCTATATGGACGGTTATGCCTATAATGCTTACGCTGAGCTTTTAGAGGGATGCTGCGGGCCTGACGATTCGCTTTTATATGTGGGTGAGCATAGTCTGTATTATCTGCTGACGCAATGCCGGATTGCGGTCCACTCCACCATCAGTACGCCTGCTTTTGACAGCCGTTTGCAGGAATATTGGTCTTGCTTTCCAGAGCACTATCCTACGTTGGTGGTAATAGATCAAAGCTATGACAATGTGGATGAAATCAGCTTTATCAAAGATACACTGTGTCTGGAGGAAGCATTTTTGGAGAATGCCGAATTTGCTGTATACAGGGTGGAACTTCTGAGCAAGGGATTTTATTAATAGTAAGAAAACGAAACGGAAAGGCAGGTTGTGAAAAGGCATGGACAAAAAAACAGATTTAAAGGGACGGGATTTTCTGAAGCTGTTGGACTTTACCCCGGAAGAGATTGCGTATCTGCTGGATCTGGCGGCGGATTTAAAAGAGAAAAAGAAGAAAGGAATTCCGGTAGATACCCTGCGGGGGAAGAATGTGGCGCTTATTTTCGAGAAGACCAGCACCCGCACCAGATGCGCTTTTGAGGTGGCGGCTCATGATTTAGGGATGGGCACCACTTATCTGGATCCCGCGGGCTCCCAGATCGGCAAGAAAGAGAGCATAGCGGACACGGCCAGAGTCCTGTCCGGCATGTTCGAGGGAATCGAGTATCGGGGATTCGGGCAGGATATCGTAGAGGAGCTGGCGAAGTACGCTAAGGTGCCGGTGTGGAACGGGCTCACCAATGAGTTCCATCCCACCCAGATGCTGGCGGATCTTTTGACCGTCAGGGAGCATTTCGGACGCTTAAAAGGCATCCGGCTGGCCTATATGGGAGACGCCCGTTATAACATGGGCAATTCCCTGATGGTGGTCTGCGCCAAAATGGGGATGCACTTCACGGCCTGCACCACGGAAAAATATTTCCCGGAGGCTGGGTTGGTGTCGCAGTGTCGGGAGATTGTGGCTTGGACCGGCGGCAGCATTACGCTGACGGAAGACGCGGCTGCCGGGACGAAAGACAAAGATGTAATCTATACGGATGTATGGGTGTCCATGGGAGAGCCGGATGAAGTCTGGGAGGAGCGCATCCGGGAGCTTTCCCCTTATCAGGTGAACCGGGCAGTCATGGAGAACGCGGGGGAAAAGGCCGTTTTTATGCACTGTCTGCCCGCTTTCCACGATCTGCATACCAAGATCGGCGCCCGGATGGGAGAGCGCTTCGGCATTACGGAGATGGAGGTCACGGACGAGGTATTTGAGTCCGGGCAGTCGCTGGTGTTTGAAGAGGCGGAGAACAGGATGCATACCATCAAGGCGGTAATGCTTGCTACCATAGGGGAATGAAGAAAATTGAGAGGTGAAGCACGGAGCGGTTTGAAGGAAAGCCGGATCCGGCGCTGATGACGGGAAAGATGCTTAGGCGGGTTTTAGTTATGCCGGATTGGAGTTACAAAGAGAATCGGAACGGGTAGAAAGAGATGAAAGCAAAGATATTGGCGCTTCTGCGGCAGCGGGAGGATTATGTCTCCGGACAGGAGCTGTGCGAACGCTTCGGGGTGTCGCGGACAGCGGTATGGAAAGCCATTGGGCAGCTGAAAAAGGAAGGCTACCGGATAGAGGCGGTGCAGAATCGGGGATACCGGCTGGCGTCCCGGCAGCAGGTCTATGGGCAGCACGAGCTGGTGAGCCGCATGGATACCGTATGGGCCGGAAAGCCGGTGTACTTCTATGATGAGTTGGGCTCCACGAACCTCCAGGCCAAGCTGGATGCGGAGAACGGGGCGAAAGAGGGTACTTTGATCGTGGCGGACATGCAGACTGCAGGGCGGGGACGCAGGGGCAGGACCTGGAGCAGCCCGGCGGGGACCAATGTGTATTTTACGCTGATTCTGAAGCCGGATTTTCGGGTGGAGTTGGCTTCCATGGTGACGCTGGTGATGGGACTGGCCGTGGCGGAGGGGATAGAAAAGACCTGCGGCCTGGGGGCCCGGATCAAATGGCCCAATGATATCGTGGTGAACGGGAAAAAGGTCTGCGGGATGCTGGCGGAGATGAGCACGGAGCGGGACTTCATCCACTATGTGGTCATGGGGGTGGGCATCAATGTGGGGCGGCAGGATTTCCCGGAAGAGATTGCCCGGACCGCGGCCTGTCTGGAGCAGGAATGCGGGTGTGCGGTATCCAGAGCGGAACTCATCGTCAATGTGATAAAAACTTTCGAGGGGTATTATGAGATATTTCAAAGAGACGGCAGCCTGACAGGGCTTCTGGGGCGCTACAACGAGATGCTTGCCGGAAAGGACGGGGAAGTGCGGGTTCTTGACCCTAAGGGGGAATACCGGGGGATATCCCGCGGCATCAACAGTACGGGAGAACTGCTGGTGGAACGGGAGGGCGGCGCTGTGGAGGCCGTGTATGCAGGAGAGGTGTCCGTAAGGGGCGTTTATGGTTATGTGTGACATCTCTGGGGCGGCCGTGCCCTGCGGCATGTTTTTCGCAGAGCATGGCATCCTGAAGCTGACGGTTTCCGGGCCGCGCCTGTGGGTAGAAAGCGCTTGGCGGGGTGTGAACTGGGGATGGAAGAAGAGCATTTCGGAGGAGACAGATGGAGAGCAGGAACATGGTGCTGTGCGCAGCCAACGCCTATGAGCAGAAGTATTATTTCAATGAACAGTTTCAGGGAATCCCGGAATCCGTCAAGGAGGAGCTGCGCATTCTGTGCGTGCTCTTTACCCAGGAGGTAGGCGGCGTGTTCGCCATAGCTTTTGAGGAAGACGGAAATGTCGTTCTGGAGACCAACGCCGATGACGATGACATCACCTATGACGAGGTCAGCAGCGGTCTGCTGGTAGGCGAGATCAGGCGCAGACGCCAGGAACTGTTCGAGTCTCTGCAGATTTACTATAGGGTGTTCATTCTGAAAGAGGATGTGTCGGAGTATTTAGGAGAGGTATGAGGGCGGCTGGAGTAATTGGAATGGTGAGAATCGAAAAGGTGAATGGGAAAAATGTCTGGGATATTCTGCGGCTTTGGGTCAGGGAGGAGCAGAAGAGCTTTGTGGCAGGTAGTGACAAAAGCATCATTGGGGCCTACACGGCAATCACCGGAGGGGGATACGCGTTTCCTTTCGGCATTTATGATGACGAGTGAGACAGACAGGGAAGAGGGCATTATGATACTAGTGATAGATGTAGGCAATACCAATATGGCGCTGGGCGTGTACGAAAAGGAGGAACTGCTTGCCACTTTCCGCATCATGACCAAGATGCCCAGGACTTCGGACGAGTACGGGGTACTGATTACCCAGATGCTGCTGAATCGGGGAATAGAGGCAACCGACCTGGAGGGCTCTATCGTAGCCAGCGTGGTGCCGGACGTGATGCATGCCCTCATAGGGGCCCTGGTCCGCTATACAAAGACCCGCCCCATGAACGTGGGCCCGGGTATGAAGACAGGCATCCGCATCGTCACCGAGGACCCCAGGGGCATCGGGGCGGACCGCATCGTAGACGCGGTGGCGGCCTACGAGAAGTACGGCGGTCCGGTGCTGGTGCTGGATTTTGCCACGGCCACCACCTACGACCTGATTACGGAGAAAGGGGAGTTTGCAGCCGGCATCACGGCCCCGGGCATGGGCATCAGCTCCGAGGCTCTCTGGACTCAGGCGGCCAAGCTGCCAAAGATCGAGATCCGCAAACCCAAATCCATTCTGGCCCAGGAGACCATCAGCAGCATGCAGGCGGGGCTGGTCTACGGCCAGATAGGACAGACCGAGTATATCATCCGAAAGGTAAAGGAAGAGAGCGGCCTGAAAAGTCTGAAAGTGGTGGCTACCGGCGGCCTGGGGCGACTCATAGCCCAGGAGACGGAGGCCATCGACATCTATGACAGCCACCTGACCATGGAGGGGCTGCGGATTCTCTACGGGAAAAACAGAAAGCCAATATAAGATATGGACGTAATAAAATGGCGAGAGAGAAAATGCATGTATGATAAGGAATAAAAGTGATGGGAAAGCTTACAATCGGCAGCGTGACGCTGGACAATAATGTGATACTGGCTCCCATGGCAGGCGTGACGGACCTGCCATTTCGTCTGCTCTGCAGGAGAGCGGGAGCCGGACTGGTCTGTATGGAGATGGTTAGCGCAAAGGCCATCTTTTATAACAACAAAAATACCGGGGAGCTCCTGGAAATCCACCCGGAGGAAGTCCCGGCGTCCCTCCAGCTGTTCGGCTCGGATCCGGAGATTCTGGCGGACATGGCAAAGCGCATTGAGCATCGCCCTTTTTCCATCCTGGATTTCAATATGGGATGCCCTGTGCCCAAGGTGGTGAACAATGGGGAGGGCTCCGCTCTGATGAAATCGCCGGGACTTGTGAGGGAGATTCTGACGGCGCTGGTGAAAGCGGTGGATAAGCCGGTGACGGTGAAAATCCGGAAAGGCTTTGACGAAAACAGCGCAGGCGCCGTGGAGATTGCCAGAATTGCGGAGGACTGCGGCGTGGCTGCCATTGCGGTGCACGGGCGCACCAGGGAGCAGTACTACAGCGGTCATGCGGACTGGGACATCATCGCCCGGGTGAAGCAGGCGGTGAAGATTCCCGTCATCGGCAACGGAGACGTGGACAGCCCCCGGGCGGCGAAAGCCATGCTGAAGCAGACCGGGTGCGACGGCGTCATGATCGGCCGGGCGGCACAGGGGAATCCCTGGATATTCCGGGATACGGTGCAGTATCTGGAGACCGGGACAGTGCCCGCACCGCCGGACAGACAGGAGAAGAAGCGGATGGTGCTGGAGCATGCACAACTGCAGCTGAAGACAAAGGGAGAATATACTGCCGTGCGGGAGATGCGCAAGCATCTGGCATGGTATACCGCGGGGCTGCCTCATTCCGCCCGGTTTCGCCAGACGATAAATTCCATGGAGAGCATGGAGGAACTGACTGCAGGAGTGGAGACTATTTTCGGGTGACGGTGCATATACTTTGGCATGGACACCATTTTATATATTTATAAAAAGAGGGACCTGGAACGGCCCCGGACAGAGCCTGTGGGGCTGAAGACCTATCTGCTGATCCGGATTGGCCTGGACGTGGAGGAGGGCCGGTGGTTTGACAAAAGGCTGGAGGGAAAGCCGGGGCGTGATCTGCCGGGAGAGAAGCCGGCGGAAGCCGTAGTCAGGCCGAATGCCTCGGAGGGCAAAACAGCACAGGCAGGGCAGATCCCGGCAGCAGCGGCAGTGCGGGGGCCGGACGGGAAAGGAGACTGTCCGCCGGAGGAATATCCAAATGGGATCATGGGTATCCTGGCCCGTCCATGGAGAAAGCTTCGCCTGAAGCAAAAGGAACGGAAAAGGCAGCGCAGAGAGCAGGCCCGGAGGCTTGCGGAAGAACAGGAGGAGGCCCGGCTGAGGGCCTGCAGGGAGCAGCTTATTGGCCGGGTGGAGGAAGAAATGAAGCGGCTGGCAGGAGAGGTGGCAGAGCTGGCGGGAGACATGGAGAGCTGTCTGTGTGTGTATGAGGACAGCCTGCGAAAGGCGCTTCTGGGAGCACCCATGGCGAAAGGGGCCGGGGGCCTGGGCCAATGGGAAGAAAGCCGGGAGAGCGGACAAAACCTTTCGGATGCGCCGCTTTATGGGGACGAGGTCGGGTATCTCGAAAGACAGCCCCGGGAGAAAACCAAAAGCATCCTGCCCGTCCTGTGGCAGAAATATTTTCCTCTGGAGGAATTCCGGGATTATACGGGAAGATATTGGATAGAACAATTGTTTCGGCGGGCAGAGCGTTCCCATTTTATCCTATTGGGAAAGGCAGCGGAAGTTTTTCCCGTGATTGAAGCATATGCCGGCCGGATGAAGAGTCTGCGCTGGATTCTCACGGAGGCGGAGTATGACCGGGAACTGGCTGATTTTGTGGAGGACTTTTATACGGAATACGGCCTGGCTATCGAGCTGCAGCTTCTGGAGGACTGGGCGGCTTTGAAGCGCCTGCGTTTTTTCTGCAGGGAGGCGGTGAATATGGTGGATTTTACCGGGGAAAACTGTATGGCGGTTTTGACAGTGCCGGAGGGCAGTATCTGGCTGGATATGTTTTCTGTGGAGGAGAAAAAGCGCAGGATTCTTGCCAGAGAGAAAAAGGTTGCATATATTTCCATGAAAGATATATGGAAAATCGTACAAAAAAGATGCAACTGCCCTATATTGCCTTGACACTGCCCCAAAACAAGCGTATACTATATGAAGCAAAAAAAGCCTCCTACCGTTGAGTAATACAGTAGGATTCCAGAGGACGACAGCCGGGAAAGGACAGACAGGAACGAAAGCTATCCGCAGAAAGACGGCTTTCCGGGACAGTAGAAGACATAGAAAGAAATGGAAGAATAGAACAGGAAGGATGTAAACAAAATGCAGGAGAAAAAGAATATTCTGACCTATGAGGGGCTCAGAAAATATGAGGATGAATTACATGAGCTGAAAGTAGTGCGCCGCCAGGAGGTGGCCCAGAAGATCAAGGAAGCCAGAGAGCAGGGAGACCTGTCCGAGAATGCGGAGTACGATGCGGCCAAGGACGAGCAGCGGGATATCGAGACCAGGATTGAGGAACTGGAGAAGATTCTGAAGAACGCCGAGGTGGTGGTAGAGGACGAGGTAGACCTGGACAAGATCAACATTGGCTGCGTGGTGAAGCTTCTGGACATTGAGTACAGCGAGGAGCTGGAGTACAAGATCGTAGGCTCCACCGAAGCGGACAGCTTAAAAGGCAAGATTTCCAACGAAAGCCCCGTGGGCAAGGCACTGATCGGCTGCAAGGTGGGGGACAATGTGGAGGTTGAGACTGCCGCCGGCATGTTCACCTACAAGGTGCTGGAGATCCAGAGGAGCAGATAGAGTAAGAGAAAGACAAAAGGAGCTGTCGCATGGGGGAATCCGCGTACAGCTCCTTTTTATGCACAGGCCCGCATATGGAAATTTGCCGCCCAGGCGGCATGCGGGCCGCGCGGCGAGTAGTGTAGAAGAGCATTCCCCTACTGGATTGCACAGGGGCGGTCAAGGATGAATGTTCTGTTGGTGGTCTCCCGGCTTACAGCAGATTCGTAAGGCAATTATCCATAAGCGGGCTATGAAAACGGACACAAGGAACGCCCTTGTCAGGACTCTTTCTTCTGAAAGATTCTGGTGAGGATGAGGCTGGCGGCGATGCCCAGGATGCAGACGGCAAAAGGCTCCAAAGTATCCTTGAGGATGGCCGCTCTCAGAGTCTCCAGGGAATCCATATGTTTCAACCATATATCATAATTGATCATGAGAAAGATCCCTGTTATGTTCACGTTCAGCAGCCAGCCGCAGTTTCTTTCCTGCCTGATGATGGCCCACAGATTACAGCCAAAAAATGCCAGCTGAGCCACAAAGGCTATGGTGAGCTGCCTTTCCAAAAAGGGCCCCACATTCATTAGTTCCCTGCCGAACAGGCTTTCGCGCCCTGAAGCCAAACTGACAGCAGAGTAAAAGAACAGAAAGGAGAAGTACAGAGCAAGAATAAGGGAAGCGACTCCCAACAGATACTGGGTCTTTCCGGGGCGGCTTTTGGCTTTATAGCCCAGGGAGGCCAGGAGGTTCGCCAGGATGCAGATGACAAGCAGCAGCGTGGTGTTATTGAACATGGCATAGTTCGTATGGTTGGCAATGAACACTTCAATGCCACAGTAGATCAGGAATATCAGTACCAGATAACAGACAGCGGTTTGGAGCTTCATTTTTTTCCTTATTTTCTCCAGTCCGTCCAGCCCTCTGCGTTCCAGTTTCTCGCCGGACAGCATATGGCTCTTATAGGACGCCAGCATCTGGCGGCACCCGTCGCAGGCTGCAACATGCTCCTCCACACAGCGCTTTGTGGCCTCGGAGCACACGCCGTCCACATAGGACGGGATCAGGTCGCGTATGATTTCACAATTGATTTTTTCCATGATTTTCCTCCTTTATTTTCCACCTGGTATTCTGCTGAAAAATGTTTTCGGCAGTCGATATAATCTGTCCCTGTCGGGGCGGATATTTCTGTTATATGGGACGGTTTGCGCCTGGCCGGGAGTCTGGCTTTTGGGGCGCATGGGGCTGTCCTGCGTCCTGGCTGTCCTGGATCAGCAAAAGCTTCGCCCGGTAGAAAGTGACCCTGGCCCAGTTTTCGCTTCTTCCCAGCAGTTCTCCGATTTCACGGAAAGACAGGTCGCCGAGCACCCGCAGCTCCACAGTCTTTTTGGCATCGGGCGAAAGCGTCTGGAGCCTGTCCCAGACATCTGCCAGTTCTACCTTTGCGATGGCTGTCTGTTCGGTGTCATGTCCGGACTTCAACGACTCGTCCAGTTCCGCAAGCTGTATCCGTCCGACTTTGGCCCAGTGCTGGTAGAGCAGGTGCTTTGCGATCTGGCACAGCCAGGTGGAGAGCTTGCAGCTTTGGTCGTAGCTGTCCAGGCGCTCCAGGGCTTTCAGAAAAGTCTCCTGGGTCAGGTCTTCCGCAAGGTCAGAGTTCTTACATTTTTTGTACAGAAAGTGGTATACGATCTGCGAGTATTGCCGGTACAGTTCTTCCATGCCTCCTCCTTTTTGTTCTGCCTTATTCCCGGGATTTTTGGCGCGTTCAACTGATATATCCGTTCTGGAGCGGTTTCGTTACAGCTAATCTTAAGACTTTTTTATACATAAATAAAAGCCCTGCCCCTTGATGCAAAAAAGCGAAAGGGACAGGGCTTTTGGTGAGGATATGCCTATACAGGAGCCGCAAAACAGGTAAGGTACAGATACCCGCAGTAAACCAGCAAAAGCAGAATCCCCTGCCATTTCTGGAATTTCTCGAAAAACATGGCGGGAATCAGCGCGATGCATCCAACCAAAAGGCAGGCCGGCAGATCGATTCTGGCGGAGGCCGCCGCGATGGGGAGGGCCTTTCCGGATACCAGGGAGGACAGAGGCAGGATCAAAGTCAGGTCGATGATATTGGCCCCCAGGATATTGCCTACGGAGAGAGAGGACTGCTTCTTCGCGATGGCGGTGACGGTGGTGACCAGCTCCGGCAGGGAGGTTCCCACGGCGATGATGGTCACGCCGATGACCCGCTCCGGTACGCCCACCATGGCGGCCAGGGCGCTTCCGTTGTCCACCAGAAGATCCGCGCCCCAAACGATGCCGATAGCGCCTACCACGAATTTCACCAGGTTCACGAGAATGTCTTTCCGGCCCTCTACTTTCCTGCGGGTCTCTACATTTCTGCTGCTTTTCATGGAGCGCAGGGCGGAACTCACATTCTCCCACAGGAAGAAGCAGAAAATTACGACCATGGCGATGGTGATGGCTGTGCCCATCTGGCCGGCCAGGCCGGAAATAACGATGAGGATGGCGGCCGCCAGCATCAGTACCGATTTCATGAGATAGTCCGCCCGTTTGATGATGCCGGGCATGCAGATCAGGGAGATTGCCATGATCAGGCCGGTATTGGCCGTGACGCTGCCCACCGCGTTGCCGATGGCCATATCCACGCTGCCCTTGGCAGCGGCCATGACGGAGACCAGCATTTCCGGCAGGGTGGTGGCCAGGCTGACGATGGTGGCGCCGATGATCAGTTTAGGGATGCCGCTGACCTCCGCGATCCAGGAGGCGGCATCCACGAAGAAGTCCCCGCCCTTTACGATGAATACGATGCCTACAAGTAACAAAAAGATTACCGTTGCCAGTTCCATTTTCTCATCCTCTTTCTTTCGTGTTTTATTCTGTCTGTATTTCTTCCACAAAGAAAAGACCCATGCATAGCGGCGAAACTGTCCGGCGGGGTCATCTGTCCTGCCATTTTCACTGCTATGTATGAGTCTCGTTATTTAAGACAAGCCAGACCCAAAAGGCCGCGTATGTTGACTTGCCACGCAAGCTGCGCTGACTACTCCCCCATAAAGGTATTCTCGTTGATTGAGATACTATAACACGGAAACCTGGGGATAGTCAAGGCTAACTTATACTTTTTCAAAAGATGATTAGTGGTAGAAGAAAAATCCCCGAAAGTATTAACGATACTTTCGGGGGAAAAGGTTTTTGACAAAACTCCATCAAAACCAAGGTGCCCTGTCCTTTGCCTATGCCATGCAGCCAGCGGCAGGGGGAGCTTCCTTTGGTCAGAATTCTGTTGTGTAAACCATGATATTGCTGTCTTCCGGCAGATTTTCCAAAATGGTGTTCTGTCCGCACCAGACGGCCTGGAAATCGCTTAAGGATGCCAGGGGCATCAGGCTGGTAACACTGTTGTCCGTGATGTCCAGGTACTGGAGCTTCGGCAGGTTCTCCACAAAGGCAATGCTGTCCAGCCCGGCGGATTTCACATACAGGTCCGTCAGGTTCGGAAAATGGCCGAACAGGTCATAATGCTGGGACAATGGCACTTTTGTGCCGCTGTTGTAGGAGGGATCCACCAGCACGGACAGGTCGTTCATGGACAGCAGCTCCAGCGTCTCATTGGAGGGGATATTGGCAAAGTCCAGCCCTATCTGGCAGTCATTGAGATACAGATACCGCAGGGTGGGAATGCCGAAGATCTCCTCGATATTTCCGAAGACGGACGTATTGCTCAGATCCAGATACGTCAGATTCGGCAGATGGGTCAGGGGCTCTAAAGAGTCTGTGGCATATAAAAAGTCGTTGATGGTAAGCTCCGTTACCTGCTGCAGGGAGCCGATGGCCTCCACGGAAGCGGGATCCCCGTTGCACTCCTCCAGGGAAAGGTACATGACATTGACGGCGTCCTTTATGCCGGAGATGTCCCGCACGCCTTTCAGATGGAGCGCCGTCAGGGAGGTCAGATTTTCAAAGGAGGGCATGACCCCGTTGTAATTGCTGCTCATCTCCAGTGCCAGCTCGTTTAAGGATACCAGATTTCCGATGACGGAGAAGTCTGTCATGGAATAAGAGCCGCTCAGGTACAGATACAGGTACTCTAACTGGGGACAATCCTCCAGGGCATCCACGCTGGATACCTGGGTACTCTCAATGTTCAGGCTGACCAGGGCAGGCATGTTCCTGACGAAATCAATGCTTTTAAGCTGATCGGACTGGATGCTTAATTCCTCCAGATTGCCCAGGGACATGATGGGGGAGAAGTCCGTCAGTCTGTCGCAGCCGGTGAGAGACAGGCCCAGCAGATCCGGGAACTGCTCCAGGGCGGAGATATCCGTCAGCCCTGCATAATCCACGCTTAAGTACAGGAGATTGGGGAAAGTGCTCAGGCCGGTGAGACCGGATGCCAGGAAAGTATCCTCCACGCCCAGCTCCGTGATATACTCCGGATAAGGGATGATTTCCGCCAGTTCCTCCAGATTATTCTCGGAGTAAAGAGTGGTGAGAGACTCTAATCCTCTTAAGTCGCCCTGATCCAGGGAGGCGTCAACGGAGATGTATTCCAGTCCGGTAAAACAGGACAGGTCCGAAAGCAGCAGACCCTCATCGGTCTCATAGGTAGCCGTCAGGGTCTCGCCGTGGTCTAACTGATAGGCAATGCTCCTTTCCTCCCGGTTCAGCTGGATAGCGGTCAGGCTGGCGAATTCCTCCTCGGTGATGCTGTCGCAGGGCTTATTCCAGATATACTCCGCCACAGACCAGAAAAAGCTGGACTGGGGGGTCGTAGGGTAGGAGATTGCGCTTCCTCTCTTGGGCACATCGTCTTCTTCCGATACCTGTGTGCTTTCGGCCTCCGATACGGAGGAGTTGGCAAGGCTTTTTTCAGATTCCCGGTCCGGGGCAAAGGGGTTGAAATTGCCGGACTTTACCAGGATAATGACCGCGAACAGAACCACGCATATCACGCCCGCTATCACGGATACCGCGATGCCCACAGTGGGATTGTGCTCCGCAGGCCGTCCGGAGGAAGCGCCCTGATTCATGCTGCTGCGTCCCGACGAACCGGTCTGGCCTGTGTAGCCGTTCTGTCCCGAACCGTACGGGCGGCCTGTACTGCCCGCCCCGGAGCCTTGCGCGGAACTGCCGCCTGCATTTGAGAAATTCCCCTGCTCCTCAGCGCCCCTCACATAATAGCCGCAATCCTTACAGGTCATTCTTCCGTTGATCATTTTCAGCTTTGTGCCGCACATAGGGCACTTTGTTGTTTCGTTGCTCATATCAATCCTCATTTCTGTGTGTATTGGCTGTGTTTGCTTCTATACGCGCCAGTCGCAGTTTTTTTCCAAAATGGTACAGAAGCGTTCCAGCTCCTCTCTGTCCCGGACGGTAAAGCGTTCGTACAGGGGACTGTCTATATCCAGCACAGCCGTCAGCCTGCCGGCGTGGTGGATGGGGATGACGATCTCCGAACTGGAGGCGGCGTCACAGGCAATATGGCCCGGAAATGCATGGACATTCGGGACTACAATGGCAGTATCATTCGCCGCCGCGGTTCCGCAGACTCCCTTTCCGAAATCAATGCGGATACAGGCAGGCCTGCCCTGAAAAGGTCCTAAGACCAGCTGACATGCTCTCGCCAGATAGAAGCCCGCCCAGTTGATATGGTCCAGGCTCATGAACAGCAGGGCGGAGGCATTGGCCAGATTCGCGATGGTATCGCGTTCATTTCCGGTCATGGCTGCCAGCTGCTCCCGGAGCAGGGAATAGTCGGTGGGTTTCTTCATGATTCTCCCTTTCGTCTTCCACTATAATCTTGATCTGCATTTTCTCCGGCATCAGGCCGTCGTCCACCGCAAAGGCGATCAGGTGCTCCCCTTTCTGGCTCCGGGCGGGTGTCCAGGAAAATTCCATGGCCGCGGCGTCAAAAGCCGCTCCCTCCGGCAGATGATCACAGGATATCAGCAGAGGCGATACCACGCCTTTTACGCTGTAGTTGGGACGGCGTATCTGGCCATTGTACATTCTGCCGTCGGAAGTGATGTCCGAGATATCGCTGGCCGGGTTGCGCACGTTTAAAATAATATGGCAGGCCTCCCCCGGACGGACTCTGGCAGGCGCCACAGGCCGGATATAGGGACGGTATACGGTCAGGGGCAGAGGATAATTGTCAGTTTCCACCCGGAAACGGTAGCCGGTCTCCTGACAGGGCGCCGTGGGCAGGGGATAGAGGCTGTCCTGAGGGGTGCCGGGCGCCGGCGCGTTAATCTCCACTTCCCAGATACAGCGGGATTTTTCATGGACTGCTCTGGGTTCGGAATCTTTCGTGCCGTCCGAGAGCAGCAGGGGACGCTGAAGCTCAAGGCCTGTCACTTTGGTGGTGAAATAGGGCTGCTCCGGTACGTTTTCCGCATTGGTGCGCCGCCTGTAATGATCCGTGACTATGGCGATTGGCGCCACATCCCGGGCACAGTAAGCCTCCATGCCGTCCACGCACACGTCCGTCACGTCGTCAAACACGCAGACATGCCTGCCGTCCGGTACCTTACAGGAAAAGCGGATATTCCGCAGAGTCAGGCCGTCCACATGCTTGGCGAACAGGCCGTAAGCAGGCAGAATGCCCCAGTTGCTGGGCTCCGGATAAGCGTCCGGCAGCTCCGGCACATTGTAGGGATCGTCTTTCCAGCAGTTGTTCTGCGGATCCCAGTCTGCCCGGGGCAGAAGCCCCTCGCTTTTGGAGAAGAAAGTGTTCACCAGCCAGGGGAGATTTTGGACCCGCTCCTTTGTATGGAACTGGGAAAATTTCCATTCGGTATTCAGCTGTCTCTGCTCCACCGCATGCTCCATGGTCAGACCGCCCCGGTACTCTACGGAGATATTCTCCAGGACGATATTTTTCATATGGGAATCCGTCAGGCCCATCAGCAGCACGGGGTATCGGGGATCCGCATTGGTAATGGTCACATTCCGGATCATGACATTGGACACTGTGGCCATGGTGGGGGAGCCGATAGCGTTTGCGTACAGGGGCAGGTCGGCCTTTTCCAGCTCTCTGGAGAGGTCTGCCACATAGGCGCCGTGGGCCTCGGGGTATTGGGCGCCGTTGTTCTGACGGGAGCTTCCCTGGCTGGAGGTATCTTTCTGGGCATAGCTTTCGGACTGCCATGTTTTCAGATAGTAATGTCCGTCTATCTCCTGATAATTGGCCGGATTGCACTGTACCGGATTGTCAGGATCCACGATTTCAAAGGAAGAGTGTCCGTCCACGGTCACGGTTTTGGTCCGATTGTAATGGGGCGCGTAGCGTCTGGCAGGATAGCAGTGGTAAGCTCTTTCGTTTGGCAGCACCCAGTTCCGGTCATCCAGACGGACATTGGTATCCGGGGCAGGGTAAGCGGAGGAGGACACATTCCCGGTTACGGGGAATCTTGCCCTGTCTCCTGCCCGCAGGAAAATAGGCGAACTGGACACATTGTCCAGGACGCAGTCCTCGAAGATCACGTTGGTCAGGGAGGAACAGTCCACAGACTCCATGCAGAATCCCCTGGAACGGTCGAACTTTACGCGCCGGATGGTCACCAGGTGATAGCCGCAGGTAGCTTCCGAGCCGAACTTCAGCCGTCCCGTAGGGCCGC
The DNA here is from genome assembly GCA_910584235.1 of uncultured Acetatifactor sp. Taxonomy (GTDB): domain Bacteria; phylum Bacillota; class Clostridia; order Lachnospirales; family Lachnospiraceae; genus Acetatifactor. The sequence continues at coordinate 44,580 of CAJTZD010000031.1, forward strand.
AGCGGTCCAGGGCGATGAGCTTATCCCGGGTATATTCCCCCGCATAGACGCTGCCCGGATCGTAGCCGCAGACGGTGCAGTCTTCTATCAGCACATTCTGGAGAGGCCGGAATACACCGGCTCCGAAAGAAGCTTTCAGACACAGGCCCTCGTCGGTGAGGGAGTTGCAGACGGTGTCCCGCACTGTCACATCCCGGCAGCAGTCGATGTCAAGAGCGTCCCTTGTGGTATCCACGAGGATATGATTCACATACAGATTGTCGCACCCCTCGGCGATGACGGCAAAATGTCCGCCGATGGTGACGGAGAAATCCTCCAGAACCACGTTCTCGCAGCGGACCAGAGCGATTCCCTTATTGCCGAACCATTCGTCCTGATGCCCTTTCGCCTCCCGGGACATGGGCTCTGCCGGGTCGCCGCCCTGGAGCACATACTCCAGGATGCCGCTCTCTTCGTCAAAGCGCCCTCCGGTGATGAGACCCTTGCCGCAGATCATGATGTTCTCCAGATCGGATCCGTAGATCATGCTGTTGGAGAAATAGGAATGGCCGTGGTCCTGGAGGCCTACGTAAAGATTTACCTCAGGCTCCTTGTAATTGCCGCCCTCGCCGGACTGTTTCTCATAAGAATGGATGATGTCCGTCCTTGCGGCCGCCAGAACAGCCCCTTCCGACAGGTAGAGATTCACATTGCTTTTCAGAAGAATGGTGTAGATATGGAATGTTCCTTCTGGAATCACTACGGTGCCGCCTTCCATGGCGGCTGTCTGAATGGCGCTGTTGATGGCTTTTGTATTCAGGGCCGGCGCGGCGTCTTCCCTGGCGCCGAAATCGGTGATGAGAAAGCGCTTGTGCTTGATCAGGTTCCGCGGGCGGATAGAGGCGCCCGTAGCCTCTGGTATTGTCTGGGATGACATTTCTTAGCATCTCCTTTGAAAATGAACCCGGTGGATAGTCTCCTGTCTACATTATACTATATTTTTGAAAAATTACCAGATTTCTATTGACATTTCTTTTTTAACGAGTTATCATCAAAAATAATTTGAATATCAAATAACTTGATTATCAAACAAATTGAAATTCAAACTATTTCACATGGTTTTGAAAACCGGGAAAACAAAAAAGGAGATGCGGTTATGTTTGAGAAATTAAAGGAAGTCATTGAGGAAAAGCTGAATGCGGAGGGCGCTGTCATCACGGAGGAGACCAGCTTCAAGGAGGATCTGGACGCGGATTCCCTGGATCTGTTTGAACTGGTGATGGCGCTGGAGGACGAGTTTGGCGTGGAGATTCCCTCCGAGGATCTGGAGAAGCTGGAGACGGTAAAGGACGTAATGGAATATCTGGCTGCCAAGGGCATCGAGATGTAGGGAGAGGGCGGCTGCCGGGAGAGACAGGAGTGGAGAGGATGAAGACTAGGATAACAGAGCTTTTGGGAACGGAGCATCCCCTGATCCAGGGCGGTATGGCATGGGTGGCGGAATGCCGTCTGGCCGCTGCGGTTTCCCGGGCGGGCGGCTTTGGCATCATCGGCGCCGGCGCGGCGCCGGCCGGGTTTGTGCGGGAACAGATAAGAAGCTGCAGGGCCCTTACGGATAAGCCTTTTGGCGTGAATATCATGCTGATGAATCCTGAGGCGGCGGAAATCGCCAGAGTGGTGGCACAGGAGGGTGTGAAAGCAGTGACTACGGGCGCGGGCAATCCTGCCCGGTACATGGCAGACTGGAAAGCGGCCGGTGTGAAAGTGATTCCGGTTGTGGCCAGCGTGGCACAGGCGAGGATGATGGAGCGGGCCGGCGCGGATGCCGTGGTGGCCGAGGGAATGGAAGCCGGCGGACATATCGGCGCGTCCACTACCATGACGCTGGTGCCCCAGGTGGCGGACGCGGTGGACATTCCGGTGATTGCGGCGGGAGGTATCGGGGACGGCAGGGGATTTGCCGC
>CAJTZD010000032.1 GCA_910584235.1 uncultured Acetatifactor sp.
TGATTTTACTTCCAGTTTGCACCATTTTTCAGTCTTTACTACCAAAGACAGGTTAGACAATAAAAATATTTTCAAAAATTTCCCTTGCCGTGTATAAATGTCTGATTCAGGGTTAGACTATTGAGTGTCAAGGAACCCCCTCCTTTGATAACACCAAAGATGAAATTATACTTAGGCTCCGCCCTGCAAAGCCAATCCGCAAGACGGAGCCTGAATCCTCCCTTTCAGGGTGGCCCCTTGCCGCCTGCTGCTTTGCCTGTCTGGCTTTTTCTTGTCTCGGAAAATATTCGCAAACGCATTTGTGTAGTTTTTGATTTACTATAAGGAAATAGTACCATATTTCCGGTCGGGGCTCTCAACATTGCTTTTCCGTGCATCCTCCTGTTGCCAACCGGAGGCAAACATGCTACAATCACGAAAGAGACCTGTCGAAACAGGGATGCCCGGAAAAAGAAAATATATGCAAAAACGAGGAAACTATGAAAGAGACAAGAAAACAGAATGAAAAAAAGAAACGGAGTTCGCGGAACTCATGGAGTTCGCGGAACTCATGGAGTTCGCAGAACTCCAGGCAGATTGTGGCCATGGCCGGCGTGGTGCTGCTGGTTCTTTTGTATGTGGTCACCCTTATCACTGCCATTGCGGACAGCTCCCAGTCCGCCAAATGGTTTCGGATCTGCCTGGTAGCCACTTTTGCCCTGCCGCTGATTCTCTGGCTCTTTTCCTGGATGCACGGCAGGCTCACGGGGAAGTCCGCCATCGGCGACCCCCGGGGCGCATCGCCCGGGGAAGAGGCTTCCGAGAAAGCCGAAGAAAAGGCTATGGACTGAAACCAGCTTACTGAACGTGGACGGGGCTGGGGATCCAGATCCCACTCCCTGCTCCCATTCAGCACATATACCTGATGACAGATATTGTCAGCGGACCCCCAGCCCCCGCAGTTCTTCCTCCGCCTGTTCTTTGGTCTGAAAGCAGATTCCGTAAAGCCCCAGCGCTCTGGCCGCCTCCACGTTGCCCGGGGTGTCGTCCAGGAACACGCTCTCCTCCTCTTTCAGGGAATATCGGGTGAGCAGCCGCCTGTAGATCTCCGGGTCAGGTTTGACCACTTTCTCCTGATAAGAAAGGATGCCTCCGTCCGTATAGGGCAGGAAATCAAGGGCATCCGCGCAGTCCTCATAGGCTTTCTCCGAGAAATTGGACAGATAGTATACCCGGTATCCTTTTGCCTGCAGCTCCTGAATCCAGGGGATTGCGTAATCCCGCCGGGTAACCATGCCTGTCACATTGGCGTAAGCCCTGCGAAGTTCCTCTTCTATCTCCGGATCTCTCGCGATGAATGCCTGCATCAGTTCCTCCAGGGACCATACGCCCCTGTCGATTTCGTTCCAGGCAGGACTCTGGACGGAGGCTTTGGCAATGCGCTCCACCATGGCCTCATTGAAGCCTTTCTTCTGCAAAAACTTCCTCCAGCTGAAATCCGTCAGTACATTACCGATATCAAATATAATATTCCGAATCATATTTTACCCCCTTCCGCGCTTCATCGCTCATACCAATCAATAAAACTTACGCTCCTGCTTCGGGATGTTCCCACGATTTTTCATCCGGCCTGTCACTCCCGGCCATCACGCATGATTTCCAGCAGCTTCCCGGCCGCCGCCCCAAGGGGGCCTTTCCGGCTGGTGACCACGCAGAACTCCCTTTTGGGTATCATTTTATTGAAGCGCAGCTCGAACAGCAGGCCGCTGTCTAAGGCTTCCGTGGCGAAGTCCCTGACCACGCAGCCTATCCCCAGGCTGCGCAGGGCGAACTGTACGATCATATCGCTGGTGGACAGCTCGAACTCCGGCTGCACCCACACGCCGTTCTCCGCCAGATAGGCGTCCATGTATGCTCTGGTGCTGGTGCTCCCCTCCAGGTAAATCAGGGGCAGCTTCTCCAGTTCCTGGAGATCCAGCATCTTATTTTTGTATGAAATAAACCTGCGCCCGGCTACAAATACGTCTTCTATCTCCCTGACCGGTTCCGCGCTGATATCCCGCTCCTCCGGGAAAGGGGTGCTCACCACGCCGAAGTCAATCTCTCCGGCCCGCAGAAGCTTCAGGGTTTCCGGGGTGGGCGCGTTGGCCACGATGACCTTGATGCCCGGGTATCTTTCGTGGAACGCCTCCAAAAAAGGCAGCAGATAAAATCGCAGGGTCATGTCGCTGGCGCCGATGTGCACCTCCCCCAGCTCCAGGTTCAGCATCTGCCACACCTTTTCCACGCCCCGCTCTATCTCCTCATAGCCTTTCTCCACATAGGCGTACAAAAGCTGTCCCTCTCCGGTAAGGCGCACGCCCCTGGAGACCCGCTGGAACAATGTCACGCCCAGGCTCGTCTCCAGTGCTTTCAGGGACTGGCTCACCGCAGGCTGGGAGAGGGAGAGCGCATTGGCGGCTCCCGTGACGCTCCCCAATTTGGCAGTATAGTAAAACACCTTGAAATACTCCAGGTTCCCCACCATGGCTCTCCATGTGCCTCCTCTCCTGTCAGCCCACAGGCACAGCGCTTTCTTTCAGCCGCCGAGCGCCCATGCGGTACCACTCGGGAACTCCGTGATGCCGCCGCGGGATATCCCTCTCACCGCGCCAGCGCAGACTCCCTGTAAATGATGTCATCCCGGCCCGGGCCGTTGCTGACCATGGTGATGGGATATCCGATCTGTTCTTCAATGAATTCGATATAGTTCCGGCAGTTCTCCGGCAAGTCCTCATATCTGCGGATGCCCCTGATCTCACATTTCCAGCCGGGCAAAGTTTTCAACACGGGCTTTGCCTTGGATAATTTACTGGTCACGGGGAAGTCCGTGGTGATCTCCCCGTCGATCTCATAGCCCACGCACACGGGAATCTCGTCCAGATAGCCCAGCACGTCCAGAACGGTAAAGGCCACGTCCGTGGTTCCCTGGAGGCGGCAGCCGTATTTAGAGGCCACACAGTCAAACCACCCCACTCTCCTGGGCCGTCCGGTGGTGGCGCCGTACTCCCCGCCGTCTCCGCCCCTGCGGCGCAGCTCCTCCGCCTGATCCCCGAACAGTTCGGACACAAAGGCTCCCGCGCCTACCGCGGAAGAATATGCCTTGCAGACCGTCACGATCTGTTTGATCGCATAGGGCGGCAGGCCTGCTCCGATGGCACCGAAAGCAGCCAGGGTGGAGGAAGAGGTCACCATGGGATAGATGCCGTGATCAGGATCTTTCAAGGTGCCCAACTGGCCCTCCAGCAGCACCGTTTTGCCCTCTTTCAGGGCTTTGTCCAGAAACGCGGACACGTCACACACGTAAGGCGCTACCATGTCTCTGTAGGAATGCAGCGTTTCCAGAAGTTCTTCCGATTTTATTATAGGTTTGTGATATAAATACTCCAGCAGCGCGTTCTTCAGCTCGCAGACCCGCTTCGTCTTCTCTTCCAGCACTTCGTCGTCAAAAAGCTCGCTGACCTGGAAGCCGATTTTCGCGTATTTGTCGGAATAGAAAGGCGCTATGCCGGACTTGGTGGAGCCAAAGGACTTTCCTCCCAGCCTTTCCTCCTCGTACTGATCCAGCAAAATATGGTAGGGCATGACGATCTGCGCCCGATCGGACACCAGCAGCTTAGGGGCAGGGACACCCCGCTCTACCAGGGACTGCACCTCCCCAAACAACAGAGGGATATTCAGCGCCACCCCATTGCCGATGATATTCGTGATATGGCTGTAAAATACACCGGACGGAAGCGTATGCAGCGCAAACTTCCCGTAATCGTTCACGATGGTGTGCCCCGCGTTGGCGCCGCCCTGGAACCGGATGACGATATCCGCCTCCTGCGCCATCATGTCCGTAATCTTGCCTTTTCCCTCATCGCCCCAGTTGGCCCCTACGATTGCTTTGACCATAGTTCTCCTCCATTCCCTGCTCTCAGGCGGCAGGCTGTCATCCATTTCAATCTATACTCCCGCACAGGAAGCGGCAGGCGTTCCCGTCAATGCGAAGATGCCATCCGGGAATCCCGGCTAAGCCTGGATCCTATTATCTTCCTTTGCCACGCTATTATACTATATTTCGTTCCATAAGTAAAATCAATAAATATTATATTTGTTATAAATATTTCTTATTTCAAAAACAGAAGATTTTTCCTATTGCCCCAACGCGGCGGCACATTCAGGCTTTCTTCTCTCTGCAGATGTTTCAGCCATCGTTCATAGTCTCTTAAAATACTGTTCCATCCCATCGGACATCTCAAGTTTTCCGTCCGCCATGACGAACAGGACTTCCGCCCCGTACTGTTCGGCCAGCGTCATTCCTTTCTCCGGCCCAAGGATATAGCAGGCCGTGGACAGGCCGTCGCTGAGCAGACTGTCTTTCATGAGGACAGTCACGCCCCGCACGTCGCTGACGGCAGGGGAGCCTGTCTTGGGATCCAGGATGTGGTGGTATCGCACGCCGTCCAAATCTACGTATCGCTCGTAGTCACCGGAAGTAGATATGCACCACTGGCCCTCCAGGGTCAGTATACCGATGCTGGCCGAGGTGTCAAAGGGGTTGACGATTCCCACCCGCCAGGGGCTGTCGTCGGGTTTGCTGCCGTAGGTAAGGATACTGCCCCCCAGGGATATCACCGCGCCTGTCACATGGGGATGTTCTGCCAGGAGGCTGCAGAGCTTTTCCATGGCAAAGCCCTTGCCTACGGCTCCCAGGTCCAACTGCGTGCCCTCTGGCAGAAAGAGACGAGTCGGATTTCCGGCGGAGGACGCCTCCGCTGCGGGCGCCTCCCATACAAGCAGCATTTTCTGGCTTCCGCATGTATCCAGGGCCTGGGCCAGCGTCTCCTCCGCGGGCGGCAGGAACCCCTCCACGGTCTCCCCTGCGGCCCATTTGTCAATATCCCACAGCCTGGTCACCGCCCCCAGGGTCACATCGAAAGCCCCCTCCGAGCGCTCCCACAATTCCTGACAGTTTTCCAGCAGCGCTGCCATATCCTCTGACAGCAGGACCCCCTCTTTGCTGCCTGCGGCCCCATTGGCACGGTACACTTCGGAAGTGTCCAGCCGCCAGGATATTTCCTCCCTCTCCAGCCGGGCAAGCATCTCCATGGCTTTCCCGGAAAAGTCTGCTGCCGCGGTCTCATCCTTTGCATAAATGGTCTGCTGCACCACTGTACCCATGGCAATGTCCGCGTACTGCCATGGCTTGGCAGCGCTTTTCCCGGTCCTGTCCGCGCTCTCTGCATTGCCCTGTTCGGCGATTGCCCCGCTTTCCTCCGGCATCATCCTCTTCGCTCCGTTATATGCACAGCCGCAGCACAGGACAATTGCTGCCAGGGCTCCGGCGATTGATCTCCTCAAAAAAAACTTCATTTTCCGATTCCTTTTTGCTATACTATTTACTGTAACCGACTTTCCGGCCATATACCAGACAGCACTGCCAGCCCGGGCATGCAGAAAGCCGACTATGACAGAAAGGCCAATTAAATTATATGAAAAAGAATACAACCTGGCGAAAGCCGGCAGTGATCATTACAGCATTCCTTCTGCTTCTGTCCACCGCAAGCCTGCTCTATCTGCTGGTTGAAAAAGACAAATCCGATTATGCCGCGGAAATTTTTCAGGACGGTGTACTGATAAAATGTATTTATCTCAATGATATTTCGCAGGCAGAGACTTTTACCATACAGGGAGAAAACGGCTGCGTCAACGAAGTCGAAGTCCGTCCCGGCAGCATTGCCATTATCTCCGCGGACTGCCCCGACAAACTCTGCGTCCGCCAGGGTTTCATCAGCGACTCAAAGCTGCCCGTCACCTGCCTGCCCAACCGCCTTGTCATCCGGCTGCGGCCCGTATCCGATTCTTCGGAAAGCACGGCGATACCGGATGCCGTCACCTATTGATTTATACCGCAAAAGAAAGGAAGACTCCTATGTCCGTCCGGAAAACCGCTTTTTTAGCCCTCTTCACCACGTTCTCCCTGGCCATCTTCGCCATTGAGAACGCCATCCCGCCCCTGGTGCCCATTCCGGGCATCAAGCCGGGTTTGGCCAATGTGGTCACATTGATCCTGCTGCGGCATTTCCGCGCCAGGGACGCTTTTTTCGTGCTGATTTCCAGGATCCTGCTGTCCGCCTTTTTGTTCGGGCAGGCCCTGTCCCTGCTCTACAGCCTGGCCGGGGGGCTGCTCAGCCTGTGGGTCATGGCGGCGGTGATGAGGCTTCTGCAAAAAAAGGCCCTTTTCCTCACCGGGGCCATGGGCGGGCTGACCCACAATCTGGGCCAGCTGGCCATGGCCCTGGCGATCACCCGCACCATAGGCGTGCTGGCCTATCTGCCCTTTTTGATCCTCGGCGGGATACTGACCGGGCTTTTTACAGGGCTTTGCGCGGGATTCGCGGGGAAGCTTTTAGCGCCTTTCCTATCGGATATTTCCTGAGACAATCTCAGCCTCCCCGCGAGTCCCATTAGCCGCTTTCTTCATTTCACTCAGCATCTTTTCCGTGAATGCCTGCGCAAATTCTATGATTCCCTCAGCCCCGCTCCGCGGCGGGCAATTCCCCTTTCTGCTCAGCACAATCTGCCAACAGCTCAAATCAACTTTGCAGGCTTATTTCCACCGATGACGGCCTGACACTGTCTTCTTCGGTCTTCTGTTCCAGTTCCTTTAAAAGCCCCGTCATCGTTTTTTTGCTTATGGGATGGCGGAAATACGGCGCTATCTCTGACATAGGCTTCAGGACGAACACCCTGTTCTCCAGGTCTACATGAGGAATCACCAGCGTTTCGCTCTCATAACAAAGCCTGTCATAAAAAAGAATATCCAGATCCAGCGTCCTGGGGCCCCAGCGCACTATCCGCTCCCGGCCCTCCGCATTCTCCACCTGATGAAGCGCCTCCAGCAGCTCCTCCGGCTCCAGAAGCGTCTCGATTTCCAGCGCGCCGTTTAGGAAATCCTCCTGCTCCACCCCGCCGTAGGGTTCGGTCACGATCATTTTGGAGACTTTCTTCAGTTTTATCAATGGGTGCACTTTCAGCGCCTGTATGCCGCTCAGGATATGGGTCTTCCTGTTCCCCAGATTGGAGCCTACGGCGATATATGCCCTGTGCCAGCCTCTGCGCACTTTCACGGACACATTGCCAAAGGGCAGGCTGATAGGAGCGTGAGGTTTCTGGATCTCCAGCTCCAGGGCAGCCAGGGGCCCATATTCCAAAAGCAGCGCCTGGCTCAGCCGCTCCGCCACCGCCTCCAGCAGCAGGCAGGTATTCTCCTGCATCCAGTCCGTGATGAAGCGGCATACGGTTCCGTAGTTTATGGTGCGCTCCAGGCTGTCCTCTCCTCCGGCCTGGCGCACATTTGTGTACAATATGGCATTTACATAAAAATACTGGCCGTTCTTCGTCTCCTCCGGATATACTCCGTGGTGGGCGTAGACCTCCAGCCCCTCTATCCGTATCTCATCCTTTGCCTGTTCTGAATACATGTCCTCTCCTGTTTTCTCCGCATACGATTATCTACAGGGAATCGCCTCCCCATCTGTCCCGAGCCCTGTACTGCTTTGGCAAAAGCTTTCCGCCATTCTGCACAGTCAGTCATTGCGGCGCTTCTCCCGGCACTGCAGGCCCGGATCCTTTCGCAAAAAAAGCAAAGCCTTTCACAACAACCAGTCAATGCGGAGTTGGCCCTGATGCCGACAAGCCCGGCTTCCAGATAGCCTCCGCCATCCGCACCGCCCTGACATTCTCTTTTACGTCATGGACGCGCACGAACATGGCGCCTTTCATGACTGCCGCTACGGTGGTCACTAACGTCCCCTCCAGCCTCTGATCCGCGGGCAGGTCTAAGGTCAGTCCTATGAGGGATTTCCGGCTGCAGCCCAAAAGAAGCGGGCAGCCCAAAGCTCCCAGCGCGTCCATGCGGCGGATGATCTCCAAATTCTGCTCATAGCTTTTGGCAAAGCCCACGCCGGGATCCAGGATGATTTTCTCTCCGGGAATGCCAGCCCGGGCCGCCAGCGCCAGCGTCTCTTCCAAATCGCTTACTACATCCCGGACGAAATCGCGGTAGTCTGTATTTTTTCTATTGTGCATCAGGCAGCAGGGCAGTCCGCTGTCCGCAATGACCCGCGCCATTGCGCTCTCTTTTACACGGCCTGTCCCATCGTCGTCTCTCCCAGGCTCCGGCCCGGCCTCGTATTTCAGTCCCCACACATCGTTTATCATATCGGCCCCGGCCTGGATGCCTGCCGATGCCACTTGGGATTTGTAAGTGTCCAGCGAGACCGGCACATCGAAAGCGGCTTTCACCGCCCGGATCACGGGCACCACTCTGGCAATCTCCTCTTCCTCCGGCACGAACGTGTGGCCGGGGCGGGTGGACTCCCCTCCGATATCGATGACGTCCGCCCCCTCCTCCAGCATCTCCTCCACATGGCGCAGGGCCCTGTCCCTATCGTTCCACTTCCCCCCGTCCGAGAAAGAATCCGGGGTCACGTTCAGGATGCCCATTATGTATGTATGCCCCGTGGTCTGGAATTCCCTGTTTCCTATTTTCATGCTTTTTCTCCTCAAAGTCCAAAGTCATCCGCAAATGCGATATCCGCAATCACAGAACGCCTGAACTGCTTATTTCTTTTCAACGGACTATTCCTGGTCTTTCTCCGGAACCGTCTCTCCCTACATCCCCAGCATCTGAAAGAAGTGATTCCGGAGCGCCATGTTCTCCCGGAATATTCCTCTGGCCGCCACCGTGACCGTCCTGCTGCCGGGCTTCTTCACGCCCCGCATGGCCATGCACATATGCTCCGCCTCCAGCACCACCATCACGCCCCTGGGGGCAAGATGCTCCATCATGGCATCCGCGATCTGCCCGGTCATCTTCTCCTGGATCTGGAGCCTCCTGGCATAGACTTCCACCGTCCTTGCCAGCTTGCTCAGTCCCAGCACCTTGCCGTCGGGGATATAGGCGATATGCGCCTTGCCATGAAACGGCAGCATATGATGCTCGCACATGGAATAGAAGACGATGTCCTTTTCCAGAATCATTTCTCCGATGCAGGCCTCTTTTCCTACGCATTTGTCTTCCATGAAACCACCACTGTCTCTCTCTTCCATGAAAGCCTCGTCTGTCCCATTGCCCATGGAAAATACTCTGGACAGAGGTTGGGACACATCCGCGTCCATGCCGGAAAACAGCTCTGTGTACATCCTGGCCACCCTGTCAGGCGTCTCGATGAGCCCCTCCCTGCGGGAATCCTCTCCGATTCCCTCTAACAGCAGTCTGACTGCCTCTCTGATTTTATCCTGATCTATCATCTAGGTTACGCTTCCTTTCCATGTAGCCCCGGATATGCCTGCATCTTTGTTCTGCAGGTTTCCCGGTTCATCGTCACTGATGCAATGCTCCTATCTCTTCAATATCTCCCAGTCAGCCCCAGCCGCCCCTCCTCCGCAGAACTGCCATACTCGCGGACGGCCAGATCTGCCGCCTGCTCACGATACTGTCCGCTTTCCCTGCAATCTCCGTCCTCCTCCCCGGGTAAAGCAAGGCGCCAGCGGCTTGGCAGACTTTTGTGACGGCCGCAATCATAAATCATGGCTTCCTGTCCGCTTTCTCCACAATCTCCATCATCCTCCCCAGATACGACAAAGAGCCGAAAGCGACAATGACGTCCTCCTTGTCCGCCAGGAGCCGAGCCATCTCCACCGCCTCCTCCGGGCTGTCCGCCGCAGTCACTTTCCCATGTACCTGCGCTACCGCGGCTGCCAGCTCACAGGCCGACATGGCCCTGGAATTCCCCGGGGGCGTCACCGTGATGATCTGGTCGGCCAGACTGTGGGTCAGCCCGATTACTTTCCCATATTCCTTGTCCCGCAGCATTCCCATGATATAAATGATTCTGCGCCCCGGAAAATAGCTTTCCAATGACCGGGCAAGCTTTTTTGCGGCATCCTCATTGTGGGCCCCGTCCAGGATGAAATATGGATTCCTGTCCACTATCATAAAGCGCCCGGGCCAGGCTGCCCCTGCCAGACCTGCCCGAAGCTTCTCCTCTTTCACCGGAAACCCAAACTCCTCCAGCGCTTTCAGCGCCTCCAGGGCAATCACCGCATTCTCTATCTGATATTGCCCCGCCAGGGTAATCTCCAGCTTTTTCAAAGCTCTGTAGTCGAACCTCTGCCTCTCCAGGCCCAGGCGGACATGCTCTGCGGCTTTCCCATCAGCGACTGTCAGAGGACAGCCCATATCGGCTGCTTTTGCCGAAACTACCTCCATGGCCTCCTGCGCCTGCGCTGCCGTGACCACATGACAGCCCTTTTTGATGATTCCCGCTTTCTGGGACGCGATCTCCGGTAAAGTCTTCCCCAGGAACCCCATGTGGTCTGCGCTGATGGAAGTCAATACGGCCACACAGGTATCCGCCACTATGTTAGTGGCGTCTAACAGCCCGCCCATCCCCGTCTCCATTACCACGATATCGCATTTTTTATCCCTGAAATAAAGAAATGCCATGGCGGTCTTCACTTCAAAGGGTGTAGGATGGGGCAGCCCCTCCGAGGCCATTTCATCGCATACGGCCTTAATCTGCCCCACATACCGCCCCACTGCCGCTTTTGAGATGAAGCTTCCGTTTACCTGAATCTCCTCCCGGCAGTCCACCACAGCAGGCGAGGTATACTTCCCCACCCGATATCCCCCGCATTGCAGCACAGACGACACATAGGCGCACACGGAGCCCTTGCCATTGGTGCCCGCCACATGAACGAACCGCAGCCCATCCTGGGGATTGCTCAGACGCCCCACAAGCTCACGGATGCTGTCCAAGCCGGGCGAGATGCCGTATCGTCCTATCTGCTGTATATAGTCAAGCGCTTCTGCATAGTTCATCTGGTCTATTCTCTCCTTTTGTTCATCCGGCGCGGCGGGCCGGATCCCATCCCGTTTTCCCCTGAAAAAGACGGAATTCCAATCCCCGGATTTTCCCGCATATTTTTATCTGTCCCGAGGCATACTGATACCGTCATTTCCTTTTGCCAAAAAAACATACAAAACCATACCTGATAAATCCAAAAGGAGCGCCACTCATGAAACAATGTGTTACGAATTTCATCAAAAACTTCCTCAAATGCGGCCTGGCAGGCTGGTGCCTGGAAATCCTCTTCACTTCTATGGACGCCCTCCGGCGCCGGGACATGACTTTAAAAGGGCAAACCTCCCTGTGGATGTTCCCCATCTACGGCAGCGCCGCCATCCTCTCCCCCATAAGCCACCTGCTTAGAGGAAAGTCCGCCCTGACCAGAGGGCTCACTTACATGAGCCTGATTTTCTCCGCGGAATATCTCACGGGCAGATTTCTCTCCGGGAAAAAAATCTGCCCATGGGACTACAGACGCAGCCGCTGGAACATAGGACGCGTCATCCGCCTTGACTTCGCCCCCTACTGGTTCTTCGTGGGGCTCCTGTATGAGCAGCTGCTCTCCTCTGCACGGCCTGAAGATTCCAGTCCTGCATAGTCCGATACCATAGCCAGCGCATGCCAAATCCAGGCAAACAATGCACAAGGCTGCCTCTTTGGCTTGTATGTTCGGACTTAAGGGGACAGCCTAAAAACGGGCCTGATACCAACCCCCCTGAAAATTAGGCAATCCTCAGTCGTCCGTATCATCCATGTCGTCCAGACCGTCCGACCCGATGTCCAGCATGTTCACGGTACGTCTCTTCAGCCTTGCCTCCTCGGATTCTTTCAGGATGAAGTCCTTAATCTCCCGGGAGTGCTTGATATGCTGCAGCACCAACTGAGGATGAGTGGTATCGCCGGTATAGCAAATCACAGTGCCCAGCCCGAACATCTTCTCCCCAAGGCTGGCGCTGTGGGTCACATCCTGTACTTTATACATATAGCAGTCATTCTCGATGGTCCTGAAAAATCCCTCCGCCACCGTAATCATATCTTCCCTGACCGTATACTTCGTAAAGGTAAAGGGAAGTCCGAAAAACATCCATCTTTTTCTCTCTGTATATTCCATCCTGCGTACCATCCTTTCCCGTATGCAAAAGTCCGGAAGAACCTCTTTGGTTTCTCCCCACCCTAGTATAGTAGATTTTTTTCCAAAATACAACTGTTAAAACTTGAAACCCGCGGGCGGACGTGGTATCATAGTAACAGTTCGGACAGGTGCCGCTTTCGGCAATTTTCATGCCGCGGCGAAGCGACAAAAATAAGGAGGTTCACGCATGACTGCAAACGAATGTATCAGAGGCCGCAGAAGCATCCGCAAATTCACCGATCAGCCCGTCTCCCATGAGCTGCTGGCGCAGATTGTGGAGACCGCGTCCTATGCCCCCAGCTGGAAACATACCCAGATCGTCCGCTATATCGCGGTAGAGGGCGGAAAAAAGGCGGCTCTTGCCAAGTGCACCAGTATCTACCCCGGCAACGGAAAGATTATGGAGAACGCGCCCATGGTCATAGCCGTCACCATCATCAAGGGACGCAGCGGTTATGAGAGGGACGGTTCTTTCTCCACCCCCAAGGGCGACAGATGGCAGATGTACGATGCCGGCGCAGCCGGAGAGGCGTTCTGCCTGGCAGCTTGTGAGCAGGGCCTGGGCACCGTTATCATGGGACTTTTCGATGAAGAGGAGGCCGCGAAGCTGCTTGAGCTCCCTGAAGACAGAGAGCTGGTGGCTCTCATTCCCATTGGATATCCCGCAGAATCTCCCGCCGCTCCCAGACGCAAGGCGGTAGAAGATTTATTATCCTATCAATCATAAGCAGGAGTCGAAGAGGCAAAACTCTTCGACTCCTTTTTCGGGACGGATTTACACCGCGCTGTCCTCCGCCCCGAAATCCTGTCCGCACTCCGGCGCATCCGCTTTCCCGCCCCATCCCGGACACCCGGTCTGGCGGAAGGCTGATCCCCTTTCGGTTGCGGCAAAAAAGCGTTCTCCTAATGAAACGGCAGCGCAGAAAAGAGGTTACCTTTATGAGACATCTGATGAGTCCCCTGGACTTTAACACACAGGAGCTGGACAGGCTCTTCGACCTGGCAGGCGACATCCAGCGCAATCCCGGCAAATACGCCCACGCCTGCGATGGCCGCATCCTGGCCACCTGCTTCTACGAGCCCAGCACCCGCACACGCTTAAGCTTTGAATCCGCTATGACCAGGCTGGGCGGCCGGGTCATCGGCTTCTCCGACGCGGCATCCTCCTCCGCCTCCAAGGGCGAGAGTGTGTCCGACACCATCCGCATTATCTCCTGCTACGCGGACATCTGCGCCATGCGCCACCCCAAGGAGGGCGCGCCTATGGTGGCCGCGGAGAAATCCGACATTCCCGTGATCAATGCAGGCGACGGCGGACATCAGCACCCCACACAGACCCTGACGGATCTTTTGACCATCCGCAGCCTCAAAGGCTCTCTGGGGGGCTTCACCATCGGATTGTGCGGAGACCTGAAGTTCGGCCGCACCGTCCATTCCCTGATTAATGCCCTGGTGCGCTACAGCGATATCCGCTTCGTCTTCATCTCCCCGGAAGAGCTGCGGGTGCCGGACTATATTACGGAGATGCTGAAAACAAAAGACATTCCCTATGAGGAAGTCATCCGCCTGGAGAACGTGATGCCCCAACTGGATCTCCTTTACATGACAAGAGTCCAGAAAGAGCGCTTCTTCAACGAAGAGGACTATGTCAGGTTAAAGGATTTTTATATCCTGAATTCCGACAAGATGGCTCTGGCAAAAAAAGACATGCTGGTGCTCCACCCTCTCCCCAGAGTCAACGAGATCTCCGTGGAAGTGGACAACGACCCCAGGGCCGCCTATTTCAGACAGGCGCAGTACGGCGTATATGTGCGGATGGCCCTGATCCTGACATTGCTGGAAATCCAGATGTAATATGTGAGGACGTTCCCTCGCATCGGGCCCGTCCTGCTTCCAATACAAGAAGAAAAGGCCTACTGCCTGAATGCCGGAATCTCTGCAAAAAATCGGGATACTAATTTATAAAGTTTCGGAAAGGATCGACATATGTTAAATGTAGGAAAAATCGAGGAAGGCTTCGTGCTTGATCACATCAAAGCCGGAAAAAGCCTGGAAATCTATGACCATCTCCAGCTGGACAAGCTGGATTGCACCGTGGCCATCATCAAGAACGCCAGAAGCAACAAAATGGAGAAAAAGGATATTCTGAAAGTGGAGTGCGACATCGACATGCTGGATCTGGACGTGCTGGCGTTTATCGACCACAACATTACCGTCAACGTCATCAAGAACGGAGAAATCGTGGAGAAGAAAGAGCTGACGCTGCCCAGACAGATCAAGAATGTCATCAAATGCCATAATCCCAGGTGCATCACCTCTATCGAGCAGGAGCTGCCCCATATCTTCTGCCTGGCGGACGCGAAAAATGAAGTGTACCGCTGCAAGTACTGCGAGGAGAAATACATGTCCTCAGCCAAGTGGACATAAGTCAAAATTTCCGCATTCCCTATGCTGTAATGCTGCTGCGGGAAATGCCGCATAAAGAGCCGCATGAAAACGGGGCTTCGCGGACAGTACTGCACGAAATAAGATTTCACAGAAAACAGGGATAGATGTTCCCCTTTCGGGTCACACCTATCCCTGAAATTTTACTCAATTTTTTCTCAATTCTTATGCTTAAGCCCTTATTATAAACCCCTCACAGTGCCTTGCCCGCAGATGCCGCATAAGGCACGGAACCCTCATAGACGGAACTCTGCATAATAATACTCAGCATCCTCTTCGCGCAGGCCTGCAGGTCGCCCAGGGTAATGGGACAGGTCACATCGCCTTCTGCCGCGCCTACGGACTTCACAATCTCGTCCACATCCGCCTGGCTGCCCGGCATGGTCAGGTCGTTCCCGGCCTTGACACAGCCCGCCGCATTGGAGGCGCCGTATTTGAATTTCTCGCCCGGATTCATCTCAATGCTGCCCGTGGTGCCCCAGTCTGTCATGACGATTCCGGCAAATCCCCATTCATCCCTGGCGATGGCCGTCAGCAGGTCGTAGCTGTTGGCTGTATGGATGCCGTTGATCAGGTTATAGGAGGTCATGACGGACATAGGCTGGGAAGCCCTCACCGTGATCTCAAAGCCTTTCAGGTAAATCTCCCGGATAGCCCTCTCCCCTATATGGGAATTCACATGCATCCGATTGTCCTCCTGATTGTTGAAAGCAAAGTGCTTGATGGTGGTCCCCACGCCGGAATGCCTCTGAACGCCCAGGGTGTCGGCGGCAGCGCACAGCCCCGCCACCAGGGGATCCTCGGAATAATATTCAAAGTTCCGGCCGCACAGGGGATTCCTGTGAATGTTCATGCCGGGGGCCAGCCACAGGGTAACGCCCAGCTCTTCCATCTCCTCTCCCACGATGTCACCCGCCTCTTTAATGGCCTCCACATCCCAGGTCTGGGCCAGCAGGGTGGCGATGGGGATAGCGGTACAGTACTGATAATAGTAGACCGCATCCTCAGGGATCTCCGGCTTCGGCATATTGCCCATGAGCAGATCCATGCCCGGAATAGGCGCAGAGTCTGTTCCCGGAATCAGGTTGCCCTCTCCATCCGCCGCGAAGCTGGTGGAGAGCCGCAGTCCCGCAGGACCGTCCGCCAGGATCATGTTGCGGATGTTCCGATCCTCCAGCATCAGGGAGGTGGTATCTCCGGCCGCTCCCGGACAAGACGCAGAGGCCGCGCCGATGATGGAAGCAGAGCCAAAGCCTCCTCTGGCCGTGCCCACGCACAGTTCTGCCATCTCCCGCACGGTCAGCTGCCCCACCAACTCGTCCAGCGTGTATTTGCCGGCCTTTACGTCATCCATGGTGATCTTCTGCTCCGTCTTCTTCTCCGGAGCGTCTTCCTCTCCCTTGCGGTAAACGGCTGTCACGCAGGGAATGTCACCGGCACAGATATGGATCACCGGCGCATTCTCTTTTTCCTCCGCCTCCTTCTCATAGCTGTAAGGAACAGCGCCCTCTGCGGAAAGTTCCTGCATTTCGCAGTCCAGCGGCAGACGGTTGGAAAGCTTCTCCGTGACGGCCTCCCCGTCCAGCGCAAGCGCAGCCGCAACAACGGTATCCCTGGAGCTGGTGCCTACGCGCACATAGTACGTCCCTGCCTCCAAAACCCAGGCAGCCCTCTCCTCATCGTAGGAGGCCATGGCTTTCACGGGATAGGAAATCACAAGTTCCTGGGACTCTCCCGGCGCAAGTTCTTTCGTCTTCCTGTAAGCGGCCAATTCCTGATAGGGCTTGGCCAGCTTCCCTGCAGGGGCGGAATAGTACACCTGCACCACCTCTCTGCCCGGGTATGTGCTCCCGCTGTTGGTCACATTCACTTTCACGGTGACAGCATTCCCATCCGCTTCCACCCCTTTTGTCTCCACAGTGAAATTCGTGTAGGAACCGCCATAGCCGAAAGGATAGGCGGGAGCTATGTTAAAGGTGTCGAAATAACGGTATCCCACATAGATTCCCTCGGTATAGTATTCATCGTTGATATCGCCGTTCATATGGCTGAACTTCTCCGCACTGGGATAATCCAGGTAATTCTCCGCCCATGTGGTAGTAAGCTTCCCGCTGGGGGGCACTTTGCCCGTCAGCACGTCCGCCAGGGCATAGCCGCCGATATTGCCGGCCTGGCTCATGAGCAGGATGGCATCGATCCCCTCCTCTCCCCGGAGGAACTTGGTGTCGATGACGCTGCCCACGTTGAGAACCACGATCAGCTTCTCATACTTCTCCTCCAGCAGACGGATGGCATCTTTCTCCACCTGAAAGAGATCATACTCTCCCTCCACAGGCCTCCTGTCCTTGCCCTCGCCGGAATTGCGGGCGATCACATAGATACAGACGTCCGCCTCTGCCCCGACGGCATCCGCCTCCGTCACGGGAATGATGGCAGGCTCCATGAACGGATTGTTGAACAGCTGCATGATGGCGCTCTGGCCGTTCTTTTTAACTGCAGCTGCAAAATCCGCAAAGTAGGCTTTCCTGGCGGCATCCACGGCCTCATCGTACCGATCCAGCCATCCCTTGGTAGCCACAGTGAATCCGGCTGCCTCCAACCCCTGCTCCACGCTGGTCACCGAGCGGCTGTTCACGTCCCCGGAACCGGTTCCGCCTTTCACCGTCCGCCTGGCGCCGTTGCCGAACAGGGCGATCTTCTTACCGGCTTCCGTCATGGGCAGCGCGCCGTTGTTCTTCAGAAGCACCATGCCCTGGGACGCGATCTTTCTGGAACGCTCCATGTTCCTGGTCTCCCGGCCGCTCACCTCAGGACTCCTTGACGCAGAAAATCTTGCCATAAAAAATACCTCCTCGTTGCCTTTTCTTCTATCATACCGAAATCCGCGGCCTTTTGCAATGTCATTTGCTATCCTTTCTTGTCTTATTTCTTTACCCTTATTTCTATAGCGGTTACTATTCGGCACATTGACAAATCATAAATATGGCAAAAAGACCGGCTGCAGGAAACTCTCACTTTCCTGTTGCCGGCCTTCCTATACAGGCTTGGCTTCTATCCCGGCCCTGAAACTTTTTCATAGAGGCTGGCCGCCTCCCTATCCGGCACCATAGATTATCGCTGTTGTTCCGTCTCACTGCGCCCTACATCTCCACCAGCTCATACTCCCTGCTGCCGATGCCCAGCTTAGCCGCCGCTTCTACAGTGTGCACGCCGTTCCTGGACTCGATGCGCTCCAGGAGATGATCTCTGCCCGGGTCGTCGGAAGCGTACACCAGATCAAGGCAGGCCTGATCCAGCGCCACCGGATCCGTGCCGGCCAATATACCGATGTCCCCCATAGCAGGGTCTTCCGCCACGGCGCAGCAGTCGCAGTCCACGGACATGTTCTTCATTACGTTGATAAAGACAATCTTATCGCCAAAGTACTCCACAATGGACTTGCCGGCATCCGCCATGGACTCCAGGAAAGAATCATGGTCGGAGCCCCAGAAATTATCCGTGTCCCCCACACCGTGGATATAGGCCTTGCCGTAGGAGGAAGCCAGGCCGATGGAGATATTCTTCAAAGCCCCGCCAAAGCCGCCCATGGGATGCCCCTTGAAGTGGGACAGCACCAGCATGGAGTCATAGTTCTTCATATGGTCGCCCACGAAGTTCTTCTTGATTTTCAGGCCATCGGGTATGGCCAGTTCCAGCTCCCCATCCTCGTCCAGGATGTCCACCGGGGCGATGTCGGTCCAGCCGTGGAGCTTCATGGTTCTCTTATGGGCCTCAGTGGTGTTGCGCGCGCCCTCATAGGCCGTATTGCACTCTACGATAGTGCCTTTCACCCGATCTACAGCGGGCTTCATAAAGTCCGGCCGCAGGAAGTTCTGGTTCCCCACCTCGCCGGAGTGGAGCTTCACCGCCACCTTTCCGGGCAGTTCCACCCCCATGGCCTCATACATGCGCACCATCGCCTGAGGCGTGATTTCTCTGGTAAAATAGACTTTTGCTTTTCCCATACTGTACCAACCTTTCTGTTATGATAAATTACTGTTTTCCGCAGATACATCCTGGATGGCCCGGGCCATTGCCTTTCCTGCGGTAAGCCGGTAAGGTCATCATACCATAGATATATTGTCGAAAACAAGTCCTCTTTTTATCAATCTTCCAGAAAATAAATGCATTCCGTCTACTGCCTTATTGCATCTTGGGCAAAGCCTGGTTCAAAGGCAGCAATTGTCCAGGGGCAACCCCGATTATCCTCTATAGGCAATCCCGCATATCCTCTGCCCATTTCGCCCAAAAACCATTCAGAAGCATGATACAAGGGAAACATGCCACTCTGATTCAAACCGTACTCACATCTGAATCACTGCAATCCCAGTAATTTCAAGGTATTCTCTCTCCTAGCTCCCAAAATAAAATGACCTCATAGAAAGGATATTTCCTCTCTACAAGGTCATTTGACCTCACTCTATTCCCTTTCTGGGACTATCCCAGATTGCCCTCACTGGCTATTCGGGGATGCCTCGGGATAACAATATCATCAAATCCCGTTAAAATCCAGCGTCACCTTAAACAAATCGCCGTCAATGGTGATCTCCATCCTGCCGCCCTGGAGCTCCACCAGGCTCTTGGCGATGGACAGACCCAGACCGTTGCCCTCCATATGCCTGGATCTGTCGCCCCGCACGAACCGCTCCTCCAGCTCCTCTGCGGAAATGTCCAGAGGGTATTTTGACATATTCCGGAAGACGATCAGCACATGTTCTTCCCGTTCCTCCACGCTTAAGTACACCCTGGAATTCTCCTGTGCGTATTTGCATATATTATTTAACAAATTGTCGAATATCCGCCACAGATGCCGTCCGTCAGCCAGAATGCTTGCTATCTCCTCCGGCTGGCGCGCAATCAGATTCAGTTGCCTCTCCTCCATCCTCTGCTGGTACTCCCCCACTGCCTGGGAGAGGAGCACTCCCACCTCGCAGGGTGCCAGGTTTACCTCCAGATTCCCTGTGGTAGCCTTGGAGGCCTCCAGCAAATCCTCCAGCAGCTTCTTCAGCCGCCTGGACTGACGCAGCAGCACCTCGGCGTATTCCGCGACTCTGGACATGCTTCCGGAGGCATTGTCCGTATCCGAGGCATTTCCAGGCATTGGTTCTTCACCTCTCCCACAGGAATCATCCTCACCGCTTTCCGTGAAGCATTTCTCCATTGTCCCGGCTCCGCTCCCGCCGGAAACATTTCCCGAAGCTGATGCATTCCCGGCACTGTATCGCCCGCCTGCCCCGGACTCCTCGTAAATCAGATCCGCATAATTGATAATAGAAGTCAATGGCGTCTTTAAATCGTGGGACACATTTGTGATCAGTTCTGTCTTCAGGCGCTCGCTTTTCAGGCGTTCCGCCACAGCCTTGGAGATTCCCTGGCCCAGACTGTTCAGATTCTCCCCATGTTCCTTAAAACTCCACAGCAACCGGGAAGTGTCCACCTTGTAATCCGCGTTGCCCTCGGCCAGCGCCTGTCCTGCCATCAGAAGCTTACGGCAGGACAGCGCGATATATACCACCACCACGAACAACGCCGCTTTCTCCATAATCCAGAGCAGAGAGCTTAATTCCTCCGCCCCGCTTAAGAATACCAGGATACCGAAAAACTCCAGGATGCACAGCCCCAGATAGGCAATCACTGTCGTCATGACCATGGGCACTCCCCGCAACAGCGACACGAACCCACTTCCCAGAAACCGCAGCATGCGCCAGACTCCCCGCAGCATCCTGTAAATCACTGTATACCGAAAGCATCCCCCGAGCTTTAAGCGTGTGGCGAATTCCATGCAGTACAGCGTCCCCCACACCGCAAGCGCCGCTCCTACGCATGTCAGCGCTATGGCTCCTGCCACCGAATCCACTCTCCGTATCACATTCAGCCCTATGGTACCCGCCACAGCCGCTCCGCCGCCAAACAGCAAGGTCAGCACATCAAAAGGAATCGTTGCCAGCACCCCCGGCACGATGCCCTCCTTTCCGTTCTGATGCCCTGCGCTGCACATCAGGAAGATGAACATAAAGATACATAGAAAAGTACCGGCCACACTTATCCCGATCAGCGCATATCTGGCATTATATACCATCTCAACAATCTGCGCCAGTCTGCGGAAATTGTCCTCCATAGGAATATCCGGCTTCAAACAGGCCCGCAGCAAATACTCTTTATCCGGGCGCAGCCAGATGCCGTTCAAGGCATAATCTTCCTGCAGTTCAAGCATGGTATACATCGCCGCTATATACTTCGGCTCATACCCTTCCCAGGTGCTCCAGAGAACCGTTTCCTCTCCTCCGCCCTCTTCCTGCACCAACTCTATATCCACATTTCTCTCACGGCAGTAAGCTTCCGCCTCTCTGATATCCCCGGCTTCGAGGTATCCTATTATCGCATACAAGGCGGAGTATGCAGGACTTTGAAGCTGCCTTTGCAGCACCTCCTCCAGGCTTCCCTCATAAAATCCGTTCTCTCCGATATTCACACAAACCGCCAGCCCCCAGACCCCCGCAATCCCAGACAAAGCCAGGAGAAAAAAAGCAAAAATTTTTGCTCCAAGAGCCCCCGTCAGCCGATATCTGCCGCTCCCGGACCTCTCTCTCTTCCGCCTCTCCTGCCTACTTTCCTCTCGCTCCTCTTCCCTAACGTCCATCATCCCAATCCTCCCCAAATCCTGCTCCATCTCCTCCATAACATCCATCCCATCCTCCAAAAAACACCCAATCCAATGCCTAGAACTTCTTCTCACACTTGTAGCCCTGCCCCCACACCACTTTCAAATATCTGGGCTCCGCCGGATTGATCTCCAGCTTCTCCCGGATATGCCTGATGTGTACCGCCACCGTATTCTCGCTGCCGTAAGGCAGGTCGTTCCATATCTTCTGGTAAATCTCTTTCGGCGAGAACACCTTGCCCGGCTGCTGCATGAGGAGCTTCAAAATCTCATACTCCGTAGGCGTCAGCGCCACCTCCTCCCCGTCGAGCAGCACTTTCTTCTGGGTATCGTCCAGTTCGATCCCCCCGCACCGCAGCACCTCCTGGCGCACGCTCCCCGCTCCCAGCTGCATGTACCTGCGCAACTGCGACCGCACCCTGGCAGAGACCTCCACCGGGTTGAAAGGCTTGGTGATATAGTCGTCCGCCCCCACTGTCAGCCCCATAATCTTGTCCGCGTCCTCGGACTTGGCCGTCAGCAGGATAACGGGCACATTGCTCCTCTCCCGGATCTTCACCATGGCCTCGATGCCGTCCATCTCGGGCATCATAATGTCCATCAGCACCAGATGGATATCCCTCTCCTCCACGATCTTCAGCGCTTCTTTGCCGTCAAATGCCTCAAACAGCGTATAATTGGCGTCATTTAGGTAAATTTTCAATGCATTTACGATATCCCTCTCATCGTCGCATATCAAAATATTGTACATGTCCTTTTCCCTTCCCTCAATAGATGCTTCTCGCCAGTAAAACTTGCCGCGAGTCCCGACTGCAGACCGCCGACAAGATATTTTCGTTCATTTTCCTACAGTATATTTCGGCGGTCTGCAGTATGAAAATCATGATTATCATAAGCCCATTCTATCAAAACAGCAATTAACAAAAAACAGGGGAATTGTTTAAGATTTCCTTAAGAGGTCAAAAAGGGGGCTGCCGCCAAAGCGACAGCCCCTCTGCGCAAAGCCCTCTCAGCCCTGCTTTTCCTCATCCTCATTCTCATTCTCATCCCTGCCCATAGTCCGACGCTTCAGTTCCTCCAAAGCCTCCCTGAACTTTACGGAAGTCATGCCCGGATTGGAGCGGAGCAGATCACGCTGGAAGAAATCCCTGATCCTCCCAAGCCGTTTTCTGTCCTCCAGGTTAATGGCGTATTTCGTCCGCAGATCCAGGATTTCCTCCCCCATGTCTTTCTTCTGCTGCATCCCCCATGTAGGAATAAGGTTCTTTAACTGTTCCAGCCTCCGCTCGATGCCGGCCTTGATGTCCTCGATATGCATGGACATGCTCTCGGCCCATTCCTCCCTGGCGGTGCCGGCGCTCTCAGCCAGGGCGGCCCTGTAGTTCTCCATTCCCCGGCCAGCCAGCGCAATGACCACATCCAGGCGCTTCTGGATATGCACCATCTCCTCTTTGACTTTTTCCATCTTCACCAGCACGTCCCGCAGATCAATGGCTGCCTTGAAAGAAAGCGCAAAGTCCGCCGCGATGTATACCGTCAGAACGACAGTAGCCGTCCTCAGAGCCGTATTCGGTATGGAAAGAACCAGCATCTCCACCGGCACATGCACCACCTCTGTCATCAGAATGGTGAGGAATCCCCAGGCCAGCGAAGTACCCAGGCAGATGTGCCCCTGGAAATTGAACTTATTCTTGGAATAATCCCAGTAACGCACCTTAAACAATGCTTCCATGGTGACTCCCGTCACATACTCCAGCACCGTGGCGCCGATGCAGCCGGCCACATAAACCATGAAGATATTGTTCTGAAAGGGCATTGACACCACCAGCATCATGATGGCCCCGCTTCCGTACAGAGGCAGAAAAGGCCCTCTCATGAACCCCCGGTTGGTCAGCTTTCTGGTACGGACGGACACATAGGCGGATTCAATGCACCAGCCCGTGAAGCAATAAAAATAGAAGAAAAACAGCCATTGTATCATCGAATAGGAATACATACACACCTCTGTACATCATTTATATATACTTACGAGTATACCGCAACCTCTGCCGCCAGCTTTCCTTTCCTGGTCTCCCTGGGCTCCCCTGTCAGGATGAACTTCCCATACCCCCTGGCATTCACGGTCTCCCCGGACTTCAGCTGACGGGAATTATTCTCACACAGCCTTCCATTCACATAGACCTTTCCCGCCCGAAACAGCTCCAGGCTCTTTTCCCGGGACAGATTATAGACCTTTGCCAGCACAGCATCCGCCCGCAGGGACTGCACCTGGACTACCCTCGGCACAGGCTCCTCCCCCGGCAGACTGGCCGGGCTCTCCACTATACTGCACTTTACATGGGTATGCTTCACCTGGCTTAAATTCTCGCAGATAAAGCCTGCGATGGAGTCCAGGCAGAACAGATACGCCTGGCTTTCCCCCACTTTAATATCCCCCACCGTGCTCCTCTCAATGCCAAGATTCATAAGCGCCCCCAGGAAATCCCTATGGGACAGTTCATCCGCAAACTTCCTGGCCAGAGGCTCTATGTGGATGCAGACAATGGGAAAGGGCGTCTCATATCCCAATTCCTCTTGATTCCCAAACCGCACCACCACCCTGTCCGCCGTCTCATACCCGCCCTCCATGCAGTATCCCGCATAGGAAAGCCTCCCCTCCCCCTGCCAGAACACATCCTGTTCGCTTAAGCCCAGAAACCCCGTAAAGGTGAAGATGCCCTGGTTATAAGACTTTTCCGCCAGGTCGTGAAACCGGTTTCTTAACTGATGTATCTCTTTTTCATCGGAATTCTTCCTGTCCATCTTTCAATCCTCTGTGGGAAGCTCTCTTTCGGAGGCGCTTCCCTGTCAGGGCAGCCCCGCTTTCGGAAATATTGCCCTCTTAAGCATACTCTGCTCCCGAAAATGCTCCTTTCCCGGAAATGCGCCGCTTTCGGAACTCCCTGCCTCCGGAAGCGTCTCTCTTTCAGCAACACCCTGTCTTTACGGCCTCAGGAAAAGCTGATGATTGTCTCTTTGGGAGCTTTCGTCTTCTCTACGCTGATCGCATGGAGGACGGGACCCTCGCCCTTATAGTCCTCCCAGTACTCCTTTGCCACCGTGGCCGTCACCTTTACCCATTCCTTTTGCTTCAGCGCCCCGGCGCCGGCAAATTTGCAGGCATAGCCCAAAAAGGACATGTCGTCCGCGCAGCAGGTCATGGCCAGGCGTCCGGGCACGAAATACTCCTGGGGAAAATTCTCCGGTTTGAGCACCATTGCCACAAACTGCAGCTTTTTGCCCACGTAGCGCTCCAGATGGTCCATGGAATCCAGGTACCAGATGCCGTAGCCCTGATTGTCCAGAACGATGGTGTCCTGGTTCAGATCGTAGGGCAGGTCCTCCTCGAAGATCTCGTCGATCTCGCCCTGGGCGTCCTCAAAAATTACATCCGCAGACGCATTTACGGCCTTTATGTTCCTCTTGTAGGAATTCAGCTGGTCACGCACCGTATCGCAGCGATTGAAGATGATCATCTCCGATTTACGGATCATCTCTGCCAGAAGGGAGCGCATATTGGTATAGTACATGGGAAAGGTGGAGCCGTCGATTATGGTAATCTGCTGCTCCGTTTTCCAGTACCAGGGAAGCTTGACATTTTTGAAATTCCACATGCCGTTGAACTCAATCACGATGCGTTCCGGCTTGTGGAGTTTCTCCAGATCCGTCAGATGCGCCGGATTGAAGTCTTCCTCGTTTTCAATCAGCTCCACTACTGTGCGGCTTTTTTTCAAAAGGGCAGGATCGTACTCGTTCTCGCCCTCCTCGCAGAGAATCAGCAGGGTCTTTCCCTTAATCTGGAAATAATTCTGCGCCAGCGTAAAAGAGATGAATTCCGTCTTGCCGCTCTCCAGGAATCCATTGATCATATATACAGGCTTCATCTTTGCTCCCATCTGCCCGTTCTCCCGGGCTCTGACAGGCAGTCCGTTCTTCCCACCGTTTCTGCCCATTGTCCTGTGGAACGCTTCCGCTTCCGCGGAATGCGCTTCTTCCATGGAAGCGTTCCATAACCACTTACCCACTTGCCTGGTTCGCCCGGCCCGCTTATCCGCGGAACAGTTCCTCCAGCTTATCCTCCCTAAGCTGCGCACCGATGACGCAGAACTTTCCTGTGACTTCCGGCTTTCCTGTCCTGATGTCGTGCTCCTGGGGAACATAGTCAAAGTAGACCCATGTGCCGTCTTCCGCAGGCACCATGCCCTTGGCGCGCAGGATCGCGCCGTATTCTCCGCTGTCCAGGGAAGTCAGGATACTCTCAATGCGCTCCGCCGTGAATTTGGCAGGCGACTCCTTGCCCCAGCTGGTAAATACTTCGTCCGCATGGTGGTGGTGATGATGCTCGTGACCGCAGCATTCCTCCCCGTCGTGGTGGTGATGCTCGTGACCGCAGCATTCCTCCCCGTCATGGCGGTGATGCTCATGGCCGCAGCATTCCTCTCCGTCATGGCGGTGATGCTCATGGCCGCAGCATTCCTCCCCGTCGTGGTGGTGATGCTCATGGCCGCAGCATTCCTCTCCGTCGTGGTGGTGATGCTCATGGCCGCAGCATTCCTCCCCGTCGTGGTGGTGGTGATGGTGCGCATGCTCCTCTTGGGTGCGCTCCAGCACCTCTTTCATCATGTCCTCCAGGGTATCCGCCCCCTCTATGGTCTCCAGGACAGCCCTGCCCTCCAGCTCTGCAAGGGGTGTGGTAATGATCGTAGCCTTATTATTGTGCTCCTGAATCAGCGCCACGCACTCCTGCAGCTTAGCGGCATTTACTTTGTCCGTCCGGCTTAAAATAATCGTCCCCGCATACTCAATCTGATTGATGAAGAATTCTCCGAAATTCTTGATATACATTTTCGCCTTGGAGGCGTCCACCACTGCCACAGCGCTGTTCACCTGCACCTCCAGGTCAGCCGCCACATTCTCTACCGCGCGCAGCACATCCGAAAGCTTCCCAACTCCCGAGGGCTCAATGAGAATGCGCTCCGGCGCATAAGTCTCGATGACCTCTTTCAGAGAAGTCCCGAAGTCCCCCACCAGCGAGCAGCAGATACAGCCGGAGTTCATCTCCTTTATCTCTATTCCGGACTCTTTCAGGAATCCGCCGTCGATGCCGATTTCCCCGAACTCGTTCTCAATGAGTACGGTTTTACTGCCGTCCAGGGCCTCTTTCAAAAGCTTCTTGATCAGCGTCGTCTTTCCGGCCCCTAAAAATCCTGATACCACATCTATTTTTGTCATTCTCATGCCATCCTTTCTCCCGGGTCCTATCCATAATTGCCCACCAAAACACGCAGTGCGCTCCCTGAACCCACCTTTTCCTATTTTCCCCCAAAAGGGAACGATTGTCAATAAGTTGAGATAAATTTCATAATTGTCAAACGCTTTTCTGTGTAGGATGACTATTGACAGATTGTGGTCAAAAGCTTATTGTATGATTAGGAGCTTAGAAAGCTCCCGGGAAAGGAATTTACCATGGAAAATACAGATAATAACACCCCGCAGGCTGCTCCCCTCTTTGGAGAGCAAGGATATATAAGCGGAAGCACTGTCAAAATCATTGCCGTGATCGCCATGTTTATCGACCACACCGCCGCAGCGGTGATTGCCAGATATCTGGTACATGGCATACAGACCGCCATAGCTGCTGGAACGGCCCATGCCTGGGAACAGGAGCATACGGCGCTTTATGAGGCCTATTATTTCATGCGGGATATCGGTCGGCTGGGCTTCCCGATTTTCTGCTTTCTGCTGGTGGAGGGATTCCATCGGACAAGGAATGTCCGGAAATATGCCCTGCGTCTGGGCATATTCGCCCTGATTTCGGAGCTGCCTTTCAATCTGGCCATATGCGGCCAGGTATGCAATCCCGGATATCAAAACGTATATTTTACCCTGCTGTCCGGTCTTGTGGCCCTCTGTGCTTTCCGGTTCCTGGAGACGTACGCAAATGCGGGCAAAAAGGATATGCCTGCACTTTTACGAATCCTGTTTCTGGTCACAGGCATACTTCTCCCCGCTGTATTTGTGCATATAAGCGATACGCTGAATATAGCCGGGCAAAAAAAACGGTTCATAGCCTGTGTTCTTGTAAGCGGGGTGCTCATAATAGGCCTCTTTTTATGCGGCATGCGTCACGGGCTGCGGCGTGCGGAAGCCATAGGCGCAAATCTGACAGCCCTGTCTCTGTGTATGATTGCGGCGGAGCTTCTGTGTACGGATTATGCCGGAATGGGCGTGCTGACCATTGCGGTAATGTATCTGTTGCGCAGACACAGAGTATTATCCATGGCTGCGGGCTGCGCGGTGCTTTCAGTCATGACCCTGTCGGAGCTCCCGGCCTTTTTCGCCGTCATCCCCATTGCTCTGTACAATGGCAGGCGGGGACTGAAGATGAAATATTTCTTTTACGCGTTCTATCCCCTGCATCTGGCCTTACTGTACATCGTGGCTGTGCTGATGGGATTGGGCGGCGTGGCGCTGCTGTAGCGAAATTACTTTTGGAGGACATGTATCATGCTGGAAGTCATTCATTTAACAAAAAAATACGGTAAGACCCTGGCCGTGGACGATGTGGGGTTTGCTGTGCCGGACGGACAGACAGGAATCCTTTTAGGCCCCAATGGTGCCGGGAAATCCACGGTCATCAAAAGCATCGCAGGGCTTTTGCGGTTCCGGGGCGCCATCCGCATTCAGGGACAGGATTCCCGCAGCCTGGAAGCGAAGAAACAGTTTGCCTATGTGCCGGAACTCCCCTATATGTACGACGCTCTCACGGTACGGGAACACATGGAATTCATCTGCAGGGCCTATGGCATAGCTGTCCCGGAGGAAAGGATAGAATCCCTCTTTCACAGATTCGAGCTCTCGGACAAGCAGGACAAGCTGGGCAATGAGCTCTCCAAGGGCATGATGCAGAAAGTCAGCATTTGCTGCGCCCTTGTAATCAATCCGAAAGTGATTCTCCTGGACGAGCCCATGGTAGGCCTGGACCCGGCGGCCATTAAGGAACTGAAATCCCAGATTCTGGAACTGAAAGAGGCCGGCTGCACTGTACTGATCAGCACACATATGCTGGAAATGGTAAAGGAATTGTGGGACGTGACTTTTGTGATGGACAAGGGCCATATTCTTGGCACCTATACAAAGGAAGCCCTGGCCAGCGAAGATCTGGAGGAACTCTACTTCTCCGTCACAAAACAGACCGCGGAACAGGACGCCGGGGATGGGAGGTAGGCTGTGGGAGCGATAGGATATCTGTATAAAAAGACATTGATCAATAGGGCAAAGACTGCCCTGCGCAAGCCGGCCACTTATTTCCTGCTGGCCATGATCCTCTTCTACTTTACCATAGTTCCCATGTCGCTGAAGACATTGGTAGCGGACACCGGAATCGGCACCCCCGAGGGTATGGCGGGCATGCTGACGGTGATTGCTTTCTGGCTGATTCCGGCCAACTTAATCGCCTACGCAAAACGCAGGGGGCTGGTGTACCGGGGGAGCGATGTGCACTTTCTCTTTCCTGCGCCGGTTTCTCCCAAACGGGTGCTGATCTACGCCTATGTCCGTACTCTGTTCATGCAGATCCTGATCAATCTGTTCGCCGTGGTATACGGCGGCATGCTCTTCCTGGTGGATGGCTGGCGGCTGGCCCTCTACTTTGTCTTTTCGATTATAGTGGAGAATCTTCTGGAGGGAAGCATCATGCTTCTGCTCTACGGCTCGGAACGCATGCAGGAAAGGCAGCGCCGCCTGGTGGTAAAGACCGCTTACAGCCTTGTGGTCATATTGCTTTTGATGGCTGTCTTTACTTATCTGAGGGAGGGGCTCACCGCAAATCTTCTGGCCCGTTTCCTGCACAGCGACATGATACAGATGGTTCCGGTGATCGGCTGGTATATCGCCGTGGTGCATCTGCTCCTCCTGGGTCCCACCGCAGTGAATGTGGCGGGATGTGTGTGCTATGGGCTGTTTTTGATCGCCATGCTGACGGCGGCCTGGCGGATGAAGTGCACCGGGGCTTATTATGAAGACGCCATGAAGTTCGCGGACGATTACGAGGAGGTTCTGGCCAGCCGCAATCAGGGAGATGCCGTGAGACGGCTGGGCAAAAAGCAGAAGTTCAAGCAGGCCAGCATCCGTTGGCGCGGGAAAGGAGCCGCCGCCCTGTTCTACAGGCAGCTTCTGGAATATAAAAAGAGCAGGTTCTTTATCTTCAACATTAATTCCGTGGTAGCTCTTTTAGCGGGAGCAGGGCTTTCCTTTCTGTACAAAAGCGAAGGAGGCTTTGGGGAACTGGAAACCTATCGGATTTTCTTTGTGCCTGCCGTGGCAGCTTACATGATCTTCATCTTCGCCGGCTTCGGCGGAAAATGGGCAAAGGAACTGAAATCCCCCTATACCTATCTGCTTCCGGACTCTCCGTTCAAAAAGCTTCTGGCAGCCACCATGATACAGCATGTGCAGAGCCTGTTAAACGGCTGCCTGATGACAGTGCCCTGTGCCGTTGTCATAGGCCTGGAGCCTGCCGAGGCCCTGCTTGCCATTGTCTTTTACATGGCTCTGTCCGCCGGCAAGCTGTACTCGCTGGCCGTGGCTCAGATCATTGCCGGTTCTGCCCTGGGCAACACCGGCAGACAGCTGAT
Organism: uncultured Acetatifactor sp.; assembly: GCA_910584235.1. Lineage (GTDB taxonomy): Bacteria > Bacillota > Clostridia > Lachnospirales > Lachnospiraceae > Acetatifactor. The sequence continues at coordinate 29,872 of CAJTZD010000032.1, forward strand.
CCAGATGCTGCTTTTGTCCGTTGCCATATTTGTCTCTGTCATGGGGGCCATCCTGGGGATGTCCATCGGGGGCAAACTGTTTGCTCTGGGAATCATGAACCTGTTTCTGATCTTGTTCACCGGCATTTATATGGTGATTGCCGCTCTGAATTTTTACAATATTGAGACTTAGGTCTCTCTGTGCAGATGCCGCATATATTTCACAAAATCCACGACTGTGGCCTGGGTGCCCTTGTCCAGGGACAGGACGGTATTGACTATGTCCTGTGCCGTAAAATCCAGGGCCACATAGCAGTTCAGGACTTCCGGTGGACAGCGGTATTCCGTGCGCCCTAACAGGTAGTCCGTGGTAACCCCGAAGAAGTCGGCCAGCTTGCACAGCGTTTCCAGATCCGGGGAATGCACGCCGTTCTCATAGTTAGAGATCGTACCTACGGACAAATTCAACAAAGAGGCCATCTCTTTTTGGCCAAGTTCCTTTTCTTTGCGTAGATTTGCCAGTGTATCGCCGATTCCTTTCATGGAGCGCCTCCCCTTTTTGTATCCGGATATCGGTACTATTTTAAAAGATTCTGCGGATTATAAAATATGTTTTCACGAATGCAATAATTTTATTCTGATATTTTAGTTTTTCTAAATTTTTACCTGTCTGGTGTTTCCAAAAATGACATGGATTGACTTTGCGCATTGGCAGTGATAAGATGTCTGTAAGAAAAAAGCGGTCTGACACCGCGCAGGAAAGAGGTAAAGCATGATCAACAAATTGATTGCAAAGATTCAGAAAATGAACGCGCCCATTGTAGTAGGCCTGGATCCTATGATGAAATTCGTACCGGACCATATCCGAAAAGCCGCTTTCTCAGAATACGGCGAGACCCTGGAGGGCGCTGCGGAAGCTGTATGGCAGTACAATAAGGGCATCGTGGACGCCATCTATGACCTGGTGCCGGCAGTAAAGCCCCAGATCGCCATGTATGAGCAGTTCGGCATTCCCGGGCTGATTGCTTTCAAAAAGACCATTGATTACTGCAAAGAAAAAGACCTGGTGGTCATAGGCGACATTAAGCGCGGCGATATCGGCTCTACCTCCGAGGCTTACGCAGTGGGACATCTGGGACAGGTATATCTGGGAAGCGGGAGTTATTATGGCTTCGATGAGGATTTTGCCACTGTGAACCCTTATCTGGGTTCAGACGGCGTAAAGCCTTTCCTGAAAGTATGCGCCCAGGAGAAAAAAGGAATCTTCGTGCTGGTAAAGACCTCAAATCCCAGCAGCGGTGAACTCCAGGACCGTCTGGTAAAGGACGGAGACACCCAAAAGCCCCTCTATGAAATCGTGGGCGGCATGGTAGACGCCTGGGCTCGGGAGTATATGCCCGGGCAGGGCAATTACAGCTATGTCGGCGCCGTGGTGGGCGCTACATATCCGGAACAGGGGAAAATTCTCCGGGAAGTCATGCCCAAATCCTTTATCCTGGTGCCGGGTTATGGCGCACAGGGCGGCAAAGGCGCGGATCTGGTGCATTTCTTTGATAAAGACGGGCTGGGGGCTATCGTCAATTCCTCCAGAGGTATCATAGCGGCATACCAGCAGGAGCAGTACGCCCGCTTCGGCGGCGAATGCTATGCGGACGCTTCCAGAGCCGCAGTGCTGGCCATGCGGGAGGACATCGGGACCGCCCTGGGCAGACTGTAATGGCTGTGTCGCTTCTGATCTTGGGTCTGCTTTTGGCTCTCACCGGCTGCGGGCTTGCTAAGCCTCCCGCAAACGTTCCCTTTTCCGAAAACGGGTCTCCCCAATACTTAGTGTCGGTAAGTACCGGGGAGACGGTGGGAAGCGGTATCCTTTATCAGGCGGATGAGGCCTGCCTGTATGTGCTCACTGCCGCCCATGTATTATCCAAAATGACGGCAGGCCAGGAGGTTTCCATATGTTTTTTTGACGGATGGGAGGTTTCCTGCGCCAATATATTCTTTTCCGGGACCTCGGACCTGGCCATGCTGGAGATTTCCGCGGTTGAAATACCGGATGAACACAGAGAACTCTATGCGTGCGCTGCCCGGGACAAAGAAAGCTTTGACAGGCTGAGACCCGGGGACGGCTGCACTGCGCTGGGACTGACAAATGAAAAGAACTGTGTCCGGAATGAGGGCAATCTGCTGGAACCCTGGATTTACATGGAAGACTATGGGCAGTACATGCTTTGGGCAGATGTGAGCATACAGCCCGGAATGTCAGGCGGCGGGCTTCTTGACGAAAAAGGGCGGCTGATCGGAATCCTCTCCGGCGGCAGCGAGGACGGAGAACTTGCCGCAGTTCCCTTAAGCCTCATCCTGCAATTTATGGCAGATATGGGCAAATAGAGCTTTTCCACCCGGCAATAGGGCTGGCATGGAGAAATTTTGCGAATAAGGAGAGTTGATCGTGCATCGGATACATGTATCGCGTCATATCTATGCGCTCTTCCTGCTGTTTGGGGCGGCGCTGTTTTTAAGGGCATACCGCATCACTCAGGTTCCGGATATCGTACATATCGACGAAGCCGGGCTGGGATACAATGCATGGTGTCTGGCAAATTTCGGGATAGACCGATATTTCAATGAAATGCCCGTTTATCCTGAGAATTTCGGCGGCGGACAGAGTCCATTATATACTTATCTCGTAGTACTTTTGATCAAGACCGTCGGCAAAGGGTCCCTGTCCCTGTTTCTCTTAAGGCTTCCGGGGCTTATTTTCAGTATGCTGGTGGTGCTCTTTGGCACAGCGCTGATTTCCGCGGTATATGAAAGCAGGAAAGTCACCCTGACGGCTACTCTCCTGCTTACTTTCTGTCCCTATTTCATCATGCACGGTCGTTATGCCTTAGACTGTAATCTCATGTTGGGCTGCTCTACAGTGGCCCTCTGGCTGCTTGCCCGGTATGTCAAAACCGGCAGGCTCTCCCATTTGATCGCCTACAGCGTATCTTTCGGCCTTGTAATGTACTCCTATGCACTGAGCTATATTGTGGTACCGATTTTCCTGTGCCTTATCACCCTTTACATGCTCTGGTGCCGCAAGATCACTTTCCGGCGGGCCCTGCTGTCAGCCCTGTGCGTATGCGTCACTGCGCTACCCATCTTGCTCTTTGTCTGTATCATGCTCTTTGAGCTGCCCTCCATGAGCTTCCTGGGATTCACCGTTTCCCCCACGGCAGCTTCCCGGCTGGCGGATATTACATTATCTAATTTTCGCAATAATGTGATAGATATCATAAAATGCACATTGACCCATGACGGACGGCCTCTGGACGCGGTCAGTCCCTTTTACACCATGTACGGGATTTCCATTCCTTTTATCCTGGCAGGTTTCGCCGTCTCCTGCCGCCGATGGCTTGCGGATATCCGGTCGCGAACCTATAGTCACGGTTTCCTGTTCTTTTCCTTTTATGCGGCGGGGCTTACGGCCATCGGCCTTTCCCACGGCTATCTCTACCGGGCCAATTATCTGTTCATTGCTTATCTGTATTTCCTGGTATGCGGGATTGTATCCGTATACCGATTTGTCCGGGCGTTTCGGACATATTTCATCGCCGGACTGGGCGCTGCCTATGTACTCTGTTCGGTTCTGTTTATCAGGTATTACTTTACCTCCTACTCTCCGGCAGAGACCATCCCGCAATTTGTGCCGGACTGTGAGGCCGTAATCTATGCCCGATCCCTGCCGGGCATAGATGATATTTATCTTGACTACTCCGGCGTATCGGAATTCTACACCGCCTTTTTCCCCCGGTCTCCCTATCTAATCGCAGAGACTGCCCATGAGGACGGTTTTGGAAATCTCCATTTCGCCATCACTGCCCAGACGCCTATAAACCCTGAAAACGCTTATTTAGTCCTGAAAAATAACGGGGCGTTTCTGGACGCTTTAAACGGATCCGGATACTCATGGGAAATCGCGGAATATTCCGCTCATTATCTCTACTATTCCCCGTAATTATCCCACCTTGTATCCATTTCCCCACACCACTTTCAGGTATCTGGGCTCCTTGGGATTTTTCTCGATCTTTTCCCGGATATGGCGGATATGCACAGCTATGGTGTTGTCCGCGCCAATAGCCTGCATATGCCAGATATTCTCATAAATCTGGCTGTTGGAGAACACCTTGCCTCTCTGCTGAACCAAAAAGCGCAGGATCTTGTATTCAATGGGGGTCAGGCGCACGCTCTTGCCCTCCACAGTGACTTTTCTCTGGGTGTCGTCAATGACAAGATCGTCTACTTTATAGATTCTGTCAATATTGGCACACATATTTACAAGCTGGGTATATCTGCGCAGCTGAGATTTGATCCTTGCCAGGAGCTCTAAGGGATTGCACTCTGCCGTCACATAATCATCCGCTCCCGCCTCCAGGGCCATGATCTTCGCCGTCTCTGCAGACTGGGCGGAGACTACGATCAGAGGGATACTGCTCTTTGCCCGCAGGCCTGCGATCATTTCGATTCCCTTGTCCCAGCCCTTGTCATTCAGCTCTACATCCACCAGCATCAGGTGAATCTGCGATTTCTCCAATATTGTATATAAGTGATCCAGATCCGCTGCCACCAGTACGGAAAACCCTTCCCCAATCATCAAAGGCGCCATTTTCTCCGCGATTCCTGTCCTATTGTTATACACCAGAATATTTTTTTCCATCGTACTCTCCATCCTCTCTCAGTCCGCCAACCGACTGTTAATCCTTAAAATATTTGACTATTATCTTTCGTCCTCAAAGTATACTGTCAGGTCAAGGCTATTTAGAACCCGTTCCATTTCGCTTTGCTCAAATCCCCCGAAACTGACCGCCAGATCCCAGCCGTTTACGGAGATCACCGCGTGGACAGACTGAAGCGCTCCCGTCTCATCCACTATATCAAATACGGTATAATTCAACCCCTGGCTGTTGGTAAAGCTTCTCTCATTGCTGCTTTGTCCCATGTAAGATGTGGCCAGGCTGTAGCTTGCATATTGTCTGTTGTCCATCTGGTGCAGCGAGAAATAGGAATCCTCATTCATGAAATACATGTAAATATCCTCTCCCTCGCCAATCACACACACACGTTCACTGGTAAATTCCTCCGAAAACAGGCCTTTCTCCGGAATCACTATGGCTGTATCCTCCGCAGCCAGGAACGCTTCCAGGGAATCATATTCCCTCTCTTCTATTTCTATGCTCTTCATTTCCCTGTCAGGGATAAGGCCCTCTATGGAAAATACCCCCCCTATTTTCAGATTTGGCGCTATCTCCAGAATCTTATCCATCTCATCTGCCAAAGGCAATACTTTCCCGGACGCGCCGGCGCCCTCCCCGGAACCGGTTATGACAAACCCGTTCTCCCTCATGGAAATGATGCTTTCCCTGTAGTTCCTGGCCGCCACTGTCCCCACGCCGCACAAGAGAAATACCGCCGCTGCGGCGCAGCCTCTGGCTATCATGACTCTTCGCCTCCGCCGCTGTATCCTGTCATGGAGCTGCACACTCCGGACTTCTTCTGCACTGATAGATATCTGCGGCAATTCCTCTGAGGCTTCCCGATATGCATCCCGAAATTTATCCAAAGTCATATTCCTCCCTCAATGACTTCCGCAACAGATCTCTTCCCCTGGTCAGCTGAGAAGTAACCGTAGACTCTCCCCGGCCGGTTATCTGCGCTATTTCCTTTACCGAAAGCTCCTCGTAGTAGAAAAGATGGATCACATCCCGGTATTTCTCCGGCAGGGCCAGCACTGCCTGGAGCAGGCGCCGGTTCTCCTCCCGCCTGAGAAAGCTTTCCTCCGGCTCATGGGTTCCGTTTTCCCGCCCCGGCTCTTCGCCGTCTTTGCTCTCCTCGGGCCGGCTGCCGGCTGCCTCCTGATTCTCAAAAGGCCACACAGCCTGATGCCGCTTCCATGCACTGCGCCAGACTTTCCTGCAGCCGTTAAGGGTGACTTTCAGAAACCAGGCTTTCTCATGTTCCGGACTTTGAAAAGTCCTCGGCTTCTTCAGATACTGGTAAAAAACTTCCTGCACCACATCCTCCGCATCCTGCACATTCTGAAGACGCAGATAGCTGAGCTTGAACAGCATGTTGCCGTATGTGTCAATCTTCAGTTGTAGCTCTCTGTCGTCCATGTCCGCCTTTGTCATACCAGCCCGTGTGCACCAAACCTCTTCTCTACTAATAATATCCCGCAGCATATCGTTTTACTGCAATTATTTTAAAATATCTTTGTATCAAAGTTGCATAAATCTTTTAAAAATTTAGACACAACTCAAAAAGAATAGAGAGTGCTTCCCACACTCCCTATTTGTATAGACTGTATTTCATTTTAAAAAGTTTCAAAATAAATATATTTTTTTAATTTTTTTCCGACCGGCTTTCCCGGGCCAGCATTCTGGCAGTCTCCTCATTACGCCGGTTCATCTCCTCCACCTCGGACATGTCGCCTTTGTCCAGCCGCCGGAATCGATTGATGCCTGCCGTCAGGATCAATATGCTGTTCTTCGTGGTATCAAAAGCGCCCTCTTCGTACAGGGAGTATACCAGCAGGCCTAAGGGCACTGCCAGAATCATCCCCAAGACACCGCCCAGCTTATACCCTATATAAAGCAGGAAGAGTGTGGGTAACGGCGGCACTCCGATAGAATCTCCCACGATTTTAGGCTGAATCAATTGTCTCGCCAGCTGGCCTACGCCCCAGATCACCAGCAGACCAATAGCAGTCTTATATTGGGCTGTCAGAATCCGGATAACCGCCCATGGGATCAGCACTGTGCCGGTGCCCAAAAAAGGCAGAAAGTCCAGAAAAGCAATGCCCAATGCAATCAGGCCGAAATAATTCACCCTGAGGATTCCAAGACCGATTAAGAGCAAAAAGTACATCCACACCTCTATCTTCAGCTGTGCCTTAAAATAGCCCCCCACTGACTTTCCCAGACTGCGCCGGATAATCCGATAGCGCATCTGCACGGAGGCCGGCATATATTTCCGGAACCAGTCGTTGAGCTGATGTCTCTCCGCCACAAAGAAATAGGCTGAGAGCAATGCCATAATCACACCGATGAAGATACCCGGCAGAACCTTGGCCAGATTCCCTGCGGCTTCAATGGTCGGTGAGCCTAAATGCTCCAAAAGATCGCCCATATAATTGTCCAGTTCCAGCCTGCTGCCCTGCAGATTCAGCTGTATGTCTCCGGGAAGTTTGGCCAGCAGTCCGTTTAAGCTTTTTCCGATGCTGTTGAAATCCTCCTCCACGCCCTCCAGCATTTCCGGCAGCGCGCCCAACAGTCCCGAGACCTGCTGAAAGAGCTGGGCGCAAACCACATAAATCAACAGCACCACCAAAGCGATAATGACAATAATGACAAAAGCGCTGCCCGCTTTCCGTTTCAGCTTTATCTTCTCCTCAAAAAAATGAACCAACGGTCCAGCCATCAGCGCCACGATCCAGCCCGCCACAAAGGGCATGAAGAAAACGAATACCCTTGGCAGGAGGAACAGGACCGCCGCCAGGATTGCAGCCGCTACGGCAATGTTCACCAGTGCTTTACAGTACTTTTTCACGAATTCTCCTCCAGAATCTTATCTAATATTGCGTATATTTCCTCACGACCCTGTTTTGTCTCCGCGGAGAACGGGATAATAATGCTTCCCTTTTCCGCTTTCAGAGTAGTCAGAATCAGGTTCAGCTGTTTCGGGACCTGGCTCTTCTTAATCTTGTCCAGCTTTGTGGCTATGATGACGGGCCGGTAACCATTGTGCAGGATCCAGTCGTACATCATGCGATCATTTTCCGAGGGCTCATGCCGGATATCGATGAGATGAAACACCTGCTTCAGCTGTTTGGACCTATGCAGATAGTTCTCCACCATCTTCCCCCATTGCTCTTTTACCTTCACGCTGGCTTTTGCATAGCCATATCCCGGGAGATCCACGAAATAGAGAGATTTGTTAATATTGTAGAAATTGATGGTCTGAGTTTTGCCCGGCTGGGAACTGGTGCGGGCAAGGGCTTTGCGGTTTACCAGTGCGTTGATCAGGGAGGATTTCCCTACATTGCTTTTGCCCGCAAAGGCCACCTCCGGCAGCTGATTGTCCGGAAGCTTACTGGTAATGCCGCAGACTGTCTCCAGGTCCACATTTTTTATCACCATGCTTGTCACTTCCTTTTCCACGACGTTTTGCATTTCGAAAAACGCCGTCACAGGGACGGCGTTTTTATTACTTTTGTCTTCTTGGAATGCTCTTCTTCCATGAACGCTCTTCTTGCATTACATGGCTTTATCCAGACTTCTATGGTCATTCTTGTGGAAGATCACAGGGGTATCGCCCTCCTCCACGGTCTCTTTTGTAATGACGCATTCTTCGATGGTCTCATCGGAAGGAATCCGGTACATAGTATCCATCAGAATGCTCTCCATAATGGAACGCAGGCCTCTGGCTCCTGTCTTGCGTTCAAAGGCCTTGGCCGCAATGGCCTTTATGGCCTCCTCGTCAAAGTTTAACTCCACTTCATCCATATCGAAAAGCTTCTTATACTGCTTGATCAACGCATTCTTCGGCTCTTTCAGGATGCGCACCAATGCTTCCTTGTCCAGACCTTTGAGGCACACCGTAATGGGCACACGGCCCACAAACTCGGGAATCAGTCCGAATTTCACCAGATCCTGGGGCGTCACTTCCTGCAGCAGGTCATCCAGTTCCTTAGTATTTTTCTGGCTGACCTCTGTATTGAAGCCAATGGCCTTGCGGTCCAGTCTGGCTTCCACAATCTTCTCCAATCCGTCAAAAGCGCCTCCGCAGATAAACAGGATATTGGAGGTGTCGATGGAAATCAGCTCCTGATGGGGATGCTTCCTGCCGCCCTGGGGCGGAACGTTTGCCACAGTGCCCTCCACGATCTTAAGCAGAGCCTGCTGAACGCCCTCTCCTGATACATCCCGGGTGATAGACACATTCTCGCCTTTTTTTGTAATCTTGTCGATCTCGTCAATGTAGATAATACCGTACTGAGCCCTCTCCACATCATACTCCGCAGCCAGAATCAGCTTCAGCAGAATGTTCTCCACATCCTCGCCTACATATCCGGCTTCGGTCAGAGTGGTGGCATCCGCGATTGCAAAGGGCACATTGATGATCTTGGCCAGGGTTTGGGCCAGATAGGTCTTGCCGGAACCCGTAGGCCCCACCATGATGATATTGCTCTTCTGCAGCTCCACATCGTCCAGATCCCTGGGCGCCGTCACCCTCTTGTAATGGTTGTATACAGCCACGGAGAGCACTTTTTTGGCCTCCTCCTGACCAACCACATATTCATCCAGAAATTTCTTAATCTCCGCAGGCTTCAGCAGATTGATATCGGGGCGAACCGATTCCTCCTCTTCCTCTTCCTGCAGCTCCTCCTCCAGAATATCCGCGCAGATATCCACACAATCATCGCAGATATAGACCCCTGCAGGCCCTGCAATCAGCTTGCGGACCTGGTTCTGGGTCTTATTGCAGAAAGAGCATCTGATATCGTTTCCGATCATTTTTCCAGCCATTCTAATCTCCTACCATTTTGTTTCACAAGCTTGTACAGGCTCAGTTTTTCTCCTGCACTACATGGGAACTGATAACCATGTCAACGATTCCGTACTCCTTGGCCTCTTCCGCGCTCATCCAATTGTCGCGCTCGGTGTCGGAGCATATGGTCTCATAGTCCCTGCCCGTATTCTCCGCAAGGATATGATTCAGCTTCTCCCTTGTCTTTAAGATATGCTTCGCGGCAATGTCAATCTCCGTAGCCTGGCCCTGGGTTCCCCCTGCAGGCTGGTGAATCATAATCTCCGCATTGGGTAGCGCAAATCTCTTCCCTTTCGCGCCGCCGGCAAGCAAAAACGACCCCATGCTGGCCGCCATGCCCATACACACTGTGGACACATCGCATTTGATATAATGCATGGTATCATAGATCGCCATGCCTGCGGTAATGACACCCCCCGGACTGTTGATATACAGATGGATATCTTTCTCCGGATCCTCCGCTTCCAAAAACAGCAGCTGTGCCACTACGATACTGGCGGAGGTGTCGTTCACCTCTTCCCCCAGCATGATGATTCTGTCTTTCAGCAATCTGGAATAAATATCATAAGACCGCTCGCCTCTGCTGGTCTGTTCTATAACATAAGGTACTAAACTCATTCTAAAACCTCCTGATTTAAAATCGCTGTGCGATGGCACTAAAAAGGTAAAGTCCTTCCGGCGCACACTTCACCTTACTCTTCCTGGGCGTTCTCCACTACAAAATCCACTGCCTTTCTGACACGGATGTCCTCCGTAACCTGCTTCCTGCCATTCTCGCCCAGAAACTCTTCCACTTTCTCAGGCTCCATCTGGTAAGCCTCTCCCATGGTCTTAAGCTCCTCGTTAATCTCCTCTTCAGTAACCTGAATATCCTCTGCAGCCGCCACTGCCTCCAGCACCAGTCTGGACTGAATCTTTCTCAGAACCTGGGGCTTCACCTGCTCTAAGAGCATCTCGCTTGTCATGCCGGTGAACTGCATGTACTGCTCCATGCTGATGCCCTGGGACTGCATTCTTTGGGCATAATCCTGTATTGTCTGTCTCTGCTGGGTCTCGATCATAGCCTCGGGAATATCCATCTTGGCATCGGCGATGATCGCGTCGATAACGGCATCCTCCTTGACATTCTTGGCTTCGTCCGTCTTGCGCTTCTCCAGCTTCTTCCTGATCTCTTCCTTATATTCCTCTACAGTATCGCTCTCCTCGGAAACTTCTCCCACAAAATCGTCGTCAAGTTCGGGCATCTGCTTCTCCTGCAGTCTCTTCACCGTGCACTTGAACACCGCAGCCTTGCCTGCAAGCTCTTCCGCCTGATAGTCCTCGGGGAAAGTCACGTTCACATCTGTCTCGACGCCGATTCCGACACCGATCAGTTCCTCTTCAAAGCCCGGGATAAACGCATGGGAGCCGATGGTCAAAGGATAATCCGTCCCCTTACCGCCCTCAAAGGCCACGCCGTCCACAAAGCCCTCAAAGTCAATGGTAGCGATATCGCCGTCCTTTACGGCCCTGTCCGCAACATCCACGGTTCTGGAGTTCTTGTCCCTCTCCTTGTCGATTTCCGCAGTGACCTCTTCCTCTGTCACGTTCACATCGGCCTTGTCCACTTTAATGCCTTTGTACTGTCCCAGCTCTACCTGGGGCTTTAGCGCCACCTCTGCGGTAAAGATAAAGGGCTTTCCGGCCTCCAACTGTTCCACGTCGATCTTCGGACTGGACACTATCTCCTCGCCGCACTCATCATAGGCTTTCTCATAGGCATCGGGAATCAGCGCGTTGGCGGCGTCTTCATAAAATACTTCCTTGCCGTATATCTGCTCGATCATCTTGCGAGGCGCCTTGCCCTTGCGGAATCCCGGAATGCTGATACGGTTCTTGTTCTTCTGATATGCGCCCTCGATGGCTTTCTCCAGTTCCTCCGCAGGCACTTCAATCGTCAGCTTTGCCATGTTGTTCTCTAATTTCTCTACCTGTAAACTCATTTTTTACGTTTCCTCCTTCAATCGCCTGCATCCTGCCTTTTTTCGCCTACGCAGCAGACGCACTTACAGTCATTAACAGATTATAACATAGGGAAACCGAAAATACAAATGTTTTTGCTTTTTTCTTCGGGTTTATTTCTTAATTTTATTAAAATGACGGCATGATAAAATGGTCCGCTATGATCACGGTGCGGCCTGCCTGCTTTTCCCGAATATACCGTTTCGCCCTTTTGCGGGTCTCGGAGTCCATGCCTGCAAAAGGCTCGTCCAGAAGCACATAGGCCGACTGAGCCTCCATGGCCCGTACCAGAGCAACCCGGCGCCTCATGCCCCCGCTAAGCTGCCTGCAGGGCCTGTCCAGAGCCTCTTTTTCCAGGAGCTTTTCCAGCGCCTCCCGGGCTTTCTCCCTGTCTCCCGTCACCAGCTCCACGTTTTTCACAGCGCTGTAATCCTCGCAGAGCCTGTCCTCCTGAAAGACCATACTGCAGGAGGGCGGCGCAGCCACCTCTCCGGCATCCGGACGGATAAGTCCTGCCAGAATACAAAGCAGCGTTGTCTTGCCGCTGCCGGAAGGCTCTGTCAGACAGTAAGTCTCACCGGCTGCATAGGATGCGCTGAACCGGTCCCATACCACATGGCCCTCATAAGCCAGGGTGACATTCCTGATTTCCAGCAGAGCAGGGCCTGTATTGTTTCGCGTACTGCTGCGTCCGGCCTCCCTCGGTCTTCCGCAGGCCGGCTCCCAGGCAAAGAAGCGCTCCGCAAGCCACAGGACGGCTTTCTCAAACAGTACGCTGAGCATAATGACTACCGCCGTCCAAGCAAAGATGCCTGCCGTATCCAGATAAACCTTGGACAGATAAAGACCCTCTCCGATGGAAAAATCCGGCGTGCCGATGACTTCCGCAGCCACACCGGATTTCCAGCACATTCCCAGAGAAAGCTTCAGACCGCTGTACAAAAAAGGCTTCAGCGCCGGCCGGCAGAGATAGAAGAAACGGTTCCGAAAAGGCAGCCGGAACACCTTTGCCATTTCCAGCATCCGTGTGTCACTGCTCTTCAAGCCCTCCAGCAGATTGATATAGAGATTGGGCAGTACCACCATAAAGCACACCGCCACCGCCAGAAAGGAGGAGCCCCACCAGATCAGCAGCAGCACAGCGAAAGAAGCCACCGGAACGGCTTTCATCAAAGTCATGACAGGAGAAAGAATTTCCTCCGCCAGGGGCATGCGCCTGCTGCAGACAGCGAGAAAAACCGCCCCGGCGAATCCTGCAAAAAAGCCTGACGCAATGCGCAAAAGGCTTTTGCCCACAATCAGGTAGAAGCTCCCCTGTCCAAGCATGGACAATAATGTCCGCCCTGTCTCCAGGGGCGCGGCCAGCAATAGATTGTTATCCGCCAACAGGGCGAGAATCTGCCACAGAGCAAGCCAGCCTGATATGATGATGTATTTTCGATAATATCTTCCGTTAATAATAGAAATCCTCCCCTGGCAGCTTTCCGCCCACCAGCTCCGCCTGAAATTCGGCCAGCACTTTCAGATAAGCGGACAGAGCGCTTTTCATCTCCTCCCCGGTGATGCAGACCAGGTTACACTGTGGAATGGCCGCCTTTGCCATCGCCTCTTTCGCCACAATGCCGGCTTCCACGGCAAGGACAGCGCCGGTATCCGGATCGGCATTGACGGCGGCCACACTGTCAGCATGATGCTCCAGAAAAGCCTCCACGGCCTCCTTATGCTCCCGCAGGAAATCATTGCGGACAATGGTGACTCCGGTGACCATGGAGCCTGGCTCCTCCCCCTGCAATGCCTCCCACTGTGCATTCATATCCAGTGCGATATGCAGATTCTCATTCTGCATCAGGGCAGCCGTGGCAAAAGGCTGGGGAAGCAGACCCATGGCAGTGGGATCCCGGGCCAGAAGCGCGGCCACCTCCGCGGCTTCCGATTTGTATTCTAACTTGTAATCATTTGGTTCCAGGCCGTTTTGGTCAAGGATATATTTGAGGCTTGCCTCCGGCGTGGTCCCTTTTCCGGTGAGGCAGATGGTCCGTCCCTTTAAATCTGCCACGGTTTCAATGTCCCGGGCGCCTGTGACCAGGTAAAGCACGCCAAGGGTATTGATGTCGATCACCGTCACCCCGCCCTCCGTCTTCTGATACAGCGCCGCAGCCACATTTGCGGGAACCAGCGCAATGTCCAGATCTCCTTTCACCAGCAATGGCAGCAATTCATCGGCCCCCGTAGCCATACGGAATTCATAAGGGTAATCCGCAGGGTTTTCTTTCGCATCCTCCATCAAAAAGAGGATGCCTAGGGAGGTAGGGCCTTTCAGGGAACCTATCCTCACTGCCTTCGGCCCTTGTTCCTCTTCCCCCTGTCTGCCGCAGCCGCAAAGCAGGGAACAGCAAAACAGCATCGCACCGAGCAACACGCAAAGCAGCCGTCTGCCCGCTTCTCTCTGCGCTCCCACATGTCCATGTCTTAGTAGATAATCCCGCTTGTCATTCCCGCTAATTTTCATTTCCCGCGCATTTTCCTCACTTATCTCTCATTTCCCGCTTCACATCTCCTGCTGTAATTTTCCTGCTGCACAGCTTCCGCGCCCTGACAACTTCCCGGCGCTCACAATTCTTTCAATAGAATATCATGGTTGATGGTTTCATAGAACAGCCTGCGGAACTGCTCCGGATTCCTTGTCTGCCCCAGCACCCACATGACCTTGGTCACCGTGGCCTCCAGCGTCATGTCGTAGGTCTCCATGAGATGAAATTCCTCCTTAATGGCCTTTCCCACCTGATAGACCTCCATGTCGCTGCCCTCATGGGTCACCTGGGTGGCCATCATCACCAGTTTGCCCGCATCCGTCCATCGGCGGATTTCCGGATAAAAGGGAGATTTCCCATAATCCGGCAGGCCTCCCACGCCGAAAGCCTCGATGATCACGCCGTCATAATAGGGGAAAAGCCTGTCCAGCACCATCCCGTCCATGCCCGGCATCAGCTTCAGCAGCAGAATCCGCTCGTTCAGCGCATGGTAAAAGGTTACATTGCCATCCATCCTGTCCTTATCCTCAATATAAAATACCACTCTGCCGTCCCGTATCATGGCTATATTGGGATAGTTGATGCTGGAAAAGGCATTATAGCTCTTGGACCGCTCTTTTTTGGCCCGGGTTCCTGCGATCACATTGCCGCCGAAGACAATGTTCACGTCGTGTGCTCTGTCCTCGGAGGCAAAGCGCAGGCTGTCCAGAAGATTGGTCCTGGCGTCGGTTATGGGCAGGTCTATGGGCTTCTGGGCCCCGGTGACCACCACGGGCTTCTTGCTGTTCTGCACCAGATAGGACAGGGCCGCCGCCGTAAAGGCCATGGTGTCCGTTCCGTGGCAAACGACGAATCCATCGTAATCTTCGTAATGTTTCTCAATCACAGCAGCCAGCTCCAGCCAGTGCTTTCCGTAAATATTCGTGCTGTCAAGGCTGAAAGGCTGTACCACCTCCACCTGACAGAAATCCTGGTATCCCTCCACATATTGCAGCAGCTCCCCTGCCGCTATCTTTGGCGCCAGCCCCTCTTCCGTATATCCCGAGGCAATGGTGCCGCCGGTGGCTATCAATAGTATCTTCTTCATCTATACATTCCTCACAGTTCTGTGGCCGTCTGAGATCCGAACCATGTCAGTCTGAAAAACGGCTTTTTCCATTGGCTGCTTCTTCGCCTATAATTTCTAAGCCTCACAGCGACAGCGCCACCACGGCCTCAATAGCATCCGTATACGGGAACATGTCCACTGCTACACACTTCTCCACCTTGTATCCCTTTTTCTTCAAAATCCGCAGATCCTCCACCAAAGTATCCGGATTGCAGGATATATATACGATCCGCTTTGGCCCGATCTTCGCCGCCGCATTCAGGAACGCCTCGCTGCTGCCGCCTCTGGGGGGATCCATGAAAAGCACGTCCAGCTTCTCGCCTGCCGCCGCCAGCTCCAGCAGGAATTCCCCTGCATCCGCCTGGTAAAATCGGATATTGGAAATCCCGTTGCGCTTCGCATTGCTGACCGCGTCTCTGACCGCGTCCTTATTCAGCTCCACCCCCAGCGCTCTCCCCGCCTGACGGCTGGCAATCATGCCGATGGTACCGGTACCGCAGTAGGCGTCCAGCACTGTCTCTTTTCCGGTCAGTTTTGCGTATTCCATGGCTTTCCCATACAGTTTCCCTGTCTGTACCGGGTTTACCTGGTAAAAGGACTTGGGGGAAATCCGGAACGTCATGCCGCAGAGTTCGTCCTCAATATACCCCTTTCCGTATATCACCTGCTCCCGCTCTCCCAGTATCATGCTGGTGTCTTTATCGTTAACATTGATCACTATGGTAGTGATCTCCGGGTGGAGCTTCAGCAGCGCCTTTACGAAATTATTTTTGGACGGCATTACGGGGTAGCCCAGCACCAGCACTACCATGATCTGCCCTGTGGCATACCCCACCCTTACCAGCACATGGCGCAGCAGCCCCCGGCCGGTGTCCTCATCATAGGGACGTATCTTGAAAGATTTCAGCAGTTCCCGTATGGACACTATGATTTCGTCCGCTTTCCGGTTCTCTATCAGGCATCTGTCCACAGGGACAATGCGGTGGCTCTTTTCTTCATAAATGCCGGAGATGGCATTGTGCTTCCTGTCCTCTCCGAAAACCGCGTGGACTTTGTTGCGGTAGTGTTTTGGACTGTCCATGGGAATGATAGGCTCCGGCCGACAGTACGGCTCCATGAGCCTGCGGAATTTCATGGACTTCATCTCCAGCTGCTCTTCATAGCCTTTATTGATCCACTGACAGCCTCCGCATTTGGAGGCTACGGGACACAGATTATGTTTTGCCCCTCTTTCTCCGAAATACTTTTTTTCTATGGAATGCTTTTCTTCTATGGAATGCTTTTCTTCCATGGAATGCTTTTCTTCCATGGAATGCTTTTCTTCCA
>CAJTZD010000033.1:0-22128 GCA_910584235.1 uncultured Acetatifactor sp.
GATAATGAGGCATTATCAGGGGTTGGGTTATATGGAAACACCTTTAGTATCTATTATAATTAGAACATGTGGGCGACCACAACTACTGCAAAACGCTCTGCACAGCATACAAGAGCAAGAATACTCTAATATTGAAACCATAGTAGTTGAAGATGGTCCTAATGTATCGGAGAAATTTATACTCGAAAAATTTCCCGATTTAAATGTCCGTTATTTTTGCCTAGGACGTAGTCTGGGACGCTGCAAAGCAGGTAATAAAGGAATGCAGGAATCCTCCGGAGTATATTTGAACTTTTTAGATGATGATGACCTGCTTCTTCCAAAACATGTCTCTATTTTAGTAGAAAATTTAGAGACATCCAAATATCAGGCAGCATACTCAATATCAGAGGAGTATCAGATCCGCGATAGAAAAAGTGTGAATGGTACCCATAAGATAAAGCGAAAGTTAGTTCGTTATAAACAACCATATAGCAAGCTCCTTCTATGCTATATGAACTATATTCCAATTCAAAGTATAATGTTCCAAAAATCCCTCTTTGAACAATATGGTGGTTTGGACGAGCACCTGAAAATGTTAGAAGACTGGGATTTATGGGTACGCTATTCTGCCCATAGCGATTTTTTGTTTGTGCCAGTGATAACCTCTGTGTACCATACTCCATACAAAGGAAAAAAGAAACACAGACGGGAGGCTGGCATGCACCATACCGAAGACATAGTAATTCAAAAATATAAGCAATACCAGATGACATTTGATGCAGAACAGATCAATAAAGATATGGGTTATATCTTGAACATATATAACAAGAAAGGATTTCTATTTTATTTGCAGAAAATACGTAATTTTCTGCTGTACAGGGATATCTAGGATTAGGAATCTGATATGGGAGTTTTGATGATGAATGAGTCTTTAAGAAATGTGCTGAGGGATTTTACCTTTCTTTGGCAATTTGCACTTGATGATTTCAAGGCAAAATATGCTGGTTCTATTTTAGGTGCCCTCTGGGCATTTTTACAGCCAATGATTACTATAGCATTGTATTGGTTTATTTTTCAATTAGGCTTTAAATCACAACCCGTAGATAACTTTCCTTTTATTCTATGGCTTATGGCAGGGCTAATTCCATGGTTCTTCCTTAGCGAGGCTGTCGTAAATGCCACATCCAGCCTTGCTGACTATAGTTATCTGGTTAAAAAAATATTGTTTCATATAAATATACTGCCTCTGGTCAAAATTACTTCTGTATTATTGGTCCAGTTTGCATTGGTTATATTTGCCCTCATCTGTTTTAGCATTGGAGGATATTTGCCAAGCTTGACTTATCTGCAAATACCAATTTATTTGGTTTATATGCTTATACTTGCCATGGGTATTTCATATATTACTGCAACGTTATATGTCTTTTTTAAAGACACCCTCCCGGTTGTATCCATTATTACCCAGATTATTTTCTGGTTAACACCAATTGTCTGGACTTTTGAAAGTATGCCGAATGCCATTACAAAGGTTCTAGTTTTTAATCCCATATACTATGTCATTACAGGTTTCCGTACTGCCATGGTGCACAGGCAGTGGGGCGGTTTTAGTTTAGAAATGACAGTATATTACTGGTGTTTTGCTCTTGTGCTTTTTTGGATTGGACTAAGGCTCTTTCATAGATGTAAAGATCATTTTGCTGATGTATTGTAGAGGAATTTATGGAAAACAATAGCATAATTTCGATTGAACATGTAACAAAAAAATATAATTTATATGCCAAGCCTCAGGACCGCTTCCTTGAAGCTGCTGGATTCTGTCGCAAGTCACTGCATAATGATTTCTATGCCTTAAATGATATCAGTTTTGACGTTAATCAGGGAGAAACTGTGGGTATTATTGGTACGAATGGATCTGGAAAATCCACTTTATTGAAAATCATTACTGGTGTATTAAAACATTCTGCTGGAACAGTGTTAGTTAAAGGCAAGGTTTCCGCATTGTTAGAATTAGGTGCAGGTTTCAATCAGGAATATACTGGTTTGGAAAATATTTATTTGAACGGTAGAATGATGGGATATTCCCGCAAAGATATGGAACAACGAGTCCCTGATATTATTGAGTTTGCAGACATTGGTGAATTTATCAACCAGCCAGTCAAAACCTACTCCAGTGGTATGTTTGCACGTCTTGCTTTCGCAGTGGTTATAAACGTAGAGCCAGATATTTTGATTGTAGATGAGGCTTTGAGTGTGGGAGATTTATTTTTTCAAAATAAATGTTTCCGTAAATTTGAAGAGCTAAAAGAGAAAGGTGTGACAATCCTTTTTGTTTCTCATGACATTTCCTCTGTTCGGCAAATGTGTTCTAGAGTACTTTGGATTGAGAAAGGAATACAAAAAATTTTTGATCAAAGTGATCTGGTATGTGACATGTATATGGATGAAAAGCGAATTTCCATGAACCAGCTAACAAGAAAGCATAAGAGTAAGCATGAAATTGATGTAGTCAGCCTGGCCCAAAGAAAAAAATATCCATCTATTATGAATCACAAAGATCGTTTTGGTAGTCCTGATGTCCAAATTGTTTCTGCCTTTTTTACAGTTCCAGGCGAAGACATCGTTACCTCTTTGGAAGTTGACAAAGATTACCAAGCGCATGTCGTATTTAATGTATTGATAGATAAAAGTAACCTAATTGTAGGATTTGTGCTTGAGAATAATAAGGGACTGCCAATTTTTGATATTAATAACTATATCAATCAGCAAGAGACAATACATGCTCTTAAAGGGCAAACTATAGAAATTGTCTACCGTTTTAAGTTGCCTCGCATTTTAAAAGGGACATATATAGTTAGTGCTGCGGTGGCTGAAGGTACGCAGGAGGCAAATGAGATCTTAACATGGCTACATGGAATTACAACTGTAGAAGTTGTAAATATGGGATACAATTCCTCCTACATCGAAATACCAGCAGAAATTGAAGTATTCAGTACAGATACCAGTGAAGTGGAGTTTTATTAGTAACCGGAGGAGAAAATGATTTCATTACAAATTCAATCTATAATTTATAAAAATAATATTTCTTCTTTGTTAAAAGCAGTCGAGAGTTTAAGCAATGCCATACTATATTGTCATAAAAATGGATTAGATATCAGCACAAAATTATACTATGGTGATGCCTCACCCTCACCTGTTCTGAAACAACAAGACATTTCCTCTATTCAAAACAAATTTAGCAATTTATCTTTTGATTACCTATTTTGGGGGTTTAACTCTGGAACTGCGCAAGGACATAACCTCCTCGGTGAAAAGTGTACCGCGGAATACATGATGATAATGAATCCAGATGTCATCTTGGAAAGCAGCTGCATTTATGAGTTGTTATCCGTTATTAAGGAAAAAAAGATTGGCATGGCAGAGGCACGCCAAACACCATTAGAATTATCCAAAGTTTATGATACAAATACCCTTGAGACAGAATGGGCATCTACTGCGTGTGCTATAATCAAAACTCATATTTTCAAGGAGCTAAATGGTTTTGATTACCAAACTTTTTTTATGTATTGTGATGATTTGGACTTTTCTTGGCGTTTACGTCTAGCTGGCTACAAAATTGTATACAATCCCCGAGCTGTAGTATTTCATGCAAAAACATTGAGTATTTCCGGCTCATGGAAACCTACTTCAGCAGAAATATATTATTCAGCTGAAGCTGCTATACTGATGGCATACAAATACTCTAATCCTGATCGCGTAGAAAAATTGCTAAGTCAATTTGACGAAATTGGCGGAGCCGATGAACAAAAAGCTGCCAATGAATTCCGGAAAAGAAAACACACAAATAAACTTCCTATTCCTATTGACCCTGAACATAGAATAGCTAGATTTATCGGAGATTTTTACTCTCAGATGAGATTTGATTATAACAAATAAAATACCCGGAAAGGATATTACTATGTCAGTTTCATTCAAAAATCAATTAGATAAACTATCAGAAATATCTGAATATATCAATGAAAATACGGAATTGTATCAATTCATCAAGCAAGTTAATGACCTACGAAATTCCAACGGTTTGGAAAAGATATCAGCATATAGATATACCCCTTATGCTGGCTCATCTGAGTTGAAAAAATTACCTTTCCTTTCCATAATTTTGCGCAGTCAAGGAAAACGCTCATTAGGTTTGAAAGAAGCTTTTCTTTCATTAAGAGCACAGTCCTGTCAAGATTTTGAAGTCATTGTCATTGCCCATAGAGCATCTGTTGAAGGAAAACAAATCATTAAAAGTATCATCGAAAGCCAGCCTGATAGCTTTCGCTTAAAGATTAAATATCTTGAATTAAATGAAGGAACCAGAACTACGCCAATTAATGTCGGATGTGCAAATGCTACTGGTCGTTATATTGCTATTTATGACGATGATGACCTACTCTTCGACAATTGGGTGGAAGAATTTTATCAAGCCTCACAAAAAAGCGATGGAAAAATCCTTCATGCATATGTATTAGCCCAAAAATGGAAGTGTACAGATCAAGGGTTTATATCAATGGGAGCACCAACTTCCCAATTTTGTCATCCATTTGATTTTTTGTCGCAACTAGTAGTTAATAAATGTCCTCTAATGGGCCTTGCCTTTCCAGCTCATTTGTTTCACCAAATGGGATTCTGGTTTAACGAAACACTCAATGTAACGGAAGATTGGGAATATTTTATGAGAGTTGTTCCTCTCACGGGAATTTCAGATATAGAAACCCCTACAAGCATTTACCGCCTGTGGTTAAATGCAGAGAGTTCTTACACGTTACATTCCCAGAATCTTTGGGATAACACCTATCAGGAAATCCAGACATTTATGGATCAACGAACACTATTAGTGCCTCGCGGGTATACTAAACATCTTGTAGCCTTGATTCAACGTGTCAATGCTGATGAACAGAAAATACTTTCTGGATATCCTAAACTGCATGGACTATTTTATTATGGTTTCTCAGATATATTTTCTGATGAAAATATGCTAGCAGCATATAACCAAGCATACATACCACATTTTCGCATGACATTTACTGTTCCAAATGTTGGTACACCGTTTTCATTTTTTCGATTTGATCCATGCGAATATGGTGGATTTATCCTTAGTGATACCTATATCCATTTAGTTACCAGTACTGATGAAACAATTGATTTACAACTAAAAGATTGTAAGCATAATGGTTTCTTTTATGAAGATAAAATATATTTTCTTCATTATGATCCTCAAATTATTTTTTGTAATCCAAGTTCTCTTCATATCACATCTGTCACGATAGAAGGAACTATAAATATGGAAATTCCTGAAGCAACTATTCAGGCAGCAATAAAACAGCAATGTTTTGTTGCAAAAGTAAAACGAAAAATGAAAAACATGCTAAAAATGTTATTTCACTATCCACATTGAAAGGAAACTATATGGAATATGGAAATGGAGATACCAACTGTCTAGTTTGGAAAACACAAGAAAATAGATACCACCATGAAGATGATCAACTAACAATAGAAAACATAAACGTAAATATTTCTATTCTTGGACAGGAAATTGTACCTCACTCCTGGGTGCTGGATGTTGGATGTGGCGAAGGCAAACTTGCCGAACTGCTTAAGAGCAAACAGTGTTTTGTTTATGGGATCGATATTGACTGTGCTGCTATACAATATGCTTTGGAACAAAAGAGATATGTGGACGCTTTCCGTTTTAATATTGAACGCCCTTTTGACAACATTCTCGAATACCAGCGCTTTCAAGAAACAGAATTGGTTTTTGACTATATTATTATCGCAGATGTTTTAGAGCATACAGTCAATCCTACAAAAGTACTCCAGGAAATATCCGGTTACTTAAAAAATGATGGAAAAATATTAGTAAGTGTCCCCAATGTGAACAATGCCGATATTATCCTAAATTTACTACGTGGTCGTTTTAATTATATGCAGGCAGGAATATTGGATAATACACACACAAAATACTTTACAAAGTCCTCTTTCGTGGAATGGATTCACGAAGTAAATGCACTTTTTGCTGACTTCAGCTTTGACTGTCATTATCTTGGAGGGACATTTGGCTTAACAGATTATCTGAACAAAGTAAAAGAAACCATGCCCCTTTTATTCCAAGTACTGCAGATAAATCCCGAATATAATATCATTCAAAACCTGTTTGTACTCAGCAAAAAAAAGAAAGATGTCCCTTTAACCGGAATAAACACCCTATTAGCTGAGGCAAGACCAGATCTCGCACAAACACTTTCCAACTATCTGGAAAAAGGAATGAATGAACAATTTGTCCGCCAAATTGGTGGAATTCAACTCCTAAGTAACGAACGAGTTCTTTTGGAAGAACGAGTTCGCAGTTCTGAAATTGGATGGCAAAACTGTGACCGACAATTAACAGAATGCCAGAAAGAATTAAAAAAAGTATCTGAACGCAATGCTGCTTTAGAATCAAATTGCAAACAAGCACTATCCAGGCAAGAGGAATTGCTGGTTGGATGGCAAAATTGTAACAAACAACTAGTTACATGCCAAGAAGAATTGAAAAAGCTCTCTAAACACAATATCTCCTTGGAGTCAGACTACAAACAAGCATTATCCAAGCAGGAAGCCTTACTGGTAGGTTGGCAAAATTGTGACAAACAGTTAACAGCATGCCAGCAGGAGTTGCAAAAGCTCTCTGAGCGCAATACTGCTCTGGAATCTGAGTATAAAACTGCACTTTCCAAGCAAGAGGAACTATTAGAGGGATGGAAAAAATGCAATGACGCGTTGGAAGAACTAAAAAACACATTGTCAGGAAAGGAAACATACTCATGAAAATAGCAATTACAGGCGCTGCCGGATATATAGGAAGACATGTCGTAAAAGAGCTACTGAATAAAAAACATGACGTTACGGCTATAGACTTTCATTTTAAAGAAGTAGATGAACGCGCACACCTTTCAGATATTGATATTTTTTCAGGCAGAGAAGATCTATACGATAAACTTGGTACCCCTGATTTATGTATTCATTTGGCATGGCGAGATGGTTTCATCCATAACTCGCCAATGCACATGCAGAATTTATCTTCTCACTTTATCTTTCTGAAGAATTTAATAGATGCGGGATGCAAAAATATAGCTGTCATGGGCACAATGCACGAAGTAGGATATTGGGAAGGTGTTATTAATGCAGACACTCCTTGTAATCCACTGTCTCAATACGGTATTGCCAAAAATGCTTTGCGTCAATCTCTTTTGCAATATGCAACCGGAAAAAATGTTTCTATATATTGGTTAAGAGCATATTACATTACTGGTGATGATGAACATAATTGTTCTGTTTTCACAAAGATATTGCGTGCTGCAGAAGACGGAAAGGATACATTTCCTTTTACATCAGGAAAAAATCAGTATGATTTTATAGATATTAAAGAACTAGCAAAGCAAATTGTTGCCGTAAGCACGCAGAAAGATTATACAGGTATTATTAATGTGTGCACCGGAACTCCAGTCTCTCTGAAAGAGCAAGTTGAATCATTTATTAAACAAAAAAAACTAAATATATCACTAGATTATGGTGCTTTTCCGGATAGGGTATATGATTCTCCAATAGTATATGGGGATAGTAGTATAATATGTAAAATCATGAGCAATACTTAATTCTATACTGAAAGGATCCCAAATGATTGACTTGATCTATGTGACATATAACTCTGAAAAATGGATTGCACAATGTTTTGACTCCATACTAGATAATGATTATGACTTGAAACAAATTAATATTATCGTTGTCGATAATGCGTCTACAGATAAGACAGTAAATATTTTACAAAATAAAAAAAGCAAGATGCTTAATCATTTTGCTTCTTTTAACATTATTCAAAATAAAAACAATGAAGGTTTCGGAAAGGCAAATAACATTGGTTTCTCAAAAGGCTGTTCAGAATTTGTATGTTTTTTTAACATTGACACCCGGCTTTTCAAAAACACTCTGTCTGTTTTAACCAATGTAATTTCACATTCTGAAAAAGATGTTGCTTTGTGGGAGCTCCGCCAGTTCCCTTATGAACACCCAAAAATGTATGACCCTGTCTCCATGGAAACAGAATGGTGTAGCGGAGCCGCATTTGCTGTCAAACGTGATGTTTTTAAAAAAATAAATGGATTTGATGAAACTTTGTTTATGTATGCAGAGGATGTTGATTTAAGTTGGCGTATCCGTTGTCTCGGATACAAAATAAAGTACATTCCAAAAGCAAGAATATATCATTATGCTTACGAAAATGTCCAAACAATTAAATTAACGCAGCATGTCTATGGAGTTGTAAATAATTTGCTATTAAGATACCGTTTTGGGACTTTCAAAGATATATTAATAGGGCATATGCTCTTCTGCCGTGTTATGGCCTTGCCTCCTGTCTTAAAAGGTTCAAAACAGGCATTGTTGAAAACTTACGCAAGACATTTTTCTAAAATAGTCCATTTTTATCAAGGCGGAATGTATAAACACAATTCATACTTTTTGCCGCTATTTACAGGATTTGACTACGGACTTACACGTATGGGGAGTTTTTATCTCAATCAACCGCTTAACAATACGCCCCTCGTTTCTGTAATTGTTCGTACTCATCAACGGCCTGATATTCTTAAGGAAGCTTTAATTTCACTTAGAAATCAGACATATCCGAATATAGAAGTTGTTATAGTGGAAGATGGCGCAAATCAATCCGAGCAAATGATTCAATCCGAATTTTCCAACATTAATATTAGATATTTTGCAACTGGTCAGAAAGTTGGCCGTTCCAAGGCTGGTAATTTGGCAATTCAAAAAGCCAGTGGAAAGTACATCAACTTTTTAGATGATGATGACTTATTCTTTGCAGATCATGTCGAGGTACTAGTAAATGTATTGGAGCATAGCACAGAAAAGGCAGCTTACTCTATCGGCTTAGAAACATCTATACAGATTACTAGTCTCTCTCCATACCGTTATAAGATTAAAAAGGCGCAGACAATCCACCATCAGCCGTTTGATCGAATTATGTTATGCCATCATAACTATATACCGATTCAGTGTATTATGTTTAGTCGAGAGCTCTTTGATTTGTATGGTGGTTTAGATGAAAGCGTAGATGCCTTGGAAGATTGGGATTTATGGGTACGTTATTCTCTGCATACGGATTTTGTATATGTAGAAAAGACAACATCTATATATAGAATTCCCTATGATACATCACAAAATGATGCACGTCAAAAAATTTTGGATAATACTCTCATAGAAATGCGTGAGAAACATAAAAATTATATGCAGAAAATAAGTGTCTATGATATAGCCAAAATCTATGAAAAAGATTAATTTTATCTTGGGAGAACACATATGGCAAATTCAAATCGAAACAACAATATAGGCGTACTCCATTTTATTGCCGCCTTGTTTGTTATGTATGGGCATCAATGTGCATTACTGCAACTTCCAGTACCAATTTTATTTGGAGCCGGAATTCAGACAATAGGGGTAAAAATTATTTTTATACTTAGCGGCTACTTAATTACGCAAAGTTTATGGAGCCAAAAAGAATCCCCCCTAAATGTAATAAGGATATATTTAACAAAACGTTTAAGTCGAATATACCCCGAACTTATAGGGTGTTTATTCATATCTGTTTTCATTATAGGTCCACTTTTCACATGTTTGACACAAAACGAATATTGGCGTACTGTGCCTTACTCTCGTTATATAACAGCAAATATTAGAATGTATCCTGTTTATAGCCTGCCAGGGGTATTTACAGAAAATCTTTATCCCAATGCGATCAATGGCTCTTTGTGGACGTTGCCCGTTGAGTTATTTCTCTATGCAGTTATATTGATTATCTTTCTAATTAGCACCAGACCAGACGTAAAAAAATATATCTATATAACTGTTTCATTTATTTTACTTACATTATCCATTATACGCATAGCACTATTCCCCAATGCGTCACTTATATTTTATGGAACTGATTGGCTACAGGCACTTAACATTATGCCATATTTTCTCATAGGTGGAACTGCCAAACTACTTTCTAATAAAAAGTTTTTCAATGTGCAAATAAGTGCCGTGCTTCTTATTATTTTTTCATGGATTTCTTTTGAAATTCAATGGCTTAATGAATTAATTTGTCTATCTATTCTTTCATATTTTGTACTAGCACTGTCTCTTACCGATGAGCAAAAATTGCACTTTCGCTGGATAAAATGTGAATATGCGTATGGAATATATTTATACGGCTTTATAGTACAACAATGTATAATCTCGAAATTATATACCAGCTCAACGTTTCCAAATAAATGGATTGCGTTCACTATAAGTGTCATACTAACCTATATTTTAGCTGCTTTATCATTCAAATTTATTTATACTCCATTCATTAAATTATGTTATTTACACAATGTTTATAATAAAGACGCTAGAATTCCTAAATGAAGCGTCATATAATCCTGATACAGTTATTTTTCAGTATTCTTTACAACCTTGTCAGAAAACTGTTTAGAAGAATTACCTACTCCCCTCCCCCAATCAACACCCTCTTCCCCCAAAACCCAAATCCATATTTCCGTATCCGCTCCCCGGGAATTCCCCTGGCCTCAAGTACCGCCTCATACCTCTGTCGCTTGATCTGCTCAAGAGCCTCTTTCACCGTGTCGGAAAGTTCCGCCTCTTTTTCCGTATCCTGTACCTTAAATTCTATAATTATCGCATCCGGCGCCGAATCACCCGACGCCAAGCCTCCCTGTTTTGGCTCCAACATTACGTCATATCGTCCAAAGCCGCTCTCCCGGTTTGACGTCAACACATATCTGTCTGCCAGTTCCACCATCATCCCCAACACAAAACCATGGTAAAATCGCTCCGGTTCCAATTCGGACGGATTTTTTCCCGTATCAAAATAGCTGAAAGTCTGCAGGGCAACCTTATTCATATAAGTATTCATCGCCTTTACATCATCCGCCAGCAATGCCTGTAAGAACGCATTATTGACTCTGCGGCATACGCCGAACCAGTCCTTAATCATCTGCCGGAACATCAGACGCACTTCCTGATTGGTCAGTTTCAGGTCATATTCCGTCTCCCCGCTCTCCTGATCAAACGCAATATGCTCCGCTTTCAGATACCCGCTGGCAAGCAGCAGACTCCATACCGCAGTATCCCCCTGCTCTAATTGATTAAAGACAACTTGCTCATCAAATATAGTTCGAAAGCCTTTCCCCTGCAGCAATCTCTCCATAGTCATCTTAAGTTCCGGACTCCCCTCTCTTACCAGCTTTGCAATCAGGCTATTAGAGCTGGTATTGACCCAGTAGGAAGCCGCCTTTCCCTTGTCCAGATAGTTGATGATAGACCATGGATTATAAATATCTGTCCGATCTCCAAATGTGAAACCATCATACCATTGTTTCACTTCCTCTTTCCGGTCAGACAAGCCATACTCATCCAGCGCCGCGAACACTTCCCTCTCTGTAAATCCAAAACTGTCCGCATATTTTTCCGAGGTAATGGTTACTACTTCCAGATTATTCAAATCTGAGAACATAGATTCCCTGCTGACTCGTGTAATACCAGTCATAATCGCCCGTTCCATATAAGGGTTTGTTTTAAACGTTGCATTGAACAAACTCCTGGTGAAAGCAACCATCTCCTCCCAATATCCATTTACATATGCCTCCTGCATAGGAGTATCGTATTCATCCAAAAGAATAATCACTTTTCTGCCATAGTAGCGGGATAAATAGATAGAAAGGATTTTCAGAGAGAACGTTGCCGCATTATCTTCCATTTCCACGGATATCTGTCTGAAATCATTTTTTTCACTCCGACTGAGTAAATCTCCTTTCAATAAAAAGTCAAATCTATCGAATAGCAACTTGATAGTACGGCATATTGCCTTTCTGGCCTGTCCAAAAGAAGTCTCTTTTACGTCTGCAAAGCTTAACGCAATCACAGGGTATGTCCCCTGTAGCTTCCGATATTTATAATCCCCATCAGGTGATTTTTTCTCCCAAATATCCAATCCCTCAAATAAGTCTCCCCTGCCTGCATACTCTACGGAAAAAAATTTCTCCAGCATGTTCATAGTCAATGTCTTCCCGAACCGCCGGGGACGGGCAATCAGCGTTACGGCATCGTCCGATTCCCACCATTCTCTAATGAAACCAGTCTTATCCACATAGAAATTATCTCTTTTTCTCAGGCTCTCAAAGTCCTGGTTCCCGATACTTACCGTCCTTGCCATAAATACAATACGCCCCCTCACCCTCTCACAATCAGCAAATCGCAGACCACCGTAGCCACCCGCACATTCCGCCTGTCCCGAAAGGCCCGCAGCAGCACCTGCCACATACTCCCGGACTGCAGCGCCTCATATCGTCCCTCCATTGTCCGAAGTTTCTCTGTCAATATCCGCTTTCCCGCTTCTGTCCGCAGGATCTCCCCGGCCTGAAGCTCCCGAAGCATCCTCAAATATTTCTCTATCTCCCAGAGCTTCCTTTCTTTCTGCAGCAGTTTCCCCACCCGGTGCTCCTCCGCTGCCGCATTACTCTCATGTCTCCTGTGGTAAGCCAGCTCCTCATCCAGCTGGAAAAAGACTCCCTCCTCCGCTGCCATGGCGCACAGAAGCATATCATGGGGAATGTGAAATACCGATTCGCAATCTCCCCGCCTCTGCTCCCGATACCACCCATTTCGATACGCCAGCACCATCCCGGGCCATTGATATTTATAGAATATTTCCCGCAGTTCCACTTTCCGCAGTTTCCCGGTCTCCAGGCTGTGGGCAGGCGCCATCACAGAATGGATCTTCTCATCCTCCCCATCCATCAGTCCAAACTTACATGCAACTACATTCGCCTCCGGATGCCGCTCCAGCATAGAGCACATCCGCTCCAGCTTGTTTCCCGCCCAGACATCATCCTGATCTGCCAGAAACACAACATCCCCCGTACACAGGCCCATGGCATAATAAAAATTTCCGGGATACCCCCTGTTTTCCTCGCTGCAATACAGCTCCCAGCTATCCTGCAGACCGTTTCTTTCGATAAACCGCCTGGCGATTCCTACCGTCCCGTCTTCAGAACAGTCGTCGCAGAGTATGACCTCATCCGCTTTCCTGGTCTGTCCGAGAATGGAATACAGCTGCTTCTCAATATATTTTTCCCCATTATAGATTCCCATACACACGGATATAGTCATGTTTCCCCTCTTTCATCCATATGCCGCCAGGACTTCCCGGCCGAACCGTTCTATTGAAAAAAACGCTGCAAACTTCTCAATATTTCCCATGGGGCCTTGTTCTCTATATACCCGTACCGCCTCTGCCAGCTCTTCCAGGCCCCCGGTGACAATCTGCCCGGTTCCCCGTTCCACCACCTCGGCGCACGCCGTGCCCTCGTATACGACAGGCCATGTGCCGCATGCCATTGCTTCAGCCACGGTAAGGCCAAAAGTCTCTTCTCTGCCGGGATTGACGAATACATCTGCCGCCGTATAGATTTCGGCCAGTTTCGCAGCCGTATCCGTTCTGGGAAGCCCCAAAACCCCTTTCGGCAGACCGGCAATCTGTTCCTCCGTTAACCCCACCAGCACGATCTGGTATTCCCCTCCCAGCCGCTTTGCCAGTTCCAAAAAAATATCCAGGCCTTTTCTCTCCACCCAGACATTCGCCACGCCCAATACGATAAACTTCCGCTCCAGGCCATGCTTTTGCCGAAAGCTGCCAGGCGTGGGATGATAAGTGTTCAAATCAATTCCATTATATACGATTTTGGTCTCATAATCCTTTAAGAAACTCTGACGAACCCTTTCTTTCATCCATGCAGACGGCACAAGGATCGTCACATCCTGAAGTGCGGTGAATAGTTCTCTCTTACGCAGATAATTCTTTTGAGAGCAATCTGCCCACATACTGGCCGGGTACTGCCGTTTCAGCGGACAGTGGTAGCAGCCCTCTTTCCATTTTTCACATCCGGCATTCTGAAAATGGACGCAATGTCCCGTAAAAGGCCAGCAGTCATGCAGGGTCCAGACCACCTTAATATTTCTTTCTTTCAGGTACCGGAAAAGCAATCCGATATGGATATAGTATCCGTGCAGATTGTGAAGATGGACCACATCCGGCGCATACCGGGTCACCTCTTTCAAAAACTTCTCCGTAGCCCCGCGGGAACCAAAGCCCTGCATGTCAAACAGCCTGGTATATAGGGCGTGCATTTGATTTCCCCGCAGGCTCCCGATCTTCATCGTCTGCATATCGCCGGGCGTATTTTGATACTTATGTTCTCCATAGGCGATTCTGCACTCATGTCCCTGATCCACAGCCGCCTTGTATAAATCTGCAACAATCCTCCCGGTTCCCGTCACTCCACATA
This sequence comes from uncultured Acetatifactor sp., assembly GCA_910584235.1. Lineage (GTDB taxonomy): Bacteria > Bacillota > Clostridia > Lachnospirales > Lachnospiraceae > Acetatifactor. The sequence goes on from CAJTZD010000033.1 coordinate 14,400, forward strand.
CGGAATTGATATGCAATATTCGCATCCCACTCACCCCAAAATCATCTTAACCGCCTCAATCCCCAAACACTCCACCAAATACCACCGACTATACCCATTCGCCCGGTAGCACCAAAGATACCGGTCCCGGATCCTCCCCACAGCCTCCCGCAGGCTCTTCCGGTTGCTGACTCCCCCCATGCGGAAGTTCGCAAGCACTTTTCCCACTGTCCTCACCCGGTACCCCTCTTTCACCAGCTGCAGATAGCACCCATAGTCGTCATGAATTCCTTTGTTCCGAAAAGGATGCTCCTTATACACTTCCGCCCGCACGAACATGGTGGGATGATTCCAGTCCCGGGAGGTCTGAAACCTGCGCAGTCTTGCTTTTTTCACAAAGCTGCCGCCGTCCGCCTTGTGCAGCCTGATATCGGAAAATACCAGATCGCACCCGCCCTTTTCAAACTCTTCAATCACTGTCTCCACCGCATCCGGCTCATACCAGTCGTCGCTGTTCAGGATCCCGATGATCTGCCCTGTAGCCAGGCGGATGCCCTTGTTCATGGCGTCATAGATGCCGCCGTCTCTCTCCGAGACGACGCGCAGGCAGATGCCCCTGCGCTCCATGCGCTCACGAAAACTTTCCGCCAAGGCCACGGTGCCGTCCGCGGACGCCCCATCGATGATCAGATACTCTATCTCCGGGCAGGTCTGGTTCAGTACGGACTCCATGGTAGCTCCCAGGGTCCTTTCGCTGTTGTAGGTCACGGTTACGATAGTCACTTTCTCAGACATGCCGGCTCTCCGTCAGATGGACGGATTCCCGAAATCCGTACACCCTGTATTCTTCCCTGTATTCACTCATTTCTTTCTCGTAGACCAGATTTCCGAAAGCCTTATCCGACAGCGCCCCCAACTTCCCGCCCATTTTTCCCAGAAGAAGCAACGCCGGATGGAAGAGGCCGGTCAGGCGCATCCGTTTCCCATGCTCCGCCGCAATGGCTGCCACCAATTCCGAAGTGCGCACATATTCCCTGTTCTGGGGGAAAAAGATCCCCCGCTCTCTGTTCTCTACCATCAGCTCCACGAACCTGCAGAGGTTGCCGATGTAAAGCATGCTGCGCTGATTTTCTTCTTTCGGAAAAAAGGGAAGCCTCCCCGCCAGCTTTGCCAGCAGGGGATAATTTCCCTTTGAACCCTTTCCGTATATCATAGGCGGACGCAGAATCACCACCCGGAAGCTGTCGCTGTCCAGCTTCCGCAGACCCTCTTCCGCCCTCACCTTACTGTCTCCGTAGAAGTTAGCCGGAGCTAACGGCGTGTCCGGTGTGATCACTTTCCGTTTCCCGATTCCGGCGCTGTCCCCGTACACTATGATGCTGCTCATAAAAATGAACTGCCCCGCTCCCGCTTCCTTTGCCTTTTTCGCGCACGTTGCCGCCAGGTCGCAGTTCACTTTGTAGTAAAGCTGTTTCGTCTCCTCCGTGACTTTTCCCACATCCGCGTGGGCCAGCCCCGCCACATGGAACACGCTGTCATATCCGTGAAAGTCATGTTCCCGCCATGCCTCGCCTTTCATATCCAAAGTCTCAGTCACGATATCCGTAGAATGATCCGCTATCCATTTTTCAAAGGCGGTGCCTATGTAGCTCCCTGCCCCTGTGATTAAAACTTTCTTCATTCAAAGCCCCCCTGCGTGACTTCCATGCCAGTCACGCCAGCTTCACACAACCACTTTCCACCAGGCTTGTTTCACTATCCCGCTGCCATTTTATATATACTGACGGTCACTAAAATCTGCCGTCAGCGAAAAGCCGGCTCCCCTGCGCTCCGGCCTTAGCCGTCGCAAAGCTTCTCCCGCACATTCTTCCCTGTAGTTGCCGCCTGCACGGCAGGTTCCGCGCTTACATCCCATTGTACTATGCATGATATGTGCTTACGATCTCCTGAATATCTCTCCGGATATCCGCGGACTCTTCCTTTGCGTCAGTGATCAGCTTCTCCATCTGCCTCTCGAAAATTTCCTCATTAAAATAGGACGGTTTTTCCACAAAAATCATCTTGTTTTCCGTCTTGTCCAAATTATCCTGCTGCATCAATAGCTCCTCGTACATCTTCTCCCCGGGCCGAAGTCCCGTGAACTTGATCTCAATATCCTCCCCGGGCTTATAGCCCGAGAGCTTGATCAGGTTCACGGCCAAATCCAGAATTTTCACAGGCTCCCCCATGTCCAGGACGAAGATCTCCCCGCCCTTTGCATAGGCCCCTGCCTGCAGCACCAGAGACACTGCCTCCGGAATGGTCATAAAGTAGCGGATGATCTCCGGGTCAGTCACTGTCACGGGACCGCCCTCCGCAATCTGCTGCTTGAACAGGGGAATCACGCTGCCGTTGCTCCCTAACACATTTCCGAACCGCACTGCCACGAAATTGGTCTTTGATCTTTTGTTCATCATCTGGATAAACATCTCGCAGATACGCTTTGACGCCCCCATGACGTTGGTGGGATTCACCGCCTTATCCGTGGATATCAGCACGAACCGGTCCGCGCCGTATCTGTCCGCGGCCATGGCGACCCTGCGGGTTCCCATCACATTATTCTTGATCGCCTCATTGGGGCTCTCCTCCATCAGGGGCACATGCTTATGGGCCGCCGCATGGTACACGATCTCCGGTCTGTATGTCTCGAAGATCCCATTGACTCTGTTGGTATTCCGCACGGACCCGATGAGCACTGCCAGATTCAGCTCCGGATACTTTCGGGTCAGCTCCTGCTGTATCTCATAGGCATTATTCTCATAGATGTCCAGGATGATCAGCTGCCTGGGATTGTGGGCCGCGATCTGTCTGCACAGCTCGCCTCCGATAGAGCCGCCGCCTCCGGTGACCAGCACCACCCGGCCGTTTACATAGCCCAGGACCTCCTCCGAATTGATCTGGATGGGCTCCCGGCCCAGGAGATCTTCGATCTCCACCTCTTTCAGCGCAGACACGGACACATCCCCGTTGAGCAGCTGATAAGTGCCGGGAACTGTCCGCAGTTTGCAGCCGGATTCTTTACAGATATCCAGGATTTCCTTTTTTGTCTTGTTGTCGGCCGAGGGAATGGCAAAAATAATCTCGTCAATGCCATACTGCATCACCGCGTCCAGAATGCTCTCCCTGCCGCCTACAATGGGAACGCCCCGCATGAGCTTTCCGTGGCAGCCGGGCTGATCGTCAATGATGCATCTGGCGCACAAGTTCAGATACTGACTGCTCTCCAGCTCCTTGAGGATCATGTTGCAGGCGGCGCCTGCGCCGATGATCATGGTGCTGACCTTTTGTTTGCGCTCCACCATGCTGGCGCGCTTGTTGTTGATGATACGCAGGATCCTGTAGCCGAACCGGATGCAGCAGGTGGCAGTGGTCAGCAGGAACCAGTACAGCACATAATAGCTTCTGGGCATCCGGTTCCCCGATACCGTGCAGAAGATCAGCTGGCCCACGGAAGCGCAGGTGGCTGCCAGGATGATATTGATCAGTTCATTGGCGCTGGCATACCGCCATACGCTTTTATAAAGCTTCCAGATCACGAAAAAGGCCAGGGTCAGCAGCACGTTGGGCACCATAATATGCTCATAGCTGCGCAGAAAAATCTCATCTATGCTTTTAAAGCTAAATTCATACCGGATATAAAGCGCGCCAAAGGATGTCACGATGATACACATGACATCCATCAGCACCAATGCGATAATCCGATTCAAAGGAATTTTTGTGAAGTTCCTGGTCTCCATTGTACATACCTCTCCCGTACATCAGCTGTGTCACTGCTTCTTCTCTTCCAGTGCACCCGTTCCGCCCTCCACCACTCCGTCCTGCTTCACCACGGAGAACACTGTCTTCACCAGACATTTCACGTCCATGACAAATCCCATCTTCTCCACATATTCCCCGTCCAGCTTTGCCTTTAGGGGAATGGGCAGTTCGTCCCGTCCATTGACCTGGGCCCAGCCGGTGAGGCCGGGCAGCACGTCATTGGCGCCGTACTTATCCCGCTCCGCGATCAGGTCGAACTGGTTCCACAGCGCAGGCCTGGGCCCCACAATGGCCATGTCCCCTTTCAGAATATTGATGATCTGAGGCAGTTCGTCCAGGCTGGTCTTGCGCAGAAATCTGCCGGTCTTAGTAATATACTGCTCAGGATTCTCCAAAAGATGCGTGGGCATATCCTTAGGCGTATCCGTCCGCATAGTGCGGAACTTCAGGATATAGAAATGGGTCTTATGGATGCCCACCCGTTTTTGCCTGAAAAGCACAGGTCCTTTGGAGTCCAGCCTGATCGCCACAATCAGGATCAGAAATACCGGCGACAGCAAAATCATGCCAATCATTGCCAGGACCCTGTCCAGGATTTTCTTTACCGTACTGTACATATAGTTACCTCATTTGCTTACTCTATATCCGGACTCCAGTCTATGTCCGAGTCGCCTCCTATACTGGGCTCTGGCGGCGGTTCGGGTGTGGGCTGCGGCGTGGGCTGGGGTGTGGGCTGCGGCGTGGGCTGGGGTGTGGGCTGGGGTGTGGGCTGCGGCGTGGGCTGGGGTGTGGGCTGGGGTGTGGGCTGCGGCGTGGGCTGCGGCGTGGGTTGCGATGCAGGTTTCGGCGTCGCAGTAGGCTGGGGTGTGGGCGTGGGCACTACCTCTCCGTTTTCGTCGTACGTCACACTTGTAGTCTTATACGGAAAATTCTCCCGGTTAGACCAGATATCAAAAGCCTCTCCGGGCCCCCCGGTATATTCGGACTTCTTATATTCTCCTACTATCACCCCCGCGGCATAGGTTCCCTGTTCCCACTGGGTATAGCCGGTCTCGCCGTTAAACTGCCATATCTCGAAATCTCCCTCATATTTTCCGTCTATGACGGTTGTCTGCAGCAGCCATGTAGTCTTTCCTGCCTGTTTGATTACCAGCATACTGCCGTTTTCTCCCGGGCAAAAGACATTGGCGTACGGCTCTCCCTGAATATCATACCCGATCTGCAGGGTCAGCAGAAGATTCGTTCCTTTCACCAGAGAATAGCTCCTGCTGCCCTCATAGACTCCCTGGCAGACCGTATCCAGCCATTCCTCATTGCTCACCATATGGATACCCTCGCCCAGGTATTCCGGAATCTCCAGGTTCTGGCGCAGCGTCGTCATGTCCTCCAGCATCGCAGCCTGCTCCTCTTCGGTCAGGTTCCCCGTCTGGTACTGCAGCGCTGCCGTCTCCGGATCCGGCGTCGGTTCCGGCTCAGGTTCCGGTGTCGGCTGGATCGTCTCCGTCAAATCCACGGCTTCCACGGTATCCACAATATCTCCGCCGGACGACTCGTCTGTCGTACCGCTGCCATCCCCGCATCCCGCCAGTATGGCCAGGGGCAGCAGACATGCTCCTATTTTGTATCTCCATTTTTTGCTCATAATATCCTCCCGTTTTGAGTTCCCCTCATACGGCCTCTCATTCCCGGCCGTTACCGTATGATACCGAAGTCCCTGGTCAATTGCCCTCCGCCGCGGTCTGCAGCGCATCCGCATCGCCAATCAGTTTCTCCAGGAACACATAAGACTCCGATCCCGGCTCATATCCGCCGCTTTCCAGCATTGTTTTCGCCAGATCATAAATGCTTCTCGCTTTCGCGGGTCCATAGATCACTACCTGTTGGCCGTTTCTCTCCAGCACGGCATAACCGCGGAAAGCAAATTCTGTCTTGTACTGTTCTACCGGGATTCCCACCAGTACGCCGGTAAAGCGATACCGCTCATCCACCAGTTCAAATGCCACGTCTTTCATATTTCCGCTGCTGTCTATGCCATAGGAAATGCTTCCGGCTACCTTTGCCCCGTCCTTTATCATGGGATATTGACCCATGTTGGCGCTGTTCATGACCAGTGTGCCATACTCTTTCAGCACATAACCGTTTACCCCGGGCCTGATCAGCCGGGACCGCAGATCTTTGGAAATGCCGGTTTTCACGCGGATGCCCGTCTTCCCTTTGATGCGGATGGAAAATCCGTGATAGGTCAGCAAATCCTGCAGCCCCGGCTCCGCGGTGGCAGTATAGACCGTTCCGTTATGCGCCAGACTCCAGACATACATTCCTCTGGCCACGCCGGCCTCATCGTACCGATAGACCACAGCTGTTTTCACGTTCTCGTCAGGCGCGGCTGCAATCAGGCTGCCGTTCCTCAGCTCCCCCTGATAAGGCACGCCGTCCAGCCACATAACCGAATCCCCATAGCCCTCCGGCAAAGCCAATGCCACCTCCATAGACACAACCGGTTCCGCGCAGGGCTGCGCGGGCATGTTCTCATAGACCGGAATCTTGAACACAAAAGGGCTGTCAATGGCGCCTGCTCCCGCATAAAGCCTTTTGATGCTTTGTCCTTCCGTAGTGGGCGCCATAATGTTTTGCATATACTGATGGGTGTACGTGGCATACGCGTTGGCCGTACCGGGCGGGTTCACATTAAATTTCTGCAGATACAGGGTATCCTGGGCCCGCTTGATATAATTGGCCGAAATGAAATCCGCTCCGCCCCGAATGGCGCTGTCAGCGTTATTCCAGTTCTGCTCTTTCGCATGCTGCAGCCCCTTTGTGTAAATCTCCTCGTTTGTGGTGCCTGAAGCTTTGATATTGAAATAATTGTAATAACCCTCATATCCCGGATAGGTTCCGGAGATCAGGGGCGAAGTCCCGTCCCCCTGCTCCTGCAGAACCCGGGCCGCCAGATGGAACGGGCTTACTTTCCGTCCCTCTTCCCTGCCCACTTCCCAGAACAGCTTTGCATAGGTTTTGTCGGTACCCGGCGCAAACTTCCCGCCGTCATCGCCATCCGTCATAAAAGTACCTTTTAGGAAACTCCTTACCGCTTCCTCGGTATGATATGTCTCATTATACGTCAAGGCTTCAAACTGAAAAATGGTATCTTCTTTCAGACCGTTCCTGGGATCCATGTACAGCTCCAGCGCTGCCCTGGAGGCATAGTACCAATTTCCGGTATCATAGAGACCGTTTTTAGCCCAGGCCGGAAGCGTTTTGTATACCAGGCTTCTTCCGTACAGCAACTCATTAGATATCACGTCTCCCCAGTCCAAAGTCGTATTCATCTTCGCAAAGGTCCAGTTGGGGTGCGCCTTTTTCAGTTCCAAAAGCATGGGGCGGTAGCTCTCCGGGAACTGCTCGATGTCCGGGTAAGTTCCGTCGCCGTCCGCGGTATAGACCGCCGCATTCATGCCGAACGTCTCCTCCCATCCCAGGAAGCGCTCATCCGAGCAGGCCAGATACGTCCTGGGCACATAGCCGTAAATCTCCTGGTTCCCATAATACAGCTTTACATAGTGCCAGACCTCCAGATTCTCATCCACCGCCAAGCCCAGGATATTTACGGTCTGACCGCTGAGCACAGTGACTGCCGTCCGGCTGTCGTAGGAGGGCGATACCCGCACCGGATACGCATCGCTTAAATAGACCAAAGCCATGATATCCCTTTCCGCGGCAATTTCGGCCAAAGCCTCCCCTGCCATACGGACCCATTCCGCCGTCTCCTGGTCCGACCAGGGTTCCTCTCCCGTCCCGGCGGTCTGTACGGTATCCGTCCCAGGCTCGCTTCCCGGCGTCTGCCCGGCTTCCGTCCCAGGCTCGCTTCCCGGCGTCTGCCCGGTTTCCGTCCCAGGTTCGCTTCCCGGCGTCTGCCCGGCTTCCGTCCCAGGCTCGCTTCCCGGCGTCTGCC